>JAOATK010000012.1:50362-71527 GCA_030158115.1 Legionella sp.
TACTTGGTGTGGTTGTACTTGGTGTGGTTGTACTTGGTGTGGTTGTACTTGGTGTAGTTGTGCTTGGTGTTGATGAAGTAAATTGTGCTGGCATTATAAAGACCTCTAATTTAAATTGATTTCAAAGGTTTTATCTTAGCATATTTTATCCATTATGCCCAATTAATTTTTAGATAGGCTTTTTTATTGTTACATTTTTTGTAAGTCATTATTGAGCGAACTGTTGTTACATAAGTCTCTGCTCTTGCTTAATAATGTTATTGCAAATAAATTTACCCATATCATTGATGACCAACAGTTTTTTCATATTGTTTTGATTTCATGACGATTAATTTTCTTGTTGTATTTTGAAGCTAATGTTTTTAGGTGCCTTAGGTCTAAAATAATTAAAATCTGATGGTTGCTATATTATTTTAAATTTATTTTGTTTTAGAGAAAAACTGGTATTATTTCTGATAAAATTAAAGAGTTGAATATAGGGCTATTATTTATAAATCTAATATGGAATAGTACTAGTAATACAAATGGAGATTTAATATATGTTGTCGAATTTTATCAAATATAACCTTACGGCTATTACATTATTTGCCACAGGAACTCTTTCTGCGCAAACTGTTGAACTAGATTCCGCCGTGGATTGGTCAATGTTTTACGTTGGCCTAATTGAAGGCTACTCTTGGGGTCTATCTGATGTGTCTACGAGAACATCCTACGTTCCAACCTCATATTTTGGAGTCAGTGATGTAGCTCAAATTAATGGTAATGGTTCATCAACATTGAATCCAAATAGTTTTACTAGTGGCCTTCTTGTTGGTGTCAATTATCAGATGGGTCGTCTTGTATTAGGAACAGAAATGGATTTCGGGTCATTTCAAATGAGCTCTTCTCACAACACTACAGTTGGTTACCAATCAGTGCCCCCCTATACATTTAACATTAACTCTGTGATTAATACAGATTGGTTATTTATGGCCCGGCCTCGCATCGGATTGGCCGTCAAAAAAGCTCTGGTTTATGTTACCAGCGGTTTAGCTCTTACGAATTTGAGGACTAAAAGTACGTTTAGTGATAATTATACAAACCCTCCACCAAGTAATGCGTTTGAGAGTGCTACTGCGTCGATGACCAAGGTTGGTTGGACTGTTGGTGGTGGTCTTCAAATCGCATTATCTAATCATTGGGCACTGAAAGCAGAGTACTTGTACGCTGATTTTGGAAGAGTTTCATATTCAGGTGAACTTAGTTTAAGTCCTGCGTATCTTGCAGTCGCAGATCCTCCCATTGCTCCGCCAAGTCCACTGAACCACTCGGCTAATTTAACAGCAAATATCGTTAGATTGGGACTGAATTATAAGCTTAATATATAATAATTACTCAGAAGTCAAGGTGGAGTAGGAAGCAGAATTTATCCTACCCACCCAATCAAACAGTATATGCAATTTTTCCGCGCGACTATTTTTTATGGTTTTATTAATTTAAGCCTTCAAGATGACACCCCAAAAAGGAGTTTTATGCATCAAGGGTCAGGCCTTGCTTTTTGCTTCTCTATAATATGTAAGCAAAAAGCAAGGCTTGACCCCAATTATGCCTGATAGGTAACTCTTGCTGACAAGTAGGTTTTTGGTTTGACGTTTATCTATCCATAGACTTGAGTAGCTATGGTGGCAGCAATTAAAGTAAATGTCGCTTGAAGTCCGAGAGATAAACCTCTATACCAAAAACCTTTGTAGATCTTTTGAAATTTCAACTCGTTAATAAAACGAAGTCGGTGTAGCTTTATTTGTTGATAGAGAGTTTCTAATAGGTGATCCCGAGATTGCTCTCAGTAAATCCATATCCATCTAATTCAATAGTCATCTAGTTTCACCCAATGGTGTCCTCGTGGATAAGCAGTTTAATTACTTTGTGCTCATGGTTGTGATCATTTTTCGGCCTCGATGATATCTGTCTACTTAAAGACCATGTTTATCGAGACAAAAAGGGTAAATTTCTAATTTACCACTATATTATTGATCTAAATTTTACTTTTGCGATTTCTTTATGTACAATTGATTCTCCTAATGGATTAAAAAAGAGAGTTATTGCAACATGGCAACGATTTTTAAAGCGGCTGAAACAGGGAATATAAGAGAATTAATAAAACTAAAATCCACTGGGGCAGATTTTCATGCACGGGATGAGGAGGGCAACACCGTCCTCATATTTGCTGCCGCTTTTGGTCGCTTAGAAATTGTAAAATGGTTATTAAATGATGGTGGTGCTACGATTGATGAAAGCAATTCGCTCCACAGTACCCCTTTATTGATGGCCGCATACCAAGGCCAATTAGCCACACTAGACTATTTAATTAGGCATTATTATATTGATTTAAATTTTAATAAGGAGGAAGAAAAATTATTTTCCTCTGTATTCAAGCTCAATAAACCTATTCGCTTTTACCTTAGTTTATTTCAACTACTCTCTGAAGAAAAAACCAACTATAGTGCAATAAAGGCTCTGCTAAAAAAAGCAGCAAATCATATAAAACACAATGAAGTTTCTTTTTTATATCTTTTATGTTTTTGGGTGCAAATACATAAAAAAATTACGCCACTATCACAGCCAAAATTTTCTGCTTTTGAGCAGCTTTGCATGAAAAAATTACCAGTACATCTTCAAGGTGAGCTGATTGAGCATATGTTTAAACAGAATTATGTATTAACTCATTGGGATGTTCAGGAAGATAGTTTACTTGTCATGGGGGCAGCGCTTGATCAGGCTAAACAAACTATAATTAATCAACTGCTCCAGGAAGCTCAAAAAGATCCCTTTTTAAAGTCACAAACACCCGGGATTGACAGCGATAGTATATATGCTGAGTATTATTTAAAACCTATTTATAGCACTTTAACGTATGCACTTTTAAAAAATGATGATCTTACGAAAGCATTGCATGCACCATATACATATCATCTAAATACTATCCCAAAAGAACTTGTTAAAGAGTTGACGGCACGATGGACTGCTTATCATCTTTGCCGAGATCCTATGACATCAATAGAACAACATCAAAAAGCTTACAACAACACAATTGATAAAAGTCGTCTTGCTTATTATGAAACAATAGAAAGTCAATTCACTGGAACACAATTGCAAAAGAAATCTTTGTTGCAATGTTTAGGAAATATACCTGATTCAAAAGGAGAGAGGCTTTATTGGGTAAAAGGATATCCAGTTTGGTTGCAATATCTTGATAAAGCTCTATCAACAGAACAAAGCTCCAAACAAACATTAGCGCTAATTGGTTTGTTATCACTTATCAATTTGTCAGATGAGCTGAGTAATAAACTATGGGATAAATTAAAACACAGACCACAACCTCAAAAATTTTTGGGAAACCATCCAGTTTACCATTTACCTGAGTATGGAATATATTGCAAGCTCTACCCTGGTTTACCAGGGGTTACTGATGCTTTGCAACATTTATATCGTCGGATATTTAGTGTAAGTAGTGGCATGCCTTGGAGTGTTTCTGGTCTTTTAAAGGTTGATAACCAAACAATTCCTGTTTTACTTTCTGAGGATGCTGGAACTTTTATCGAAGACAATGATCAACGGTTAAATAAACTGGACTCTTATTCCTTGGGGAAGTTGATCATTTTTACTATGCTAACCAATACGGAAGATGGTAAACCGGATAATTATACTCTTAAACAAAATGAAAAGGGTCTTTATGACATTTATCTCGTTGATTCAGATCATGGTTTAGTAGAGTCTATTAATGAAAAAACCAATAAAATGGCAGTTAAAAGCGTTCTTTTTTGTTTAGATGCAATGAATGAACCTTTAAATGGAGAGGTAATCGATGAGTTTCTTCAGATACAGCCTATCGATGCATTAAGGTTTTGGATAAAAGATTTAATTCAACTTGCAGATCAGTATGATGTTTTGTTTGGCGAATACGCAGAAATTTGCTCGAAACAAAAAGACCTTAATCGTTGTAGTTACTTACAAATGGTATTACCTATGGCAAACGTGCTGCGTATTTCTTATAAATTACAACGTTTGCAGGAACTGCTACGAGCAGACTCTTCCTCTTCTCCATTAGTATTGTTAAGTGATCTAGAACCTAACCTTGCAAAGGTTTATGAGCCGATGTTATTAAAAGAGGAGCTCACTCCCACTAAACGATTTGATACATTAAATAGAAATGGAAATTGGTATAGTTGGTGCTCAAAAACTAAAAAATATCGTACAACACGAACGTCGGCCCAAGCCTTATTTGAATCTTTTGCACCCACTGATGCTAAATTTGTAACTCCCAAAATAGCCTTAAATATTCTTGATAAAGCCCATGAGGCATGGGAGGAGATGAATCAACGTATTCAAGGGGAGATAGCTAGTTTAATTGATCTTCCTTTAAAAGACCGTCAATCTTTGCTTAAAATGACGCCGTTAAACCAATTTAACAATCGTAAATGCAGCATGATATTAGATGCTATAAGCAAAAAAACAGATTTTACAGAAATTTATTTACGCTCTCCCAGTGATTATTTTAAAGATAAGATATTACTTAATATAGTAAAGAAAAATGCTTTGCTTGAGTGTTTAACAATAAGTGATGCCAACAAGCTAATTGACTTAACATCGCTCAATGAAGCAAAATTGATAAAAAAATTGAAATTAGTGTCCTTACCAATAGTTGAAAATTTTACTACAAGCATGGGGAGTTTGACGCACTTAACACTTAAAAATTGTCAGTTATTAAAAACACTTCATTTGGTAGATGCACCAGAATTGACTCATCTGAACCTTATTAATTGTAACAATTTGAGTAAATTATCATTACCTAAAAGCTTGAAGCTAAAAAACGTTATTATTGAGGGGTGTGAGAAATTGCCTCTTGCTAGTTTTTATACCACCTGGCCTCGATTTATTAGTCTTTTTCATGAGGTACCCTCGGAGTTTCGCTACCAAGTAGCGGATAGTGTTAAGGAATTTTTTGCTACCTCAAAGCATGTGAATGCAGAATTAGTTTACGATATTGTTGCAACTTACTTGAAGAAACTAAAAAAAGCAACTCAGGTTTTAGGCAAAGAGTTTACAACTACAGATGCAAATAATTGGTTTCCAGTGCTTATGCTTGGTACACAACTTCTTTTTAATATTTCACACTTCTTGGAATTTGGCGAGATGTTTATTTCTGGATTTACGCGTGAACGAGAATATATAAAAAATACCATCGCTATTAGGAAAATATTAAATTCCATGACTGGGTTAAATCTTGAACATCTGAGCGATAATCAAAAGCTCACTGTCCCCCCCTTAATTTTAAGTGCTTTAAAATTTCCTAATTCAATTATGAGAAGAGTTGCACTTGAGATCGTCATAGAGCTACAACTTAATGATGAAATAATCATGAATACAGTATCGGAAATGCTTGAAGATGTGTGGGTCGTACGAAAATTAGCGGCAAACGCATTAATACAACTCTATCCGAAGCCAAGCGAGATACTGCCGCCTTTATTCGAAAAGCTTGTAAGCACACAATTAGAAGGTGATATGCTGACAACTACAAGTCAGGTAATAGCCAAAGAACTAATTGCTACAGGAGACGGGATGCCTTTTCCTGGCGAATCTCCTGCTTTAACGAAGATCAATTTAGAGAGCAGTTCAAAAATAATTCAATTTTCAGGGGAAGAGCAACAAGAGGGTAACTCTCAAGCAGTCTTATCTTCCGTGTGGCGTGGATTAATATATCAAGAGGTGCCAGGTGATGGTCATTGTCTATATCATGCTTTAGCTTATCATTTAGGCGCAACATACATTAATTTAAGAAACATGGTAGCCGATTACCTTGAAACAAACCCTGGGAAAATACAGGGTGCATTTGCTGCAGAAATAGAATTAGATGGTTTAACACATGATGAATATATTCTAGGCATAAGAGGAAATTTATGGGGTGGCCAACCTGAAATACAAACAGTTCAGTGGATTACAGGGCGTCCTATCATTGTCATCAGAGAAGATGCTAATCCGAATATATCGGATGATGTACTGGAATATCCAGGTGATCCGATTTTTATTTTTTACAATGGCTCAACCCATTACAATACTTTTTTGTTTGAAAATGACGCTAATCCGCGAGAAATTTTACAAAACATTCAATTGGATATACAAAAAGGGCAGAAAGTAATTTACCAGCCTCATCAACAGGTCTCTTTGCAAAAGGGAAGTAAGCCTATTAAAAAGTCTTCAATATTTACTGCATCTACAGATCAGCTAATTGGAAAAGAAGAGATGATAGTTCCTTCGGATGATTATCCTAAAAAAACATCATTATTTATAAAGAAGCCACCTCAGTTTATTAAAACTAAAAAAAATAAAGAAGATTATGCGGCTTTATTGTTTGCGGCAACCAAAAATGATTTAGTGACTTTCAAGTCTTTATTAGGTCAGCAATCTAGTGTGAGTGTTGTTAATAAAAATTATTTGAATAAACTTTTAACAAATAAGCATTGGTCTTTTTTCGTAATAGATCATTTGATCAGACATTGTTATGTTTCTTCAACTTTTGATGAAAGTGAACAACAGGCTCTAGATGCATTTACAATAGACAAGGTTTTCAAACATTATTTTGAGATTTTCAAGCAGTTTTCTCAAGAATATGTTGATTACAAAAAAATTAAAATTTTATTAAAGGTAGCAGCAGAAGAATTAAATACCCAAGAGCTTTCTTTTGTTTATTTAATTTACTTATGGATGCAGATTCGCCATTTGTCAAATACGCCTTCTATTTACATTGACTCTCAAGGTGAGCCTAAAATGTGTGATCTTTTGTTTGCTCACCAAACAGAATTGATTTCACACATGATTAGAGAGGGTTATACCTTAAATCATTGGTCTACTAATGAATCAGAACTTATTATCTCTGATATGACCTTCGATGAAAAACAAGGGCAGGCGCTTGATAAACTACTGGAACAAAGTGAGTACGATCTTTGCTTGATGTTAGAAGATTCTATTATTGAAGAGAACACAATCTATGTAAAATTATTAGATGGATTACTTCAATATAAGGTGATAGATCCCAATGGTAAACTTAAAGAAGGTAATATTAACCTTGATGGATTTAAATTAACAACGCCTTTAACGCTTGATCAATTGCACAAATCCCCTGCTATTTTAGATAGGATAAAAGAAGGAGATATCCATCCTGAAATAACGAGTTTGAGTTTTAATCATGTCCATTTTACTAAAAAATACAGATATCTTGTACACGACCCACTCATGTTAAAAAACGGATTTTATGTGGAAATGCAACCTGCTTTTATTAAATATACTGTTTTATCACCAAGTAATAAAAGGATAACTGGGAAAATTACACTAACTGAATTAAAAAAAATGGGATTGGAAAATGATTTTTGTTCTATAAATGTAAAGAAAATTTTCCCGGAAATTTTAAAATTCACTGAAAAAAGAGGACATACTGCTAGCGAAAAAAACACTAAAGGCTATGAGGCTTTTTTAAATCTTATGGAAAATCAATCCCGAGTGTCTAAGTTAACCTCTCTTACTTTGAACGGTTGTGATTTATGGGGTGACGGAGATCTTGATATTCTTTGTCCAATTCTGGCTAAACGAGCAGCATTGTGTAATCTTAATCTGGATAACAATCATATTACGAATGAAGGTCTTGAATATCTCTTAAAGCAGTTGACTCTTACCCAGTTATCTGTTCGTTTTAATAAAATTAAAATCTTGTCTCTGAATGAATTTAATAGATTAAAATCAAAATCTAAATCAAATGACAGAATACAAAAGCTCTACCTTGAGGGCAATATGATAGTTGCCAATGATACGGACGATTTAGTTAAAGCAGAGCATAAAAAACGCGTAGCTGTGCTGTGTGCATTACTGCCTTTGTTGTCTCAAAAAATACCGCAGCTCACTTTTGAGGAATTTTTGGCAACAGAATTCGTTAGTTTAAACTCAAACAAGAAACTTAAATTAAAAGTAAGAGGACAAGGTCTTGAAGTAATTTTATTAAGTTCCGCTTTCGAATGCTATAAAGAATTGGAGGGGCATGTAGGTGTAGGGGCTCAGAGCGTTAACCTAAAAATACCACCGGAAGAACGCGTTTATTCACAAATATTGTCATATTTGAAACAAGGCATTGATAACATATCGTTACCTCAGGAAATCAAAGCTCTTCCTTTACCAAAAATAACTCATGAACTTTCTCAGCCTGAAGCCGCATTAGTTTCAAAAACCAACAAAAAAATATGTAAACAATTCTTAAACTACCATGCTCGTGCTCCATTAAAGGGAAAACTAATAACTAACTCATTATTTAGTAGCCCTACATTAAAAGTGGCCCCTAGTTTTTTATATCCTGATACTCAATTGACTTTGCAACAAGGACGTGTGTATTTAATTGCCCATAATAGAGGGCTTGAAGGTGAACATATGAAACTCGCTTATGAGTATTTAACTGGTTATGGTCAACGCGTCTTTAGAATTGCGCAGCTATATCTAAATGAAGATAAAAATAAGCCTTACATTAGTTTTGATAAAGATTTCATTGAAAAGAAGCTTTTTAATTTCCATCAAGGTGATTTGATTGCCACTTTTATATCTGACACGAAAACCATTAAAGCGATGCATGCATCGATCGAGGCAGATGTAGCATTGGAAACAAATTTACCTAAAAGATATCAAAAAGTAATTTTTGGATCTTCAAGAAACGATAAGGTCCAGAATTGTACTACTTACTGCATAGATAAACTAATGAACTATTTAAAAATTGATGATCCAATGGATGGGCTGGATTTTTTACCTAGTAGCATCGTTAAAAAAATTATTAAATCTCAACAAACGATAGAAAACCAATTGGAAAAAAGTGGTACGAGCCCTTAAAAAATAAAAATTTAATAGCCTTATAATTGAGAAAATAGGAGTATAATTAAATGCCAAATCCAATAGCTAATTTAGTATTTCAAGGTGGGAGCGTTAAAGGAATTGCTTATATAGGTGCTCTAGAAGCTCTTGAAAAAGAAATAGACATGACTTCTATTCGAAGAGTCTCAGGTGCTTCAGCAGGTGCCATTACTGCTTGCTTGCTTGCATTAGGTTGTAATGTTAAGCAAGTTAAAGATATGTTGCTCGCATTTGATTTTAAAAAAATACTAGATGAGAAAGAAGGTAGTTTCCCTACGCAATCTAAGCTACTTAAAAGCGTAGAAAAACATGAGCAGGGTAAATCGATTTTTTTTAGCAAGATTCCTGCAAAATCTGTAAAAATACCTTTAAGTTATAGTTATCTGAAGGAAGAGGGAGTATATGAGGGAGAATATTTTCGTGAATGGATGGCCAATTTAATACTGACACAAGTGCAAACCTTAACAGAAGGAGTGCATGATGGGCTTAATCTTACTTTTTTAGAATTGCATGAATTAACTATTAAATACCCTGGATTATTTCGGGATTTATTTGTGGTTGGCTCCAACTTAACACAAGGCGGCTCAAAAATATTTAGTTTCGATAATCCAGAAACACAGCATGTGATTATTGCTGATGCGATTCGTATTTCTATGTCGATTCCTGTACTTTTTAAGCCCCATCATGTTTACTTTAAAATTGATGGTGAGCGTTTAGTTGATGTTAAGCGCGATGCATGGGTAGATGGTGGATTTTATGAAAACTATCCTATTGATTGTTTTGATGACAAAAAATACATAGAGGCAGGAAAGTTGCTTACTGCTGATGATGGGAAATTTTATAACCCTGAAACGTTAGGATTTAGATTGGTTAGCAAAGAGCGTAAAGATTATTGTGAAGGGGCAAGTGCACAAGCACCGGAAAACATGAGTGACAAATGGTGGGCTTATAGTGCAGCCCTCGGAAATGCGAGATCTGCTATTCAAGAGTCGAAATATGATCGTGCAGAACATAAGCAACGCACTGTTTATATTAACCATTTGAATATCAGTACGTTGGCTTTTAATATTTCAGAAGAAAATCAGCAAGCATTAATTCAATCAGGTCAGGAAGCCCTAATGTCTTATCTAAAAACGCAAGATACCCCATTACAAGCGGCTCATACAGTGAGTGATACTTTTCCATCAATATAACATATAGATAAGCAAATAATTTAATGAGGAGAAAGCAATGCCTTTAAGCAGCAAGTATGTAATTGTCAATATATGGACATCTAAAGAAAATCCAGCTATTCCAGGCTCTAATGTGGGACATGTTTCATTAACTACACCAGGTAATTATATGAGTTTATGGCCAGGCGAATTTCAATTAATAAAGCCATCCAAAGAAAAGGTGACTCATCGATATTTTAGAGAACGAGAACCAGAGTTTCAAATGAGTTATGAAATCGATTGCCTACTTGAATCATTAGGTGAAAACAAAAACTATAAACTTTCTTTAATCTCAAGTATATCAAAAGATACACATATTCAACCCTATCACTTGTACGTTGGGCTAATGGATGATGGTTCTCTTCAATATCAAGTCCTTAATCCTTCAAAGAAAAAAGTAAGCGGTATTATTAAGCGTGAAATTTTAGACGCTCTACGTTCAGAACACTCAGAACTCATACCAAAACATCTTCTGGAACAGCTTAGACCCTGTTTATTTGGTATTTTAAATATCACAGCGGAAAGAGGGGATACTCGAGAGGTATTAATTCGGCCTATTTATAATAGAGATAATCTACAAGAAGGCGAAATTGTAATCCGAAAGGATGATGTGGATAAGACTTCTATTATCTGGAGGGATGCAATTCCTGCCTATACAGAAAGTAAGTACAGTTTTCAAGCTGTCAAATTAATTCAAGCTAATTTTCGAATGGCTTTATATACTTTAGAAACTCAAGAAATAGATAGTGAATTTCTAAGGTTGCAGAAGACTGTTAGTGGCTGGAGAATGGTAGGATCTAATCTATTAACGCGCAATTTCTTAGAGGAAACTACTGAAAATTGTGCTTCATTGGGCTATCGCTGTTTAAATGCTGGGGGATTATCTGGTCATCTGAAATCTAAACTCTCTTCAAAAACATCCTGCGTGGTATCTCCAGATGATTTATTGCGGCTGATAGTGGCAATGAAAGAACGCGAATTAATTGATTATCCTCACACTGCTAGCTGGACTATTCCTGAGATTATAGAATCTCCACTAGAAGATGTTAAGCGAGCATATAAGATCAAGGGACTAAATGCTAACGCCGAGGATGATATTTTTCCGGGAATTGTGCCTTCTGGTAAGAATTGTTCCATTATGTAATCCCTGAAGATTAAAAAGTAATACATACAGTCTTTGCTTTACAGTAAAAGGTAAAGACTGGGTATTGCCTTTATTACTAAATAGATAAAATAAGGAAAAGACATGCCACATGTCAATGCTAAAAAAGCCCGAAAAATGTTAAGTCAAGCATGTAAACGTTATATCGGCCACAATGAGGCACAGCTAAATACTCTAGATAGTCGCGGACATGGTATTCGGGGGGACTATAGCAACTTAGCTGGAGGATTAAATACCTGGTTGTATCATGTGTATAAAAATGCTCAACATTATGTTTTTTGGTTGGAAAAAAAAAGGGGGATGCAAAGTGAGGAAGAAGACGGGCTTGCGGTTGAGCATAATTATTTCGAGGACTTTAAATTTGGTCAAATGAGACTTGGTACATATGATGCTCCCCTGTCTAATCCTTGTGTGATATTGCATAATTTAACTGCGCTGAATCGGTTGTTCCATCATATAATGACTAAGCGCAATGAAGTTCCAAAATTTGGCTATAAGATTTGCTTAAAATCTAAAGACACAATCCTTGAAAAGAAAACAATATACCTTGAAATGTATAATGAAAGTACAGTTCAATACACGTTTATAGCTCTTGATGGCCAAATTAAAACAGATCGAATATACGGACACTTGATTGATAAAAAATTGCCTGATTTGTTTACACGTATTTTAAAAATTACATCTGAAGCAGGTGATACATTAACTTTTGATATGGAGCTAAAGAGATACAGGCAAGAACATCATCGGGTATATCCTGGAGCAGAAGACACACCGCTGGGATGGTATCAATTAAAAGAAAATGGAAATGAATTGATTGGAAAAGATTCACAAAAATCGGCTGTTTATCAAAACAAAGTTATTATTCCTGAGAAGTTGCCTAATAGTGAACCTAGGCAAAAAGTGGGTTTTTATGGATCATCTGCAACATGTGATGTTCCTATTAATCTACTTTTGCCCTATATGGAATCAAGAATAAATGAGCCTTCTCCATTATCGATTGAAATTTACAATGTATTGGAAAACATAAAATCATTATTTGATTTTGTTAATACTCTGCCCGATGAGCGTATTCATGATCATTGTGATGGACTAGGCTTATATCTAAACAATGCATCTGTTGCTTTAGAAAGCTATTTAAAGGGCTTAGTTGCCAAAGAATTAAAAGCCACGTTAGATGATTCTTCTTTAAGCGATGAAGACGCATTAAAAGCTGTAGAGACGCAATTAAAAAATCCCACGACAGCGGCTATCTTAACCAAAAATCGCCAATCTCAATCAGAATATTATTTGAAGATGTTGTCGGTGGTATCTATTTTAATTGGTGTTGGAATTTTCACTACCTTAGGGCTTGTTTTTAAAAGATTATATGATAGCGGGGGCAGTAGTATTAATTTTTTCAAACCGCTTTCAAAGAATTTAGTCGAAGATGTAGAGAGTATCTCTGCCCAGATTGAACCTGCGGGCCTCAAAATTTAGTCATTTAATGTAAAATGAAGGAAAATAGTTAAGGGTAGGGTAAGAAAGCGCTCTTACTCTCACTAGCTTTTTAAAGGAAAAAGGCAATGCCGAAGACTTATTATCAGATATTGAATGTTTCTCCTAATGCGGATGCTGGAAAAATTAAGAAGGCATATTACGAATTGGCCTTAATTTACCATCCAGATCGCGGTGGAGACACTAAAGTATTTCAAGAGATCCAAGGCGCCTATCAAATTCTGAGTGATAAGCAGCAGCGCCAAATTTATGATAATCAACTTTTAGGACGCCGCTCGAGATATGAATACGACTCTTTTTCTTATTACCAAGATCTAGGTCTTTCATTCAGTTTACCTCGTGATTTGGATTCATTAAATAATTACGAATATTGCAATGCGCTTTTCAATTTACAAGGGCATGAACAGATTGGGCCAGGAACGTTATTTGATAGTCAAGAGCTATATAATAAAGTAAATTACGTTAAGTCGAAAATTTATATGGACGCACCTTCTGATTATGGGCTTACTCTTAAAGAAATTCGTAAACACCAGAGAAAGACTTTTTTTTTACTAGAAACCATCTTTCGTTCTGAGAAATATGAGCCTAAGCAAGCTAGGCGATTATATGATATTTCATTAGGTTATTACGCTACAAAAGAAGATCAAGAGATTGCTGATGCAGTAGGTGGGCCTCATATTATTAGTGAGGGATTGAAAAATTTTATATCCCTCCTTAGTTTTCCTAGCTCAGTCTTTATTCTACATCAAGCCGGAATCCTAACACGGGCTAATTATCAAGTATGGACACGAAATAATAGAAGTACTGCAACATTTTTGGAATATATGAGGCAAGCTAAGCTTCTCACTCAAAGTAATTTTGACCTCTTGTTTTCATGTACTGCAAATGACATATTTTGGGGTGTTCTTGCGCTAGGCGTAGCAAAAATTTTGACTCAAAAGAGCTTTGAACAGATAGTTCTAGCGGGGAGACAGGGTCTTTGTGTTGCATACTCACTAAAGGGACTCCACGAATTTAATCTCTTTACTCCTGAAACTGAAGAAGTTGCTCTTCATAAAATAAAAAAAATTAAAATGATTGATGCGCCTCTTTATGAAAAATTACTTGGGTTGAAGAAGAAAAAACAATGGCCTGCACATTTGACTAATGTCCTTCATTGGTCACCTCCAGAACCATTTTCTGATATAGGAACGCAACTTAATCGTTTATTTGCTCATGGGCTTTTTTTATTAACTGTTAAGCCGTCACTAGGTGAAAAAGCACTGTTATTAGCTTTAGAGTTAAAGAGTGATTTAAGAGCTTTTCTGGCTTTATCCGCTGAAGAACAAAATCAAACTAAAGCTGCTTTTAGGAGTAATTTTAGAGTAAAGCTTCATTCCCAAGATAAAGACATGTCGATTCATCGAGCCTATTGGAAAGTGCTTATTGCTAATATTTTAATTACATTGACAGGGCTGGGCTTGTTTGCTTTAGGTGTACATTACCTTGCAACCAAGAAAGGTTTTTTCTCCCAAACACATCGTGAAAAATGCATTGAACAGTTAGAGCATGATATTTTAAGAAGCCCTTGATTTTTATACCTTGAATGTGTTTATTCGGTAGGGAGTGCATCGGTACCTTAGAGACTGACCTCAATGCTATTCCTGAGATTATAGAATCTCCACTAGAAGATGTTAAGCGAGCATATAAGATCAAGGGACTAAATGCTAACGCCGAGGATGATATTTTTCCGGGAATTGTGCCTTCTGGTAAGAATTGTTCCATTATGTAATCCCTGAAGATTAAAAAGTAATACATACAGTCTTTGCTTTACAGTAAAAGGTAAAGACTGGGTATTGCCTTTATTACTAAATAGATAAAATAAGGAAAAGACATGCCACATGTCAATGCTAAAAAAGCCCGAAAAATGTTAAGTCAAGCATGTAAACGTTATATCGGCCACAATGAGGCACAGCTAAATACTCTAGATAGTCGCGGACATGGTATTCGGGGGGACTATAGCAACTTAGCTGGAGGATTAAATACCTGGTTGTATCATGTGTATAAAAATGCTCAACATTATGTTTTTTGGTTGGAAAAAAAAAGGGGGATGCAAAGTGAGGAAGAAGACGGGCTTGCGGTTGAGCATAATTATTTCGAGGACTTTAAATTTGGTCAAATGAGACTTGGTACATATGATGCTCCCCTGTCTAATCCTTGTGTGATATTGCATAATTTAACTGCGCTGAATCGGTTGTTCCATCATATAATGACTAAGCGCAATGAAGTTCCAAAATTTGGCTATAAGATTTGCTTAAAATCTAAAGACACAATCCTTGAAAAGAAAACAATATACCTTGAAATGTATAATGAAAGTACAGTTCAATACACGTTTATAGCTCTTGATGGCCAAATTAAAACAGATCGAATATACGGACACTTGATTGATAAAAAATTGCCTGATTTGTTTACACGTATTTTAAAAATTACATCTGAAGCAGGTGATACATTAACTTTTGATATGGAGCTAAAGAGATACAGGCAAGAACATCATCGGGTATATCCTGGAGCAGAAGACACACCGCTGGGATGGTATCAATTAAAAGAAAATGGAAATGAATTGATTGGAAAAGATTCACAAAAATCGGCTGTTTATCAAAACAAAGTTATTATTCCTGAGAAGTTGCCTAATAGTGAACCTAGGCAAAAAGTGGGTTTTTATGGATCATCTGCAACATGTGATGTTCCTATTAATCTACTTTTGCCCTATATGGAATCAAGAATAAATGAGCCTTCTCCATTATCGATTGAAATTTACAATGTATTGGAAAACATAAAATCATTATTTGATTTTGTTAATACTCTGCCCGATGAGCGTATTCATGATCATTGTGATGGACTAGGCTTATATCTAAACAATGCATCTGTTGCTTTAGAAAGCTATTTAAAGGGCTTAGTTGCCAAAGAATTAAAAGCCACGTTAGATGATTCTTCTTTAAGCGATGAAGACGCATTAAAAGCTGTAGAGACGCAATTAAAAAATCCCACGACAGCGGCTATCTTAACCAAAAATCGCCAATCTCAATCAGAATATTATTTGAAGATGTTGTCGGTGGTATCTATTTTAATTGGTGTTGGAATTTTCACTACCTTAGGGCTTGTTTTTAAAAGATTATATGATAGCGGGGGCAGTAGTATTAATTTTTTCAAACCGCTTTCAAAGAATTTAGTCGAAGATGTAGAGAGTATCTCTGCCCAGATTGAACCTGCGGGCCTCAAAATTTAGTCATTTAATGTAAAATGAAGGAAAATAGTTAAGGGTAGGGTAAGAAAGCGCTCTTACTCTCACTAGCTTTTTAAAGGAAAAAGGCAATGCCGAAGACTTATTATCAGATATTGAATGTTTCTCCTAATGCGGATGCTGGAAAAATTAAGAAGGCATATTACGAATTGGCCTTAATTTACCATCCAGATCGCGGTGGAGACACTAAAGTATTTCAAGAGATCCAAGGCGCCTATCAAATTCTGAGTGATAAGCAGCAGCGCCAAATTTATGATAATCAACTTTTAGGACGCCGCTCGAGATATGAATACGACTCTTTTTCTTATTACCAAGATCTAGGTCTTTCATTCAGTTTACCTCGTGATTTGGATTCATTAAATAATTACGAATATTGCAATGCGCTTTTCAATTTACAAGGGCATGAACAGATTGGGCCAGGAACGTTATTTGATAGTCAAGAGCTATATAATAAAGTAAATTACGTTAAGTCGAAAATTTATATGGACGCACCTTCTGATTATGGGCTTACTCTTAAAGAAATTCGTAAACACCAGAGAAAGACTTTTTTTTTACTAGAAACCATCTTTCGTTCTGAGAAATATGAGCCTAAGCAAGCTAGGCGATTATATGATATTTCATTAGGTTATTACGCTACAAAAGAAGATCAAGAGATTGCTGATGCAGTAGGTGGGCCTCATATTATTAGTGAGGGATTGAAAAATTTTATATCCCTCCTTAGTTTTCCTAGCTCAGTCTTTATTCTACATCAAGCCGGAATCCTAACACGGGCTAATTATCAAGTATGGACACGAAATAATAGAAGTACTGCAACATTTTTGGAATATATGAGGCAAGCTAAGCTTCTCACTCAAAGTAATTTTGACCTCTTGTTTTCATGTACTGCAAATGACATATTTTGGGGTGTTCTTGCGCTAGGCGTAGCAAAAATTTTGACTCAAAAGAGCTTTGAACAGATAGTTCTAGCGGGGAGACAGGGTCTTTGTGTTGCATACTCACTAAAGGGACTCCACGAATTTAATCTCTTTACTCCTGAAACTGAAGAAGTTGCTCTTCATAAAATAAAAAAAATTAAAATGATTGATGCGCCTCTTTATGAAAAATTACTTGGGTTGAAGAAGAAAAAACAATGGCCTGCACATTTGACTAATGTCCTTCATTGGTCACCTCCAGAACCATTTTCTGATATAGGAACGCAACTTAATCGTTTATTTGCTCATGGGCTTTTTTTATTAACTGTTAAGCCGTCACTAGGTGAAAAAGCACTGTTATTAGCTTTAGAGTTAAAGAGTGATTTAAGAGCTTTTCTGGCTTTATCCGCTGAAGAACAAAATCAAACTAAAGCTGCTTTTAGGAGTAATTTTAGAGTAAAGCTTCATTCCCAAGATAAAGACATGTCGATTCATCGAGCCTATTGGAAAGTGCTTATTGCTAATATTTTAATTACATTGACAGGGCTGGGCTTGTTTGCTTTAGGTGTACATTACCTTGCAACCAAGAAAGGTTTTTTCTCCCAAACACATCGTGAAAAATGCATTGAACAGTTAGAGCATGATATTTTAAGAAGCCCTTGATTTTTATACCTTGAATGTGTTCACTCGGTAGGGAGTGCATCGGTACCTCAGAGACTGACCCAAGTGTGCCATTTTTTTTGAAACAGGTTATTTCGTAAGCGAACTGCGATCGAATAATTCAACATATTACTCCAAAGCCTACTATGTGTGTATAATGAGCACTACTTTTGAGTGAGACTAAATTTATCTATGAATATCCAATTAAAAACAAAATATGTTTACGATATTGCAGATCTGTCTAAGTTTAAAAAACTTAAAAAAAATATTCAAACAATGGGGCAAAGAGGGCAGCAAGATCGCCTGGACTTTATTTATCAGCAAGTCCTGCCTTTTGCTCAAGCTCCTGGGAGTACCCCTGTTGAAAAAAATGCACATGAGCTATGCCATCAACTGATGGCCATTTTAAACATAAAACCCTCTGCTGCAATCATACCCGCTACATTAACCACACAAGCAGTAGAACCCCCGCTAGCCATCAGCAAACAGCTACCAGCTCACGCGACACGACCAGTTAAGATTACACCGTCGTATGCTCATCCAGCCCAAGCCCCCGTGATTATTTCTTATCGGGATGAGCAAGGAAAACGAATGCATGCTGCTTTTTATGATCACTATACATTTCGACATATAACTCAACATGACACAAAAATTTCATGCGCTGAAAAAAGCAATACAAATCAGTTTAAATCTTTTATTGAACAAACCACATTAGCATTGGGGATAGGTAGTGAATTGGGTGATCGAGTTATACCAAAAACTCATGTTAAGCAAGATGAACCAGCCGGGTTATTGGTTATTCCCGGGCGCTCTCGCAATGAGCAAGATACATTGAGATCGGCACATGAACAAAAACTCATTCAAGAAGCCCGCAGAAAGGGGCAGCCTATTCTTGCAATCTGTGCTGGCTCATGGTGTTTATGGGAAGCTTTTGGCGGTAAAGTTATACCCGTTTCGGACCATCTATATGCAAATATGCCTTACATTGTAACCGATGGAAGCCTTGGCAATAATAAACAGATTCATCGGATAAAGCTCACCCCCGCCACATTGGTGCATGGAGCAATGCATATAAAGCAAGCAACCCCATTGAGAAAAAATCCGACAGTAAATAGCATTCATTGGGCAGCCCCCGACAGTACCACGACACCCAATATGTTGGTTGTCAGCGCTGTTGCTGTACCAGATGCAGACATGGTCACTAATAATCGCCAGGGCGAGCAAATGCATCCAGAAGCAGATACAGTCGAAGCATTTGAAACAGCTTACGGCGCACCAATGGTAGGCATTCAATGGCACCCAGAGGCCTATTACAAAACAAATCCAGGTCATAAAGTTGATACCGATGAATCACAACGCCATCTAAATTTGATTATTTATATGGCCAAAGCAGGTGATGCTTACCAAGCAAAGCGGCTGATGTTAGAGGACTTAAAACTAAAAATGTCACAATCGACACTATTGGGCCAACACGGTTTGTATAAAACCTGTAATTCGAAAGAGGGTGTGGAAGTATCCGGGGCAAAAGCGAAGCCGAACTTCCGAGCTATCTAATTCCAGGGCAATAATACATGGTTCAGCCAAGGGGTCAAATCTATTTAAATAATGCATCGAGGGTCAGGCCTTGCTTTTTGCTTCTCTATAATATGTAAGCAAAAAGCAAGGCTTGACCTCAATGGTGCTTGCAAATTTATTTTGACAGACGAATTAATTTTGGCTTGAAGTAAGTAGCGAGGTGACACAGTTAGATGAAGCCTCTCCATGAATATCTTTGATATCATGAATTATGAGCTCTCTTTTCATCCATCGCTCATCAGACCAATGATAATAATCGATCACCTGAAACCCTAAACTTTTTAGTTTAGGTACACCAAGTTCTTGTAGTTTATCTCGTTCGTGTTCAAATAGTTCCGATGCGCGCAATAAATAAAATGGATTTTCAGGTACAGCTTCCATCGCTTTTCTATAATTCAGATTTATATTCGGATCATTGATGTAAAAAAATAAGTGCGTGTCAGCGAGCAGGTAATGGGCTTTACCTAAGAATAAAAGTAAATTTTTCTCCGATGTCCCTGTCAACAAGATAATTAGTTCTTCCAATGTTTTGATTAAAGCATCTATCTCGTGTTGGTATTTGACTTTATGTTCAGTTAGATACGTGTGATCTGAGTGTTTAAGAGGAAGCGCAATTTTTTCTCGTAAGTTATCAACCCGACGCATTAACCCATTCGCAAGCGTTGTTGTATGATAATCTTGTTCCGATTTATCTGAGGAATGACATTCTCTTAGTAGCGTTATCGCTTTTTGAATATTAGCTACATTACTGTCTTCAGGTTTATTTAAATCTAGATCGGCATCAATAAGTAGCTGTGCATATAACCGTTGATCGGTAAATACATGTTCAATATTTTTTTTGGAGGGATTTAAGCTTCTTGCGGCCTTCTTTTGTGTTAGGCTGCTAAGATAATGATGCTCTGCATCTGACCATATTTTTTTCCTTCTAAACGCCAGGCCTTTTTCGTATTCAGCTTCTGCTGCATTAAAAAATACGATCGCAAGTGCGTTACGATCTTCTTTGGGGAAACTAGTAGTCTGCTCACCTCTTTTGAAAATCTTATACGCTTCAAAGTAGTTTTTTTCTTTAATAGCGATGGTAAATGCATCAGTAGGACTTAGTTTTTCGATATTTGAGAACACGTTCTGTGCCGAAGAATATTGTTTTTTTTCAAGATAGTGCTTTGCAAGTTCAGCAGCAAGAGGTGAGTCCTTTTCAATTAGAGTATTACGAATTGGCTCTGGAACACTTAGTAATAATTTAAAAGCTAACGGTAAATTGGTAAGTAAGGGTAATAGTTGAAGTGCCTGTTGGTATTCTTTTTTGGTGAGATAATATTCAGCAAAAAACAGTGGATCGTCTTGCGCTATTTTAGGATTATAAATAAGTGCTAGAGCCAGATAAGTAGGTCTAGGATCCTGCCAAATAAGACTCGCTAAAAAGGAGGGGATAGGGGTTTTCTTGGCTTTATCATAATAATATTGAGCGGCAAGGCGTGCAAATTTACTTTGATCTAAAAAAGGAACTGGACTTTGGAGGTGTTTTTGATCGAATATATTTATTATTTCTAAAATTAAATCCTTATCTTGCGGATCTAACATGGGCACGAGCTCTGTTGCATTAACGTTAACCCAACTGTCACCAAATCGATGATTGGAGCTGAGGTTTTGGTACGTGTCATTCGCGCTAAGGTAGGGCTCAATTTTAAAGTAGGCTTTAATTAGTTCATTTTGTAATTGTGTTGTAGTTGATTCCTCGTGTTTTTTAATTGCTAAGGCAGCAATTTCAGCTGTAAGAGGATGGTGGATTATTTTTGAAAAATCAGGCTGGGTTAATTGTTGCGAATAACCATAATAAGCTACCTTGTTTAAAGTATAGGTTACGTTTGCTGTGTGACAGTAATTTTTAAGACCAAGCCAGAGAGTGTTCATCTAACTGTGTCATCTCGTCAGTCATTTCAAGCCTAAATTAAG
>JAOATK010000013.1 GCA_030158115.1 Legionella sp.
CCCTCACACTTAGGGGAATTGTTAGTGAATTTAAGCTGCTGCAATGCTCAAATGCCGAAAAACCAATACTAGTGACGCCCTCACGAATGGTGATTGAGGTTAAGTTGCTGCAACCAAAAAATGTCATAAAATCAATACTGGTAACGCTACCAGGAATGGCGATTGAGGTTAAGCTGCTGCAATTAGCAAATGCCGAAAAACCAATACTAGTGACGCCCTCAGGAATGGTGATTGAGGTTAATTTTATGCAATCCTCAAATGCTCTACCGCCAATACTGATGAGGCTCTCAGGAATGGTGATTGAGGTTAAGTTTCTGCAATCAGAAAATGCCTGAAAACCAATACTAGCGACACCCTCAGGAATGGTGATTGAGGTTAAGTTTCTACAATTAGAAAATGCCGACTGACCAATACTGGTGACACTTTCAGGAATGGTGATTGAGGTTAAGTTTCTGCAATTAGAAAATGCCGATTCACCAATGCTGGTGACACCTTCAGGAATGATGATTGAGGTTAAATTTATGCGATGCTCAAATGCTCTATAACCAATACTGGTGACGCCCTTAGGAATAGTGATTGAGTTTGAGCTACTGCGACCCTCAAATGCACCACCATCACTCTGCGAATCTGGTGTTTCCTTGTAGCTAATAAGTACGCCGTTTTGAATTTTGAACATATTGAGGTCCTCAGTATTGAATTCGCTTATTCAATTATAGGTGCGGATAGATCGAATATCAATCAGGATATTCTTTTAAAGAACACCAGAATTCATCTCTTGAATGTACGAGAGGGGACCTAAATTGATATGATTTCTGATGAAGGAATGCCACTATGAAAACGAAAGACTGTGTCTTTAGCTAAAATAAATTGATTTTCAATTTCTAAAAATCGAGCGATGCGTAGACTTATCTCATCACCATATAAGTTAGCTAAATTAAGATACTCTTCAAAGTGTCGTGCTTCGGCTTTTACTAGGGTATGGTAAAATTTTGCTAATTCAACATCTTCAATAAAAGGTACCAATGCTGCAAAACGCTCACAAGAACGGGCCTCAATAATAGCCCCAATAATAAGTTGGTCGCATAATCGTTCAACCCCGTCTTTTTTGGTGATTTGCTTATGTAACTGAGTTGCATATAAGGACGGATGAAGTGGACAAAAGCCAATGTCTTTTTTGGCCATAATGCCTAGGACTTTTTCAAAATGAAGTAATTCCTCACGAGCCAAAGGAGACATTATTGCCACCAGTTCTTTTCTTTCTGGGTATTTACTCATAAATGTAATTGCAGTGGCTGCTGCTTTACGCTCACAATGAGCATGATCAATTAATAGTAGAGGAATATTCTTTGCTGCATGGTTTAACCAAGCAGTTGGTGTTTTTACTTGAAGAAATTCATGCAACAATTGTAAATCAGTATCTATTCGTTTTAACATCTGGAAAATACACTATACTTTCAAATAAATAGTCTTATACCACATACTTTAAATAATTTAAATTGGATGAAAAATGAGCGTAGAGAAATCAGAAAAGGAATTAAGTCAGATGCTTTCAACCTACGGGGTGATCACTGCTGAGCGTATTTTCGGTCGCTATCAAATTAAGCTTGGCCAAAACGATTTAATGGAAGCAATAAAATGTCCTTTTAGTTTTTATCATCGACTATTGCAAGTCCCATTAAAAAATGTATTTACAGGAATCATATTGCAACAAGCTCATGATTATCATGTTTACGCGCAAAAATTATTTATTGATTATTTATTATCGGGTGAAAACGCGAAGGGTGAAGAAGAGCAGGGTGCGATAACTCGAGAATCTTTAGAAGAAGAGCGCCAACAACTAGTGACCTTAGGTGAGGAGTATAATGAAAAAGAACGCATGCATAATCAAATTATTTCAACAAGCCAAAACCAGTTAATAAAAATTACGCAAAAATTTAACTTGGCCTTAGAGGTCAGTATAAAAAAAGCAAATGTTACTTTGAGCCGTGTAGGTGATGTAAAAGGCAAAATGCGCCAGGCAATTATTCACGCGTTAATCTATTGTGATCTGAAGGATCCTCAACTACAAAGTAATGAATTTTTATTCACAGAAAAATTGAATGAAGTGCTTAAAATTGCTCTTACTCAAGAACTTAAAACACAGCTGATGAAAGATTTATCTGGCGTTTTAGAGATTGTTTTGAACTTTGATGACAAGATGCGGCCTTTTACAGAACAATGTGAAGAAATGAATACAGAGGCACTCTCATTTCGTGAGCAATTTTATAATACGGTTCTTCGAGTGATAGATTTACTTAATTTGTTACCTGAATACAAAATTAACCAGGCGCAAGACGCGGCTAATAGAGAGTCCTTGTATTTTGATAGAAGTATTGGTGCCTTAACCTAACATCAGGTATTCGGTACTGATGAATTGTCTAGCCACAAGCCATTTATTTCATGTATAATGACGCACTTTAAACTACTAACCCTTGTGGAGTGCATAATGGCAAAAGAATTAACATTATCAATTATTAAACCCGATGCGGTAGCTAAATCAGTCATTGGACAAATTTATACTCGTTTTGAAAACGCAGGGTTACAGATTGTTGCTGCTAAGATGGCACAGTTGTCACGTGAACAAGCAGAGAATTTTTATGATATCCATCGTGCTCGTCCATTTTTTAATGATTTAGTTGCCTTCATGATTTCTGGTCCTGTCATGATTCAAGTTTTAAAAGGTGACAATGCCGTTCTAAAAAATAGAGACATCATGGGTGCTACTAACCCTAAAGAAGCGGCTGCTGGCACAATTCGTGCTGATTTTGCTGATAGCATCGATGCCAATGCAGTGCATGGTTCAGATAGTTCAGAAAACGCTGCTCGCGAAATTGCATTCTTTTTTGCACCACATGAAGTATGTGATCGATAAGAATAGATCTGGAGCATAAGATGTCTGAGCAAAAAGTTAATCTATTGAACTATACTTACCAACAAATGCGTGAGTTGCTGAGTTCATGGGGAGAAAAACCCTATAGAGCCCAACAGATAATACAGTGGATTCACCAAGCAGGTTTAGTTGATTTTGCTCAGATGACTAATATTGGGAAGGCACTTAAAGAAAAGCTTTCCCGATTATCTTATATTAAATTACCTGAAATTGTGACATGCCAGAAATCAAATGATGGCACTCATAAATGGTTACTTAAATTAGATTGTGGCAATTGTATTGAGGCTGTATTTATACCCGAGGCTAATCGGGGTACTTTATGTGTTTCATCTCAAGTGGGTTGTGCCTTAAACTGCTCTTTTTGTTCCACTGGAAAACAAGGTTTCAATCGAAATTTAACAACCGCTGAAATTATTGGACAAGTATGGGTAGCTGTACGAGAGTTGTCTACTAATCAAGGTATTCATGACAAGCATGTCACGAATGTCGTGATGATGGGTATGGGAGAGCCTTTACTTAACTTTGATAACGTTGTTTCAGCAATGAATCTGATGATGGATGATTTTGCGTATGGATTATCAAAGCGTCGCGTCACCTTAAGCACCTCTGGTGTTTTGCCTGATTTGGAACGTTTAAAAGAAGTTAGCCCCGTTGCTTTAGCAGTTTCTTTGCATGCACCCAATGATGAGTTACGTAATGAGCTAGTTCCTATCAATAAAAAATATCCCTTGGCACAGCTAATGGCTTTATGTAAAACCTATTTTAAAGATGAGCCAAGAAGAAAAGTTACTTTTGAATACGTCATGCTAAAAGGTGTTAATGATCAACCTGAACACGCTTCTCAATTAATTAAATTATTGAAAGACGTGCCATCAAAAGTTAATTTAATTCCTTTTAATCCCTTTCCTCTGACGCAATATCAGCGTTCTTCACAAAAAGCAATCGATGCTTTTAGAGATAAGCTCATTGAGAGCGGCATTAACACCATCACTCGTAAAACACGTGGTGATGATATTGATGCGGCATGCGGCCAGTTAGCAGGTGAAGTCAAAGACCGAACAAGCCGTTCACAGCGGTGGCAGAAATTGCACTTTATTCCTAAAACGTAAAACCTCACGTGAAGTAACTCAAGACCACTCTTGAATAAATGCTTTTCTTTGTTAATTAATGACAAATCATTTTTAATTTATTCGTTAGAGGTTATAATGCCGAATTATTTTGAACTTATTTCAATGTGGCTAGTGTGTTAAAAGCGCTTAATTGTTTATTTATTTTGACCTGTATTTTTTTACAATCATGCGCCCATAACGGCATAAACGAAAATGCCGGTTTAAAAAAAACAGATCTTAGTAAGGCCGCATCGTATAATGTTCAGCTAGGTTTAGGGTATTTAAAACAAGGTGATAGGCCAAGAGCTAAAAAGAAATTACTCACGGCCTTGGAGCAAGAACCAAAATCGCCTGATGTGAATTCAGCCATCGCCTATTATTTTGAGCAGACAAGTGAGCAAGAGCAAGCAGAAAAATATTATTTAAAAGCGATATCTTTGGCTGGAAATGCAGGGGCTCAATTGAATAATTATGGTGCTTTTTTGTGTCGTAAAGGCGATTATAAAAAAGCAGAGTATTATTTTTTAAAAGCTGTTAACGATCTGCAGTATATACATACAGCTGGAGCTTACGAAAACGCAGGGCTTTGTGCTTTATCTGCAGCGAATAAAAGTAAAGCAAAACTTTATTTTATTAAGGCCTTAAATCAAGATCCTGCACGGAAAATGTCCTTTTATGAGTTAGTTAAATTAGAATATAACCAGGGACATCATGCGCAAGCATTTGCTTTGGTACAGAAACATCCAGATTTAGTTCTAGGTGACAGCGTGTTGTTATCTTTAGCTCGGGATGTTTCTAAGAAAGTGGGCCAACAGCATATAGCTAACGAATATGATCGTACAATGAAACAAATGGATACCAATCGCACTAATGGTGGAGAACATAATGAACACAATAACCATGCCTGATGATAATACAATTGAAAACAGGATAAATTCGGTAGAAAAACTGGCTAATATTCGCCAGCAAAAAGGATATACGATAGATTATGTGGCTAGTAAATTACACTTAAGATCACGTGTCATTGAATTAATTGAAGGCAATGATTTTAGTTCTTTACCTGGCCCAGTTTTTATTAAAGGCTATTTACGTGCTTATGCTAAATTACTCGATATTTGCCCAGAACCTTATATCAATGTATTTGATGAGCAATATATTGCTGAAAAAAAACCTGAGCGTGCTTTATGGCAGAGTAAACGTGAATCACATAAAGGAGAGTATGTTATTCGCATGTTTACTCTTTTATTTGCATTAGGCGTTATCCTTGCTGTAGGTATTTGGTGGCAAAAAAATAATGATAGCCAGCCATTATACGTAGAAAAAAATACAGCGGCTGATTTATCATTAGAGCAAACCACTACTGAACTTAAATTAACAGATATATCTAAAATGCAATCCTTGTTAAATCCAAAATCTGAAATGTCTCCCTTGGAGAACATCGGTGACTGAGAGAATTCGAGCGATTCGCGGGATGAATGATGTTTTGCCTGAACAAATCCCTTTGTGGCAGCATATAGAAAAAACATTTATTCATTGTCTTAGTCGCTATGGCTATCAAGAAATCCGCTTTCCTGTCATAGAAAGCACGCAACTCTTTAAGCGAACTATTGGTGAAGTAACTGATATCGTTGAAAAAGAGATGTATACCTTTAATGATCTCAATGGAGACAGCATTACTCTTCGTCCTGAGGGTACTGCAGGTTGTGTTCGCGCTTGTTTAGAGCATGGATTGTTATACAATCAACAACAAAAACTGTGGTATTTAGGTCCGATTTTTCGCCACGAGAGACCTCAAAAGGGACGATATAGACAATTTACACAACTGGGTGTAGAAGCTTTGGGAATGGCAGGCCCCCACATTGAGCTTGAATTGATTTCTTTATGCCAAGAGTTTTGGAAGCGTTTAGGCTTTGCAGATTCTGTCCAGTTACAAATTAATACATTGGGTGAGTTATCTGAAAGACAAGCATATAAAGATGTATTGGTAAATTATTTAAATAATCATGCTGAAGAGCTTGATGAAGACAGTAAGCGCCGATTAAATCGTAATCCTTTACGTATTTTAGACAGTAAAAATCCCCAAATGCAGGAATTAATCGCTAAGGCGCCAAAGCTTATTGATGTACTTGGTGAAAAAAGCCGTGCACATTTTGAAGCATTTTGTGCAGGTTTGGATGCATTAAAAATACCTTATGTGGTTAATCCTTTTTTAGTACGAGGATTGGATTATTATGGGCATACAGTATTTGAGTGGGTTACTGATCATTTAGGTAGCCAAGCAACCATTTGTGCTGGTGGTCGTTATGATGCGCTTGTTGAGCAATTAGGCGGTAATGCTACTCCTGCGGTAGGTTTTGCCTTGGGTGTGGAGCGTATTTTTCTCCTTATGGAAGCATTAAATCTTTTAAATGCTGAACGTGAAAAAAATTCTTTATTTATTATTGCGATAGATGATGATGCTTTAATCAATGGACTTGTCCTTGCAGAGTCAATTCGCACTGCTCACCCGACATTAGAGGTGATAGTTAATACCTCAGGCGGCAGCTTTAAAAGCCAATTTAAAAAAGCGGATAAGAGTGGGGCACGTTTTGCCTTAATTTTAGGCGAGGACGAGGTTGCTAATCAACAAATCAGTATTAAAGATTTACGCAAAGTGACCGAGCAGATTACAGTTGATCAAGCAAATATTAATCAATTTTTATATGACCATTTAAAGTGAAGTTCAGGAGAAAGTGTTATGTCAGTGTATATGACTGAAGAGGAACAATTAGAATCAATAAAAAAATGGTGGAAGCACTATGGTAATATTGTAACTGTAATACTTGCTTTAATACTTTTAAGTGTTGCTGGGTATCGATATTTTAACTGGCATCAGAATAAATTAACACAACAAGCATCAATTGCTTATGAGCATATGATGGTTGCTTTGTCAGATCAAAATATTAAAGAAGTCAGAGCTTATGCCAATGAATTAATCAAAGAGCATTCTCGTTCTATTTATGCTGATGTAGCACATATGACACTTGCGAAAATTTATGTCACTAAAAATAAATTAGATAATGCGACCGCAGAATTAAAACAAGTAAGTGAACATAGTAAAATGCCCTCATTGAAAGAGATTGCTAAAATTCGAATGGCACGCATTTTAGCAGCTAATAAATCCTATACCGATGCATTAAAAGAACTAAGTCGGGTTGATGATCCTACTTATTTGCCTGTTATTAATGAGCTCAAAGGGGATATTTACGGCGCAATGGGACAATATAAAGATGCAATGCAATCTTATAAATTAGCTATTGATGAAGTAAAAACAAATGACATGGGTAATTTATTTTTAGAAATGAAAGCGAATGAGATTGCTATTAAGGCATAATGGTAGTGCATCCAGGCTACTTAAGTTAAGGATTTTGTAGGTTGGGTCGTGACCCAACAATATACCTTGAGGTAAGCGGGGCATTGATGTTGGGTCACGACCCAACCTACTTTTAAAGCGGTATTTTCTTAGCTTAATGGTAGTTAGGCTACTGTTATTTCAACTAATGCTTTATTGATAATGAGGTTTTACTTTTATGAAGGTTAAATTATTTATTTTAGTTATCTGCGCAGCGTTGCAAGGGTGCTCCCAAGTAGATGATTATCTGTTAGGTAAAGATAATACCCCTAAACCAAAGGCATTAGCAGATCTTCAGGACAAAATTAAAGTCAAACAAAATTGGTCCGTTGCTGTTGGAAAATCCTCCAAGAATAAAGAATATCTAAGGCTTAAACCCGTAGTTCACGCCGGGATTATTTACACAGGGGATGCTACTGGTTTAGTGCATGCAGTCCAAAAGAGCAATGGCCAAATTAAATGGACCACCCAGTTGAAGCATGGTCTTGTGAGTGGTCCCGCACTGGCTAATGGGTATTTAGCTTTTGGAACTAATAATTCTTCTTTGATCTTGTTAAATAAAGCTAATGGTCAGCAAGTATGGCAGAAAAAAGTTTCTGGTGAGGTCTTAGGTCCTCCTGCTATCTCTCATAAAAAGGTCATTGCTAAAACAATTGACGGAAAGGTTTATGCGTACAATTTAACAGATGGCCAACAGATCTGGGTTTCAGAACATGGCTCACCTAGTTTGGTTTTAAAAGCTAGTTCGTCACCTGTAATATTGGGGAACCTGGTTTTAATTGGTTTTTCAGATGGGAAGCTTGATGCCCTTGATATTGAAACAGGTCGAATCATTTGGCAACGTAGTATTGCTTATGCATCCGGCTCTAGTGATATTGAACGACTAGTCGATATTGATGCGGACCCAATCGTTGAAGATGATGTTGTTTATTTAGCTAGCTATCAAGGTTACATAGGTGCATTATCCTTGAATAATGGTCAATTTATCTGGAGAAAACCAGGTTCTGTCTATAAGAATATGCTATTAAGTGGCAATACATTATACGTAAGTGATAGTCATGATGTTCTATGGTCCATTGATAAACGCAGTGGGCAAGTTAATTGGAAACAAAAGGTATTAAAAGCTAGAGGCTTAACTGAGCCTACGCTTGTTGGAACAAATTTGGTTGTCGGAGATAGAACAGGCTATTTGCATTTTATTGATGCGCAATCTGGTGAGATGTTAGCTCGCTTTAAAGCATCTAGTGGTGTGAGCATTTCTCCCAGTGCTGCAGGACGACAGCTGTATGTGTTAACCGATAATGGAATGCTTAATCAACTATCTGTGAGTTAATAAAATGATCCCTGTGATTGCGCTGGTCGGGCGTCCAAATGTTGGTAAGTCTACTTTATTCAATAGACTAACAAAAACCCAAGATGCACTTGTTGCTGATTTTCCTGGTCTAACACGTGACAGGCAGTATGGTGAAGCATTGTATCTTGATAGACCTTATATTGTAGTAGATACAGGTGGTATAGGGGTCGATGATATTGCTGTAGATAACTTAATGTCTAAGCAGTCTACTATTGCACTAAATGAAGCAGATGTGGTTCTTTTTCTGGTGGATGGACGTTCTGGTTTAACAGGAATTGATGAGAATATTGCTAATAATTTAAGAAAACTTAATAAAAATGTACATCTTGTCGTCAATAAAACCGAAGGTTTGGATGACGATGTGGCTTGTGCTGATTTCCAATCTTTAGGGATAGTTGATATACATTCAATTTCCTCCTCCCATGGAATGGGGATATCCTCTCTTTTAGAAGCGGTTCTTGCTCCTTTTGAAATTGAATCAGAAGAAGCGCCTCATGATGAGGCAATTAAAATTGCTTTTGCAGGTCGCCCCAATGTTGGAAAATCAACTTTAATTAATAAAATATTGGGAGAAGAAAGGGTAGTGGTTTACGACATGCCAGGCACAACCAGAGACAGTATTGCCATCCCTTTTATTCGCGATGAACAAAAATATACACTGATTGATACGGCTGGCGTTAGAAGACGAGCACGTGTTGATGAAAAAATAGAGAAATTTTCTGTTATTAAAACCTTACAAGCGATTAAAGAATCTAATGTGTGTTTACAGCTTCTTGATGCGAATGAAGGGATTACTGATCAAGACATGAATTTGCTTGGATTTATTATCGAATCAGGTAAAGCCTTAGTCATCGCTGTTAATAAATGGGATGGCCTTGATGAAGAACAGAAAGAAAGAGTAAAAAGCGAATTATCAAGAAGATTGCATTTTGCTAATTTTGCAAAAATTAGATTTATATCGGCATTACATGGTACTGGTATTAGTACCTTATTCAAGGATATTAACGAGGCCTATGCTTCAGCAACACAATCTTTTTCAACCCCAATATTAACTCGTCTTCTTCAAGATATTAGTACCAAGCATACACCACCTTGTGTAAGTGGACGAAGAATTAAACTCAGATACGCTCATTTAGGTGGACATAATCCTCCCGTTATTGTTATTCACGGTAATCAGCTTGCTGATCTACCTGAGAGCTATAAGCGTTATCTCAATAATGAGTTCACAAAGCATCTTAATTTAGTGGGGACTCCTTTAAAACTAGAGTTTAAAGCAGGCACTAATCCTTTTGCTGAGAAGAAAAACAAATTATCAGAGCGCCAAGTGAATAAAAAAAGACGTTTGATGAGTTGGTCAAAAAGGAAGAAGAAAAAGGCTAAATCTATTAAATAAGCGGTTATGCAGATAAATTAAAAGTAACCTGGATGAAGCAAAGCATCATCCGGTAAGACTAGGGATAGAGCCCGCTTCGCGGGTTTTCCCGGATTAAGCTTTGCTTCATCCAGTCTACTTTTGATAAAAAATCAGATTATCCGGATGCCCAATATCTATTACACTCGTAACGTTAATACATCACAGGGAGCATGATTTACAGTGGCATGTGCAGTGCTTCCAAGAAAGCTATGTAACCCTATGGATGAATGGCTGCCAATAATAATCAGCTGACAATGTAATTCTTTTACTTTATTAAAAATATGTTCTTTCACTGAACCAATCTCAATAAATTGTTGTTCTGGTGGAATATGAAAATTATCGCCAATTAAAGATAAAACAGTTTTGGCATCATCTTTAGCTGGGTTAGCTAATTCTGTAAATCCAAGTCCTTGAGCTAATTGATAGCTTGCAGGCATCTCAATGACGTGCAAAAGGTAGAGTTTGGTGTGGAATTTTTTTGCGATCTCGACTGCCTTTTGAGTCAGATGACTATGTTCCTGAAGCAAATCCGTAGCAAATAAAATATTGTTATACATGTCATCCTCTTATGAAACTAGTTTATTTAATTCAAGTGTAGCATTAATTTCTTTTAAAGGCAGGAGTACGAAGTCTCTTGATAAAATATGTGGGTGAGGAATAATCAGGTTTGGTAAATTCATTCTTCTATTACTATAAATAAGAATATCAATATCTATGACTCGTGGTCCCCAGCGTTTTTTACGTATTCGTCCCTGTGTCTTCTCAATTTTTTGACAGGCCTTCAAGAGATCAAGCGGAGTTAAGCGTGTAACAATTTCAATTGCCGCATTACAAAAATCTTGTTGCGCATGAAGCCCCCATGCCTTAGTCCAGTGCAGTTTGGAAACTTTTTTTATAGTGGTGGACGGTAAGCATTGAATGGAGAAGAGCGCCTGTCTAAGCTGACGTTCAGGCGATTTTTGATTAGAACCAAGCCCTAAATAACATACATTCATTCTTGTAAAAGGTCACAGGTAGCCTGGTTGCTTGCAACCTGGGTAGTTGCAGCACACACTCTCATTACTAGGAGGCAGTCCCGGTTGCAAGCAACCAGGCTACGGCTTGCATAAGAGGTCTGAGTATGCGACTTATTAATCATTCGTCGCTTTTAACTACTTTAGGTTTTCGGCGGCGCTTTTTTGGGGTAGGTGATGTAGCTGGAGATAAATCAGCGATCATTTTATTCTGAGTTACTTCATCTACTTCCTGGAAGGAAGTCCACCATTGTGCTAATTCCATGTCTTCATCACCAGCTAAAGCACGTAATGCCATAAAATCATAGGCTGCTCTAAAGCGAGGATGTTGTAATAAATGAAAAGCTCTTCCACCTTGTCTTTTTGAAAAACGGTACTGTAGCAACCATATTTCACGAATAATTTGTGTAAAACGCTTGGGTATAGAAATAATTTTATTTTGTTCTGAAATCACTAATGACATAGCTTTCTCAATACTAGGCAAAGGATCAATGCCTGAGCTTTGTAATTGTTTTGAGCGATCAATCATTGGGAACCATAAAATAATTGCAAATAAGAATGCTGGTGTAACAGGTTTATTTTCGTGAATACGAGTATCCGTGTTCTCAAGCGCAATCTCTAATAAAGGATTAACTGGATATTCACTTTCAATTAAAGCAGCTGTTTGTGGGCATAAATGCTGAAACAAGCCATATTGTACTAAAAGTTTTTGTACTGCTTTTGAATTTCCACATTGATATAATTTTGTCATCTCATCAAACAAACGTGAATTGGCAACATGTGTAATAAGATGACTGATTTCTGGAAAAGGAGCTTCGGTTTCTGGTGCTAAATTAAAGTTTAGTTTGGCACTAAACCGGACTGCACGTAGCATTCGAACAGGATCTTCTTGGTAGCGAGTAACAGGGTCACCAATCATACGAATAAGTTTGTTCTGAACGTCTTGAAAACCCTTGGTAAAATCAATAATAGAAGAATCTGTAATGTTGTAATAAAGGGAGTTGATTGTAAAATCACGACGCCAGGCATCGTCATCCATCGAGCCAAAAACATTATCGCGTATCAACATGCCACGTTCATTGGTTTGCTGGCTTTCATCCATAGCAGCATGGCTCCGAAAAGTAGCTACTTCAATGATTTCACGATGAAAAAGTATGTGCACCAGCTTAAATCGGCGCCCGATAATGCGGCCATTTCTAAATAAGCTTTTGATTTGATTAGGCGTGGCGTTTGTGGCGACATCAAAATCTTTTGGGGATTTATGCAACAATAAGTCGCGCACACTCCCACCAACAATATATGCTTGATAACCGCCACTAATTAAACGGTTAAGTACTTTGAGCGCATTATTACTAATGTCAGCTTTAGATATAGAATGTTTATTCCTGGGAATAATATAGGCTGTGTTAACAGGACAGGCGTGAGCTCTGTTTCTTTTTAGCAGCTTTTTAATAAATTTAATGATTGCTTTTTCTCACAAATTTCTTTAGACAAGATTAATTATACCCAAGCAAATGAATAAAGTGAATCATTTGTATTTATAAATATCGACTTCTACAGGTATATTGTGATTCTATATAGACTGTTAAAAGCATACATTAGAGGGAATTGATGGATTTTATTAATGTCAGCGCCAGTTTAATTGTTTTAGTTATATTAGAAATAGTCTTGGGAATTGATAATTTAGTCATTCTTTCTATTTTAACGGAAAAACTTCCTCAGCATCAAAGGGCGAAAGCTCGTAGGTGGGGTCTTACCTTTGCTTGGGTAACTCGGCTGCTCTTGCTGTCATTAGCCGTAGATATGATTAAATTAACCAAACCATTAGTTATTGTTGGTGAACTGACATTTTCTATACGAGATTGCTTTTTGATCTTAGGAGGGGCTTTTTTAATATGGAAAGCGACTGATGAAATTCATCAAGATGTTACTGCAGAAGAGATAGAATCTAATCAAAGCAAATTATCTGTAGGAAAAACCACTTTTAAAATGGTTATTTTTCAAGTGGCTTTATTAGATATCGTATTTTCCCTGGATAGTGTATTAACCGCCGTTGGTTTAACCACACGATTTTGGGTGATGGCTTTGGCGATTACCTGTGCCATTTTAATCATGATTTTTGCCAGTGAAATAGTCAGCAAGTTTATTAAAGAACATCCCACCCTTAAAATGTTAGCATTAAGCTATTTAATTTTAATTGGTATGGTTTTAATTGCAGATGGATTTTCTTTCCATATCCCACGCGGTTATGTGTATTTTGCCATGAGTTTTTCCTTGGCAGTAGAGTCGTTAAATTTAATCAAACATTCTCGAAAGAGAAAAAAATCAGGAAATTAATTAATGTTATTTATTAAAGCATTTCATATTATCTCTATGGTGGCCTGGTTTGCAGGATTGTTTTATTTGCCGCGATTATTTGTTTATCATGCTGAGAGTCATGACCTAATTAGCCTTGAGCGGTTTAAAACAATGGAGCGTCGTTTATATTACGGCATTACTTGGCCTGCCGCTGTATTAACGACCTTACTAGGTTTAATTTTAATTAGTTATAACCCAAGCTATTATTTGTATGTAGGATGGATGCACGCAAAATTAAGTGGCGTTTTATTCTTATGGGCTTATCATTTTGGTTGTGGGCATTACCTTAAGTTATTTTCAAAAGATAAAAACAAGCATAGTTCGCGTTTTTTTCGGATTTATAATGAGATACCTACGTTGTTATTGGTAGGTATTGTTTTATTGGTTGTGGTGAAGTAAATCAGGCTACTTTTGGATTTCCCCTCCGAGCTTTGCATGCGGGTGAGGGGATATCGA
>JAOATK010000014.1 GCA_030158115.1 Legionella sp.
GTAGTTCAGTTGGTTAGAATACCGGCCTGTCACGCCGGGGGTCGCGGGTTCGAGCCCCGTCCACTCCGCCACATTAACGCGCCGAAAGGCGCGTTTTTTTTACATTCCCTATAAAGAATATGCCATGCTTTACATGGTCTTCCCGGATTACGCTTTGCTGCATCCAGGCTACTTTTGACTTATAACGGCTATTCCCATTCTTCCTTATTTTTTTGTTTGGATTTCCTGTTGATTAGGTTACAATCTCTGTTCATTACAGCTTTGTTATTATAAATGGATCTCGGGACATGTTGCAGAAGTTAAATGAGCGTATACAAGGGGTTGTTGCTTGGCTAGTAGTTATCTTAATAGGTATTACATTTACATTGTTTGGTGTGGATTATTACCTTCAGTCTCATCAGACTTCAACTTCTAAAGCCATCGTTAATGGAAATCCTTTAACAGAACAGGCATTTGAGACAAATTATCGCCGTGCTCGTGGTATGCAAGATATTGCGCAAATGACAGCAGATGATGAGAAAAAGCTACAAAATCAAGTTTTAGATCAGATGGTTACAAACGAGATAATGATTCAAGCAGCTCATAAAAATGGTTTTGAAATTAGCTCTAATCAGGCTGATTCCGCTATTTTGGGTATCCCACAATTTCAGGAAGACGGGCATTTTTCCACTGAAAAATACCAACAAGTTTTAAGTGCTGCGTTATTTACCCAAAATAGTTTTCAAACTGAAGTCAAGCAAGGAATGTTGCTCAATCAACAACGTTTCGCCTTTATTGGTAGTTCATTTGCTTTACCAGACGAAATCGAGCGTTTCGTTCGATTGTACATGCAAAATCGGGATTATGCGTACCTGACTGTTCCTGCTGCTTATTTTGAAAAAAATACCACAATTTCACCTGAAGCTATTTCTGATTATTATAAAAAACACCAAAAAGAATTCATGACCCCTGAACAAGTAAGTTTAGAGTATGTGACTCTTTCCATGCATACCATTAAAGACAGCATTAAAATATCTGATGAAGAGGTAGCACGTTATTATGATGAAAACCAAAATAACTATTTAACTCCAGCACAATGGCAAGTAGCTCACATTCTTTTTGCTGCTCCAGAAGACGCATCAAAAGAAGACTTAGATCAAATCCAGAAAAAAGCAGAAGACGCATACGAACTATTACAAAAAAACCCAGAACAATTCAACCGGATGGTATCTACAATATCTGATGATAAGCTTTCCGTGGCAGATAAAGGTCAACTTCCATGGATTACTGCTGGGCAAAATGATTATGATAAAATTTTATCAAACATAACGAAACCAGGTGAGATTTCAGCACCTGAAAAAACTAAGCATGGATATGAAATTTTTAAGTTAATTGCTTATAAGCCGGTAACAATTAAATCGTTAGCTCAAGTGAAGACAACCATCCAGGAGCAATTACTAACTGAAATGGCTCAAACTCAATATGCCCAAGCATTAGAGCAATTGTCAGATTTAAGTTACCAATCACCAGATTCACTTGAACCTGTTTCAGATACCCTCAAATTAAAAATTGAGAGAACTAAGCCATTCTCACGAGCAGGTGGTACAGATAAACTGACTAAAAATCTGCAAGTCATTAACGCCGCTTTCAGTCATGATGTTCTTGAGTTAGGGAATAATAGTGAGCCGGTACAATTAGATAATGATTCTGTTGTAGTTCTGCGTATAAATAAGCACAGCCCTGAAAAAGAACAAGCGTTGAGTGTGGTGCGGGATCAAATTAGTAAAATTTTAATTAGAAAAATAGCTGAATCTAAAGCAAAAGAAGTAGGTACGAGCTTCTTAAATCCCGTTGAAGATAAAAAGCAACAAGCGCTTTTAAATGCGCATAAATTAAGTTGGATTTCTATTGATAAAGCGGCTAGAGACAGCGATAAGGCCGAATCTGTTATCAATGATCTAGCATTCAATCTACTACGCCCTGAAAATCGTGATGGGATTATTTTGCCAAATGGTGATTATGTTGTTGTTCGCTTAAAACAGATTCACGATGGTAAATTAGAAACCCTAGATAAAGAACAGCAGGATAGTCTTATCCAGCAGATAGAAGCCAGTTACGGCATGATGGATTATGATTTGTACTCGAAAAGTTTAATTAATAAAGCGCAAATTGTAAGACGTTAACTGATCTGGTTTTGTATCAAAGTAGCCTGGATGGAGCGCAAAGCGCGCAATCCGGGACCCCCCGCGAAGCGGGCTCATTGTTATATAAGGAGCCATGCTTTGCATGGATTTCCCGGATTACGCTACGCTGCATCCAGGCTACGTTTAAATTTTTTTTATCAAAAGTAG
>JAOATK010000015.1:0-20663 GCA_030158115.1 Legionella sp.
CCCTCGAGATTAAGCTTTTTCACTTACAATTTAAAGATACAAGCCTGGATGGAGCAAAGCGTAATCCGGGATCTGTGGCACTGACCTCCCGGATTACGCTTTGCTCCATCCAGGCTACGAAAAAAAAACAGAGATGGCCTTTTAACAATTGGCTAAAGGCTCAGGGGTATCAGATGGTTCAGGTTCTGGGTAATCCGGCTCTAATGGCTCAGGATTGAGCGGATATTCATCAGGCTCTTTAGGAATCTCATTAGGTTGATTTTTCATAATATCACCTCATATTGAGCATCAAATACAGTATAGTCCATTTTAATAAGGGCAAATCAATGAAAGTAGCAGTAATCACCGGCGCAGCAAATGGAATAGGCTTAGCATTAAGCCAAATTCATTTACAAAAAGGCCAAACCGTAATCATGGTCGATAAAAACAAGACTAAACTTCAAGAAGAGGCCGCTCGATTAAAAGAGGATTATCCATCGCATGTTCTAGAGTATTCTTGCGATATCACCAATTCTGAACAAGTAAAAGACTTAGCACAGCAGATCGAAAAAGAAACAGGCCGAGTGGATTGGATCTATAATAATGCAGGAATTATAGGTTCATTAGCCCCGGTTTGGGATTTAGAACCCGAATGCATAAATCAGGTAATGAATGTCAATTTACATGGAATGATTCATGTGATTCAAGCTTTTATCCCTTTCTTATTCCAACAAAATTTTCGTTCACATATTATTAATATGGCAAGCCTTTATGCCCTGTCTTCTGGTTCACAAATGTCACCCTATGCCATGTCAAAACATGCCGTATTAGCATTGTCTGAATCCCTGCATTTTGATCTGGTGCGCTTGAATAAACCTGTTGATATTTCCATAGTCTTTCCCTCATTCACTGATACTGGATTATTGTCTGCGCCTTCCACCATCAATGCGAATTTTCATAACGCATTAAAGTCGCTTTTAGCACATTCTCGCCCAGCAATGGACATCGCGACTCACATCATACAAGAGGTAGAAAAAAAGCAATTTTATATTTTTCCAGATAAGGAAGTAAAAGGATATTATGAAGAACGCACTCAGGCGATATTGCTACAAGAAAAGCCTCATCAAAACAATATTGAAAAACTCATGAATTCACTAATAAAACGACGTAATTTGTAACAATGAGTCACTTACTTAAGGAATTTATGCCCTTGTAGCCTAGATGCATCTAGGCTACGTTTTTGATATCAGCTAACCCAACATATCCAATAATTCACGGCGGAACATGTGGTAATCTACCTCTAAAGCATGGCGCATTTGTGCCTTAAAGCGATAATGCGGCTTTTTCATTTCCTGTTCAATTTTTACATCCAATGCCTCAGGACGTTTCAATGTTCCCATAATAATACGCGCTGCAATTTTAGATTGGAAATCCGCTAAAGGCCAGATACATCCTTGAGGTTGACATAAACCAATAAAATATAGATTATCATAACCAGGATGCATCATTTTCCGATACAAGGGAATCTTGGTTGAACCATTAAAATCAACAATCTTTTTATCAAAAAATGGAAAACTGATGTGATAACCAGTAGCAAAAATCACTGTATCAAATTCATGGTGCTCGCCATTGACAAAATGTACGTTTTTCCCTTCAAAGTGAGTTATGCCCGGACGAGGATGCACCTTTCCATGACGAATAGAATACAATAATTCACTATTAATCGTTGGGTGGATTTCCAAGGGACCGCAATCAGGCGTCATCAAATTATACTTAGCATATCGTCCTTGAAGCGCACGAATTACAACGCTAAAAAATTTTTGTCGCAGCCAAGAAGGCATCCATTTAGTTTTTGTTACAGCATGATCAACTGGTTTTCCAAAAACAAATTTAGGAAAAATATGGTAACCACGTCGCATACTGATGCAGGTTTTCGGAGACACACGAGCTATTTCAACCGCAACATCACAAGCTGAATTACCTCCCCCCACTATCAATACGCGTTTTCCCTGAAACACAGAGGCCTTTTTATATTCATGAGAATGAAGCAAATCCCCTTCAAAAGTACCAGGATATTCTGGTGTATAGGGATCCCAATGGTGCCCATTAGCAACTAATAGATAATCAAAAACAGTCTCATGAATACCCTGCTCATCTTCAAAGCTAACCTTCCATTTCTTTTGATCATTTTGTTCTGCTTTTAACACCGACGTATTAAAACGAATATATTGGATCAAATTAAAATGGTTCGCATAGCTAATAAAATAATTTAAAATTTGTCTGTGAGAGGGATAATCAGGATAATCAGAAGGCATGGGAAAATCTTCAAATTGTGACCAACGTTTTGAGCTAATAAGATGGGTCGTTTCATAAACGCTGGAATGCTTATTTCCCTCCTCATAAACCCAGTTACCACCGATTTGATTGTTTTTCTCAAATACGGTGATATCGACCACTCCTTGCTCTTGTAAATTTTTAATAGCGGCAAGTCCACTAGGACCCGCGCCAATGACACAAACACGAGGAGAGTAATTTTCCTTAACCCTTTGTTCTTGTTTCATTATTCGTTACCCTTTTAATTTCTTTCATTATCATCGCTTGCACCACAGGATTTTTATCAATTGTGAAATGATTGACCTGAACATTCTTTAGTGTGGTGACATTAATATTTTCAATCTTTGTTTTTGCAGGGTTAACCGCTCTTATTTTTAAACCGCTAAACATAGGCACATAACCTGATTTATAAAAATTCATCGCATGTTTTACATTAGGAGGAATGATAGTTTGTGATACCGCATCCACCGTAACCAATAAATCAACAGGAATACCCACTTTATCTAAATTGCGTGCTACTTTAATCTGTTCATTAGCCCCTAAAGAATGACCAACTAAAATAATGGGGCGGTGTGTTTTATGCGATCTATAATAAGCAATAACCGAACGAGAAACATTACCCGCGTTATACCACATCCCGCTAGGTGCAGGAATGTGATAGGTTTTTTCAACAGAAGCGCTTAGCTCTTTCATCCCCGTGCTAAAAACCCCTAACCCACCTAGCATGGTATGAACTTCTCCATGATATGGGGATTTTTTTAAAATCACTTTCTTTTCTAATACCTGAGAATAGGACAATGTGTTTTTTGAGGGGTGATACTTTACAGCCGATAAATCAACACAAGCACTTAAACTCAAAGTCAAAATTAGTGTTAAAAAACAATTAAGTAGTCGATTATTTAAATATTTCATTTTATTTTTATGTTGATTTTTTATTGAAGGATAATAACGTATTAGAATAGGGTTTGCCAATATAAAGAGGCCCGCATCATCCGAGGAAAAAACAACCGATTTGCAACCAACTATTTTTAAGACAATAATCAACGCGATGTAACATTTAGCAAATCCTTAATTTATTTCCATACATAAAACGTGTATTTTAAGTCATGGCCATTAAGAAAGTATTAATACAATATGATACAAAACCCTAACTCCGTTCTTACAGTAAGCCAGCTTAACCGCCAAGTAAAAAACTATCTTGAAAATGAATTAGGCACAGTTCATGTAGAAGGTGAATTATCTAATTTAAGCAAACCAGCTTCTGGCCATTTTTACTTCACTCTAAAAGACAGTGGCGCACAAATTAAATGCGTATTTTTTAAAAATAGGCATTTTGGCTCAATAGCTAATAAATTAGTAGACGGTCAACACATTGTAGCCACTGGTAAATTAAGTCTATATGAGGCCCGAGGTGACTATCAACTGATTGTGGAGCAAGTCACAGAGGCAGGTCTTGGCATTCTCTACCAGCGCTTTGAAGAATTAAAAAATAAATTAGCTGCAGAAGGATTATTTGATTCGGCTAATAAAAAAACTCTCCCGTTAATGCCACAAACAATAGGAGTCATTACCTCAACTAGTGGCGCTGCTATTCGCGATATTCTATCTACTTTAGCACGACGATTTCCTATAGCAAACGTCCTCATTTACCCAAGTGAAGTTCAAGGAGCAACTGCTGCGCAACAACTGATTACCGCGATACAGCGAGCCAATCAAGATCAACGTTGTGAAGTACTTATCTTAGCTCGAGGAGGTGGAAGCATTGAGGATTTGTGGGCATTTAATGAAGAGCAACTCGCTCGGCAAATTGCTAAGAGCTCCATTCCTATCGTCTCTGGTGTAGGGCATGAAACGGATTTTACTATCGCTGATTTTGTTGCTGATTATAGAGCAGAAACACCGACCGCGGCAGCAACTGCGATCACTCCTGATGGTGTTGAACTGCTTAAAATCATTAATCATTCCATATTGCGAATGCATGAGGCAATGCATCGCATGACGCAAAAAAATCAGATTAGGCTCCAGTATTTAATAGATAAAATATCTTCACCCAAAAAAGCAATTGCTAGCTATTGGCAAACCACCGATTATTTGGAAAAACAATTAATTACTCATATGATTCGGATAATCAAACAAAAGACTCATCAATTGCATTTAACCATGCATCAGCTCAATGCACAAAATCCAAAAATTCAAATTGACCAAACCCAAGTTCGACTAAATCAGCTGCTTAATCAATTAAATCAACAAATACAAATAAAGGTGAATCATCTTAAATATCAGTTACACTCTTTACTAGCCACCTTACATGCAGTAAGTCCTTTGGCTACATTAGACAGAGGATATGCTATCGCGACACAGAAAAATAAAATCCTCTTTTCTAGCGAACAAGTTAGGATAGGTGATGTCATTGATGTGCGATTAGCGCAGGGCAAATTAGTGTGTGAAGTCACTGATACTGCATAATACAAAATGAATAAAGGATTAAATTAAAACCATGCTTGATGAATTAACGACTAGCCTCAATTTAATAATCACTCAAACACAAAATAACAGCTCTATTTTAATGGTTATTTTAATTATTCCTTGGGTTGTTTTTTTTATCACATATCTTGATAGAAATCTTTTACTGCTGGGTATCATTCCTAGACGAATCTATGGATTACCAGGGATTATTTTTGCCCCCCTGCTCCATGCTAATTTTAATCATCTCTTTTTCAACTCGATCCCTTTGATAGTCTTAAGTAATTTTATTTTAATTAATGGACTTTCATACTACATTACCGTCACCCTATTCATTACAGTTCTCAGTGGTGCTGCTGTATGGTGTTTTGCAAAGCCTGGTGTTCATGTGGGTGCAAGTGGTCTTATTACCGGTTACTGGGGGTTATTAGTCAGTAACATGTATCAAAATGGAACTATAACAACGGTAATTCTTGGGATCATTAGTCTTTATTATTTTGCAGGTATATTTTTAGGTATTTTCCCTCGAGATAAAGGCGTGTCTTGGGAGGCGCACTTATTTGGTTTATTAGCTGGTTTTGCGACAAGTTATCTAACATCTGCTCAAGCTACCCTTGTATAAAACTCTATGCTATTCTAAAACTAATAAATTATAAGAGAAATCAAGATGCTATCATTTAAAACTCTTTTGCTGACAGGATTTCTCTGTCTATTCGCACTCTCTACCTATGCTGGAAAAAAATCAGAAAGTACTTGCTGTGGTAGCATGGGTGGCGTAAGTTATTGCGACTCTTCTGCAGGACGGCTTGTTTGTAACAATGGCTTTTATTCTACCTGCTATTGTACCCCACATGCAGTAATGGATTTGCAACTTTTACAGGGCTGCTGCTTATGGAAAGGCGGTGTGCTTCCCCCATCAATCCATGGGCCTTTAGGATATGTTATATGCAATGATGGTTCGGTCTCAGAAGAATGCTCCCTAGAAAATCCCCATGAAAAAATTGCGGCTTGGTAGGTCACGCGATATACTTCGCGGAATGTTAATTCCGCGAAAACGACCATCACATGATTAGTTCAATTCAATCTACTCTAACGCAATTAAAACAAGTTAAACCTTTAGTATTATGTCTTACTAATTACGTCACTATGGATTTCATGGCAAATAGCCTTTTAGCCCTAGGTGCTGCTCCACTCATGTCAGAGTCTGAACACGAAATTGAAGAATTAGTCTCTATTAGTCATGCTGTTTATATTAATATTGGCACTTTAAACACCGCATTTCTAGAACGAGCCCTGTTAGCAGCCTCTTTAGCTCACGCTCTTCATAAACCGGTCATTCTTGATCCTGTTGGAGCAGGAGCAAGCAAGCTAAGAACACAAGCCGCATTAAGACTCCTGCCCTTTGCCCATGTGATTCGTGGGAACGCTAGTGAAATAATTTCATTGACGAGCTCATCTGGTGCTACAAAAGGCGTAGAGGCAATTGATTCGGTCATCAAAGCAATCAGTAGTGCTTCTAATTTGGCCCAAGAATTACAAAAAATAGTAGTGATTAGTGGTCCAGAAGATTTTATAACTGATGGTACACAGGAGAAAATACTCCCCTTTGGTTCCTCTTTAATGCCTCTTACCACAGGAATGGGATGTACAATGACAGCTGTTATTAGTGCTTTTTTGGCAATTAACCCTAATCATTTTCAGGCAGTTGCACAAGCTACCGCTTATTTTGGCTTATGCGGTCAGTTAACAGAACAGTACGCTAAAACCCCAGGTGCGTTTAGACAAGTTTTTATTGATAATTTATTTCAACCTGATTGGGATTTTTTTATGCGAATTACTGATGGAATTTAAGTATGCAATATAAAACATTATCTATAGCTGGCTTTGACGGATCGGGTGGCGCAGGAATTCAGGCCGATTTAAAAACTTTTTCCGCACTAGGTTGTTATGGAATGACGGTATTAACTGCTTTACCAGTACAAAATACACGTGGTGTGCGAAGTTGTTATCCCATTCCTTTACGAGCAATTGAAGAGCAATTAGAGGCGATTTTTGATGATATCATACCGGATAGCATTAAAATTGGTATGTTATTTAATGCTGAAATTATTGAATTGGTTGCATCCTTTCTTCAGAAAAATGCACCGGGTATTCCCGTGGTACTTGATCCTGTAACCGTTGCAAAAAGTGGGGATGCTTTATTAGTACCCGAGGCTCTAGAGTGTTTAATTTCAAAGCTTTTTCCCCTTGCTACGATAGTTACTCCCAATATTCCTGAAGCTTATACATTTACTGGCTTAAATGCTCAAATCGAACAAGATATGCTACTTATCAGCCAAAAGCTATTAGAATTTGGTCCTCAATATATTTTACTTAAAGGCGGTCATTTAACTTCATCGACTGCCAATGATTTATTAGTGGGACAAGATGGCACTTGTCATTGGTATGAAAGCCAACGAATTAATTCTAAAAACACTCACGGCACGGGTTGCACCCTTTCTGCAGCAATCACTGCTTGCTTGGCACAAAAAATTGAAATTCAAAAGGCATGCGCTATCGGAAAAAATTATTTATTCCACGCAATCCAGTCCGCAAAAGAAGAGAGTGTTGGATTAGGCTATGGACCGGTAAATCACTTTTATCATTTATGGCCAATTAATTTATCTGATTTTCAAAACTAACCAGATTGCCAGGTTGCTTGCAACTAATAGCATTTCGTTAAGGTCTTGATGCCCTTGTGGTCTGGATGCAGCAAAGCGTAATCCGGGAATTCAGTGCCACAGATCCCGGATTACGCTTTGCTGCATCCAGGCTACGAGGGCGTGGAATTCCTTAGGAAAAAGTCGCTTGCAATCAGGCTATGTATTGCCTCATGCCTGCAAAGGAGCATTGTAAGCGGCCAGCTTGCATGCTGATTTTCTTTCTACTAACCCACCAAGGCTCAACGCACTGAATAGAATTAACAAAGTTCCCATTGGGGAATAACAAAGTATTGAATCTGTTAACGATCCAAAAACAAATGCGATTAAAATACCTAACAGAATAGGCTTTGTTTCCTTTAAGTTAAAGGCTGTAACTAACAGTGTGGTTAAAAAGACAATGAGTAGCACTATTCCGATTAAACCTTGTTCTGCTAATGTTAACCAATATTGACTATGGGGCTCATTTAGTTTTGGACCCCATGCAACAATAGGTTGATCTTTAGAATACTGGTATTTAAAAGCCCCTGTACCAATCCCTGTAATCGGACTTTTTTCAAACAGTGATCGCGCATAATCATGAAATTGCGATCTTAAACCTAAAGAAGTATTTTTTTCATTTTGATGCAACAATTTAATATCGCTAACTAATAATTGAGTTCTTGCTTGCATTAATGGACTCAGCATATAGACCATGCTGAGCGCAACTCCAAAGAGAGCTACGCCTATTAGTGCTTTCTTAAGTACTAATTTTTGCAGTAAAAATGCAATCATTAGAATCCCATAAATAAAATAGCCAGTTCTTCCCCAATTTAGGAAAAATACCTGATAGCTACCTACTAATATCACTAACAAATAATAAATTCGTTCCCATTTACTTTCTGGATTTTCAAAATATAAAACACCAGCCCAATAAACGGCTAATGCCACCATAAATCCAGTAGCAATATGATTATAAAAAACTTGCCCCATATGCAGGGCATCTTTTGGAGCAATAACATGCATCTGCTTTAAAAAAGAAACAAGGCAGGTAAGCAATATCGCTGCAAAATAGGCATTAAAAGCCCATTTCCTTGTTTTAGGAATAATAAAAGCTACCGCAAATAACGGCAAATAAAGTAATTTCAAATATTTTTCAATCATATTAAGGCGCATTGAAACTGGTGCCTCAGACCATAAGCTCGCAAGAGCAACATACAGAAACATCACAAGTGCAGCTCGTCCCCATATGGTATTAAACGCAGTGAATAGATGTTGTCTATAAAAGGGCGTGAATAATATTGAAATCAAACTAAGCACAAGAAATATCGATTTAAGACTAGGGCTTATCGGTACAGAAAACACAAATAATGTTATAAAAAATGGCGCGATAAAATTACCTTTTTCTTCTAATAACCTAAATCTCATACAGAATCCTCTTTACTTTTAGCAAGAGCTGGTAATTGCTCTATATTGCTGTCTTGATAAATTTGTTTGATACCACGATAGAAAGTACCTTGCGCATTAAACACTGCAAATAAAAAACCAATTTGGCCGTCTAAAAAACCGCGTTGTAATATATAACATCTAAAAAACATCCAAGAAGTACTCGCTAAGATTTTTATGAAACTTGGTGTTCTCTTTTTTTCAATGTATGTTTTTGCGCTATAAGACGAGTATTTATTCATCTTATAAATCACATGACTAACGTCTTTAAATGAGTGGTGCATAATAGCATTGCTTAATTTCCCAATGCGAGAACCCTTTGGAAGAATTATTTTTTCATGCACAATATCATTACTAAAGCGTGCTTTTTCACGCTTAAAAAGACGCACATGCCGTTTAGGACTTGATGAATACTGTAAGGGTTGATCATAAAAATTCATTTGGATTGCGACACGATATCCATCAATATTATCAGAGGTGATTGCTTCTTTTATTTCGTGCTGTAGATTCTCGCTAATCGCTTCATCTGCATCAAGATTTAATACCCATTTGCCTGAAGATTTTTCTAAGGCTCTTTGCTTTTGCGCTCCATAACCAGGCCAGTCTGTTGAAAAAACATGTTCTGTATATTCTTTCGCAATAGCAACTGTGTTGTCGCTACTTCCTGAATCAAGAACTATGATTTCATCAGCAAACTGTACTGATTCAAGACATCTTCTAATATTTCGCTCTTCATTTTTAGCAATAATAGTAACAGTCAACTGCATTTATACAACGCCCTCTCTGTGATCATGGTTATCAAAATGCAACTTACCGTCTTTAACTTTTAAGGTCACGTGCCCACCATGCATTAATTTACCGAAAAGAAGCTCATCAGCAAGTGGCTTCTTCACATTTTCTTGAATTAACCTAGCCATAGGTCTCGCACCCATTACACTATCGTAACCATGTTCAATGAGCCATTCCCGAGCCATTTTATCCACGTTAAATGTGACACCTTTATGACTTAATTGCTCATCTAATTCCATAATAAATTTATCAACGACTAAACCAATGGTTATTAAGTCTAATGGTGTGAAATTAATAATCGCATCAAGTCTGTTTCTAAACTCTGGAGTGAACTGCTTTTTAATTACTTCCAATCCGTCACTGCTATTATCTTGTTTGGAGAAGCCAATAGAATTTCGTACTATTTCTCCAGCACCAGCATTTGACGTCATCACTAAAATAACATGTCTAAAATCTGCTTGGCGACCATTGGTATCCGTTAAAGTACCATGGTCCATAATTTGTAAAAGTAGATTAAAGACATCGGGATGTGCCTTTTCTATTTCATCAAGTAATAAAACCGCATGAGGATTTTTAGTTACTGCTTCAGTCAATAATCCGCCTTGATCATAACCCACATATCCAGGAGGTGCTCCGATTAAACGAGAAACCGTGTGTTTTTCCATGTATTCAGACATATCAAACCGCAGCAACTCAATTCCTAAAACATGGGCTAATTGTCGTGTAACCTCTGTTTTACCTACCCCTGTTGGGCCTGCAAAAAGAAAACAACCTACTGGTTTTTGTGGTTCTCTCAAACCTGAACGACCTAACTTGATAGCAGAAGATAAAGCTGTAATTGCTTGATCTTGCCCATAAACCAAGAGTTTCAAATCACGCTCAAGATTACGCAAGGTATCTTTATCACGAGCAGAGACTTTTTTAATAGGGATACGCGCTATTTTAGCAACAACACTCTCAATTTCAGAGACACTAATAATTTTTTTGCGTTTGCTTGCATTTAATAAATTCTGATAGGCACCAGCCTCATCAACCACATCAATGGCTTTATCAGGTAAAAAACGATCATTAATGTATTTAGCAGATAATTCTGCGGCGGCTTTAAGCGCGGGGATCGTGAATTTTACCCCATGATGCTCTTCCAAGCGACCTTTTAAGCCTTTTAATATTTCAAAGGTTTCATCTATAGAAGGCTCAGGAATATCAATTTTTTGGAAACGTCTTGCCAAAGCTCGGTCTTTTTCAAAAATACCACGATATTCTTGATAAGTAGTTGAGCCAATACATTTCAACTCACCATTGGCTAATAAAGGCTTAATCAAGTTAGAGGCATCCATAACGCCTCCAGAAGCAGCGCCTGCGCCAATTATGGTATGGATTTCATCGATAAATAAAACGCCACCTTCTTGTTGGCCTAATTGTTTTAAAACAGCCTTTAATCGTTTTTCAAAATCACCACGATATTTAGTTCCAGCAAGTAAGGATCCTAAATCTAAAGAGTATACAACACACGTACGAATAGCATCAGGTACTTCACCATCCACAATACGTCGGGCTAAACCTTCTGCAATAGCTGTTTTACCTACACCAGCCTCTCCAACAAGCAGAGGATTATTTTTTCTACGGCGACACAGCACCTGAATTGTACGTTGCACTTCTTCATGACGCCCAATTAAAGGATCAATTTTTCCTTGTTTCGCGCGTTTATTTAGATTGGTGCAATAACTCTCTAAAGGAGATTCACTATCTGATGAAGACATCTCTTCATCCATTGAGGAATTCATGCTTTCATGCATATCATTATTTTGATATTTAGATACGCCATGAGAAATATAATTAATCACATCAAGGCGTGTAATATTTTCTCGGCGTAAAAAATAAACTGCCTGACTTTCTTGTTCGCTAAAAATAGCAGTGAGCACATTGGCTCCAGTAACCTCCGTTTTACCTGCTGATTGCACATGAAAAACAGCGCGTTGCAACACACGTTGGAAGCCAAGTGTAGGCTGAGTTTCCCTATCCAATTCATCTTCAGGTATTTTTGGCGTGGTTTCATCAATAAATTCAATTAAATCACGACGTAGTGCTTCAACATTTGCATCACAGGCCTGCAAAACATTACCTGCAGCAGGATTATCAAGCAAAGACAACAGTAAATGTTCAACGGTCATAAATTCATGACGTTTTTCTTTCGCTTCCTTGAAGGCAAGGTTCAAGGTGAATTCAAGTTCTTTATTTAACATTGTCGTTGCTCCTGTTCGGCCCACAACAAATTATTCTGGTTCCATGCTAGATAGCAATGGGTGCTGATTCATTCTGGCGTATTCATTCACCAGAGCCACTTTTGTTTCTGCAATATCACGTGTAAATACACCACATACACCCTTTCCTTGGAGATGAACCTGTAACATCACCTGTACCGCAGTCTCTTCATTAAGATGAAAAAAATGCTTCAGTACTTCTACTACGAAATCCATTGGTGTATAGTCATCATTAAGCAAAAGAACTTTGTACTTTCGTGGCAACCTAACCTCTGTGCTCATTTCTGGCTCAGCGACTACTTGCCTTACAGTTTCCTCAATATATTGCCCAGTCATAACTTACAACCCCTTACTATTTTTATAGACTCCCTACATGCATTTAGCTAGTAAAATCACTTAATTTTAATGAAAAAATTAGTGTTTGAAATAATCAAAAACATATTGGTTAGATAGAACCCAATTAATTGGGTTCTATCTGTGTTTTATTTCTGGATTCAAAAACGCTACTACATATGCTTAATCATTGCATCGCCAAATTCAGAACTACTCAATAAAGTAGCCCCTGCCATACCACGCTCAAAATCATAAGTGACTGTTTTAGCTGCAATAGCACCATCCATGCCTTTGATAATCAGATCAGCCGCTTCAAACCAACCCATATGCCTTAACATCATTTCAGCTGAAAGAATAATCGAACCAGGATTTACTTTATTTTGTCCTGCATATTTGGGTGCTGTACCATGAGTTGCTTCAAACACGGCTACTTCATCACTCAGATTTGCTCCAGGTGCAATTCCAATACCACCCACCTGAGCCGCTAATGCATCAGAAATGTAGTCACCATTTAAATTTAAAGTGGCAATAACGCTGTAATCTTCAGGTCTTAATAAAATTTGTTGTAAGAATGCATCAGCAATCACATCATTAATAATAATTTGTTTGCCAGTTTTTGGGTTTTTGAACTCCATCCAAGGTCCACCTTGGTATTCTTTTGCACCAAATACATCACGAGCAACTTGATAACCCCAATCTTTAAAAGCACCTTCGGTAAATTTCATAATATTGCCTTTATGAACCAAGGTAACTGTTGGGAGATCGTTATCTATCGCATATTGAATAGCCGCATTGACTAAACGAGTTGTTCCTTCTTTAGAAACCGGTTTAATGCCAATACCACAATGTTCTGGGAAGCGAATCTTTTTAACACCCATTTCTTTAGTTAAGAATTCAATTACTTTTTTCGCTTCAGGAGAATCTGCTTGCCATTCAATACCAGCATAAATATCTTCAGAATTTTCTCTAAAAATAACCATATCAGTCTTCCAAGGCTCCTTAACTGGGCTAGGAACACCTGTAAAATAACGAATTGGGCGTAAACACGTGAAAAGATCCATTTCTTGACGAATAGCAACATTTAAAGAACGAATACCACCACCAACTGGTGTAGTCAAAGGACCTTTAATAGAAACAACATATTTTTTAAGTGCCTCTAAAGTTTCTTTAGGTAACCATTGATCAGCACCATAAACCTGTGTTGCTTTCTCGCCGGCATAGACTTCCATCCAAGCAATTTTTCTCTTATTACCGTAAGCCTTCTCTACCGCTGCATCAACCACTTTCATCATAGGAGGAGTGACATCAACCCCAATACCATCACCTTCAATAAAAGGTATAATTGGATTATTAGGAACACGAAGAGAGCGATCAGCTGCAAGTGTAATAGCCTCACCTTGTGAAGGGACTTTGATTTTATCGTAGGTCATTGACAACTCCGTAAATTTTTAAAGAGATCAATGATAGCATGTCATAACTTGGAATCCCAAGCCTCTTTCCCCTTAAATTCAACTGATTTTATTGAGAAAGATCTCTCATTCATTAAGCATGTTGTAACATCTTAATTTGTTCAACCAATTGGTCATAGCCGGCTTCCACATTAACGTATTCATTTTTTGCTAAATAAACAGATAAAGACCCATCATCTGTTGCTGTGGCTTTTTGCAAAACACCGTTATAGCCTTGATTTTTTATACGAAGAAAATCGCCTATTTTAGTAACCAAGTAAAAGTTACGATAATAATTATGGGGATGCATGTGAATAGCTTGAGCATCACTCTCAAGCGAGTGACCTGGTAGATAATCTTTAAGTGAGTAAGAAGCATTATTATGAACCGCAACAACCTTTCCTTCAGGGAGCAATTGTTTGATTTTTTCAGCCAGTTTTTTTACTTCTGTATGGGCTTGTGGCGTATATTTGCTAAATTCCATTAAGGTTTTTCTAATGCCATTATCTGTAAAAATACGGTTAGGATCAAATTCATACCGTTCATGATCTAGGCGAAAAACGATATTGCGGCCACCTGAGTGATCTAAGGTGATTAAACTACCACCCTCTTGACGAATCACTTCCTGAGCAGCTTTTAGGGCTGTTTGCTCGTTATGATGCACATGAATAAAAGTCTTCCCTTTGCCTATAGTATGTTTAACCTCGACCTTTTCATCACCAACCATCACGACATGGTTCATTGCATAAGTTAACTGACAAAAAAATAGGGAAATTAACAGACTATATTTCATGTGTTTGTTCACTATTAAAATAAGATTCGGTCGAAATTGTACAATAATTAGCCTACAAAAGCAACTGGGTATAAAGTAGGTTTAGTGCGACAATTCCAGAGCCAGATACGCCCTGGACGACGAGGTTTTACGCCATGAATGATAAAAAATCAAGAAATCAAATTACTCAGGGATCACTTATTTCTTAGTGAAAAGAAAGGATTCATCTGTATTTAATTCGACCTCTGCTTTAATCTTGGTGCCTAGTTGTAGCGGAGTAAGCCCCCAAGGTTGCCAAGAATTTGGTATTATATTTTTCAGGCCGCCAACTGTTAAAAGATGTGCCACAAACATAGTGCAGTTAAACGCCAGGGGCAACCTATTCTCTATGGGGTTTTTAAAAAAGTGTACAAAAGACTCGCTTGTATCATGACTTATTATTGCAGGACCATCACTTACAGCAATAGATAAAGGCTGAAATTGAGAAAATAACTGATACAGTGTTTTGCCTTCATGAATTAACAATTCTTGTTTATCCATTTCAATTAACATGGCTCTTGTATCAAGGCCCGTAATTTTAATTGAATACGTTGGCGACTTATAATCATTATCATCTGAGGGATCATTTGACGGCGAAAGGCATGGAAGAAATGGCGGAGATGAAAAATCGGTAACCAACAAAGGAGCTTTAGATAAGATCTCTTCCATTCTCATATCGTCATCCAGCGTTGTAGCAACTTCTGCAGGACCGGGTATAAAGGAAAAAATACCCTGAGTAGGTAATAAAGCAGGCCAAAGACTCATATATCGCCCAGGATCTGCCTCAGAACGTTTAGGGCTATCACCACCCACCTGAATTGCCGCGTGCCCAACACCGTTAGCAGACGTTTCCCACAAATGAACCCAAACTGGCTCAGATACTTCTTGCGGAGATTTATAGTTTTTTTTGATACGTTGATGTTCTGCAAAAAAAAGTTGAGCTGACAACCAAGACAACATATTTATTCATCCTTAATTATATACTGCATTCTATCTGAAGATGGTTTTTTTGGCGAGAGTTAGTGTATTTCAAAATTCTCAAAATTATATCATCTTACCTTGACATAATTTCTCTCGCATATTCTATGGAAAAGAAGCGGCGCACATAGCCTCACGAGATTCCTCTTCTTCAAATTTCTTGGTTTTTTGAATATTAGTGATATCCATAGCAACTCTACCTTCCTGCTTAACCTTTTTTAAGTAATCAGCCAGTTCATGAGGCATACACACCGCTTGATCTCTAAAACCATCTTTATAAAATATAGTTTTTAGTACATCCGAAACTACGCTCACACAGTTATGTATAACGCATGGGGATTCTTCAGAGCTAGCAGTATCCGCTACAGATTGCCTACCCATTTTCAGCTGATTTTTCTCTTTTACTCCAGCAGTAGTATGCTTAACCATAGATACAATCGACGTAGGAAAAAATGTGCCAAAACGAGAACTAGCACCTAAAGCATACATCAAATCACCAGATTCTATTTTCTTAATATGCTGACCCATGGCTATTTTAGTTAATTCGTATTTTTCAAGATCTAGAGGTATGGAAAACCGTTGATCTGCAGAATCAAGATCTTCTGCTGGATTGCTTTCATTAAAAGCCGGCACAGGAACTTGTCCAAGGAAAATAGTCGTCATATATTCCCCAAGAGGGTTAGAGGGGCTAAGACTAAGATGTAAAGGTTGGTCTCCATTAGGAGCTATCAAGGTAGCTGAGACATGACCACAACCACCTATTCCTGTTTTTTTTATATAAATTTCAAGTAAAGGTGTTAGTGTATGTTCTATGATCTTTTCAGGCTGGGGGGTAGCAGGAATGTTCTCTTTATCATCCCAATCAGGCAATACAGGGTTAACTTTTGGCCTAGTAGAGTTTGCTGCTCGCGGAGGAAAAACCACCAGTTTATTATGAAAAAAATCCTTCAGTTTATCCATTTTTACTACCATTAGATTATAACCGAGCCTCATTATGATCTAAATATGATCAATTGTCAATAAATTAAGCAATAAAGCACGTTTCTCTTGTATGATATGTTTCACTGAAAAGAAGTTTTTGCATAAGACAAATCTCTAATAGACGTCAACAATGGTGAACAGATCCTAATTGATAAGAATTAATTCATTCATAATTAATATTCAGGTAAAATAAAGTGATTGCAGGTCTATCTAATAATTTTATGTCTGAGCTTATACTCTTTAATAAACCTTATGGTGTGGTGAGTCAGTTTTCTGGCGAGAATCATGAACAAACCCTAGCCTCATTTATTACTATACCCAATATTTATGCTGCAGGACGTCTTGATAAAAACAGTGAAGGATTATTATTACTAACCAATAACGGGCCTTTACAGCACCGATTGACTCATCCTAAATTTAATAAGCGTAAATATTATTGGGTACAGGTTGAAGGCATCCCCTCTGAAGCAGACTTAGAGCCATTAAAAAAAGGTTTAGTGCTTAAAGATGTTCGCTTTTTACCCGCAGAAGTTTATCGTATCGATGAACCCACATTATGGCCACGAACACCCCCTGTTCGTTTTAGACAACATATACCTACTAGTTGGTTAGAAATTATTTTAAGAGAAGGTAAAAATCACCAAGTACGTAAAATGACTGCTGCAATAGGATTTCCTACATTAAGGCTTGTACGACATAGAATTGGGGATTGGTGCTTAGGTAGCTTACAGCCTGGAGAACTTACTACAACTAATCCTTAACATCGAGATCTAAGTTGCCAACAGACATCCTATTGCTTAGCGATAAACCAACCGAGTAAGTAAAGTATCTTCCCCAAATAGGCGAATCCAAGGCCAAAGGAACATGCCAATTAGGGCGCTAGCAAAAGGCATAAATAAGCTGTAATTAAATCCTAGTAAGGCAGAAATAAGGGAGATAATTGACTGATAGAGTAAGCAAAAAAATCCTATTAAAAAGATTTGCTGTACCATGGTAAAAAATTGAAACCGTCGCGACTTGCTAAACGCAATCCAAGTCACTAAAAGCAAAGCAAACGAATGCTCTCCAATCACTGTGGCCAACAGTACATCAAGCAACAAACCTACAAATAGCAGTGTTGTTTGATTAAAGTTTCCTGGTAAAAAATACTCGATATAAAGTACAAATAATAAAACCCAAGGTGGACGAAAATTAGAGACTAACTCGGGCAAGGGTAAGATAGATAAAATAAGTGCAATAATAAAACCCACCACTAAGCGGATACGAAGGTTTTTTATCATGTCATCACCTTAGCATCTAAACGCTCATTAATTTGTGAGGTCAACTGTTCTTGCTCTTTATCTGACCATATCAACAAGACTAATCGATTACGATTCAACAGTGCAATTGGAGTTACTTTGACCTTAACAAAATCTTCGCCAGGAACACTGCTTACTCTCTCTACACGCCCAACAGGGTATCCTTCGGGATAGCGTCGATCTAAACCTGAGGTCACTAGGACATCCCCGGGGTGAATAGATGATGTTTTAGGTAAATTAATTAAAGATAGTTGGTCAATATCGTTAGTTCCCACAAGGATTGCGCGCTCACCAGTTCGATTATTTCTCACAGGCACTGCACTTTTAGAATCAGAGATAAGAAGTACCGTACTGGTTAAAGGTCCCACGTCAACAATTTGTCCCATGACGCCTTTAGCATCTAAAATCGGTTGGCCAACATACACTCCATCCCGCTTTCCTTTATTTAAAACCACAACCTGACGCGAATTACTGGTGTCAACTGCCAGAATTTGTGCTGCCATAGCATTCATATTGGCTTGCGTTGAGGTAAGTAACAACTCTTTAAGCTGAGAGTTTTCTTGTTGGATAATAATTAATTTTTGTAACTCTGCTTCCAACATAGCTTGTTGGTAACGCAAGCGCATATTCTCATCAATTAAAGTTTTTTTTGAGCCTACTAGAGATTGTATCCAGCCAATCACCCGAACTGGGTAATCCACAGCATATTGGAGAGGCGAAACGATTAAAGAAAAACCACTGCGCACACTGTCTAAATAACGATAGTGATAATCAGAAAACATTAAAAAAACAGAAAAAACAAGAGCCAGCATAAAACCTAAAGGGTTATGCCCGCTCCTAGTAAATATCCTGTTGTGGGTATTATTCTGTTGAGAGGAAATCACCGCCACGCAAATCCATGGTTTCTAAAGCTTTACCACCACCACGAGCAACACAGGTTAATGGATCTTCAGCAATTAATACAGGTAGGCCAGTTTCTTCCATCAATAATAAATCGATATTTTTTAACAAAGCACCACCACCAGTCAAAACCATACCACGCTCAGCAATATCAGCAGCCAATTCAGGAGGAGCAAGTTCTAACGCTGCTCTTACGGCGCCAACAATGCCTGACAAAGGTTCTTGTAATGCTTCTAAAATTTCAGCACTGGTTAAAACAAAGCTGCGAGGAACCCCTTCAGCAAGATTTCTTCCGCGCACTTCAATTTCAAATAGATCACGACTCGGAAATGCAGAACCAATTTCATGCTTAATACGTTCAGCCGTAGTTTCACCAATTAAGGTACCGTAATTACGACGGACGTAAGATATAATTGCATCATCAAATTTATCACCACCGATACGAACTGATTGATGATAAACAACACCGCTTAAAGAAATAATTGCCACTTCTGTTGTGCCACCACCAATATCAACAACCATGGAGCCACTGGCTTCTTCTACTGGCATTCCGGCACCCAAAGCAGCAGCCATAGGTTCTTCAATAAGAAATACTTCTCGCGCTCCCGCACCCATAGCAGATTCACGAATTGCACGGCGCTCTACTTGTGTTGAACCACAAGGAACACAAACTAAAACACGTGGGCTGGGGCGTAAAAATTTATTTTCATGCACCTTATGAATGAAATGTTGCAACATTTTTTCAGTAACAAAAAAATCCGCAATAACGCCATCTTTCATTGGTCGAATGGCATTAATATTACCGGGTGTTCTGCCTAACATACGTTTAGCTTCTATCCCTACAGCAGCCACGCGTTTTTGACCTGATTCGTTACGCAAAGCAACTACTGATGGTTCATTAAGGACAATACCTTTGTCTCTCACATATATTAATGTATTAGCCGTTCCCAAATCGATGGATAAATCGTTGGAAAACACCCCTCTTAATTTCCTAAACATACGCTGCACTACCTCGCTTTTCTTTTTGTGTACTACTTTATCCTAAATCTCCATAGAAATCGACTATTCTTCGAAGATTTTAAAATAAAAGAGTTAATTTTTGTACATTGCATTGATTAGGAAGATAAAATTATGTATACCCGGCTAAGAAAAAAATCAACGGTATCCTGATGGCGTGCAAAGCTCGTTATCAGGATACTTTAGAGACACAAGCAATCCACTAATTAACAGTAAAGACTTCTTTTAAGTTATCGCGATTTGCTGTTACAAAATGCTGGCCTAATCCCTTCACTTCAGCAAGCTCTTCCAACGATTTAAATCCTTGATGACTCTCTCGATAAGCGATAATAGATTCCGCACGTTTTTTGCCTATGCCTTTGAATGAACCCGTTAATGAGGATAAATCAGCCTTGTTTAGATCGATTTTACTATGAGTTGCTTCGGTTTGTTTTGCTGATGCTTTTTGGGGGATGATGCTCGCATAGGCAGTAAAGTTTAGTATAGATAACGCCAATGCCGTAGCAATCAATTTTGCTTTCATAAAGTTCTCCTAATTGTTGGACTAAAAAGCTCGTTCCAGAGCCAGGCGAAGTATCCTAATATTTGGAGAAATTGTCGAGCTATTTTTTAAATTTTTTTATGGGGCTCTGTGTTTCAGCGTTGAGTTATGTGAACGTTTGCGTTACCGCTTCCGTTACCGGAAATTTACTAAATCACACAATCCTATATTAAAGGCATTAAAAACGGTAACGCAAAAGGGCTCGCAAACGTTCACGTAAATGAGCGCTTACGCGCAGTTTTAGATTAAAAGCGCTGTGTCCTGTTTATCTTAATAAACCGCGCGCTAGCGCTCATTTACGTGAACGTTTGCGTTACCGCTTCCGTTACCGGAAATTTACCAAATCACTCGATCCTATATTAAAAACATTAAAAACGGTAACGCAAAAGGGCACGCAAACGTTCAC
>JAOATK010000015.1:20763-63127 GCA_030158115.1 Legionella sp.
ATTTACGTAAACGTTTGCGTTACCGCTTCCGTTACCGGAAATTCACCAAATCACTTAATCCTATATTAAAAACATTAAAAACGGTAACGCAAAAGGGCACGCAAACGTTCACGTAAATGAGCGCTTACGCGCAGTTTTAGATTAAAAGCACTTTGTTTTGTTTATCTCAATAAACCGCGCGCTAGCGCTCATTTACGTAAACGTTTGCGTTACCGCTTCCGTTACCGGAAATTCACCAAATCACTCAATCCTATATTGAAATAACAAAACATCTCCCTATAAAATACTCCCCCAACTTTCGCAAACGGATGAAATGAAAAATGCCTTATTTTGATCATGAAAAATTACATGTGTATCAAGCCGCTATTGAATTTGTTGTCCTTACAGAAAGCATCGTCATGCAGTTTCCTAAAGGAAGGGGATATCTTGTTGATCAGCTACAACGAGCATGTTCATCAGTAGCCTTGAATATAGCAGAAGGTGCCGGAGAATTTTCTACAAATGAAAAAATTCGATTTTATCGAATGGCAAGACGATCCGCGACAGAATGCGCTAGTATTCTCGACATTTGTACTCATTTGAATTTGATTAATGAAAAAATGGGCTTGAAATCTCGTGATTTATTATTTCGGATTGTTTCTATGTTGACTAAAATGGTGCGAATAGCTTCAGTAACGCCAGTGGGCTCGTAGATGTTCACGTAAATGAGCGCTAGCGCGCAGTTTTAGATTAAAAGCACTTTGTCCTGTCCATCTTAATAAACCGCGCGCATGCGCTCATTTACGTAAACGTTTGCGTTACCGCTTCCGTTACCGGAAATTTACCAAATCACACAATCCTATATTAAAAGCATTAAAAACGGTAACGCAAAAGGGCTCGCAAACGTTCACGTAAATGAGCGCTTACGCGCAGTTTTAGATTAAAAGCACTGTGTCCTGTCCATCTTAATAAACCGCGCGCATGCGCTCATTTACGGTTACCGAAAACTCACCACTAACTCGAACAATAAAGCACATAGGCAACACAAGCAGTTAATTTCTCAACCATATCCAAATGAAGAAACTCATTAGGCCCATGGGCATTAGAATGAGGGCCTAATACACCTGTAATCAAAAATTGTGCCTTGGGAAATTGTTCTCCTAACATGCCCATGAAAGGAATAGTTCCCCCCTCTCCCATATAAGCTGCTGATTTTCCGTAATAAGTTTGAGAGGCTTGCTCAGCGGCTTTTTCCAACCAAGGGGCCAGTTTAGGAGCGTTCCATCCTTTTGATCCATCGCCAACAGTAAAACTAACTTTTGCATTATAAGGAGGGTTTTTTGTTAATGTTTCTTGAATGATGTTTGCAGCCTCTTTAGGATTAACTAAAGGGGGCAGGCGCATCGAGAGCTTAAGCTCTGATAAAGGACGCATGACATTACCTGCGTTCGCTATAGGAGGAAACCCATCAGCTCCTGTCACCGTCAATGCAGGTCGCCAAGTTCTATTTAAAATTAATTGTTGTGTATCAGAAGTTAACGGCTGAACCCCTGGATGCCAAGGAAATTCATTATAAACATGTTGGCCCAAGGCCTTAGCACACTCGTAGGCTTGCTGTTCGCGCTCTTTAGGAATCTCGCAATGTAATTGAGGCAGGAGCACCTCTCCTGTGTTCTCATTTTCGATACGACTGATTAATTGTCTGGCGACTCTAAAGCTATCGGCAACGATACCACTAGCATTTCCAGAATGAACGCCTTCGCTAATAAGTTCCACAGATAGCTCGCCCACCACGTTGCCACGCAAAGAGGTCGTCATCCATAATTGCTCGTAATTGCCCGCCCCTGAATCCAAACAAATAACTAATTTAGGCTGACCTATTCGGTCTTTCAGCAGCTCAATATAATAAGGTAAATCATAACTACCACTTTCTTCACAAGCTTCGATAATCAGCACGCAACGAGGAAAAGATAAGCCTTGTTCTTCAAGTGCCTTGATCGCGGTTAAAGAGGCATAAGCGGAATAACCATCATCGGCTGCTCCGCGACCATATAAGCGCCCATTCTTTAAAACTGGTTTCCATGGGTGTAGATCTTCATCCCATCCCGACATTTCAGGTTGCTTATCAAGATGGCCATACATTAAAACGGTTTCATCACCAGTTCCCGAAATTTCCATAAAGATTAAAGGGGTGCGTCCTTCTAATCTTAGAACTTCCAACTGCAAGCCTTGAGGAGCATGTGCCCTGCACCAATCTGCAATATGATCCACTGCTTGATCCATTAAACCGTGCTCTTGCCAATTCGCATCAAAGTGAGGAGACTTATTTGGAATTTTTACATAATCACATAAGCTTGGAAGAATTTCTTGTTGCCACTGTTGACGGACAAAATCATACAGCGCTTGTGGATTGAACATCGATTTGCTCCTCAATAATAACCGCGATCTTTTCTGTAGCCGATTTTATTTTTAATGCTTTGATTTTATTTATTATTTCATCTTGATTTTGCTCAAGCTCTTTAACGGCATGTAATAAAGTCTCCGAAGTAAGCAAATCATCATTAACCACTATACTAATGCCTAATTTTTGAAAATAACGCGCATTTTGAATTTGATCCCCGCGACTTACTTTGGCTGACAAGGGAATCAAAATATGCGGTTTACCTAAGGCCAATAATTCATATAAAGAATTGGCACCAGCTCGCGAGACCACGATGGATGTTGCAGCGAATAAATCCGCTAACTCTTCATTGGCGTATTCAAATTGCTTATAGCCTTCTAGGCTATTTTTTGAAGCATCTAATTTTCCCTTACCACAAAGATGAATAACTTGATATTTTTTTGTTAACTCAGGCAATGCCTCTCTAATGCTAAGATTAATGGAACCCGCGCCCAAGCTTCCTCCAACGACGAGAAGACAAGGTTTTTTTGTGGAAAATCCACATAAGGCCAAACCTTTGGCAGGATTGCCAGCAAACAACTCCTCCCGAATAGGCGTTCCAGTTACCTCTATTTTATCCTGTCGTTTAAAGTATTTTTTACCCTCATCAAAAGTCAGACAAATTTTATTTACAAACGGAAAACATAAACGATTTGCCAAACCAGGGCTCATATCAGATTCATGAGCAATAATTGGAATGCGATTGAGCCAAGCCCCTATAACCACAGGAAATGCCACAAACCCGCCCTTGGAAAAAACCACATCAGGCTTTAATTTAAGGAGTAAAAAAAAGGACTGTACGATCCCCAAAATAATTTTGAAAGGATCTAATAAATTTTTAAAACTTAAGTAACGCCGCAGCTTACCGCTACTTATCCCATGGAATGGAATTCCAAGGGGCTGAATCATTGTTTTTTCAATCCCCTCATCAGAGCCCACATAAGCCATACTCCAGCCCTTTTGGCCAAACTCATGAATCAAAGCCATATTAGGTGCGACATGACCCGCGGTTCCTCCCCCAGTAAAAACAATACTCGGCTTCATAAAATGTCCTTAATTAATAAGCTTAAATCAATGGCTTGAATTGATTTAGTGATTGCTCCCACTGAAATAAAATCGACTCCAGATTGAGCTATTTCCGTAATATTTTCAAGAGAAATTCCGCCTGAGGCTTCTAAAGTAACGTGTTTGGACTGATTGATCTTGACAGCCTCTCGGAGCATTTCTAGGCTGAAATTATCCAATAAGATTCGGTCTGGTTCCGCAGCTAGTGCCTCATGCAACTCTTCTAGCGTTTCCACCTCTGTTTCTATTAAAAGATGATTGTGTTGTTTTCTTGCCATAGCAATCGCTTGCCCTATAGAACCACAGGCTTTGATATGATTTTCTTTAATTAAAAAAGCATCGTACAGACCGATACGGTGATTTAAACCACCCCCACAAGTCACTGCGTATTTTTGCGCTACTCTTAATCCAGGTAAGGTTTTACGTGTGTCTAATAAACGAGTTTTCGTGCCTTTAAGACAGCTTACATACTGGTATGTTTGCGTTGCCGTTGCAGATAATGTTTGTAAAAAATTCAATGCGCTACGCTCAGCAGTTAAAACACTACGAGCTGGCCCTATAATACGGCATAATGTGGACGGCTTATCTAGCCAATCCCCTTCGGCTACCTGCCAATTTATTTCATTCTGGATATCGACCTGAAAAAATACTTCGTCAACCCAAGCTTTTCCACAAACTACCATTGGTTCACGAGAAATAATCTCTGCTTCAACCATAAGATGCTCTGGTAATAAAGCCGCAGTCACATCTCCAGTTCCTACATCTTCTTGTAGTGCACGAGTCACGTCTGCTTTAACTTGTAATAAAAGGTTATTCATTTAAAGCACCTTTTTCTTGCATTGTATAACGTACTTTTAATAGGGGTGGAGCAATAAATGTGGTAATTAAAACCATTAAGACAATGGCAGAAAATAAATCATCTGCAATTACACCCAAAGTTTGCCCAATAGAAGCAAAAACCAAGCCCACCTCTCCCCGTGGCAGCATGCCAATACCAATTAACAAGCGATCATTTTTAGAGCTAGCACCCCAACCACTAATCAATTTTCCAACCACCGCTGCAAAAATCAAACCAATCGCCAAGGCAATAACATTCCAATGGAAAAAGCTTTCTAATTTCACTTGAATCCCAATGAGAATAAAAAACATGGGCGCAAGAATTGACTCTAAAGGGGAGAGCAAATCGTAAATAGTACGTGTCTTTTTAGTTGGCATCAGCCCATTAAAATATTCATCATGCAAAATCACACCTGCCGTAAAGGCGCCAATAATTGTTGCGAGCTGAATGAACGATGCCATCCATGAAAGAGCCATGATAAATAAAAAAGAAACAAATAATTTAGCTTCCCAATGCTCAAGAAAACGGAAAAAATGAATTAATTTTCGTAAAACAACTGGGCCTAAAAGTAAAGAGCCAATAAAGAACATCAGTGACGCGATAGTAATGCGTACAATGACCATGAGATCTAAATCACCATTAATCACAATGGAACTAACTATTGCTAGTATAATTAAACCTAGAACATCATCAAGCATCGCCGCGCCAAGAATAGTCCTTGCTTCACGAGTACGTAATTTATTCATTTCAGTCAATACACGAGCTGTAATACCAATACTTGTAGCACTTAAGGTCGCAGCAATGAATAGATCAGCTCCCAAAGAACTCTTTGGCATCAATAAATAAACCATGCCAAAACCTAAAAGCATAGGAGCAACAACCCCGATTATTGCGACAAAAAAAGAATCACGACCGGTATGTTTTAATTCTTCTACCGAACTTTCCAAGCCGACCATAAATAAAAGAAAAATAATGCCATAGCGTGAAAAAATATCAATCACATACACAATTTTAAGATATTCAGCTCCATTAGGACCACTAAGAGCATGAATGATTTGAGGAGCGTAAATTGCATTAGGTACTACTGTATTCACCGCTTGAGTTAATGAAGCGCCATGGAGCATTTCTTTAACAATAGCAAACGTCGCAGGCCCCTCGCGAAGTAAGGTCATTAACTGGAATCCATAGTAGTAACAAAGGTTACCAAGTAAGACTCCCATTAAGAGTTCCCCAAGAACACTAGGCTGGTTTAAGCGTCTAGCAATATAGCGCCCAAGAATAGCAAAAAACAAAATGGTGGTGACACCAAGTAATACAAACGTAATGGGATCTTCATGACTTACACCAGGAGATGCAAATGCAAGAACTGGGCTAATACCGATGAAAAGTAACCACCATTTTAAATGCCGCATTGAGTTGTGCCTCGTATAATATTTATAATAATAACGTAGCTTGGATGCAGCGAAGGCCTAATGCTTTGCCAAAAATAAGCACGTTTCTAAAACAGAATCAGGATTCAATGACACACTATCTATCCCCTCTTTCATCAACCATTGAGCAAAATCCTGATGGTCTGAAGGGCCTTGTCCACAAATCCCGATGTACTTACCTGCTTTTTTACAGGTTGAAATCGCCATATGCAATAAGGCTTTAACCGCCTCATTGCGCTCATCAAATTGGGCAGCAACCAATCCTGAGTCTCTATCTAAACCTAATGTTAACTGAGTCAGATCGTTAGAGCCAATTGAAAACCCATCAAAATGTTCTAAAAATTCTTTTGCTAACAAGGCATTAGAAGGTAGTTCGCACATCATAATGACCCGTAAATCATGTACACCACGCTCAAGGCCATGTTGCTTCAAAACATCAATCACTGCTTTCGCTTCAGAAACGGTTCGCACAAAAGGAATCATCACCTCAACGTTAGTTAATCCCATGTCTTCACGAACCCGTCTTACAGCCTGGCACTCAAGAGCAAAACAGGCTTCAAATAAAGGAGAAACATAACGAGCGGCTCCCCTAAAGCCCAACATTGGATTTTCTTCATGCGGCTCATACAAAGAACCACCAATAAGGTTTGCATACTCATTGGATTTAAAATCAGACAAACGAACAATAACTGGTTTAGGATAAAAAGCCGAGGCAATAGTCGCAATACCTTCTTTAAGCCGTTCAACATAATACTCTACAGGAGAAGCGTATGCGGCTGTTTTTTCAGCGATTACTTTTTTTAACACTGGATCTTCAAGCTTATCAAAATCCAATAAAGCACGTGGATGAATGCCAATCGTATTAGAGATTAAAAACTCCAAACGCGCCAAACCCACGCCTGAATTGGGAATCGATTGAAAAGTAAAAGCACGTTCAGGATTACCTACATTGAGCATCACTTTCATGGGCAACTCAGGCATGCTTTCAACATCAAGACGAACTAATTCAAAAGGTAATATTCCAGAGTAGACAAATCCAGTATCTCCTTGGGCACAACTAACAGTCACTTCATCACCATCAGCTATGGTTTTTGTTGCATCACCACAACCTACTACTGCAGGAATACCCAACTCACGCGCAATAATTGCGGCGTGACAAGTTCTACCACCACGATTGGTTACAATCGCTGAGGCGCGTTTCATTACAGGTTCCCAATCAGGATCAGTCATATCAGAAATCAGCACATCACCTGGCTTTACCTTATCTATTTCACTGACATCTTTAATAATACGTGCTTTACCCTGACCAATACGCTGACCGATACTACGCCCTTCAGCTAATATTTCGCCTTGTTTTTGTAAGGTATAACGTTCTAATATCTGCTTATTATCGCGGCTTTTCACTGTTTCTGGACGTGCTTGCAGAATGTAAATCTTACCATCTATACCATCTTTTCCCCATTCAATGTCCATGGGTCGCCCATAATGTTTCTCAATAATTAAAGCTTGACGGGCTAAATTTTCTACTTCCTCGGCAGTTAAAGAAAACACTCGTTGCTCAGCAGCTTCCACGTCAACAATTTTAACCCGACGATCCTGCTTAGGATCATCACAATAAATCATTTTTAATGCTTTACTGCCAAGGTTTTTACGAATCACTGCTGGACGGCCCGCTTGCAAACCTGGTTTATGAACATAATATTCATCAGGATTCACCGCACCTTGCACAACCATCTCGCCTAAGCCATACGATGAGGTGATAAACACTACCTGATCAAAACCCGATTCAGTATCCATAGTAAACATCACGCCACTGGCAGCCAAATCACTACGAACCATTTGTTGAATACCGACTGACAAGGCCACATCATGGTGGGCAAATTGGTGATGAGTACGATAAGCAATGGCTCTGTCATTAAACAAAGAGGCAAAAACGTGCTTAATAGATGCTAAGACAGCATCAACCCCTTTGATATTTAAGAAGGTTTCTTGCTGTCCTGCAAAGGATGCATCAGGTAAGTCTTCCGCAGTGGCAGAAGAGCGTACTGCCACACTGAAATTATCATGACCAATTGATTGGGATAACTCTTGATAAGCCACATGCACTGCTTGCTCAAAATCAGCGGTAAATGGCGTATTAACAACCATCTCTCGGATTTTCTTGCCGATAATAGCTAATTGATACACATCATCTGTCTCTAGCGTTTCGAGCTTTTCATAGATTTTTTTATCCAGATCATTTTGGGATAAAAACTCTCTGAAGGAGTCAGCAGTCGTTGCAAATCCACCAGGGACTGCGACTCCTGCTGAAGATAAATGACTAATCATTTCACCTAAAGAAGAGTTTTTACCCCCGACTTGCTCCAGATCACCCATCCCAAGGTGTGCTAAATCAATAACATGCGTCTTGACCGACATAACTACCCCATATCCATAAAATGATTGTCATTCTACTGAAATTGAAGAGGTATTGGAAGGACAAAGTAGCCTTGATGCAGCGGCGCGTAATCAAGGAATTCCCAGCGCTAAACATCCCTTAATTACGCGCCACTGCATCAAAGCCACATGCTGTGCTTAAGCTTTAGCGCAAGCAGCAAGAGCCTCAGAAAACTCCTTATAAAAATTCCCCTCACCAATCAACGCAACAATACCGGCCTTATGCAACTTCCCTTCCACGCGTGGATTTGCGCCGCTTAAAATAACTTGGATATGGCGCTTTTGCAGGTCCTGAATAATTTCTTCTAAGGCGTGTAACCCAGTAATATCCATGAAAGGAACCCAACGCATACGAATAATTAAAACCTTTGGATCAGTATGGGTTACAGCTAAAGCATGCTGGAAAATCTCAGCAGCACCAAAGAAAAATGGTCCCTCCACTGCATAAACCAATACGCCCTCTGGCAAAGCAGTAAGATTTTGTTGTGCCAATTCTAAAGAAAGCTGCTTATCTGTCATTTGCTGCACTTCAACGCTTGATGCCATACGTTTTATGAAATGCAACACCGCAATAATCACCCCGATGTTAACGGCAACAACCAAATCAACAAAAACAGTAAGAAAGAACGTCACCAATAAAATAACCACATCGGCAGTGGGTGCACGTTGAGCTAATTTAATAAAATGCTTTGCCTCACTCATATTCCATGCCACAACAAACAAGATCGCAGCAAGAGCAGTTAATGGAATGTTAGCTGCTAAAGGAGCTAGGAAAAGAATTATTAAAATCAGCGTTAAGACATGAACAATACCGGCTAAAGGACTATTTCCCCCATTACGGATGTTCGTTGCGGTACGAGCGATCGCCCCTGTTGCAGCAAAGCCACCGAACAATGGCGCAAAAATATTAGCGATACCTTGCCCAACTAGCTCTCTGTTTGAATTATGTTTTGTTCCGGCCATTCCATCAGCTACCACCGCGGATAAAAGAGACTCAATAGCCCCTAACATAGCAATCGTAAAAGCAGGACCTATCAACTCAATCACGCGATCAACAGTAATGTCTGGTAGGCTAAAATCAGGTAAGCCAATAGGAATCCCACCGAACAAGGAGCCTATGGTGGCAACCCCTTCAAAATGAAAAATGGACTGTAAGACAGTAATCACGATTAAAGCGACTAAAGGACCTGGTACACGTTTTAACCCTGGGAACTTATTAGAAAAAATAACTAACAATAAAGCAAAGACACCTAAAGCGGTAGTCGTAGTATGGAATTGTGGAAATAACTGCACTAAGTGCCATAATTTTTCATGAAAATGCCCACTGCCCCCTGAAGGCAAACCAAAAAAATAATGCCACTGCCCTACCCAAATCACCACTGCAATACCAGAGGTAAAGCCTATAATCACGGGCACGGGAATAAATTTAATAATGCCGCCCATACGTGCAAGGCCAAAAAACAACAACATAAAACCAGCTAGCATAGTAGCAATTTGTAAACCAGAAATTCCATATTTTGCGGTAATTCCTGAAAGTACTACAATAAAAGCACCGGTAGGACCTGCAATTTGTAAGCGACTGCCACCCATCACCGAAACAATAAAACCTGCGACAATTGCCGTATAAAGTCCTTGTTCAGGATTAGCTCCAGAAGCAATAGCAAAGGCCATCGCCAAAGGCAAAGCGACCACACCAACAATAGCACCGGCTATAATATTTTGTAGCCAATATTTCTTTTGAAATAGACCTGCACGATAAGATTCAATAATTGTATTCATAGAAATGACTCTCACTTAGCTATTCTTTGTTAGCATTATACGCAAATAAACTAAAAAAACATCAGCGTTCATATAAAATTCTTCAGTTTAATTCACATCTGCTCTCGCATCTAATATCATATACCCATTCTTATTAAGGCAAGCTACTCATGACTCTTACTGCTTTAAATGCTATCTCTCCCATCGATGGCCGTTACATCAATAAAACACGGGCTTTAAGCCCTTATTTTAGTGAATTCGCCTTAATTTACTATCGCGTGATGGTAGAAGTTCGTTGGTTTGAATCTTTAGCTGCGAATGACAGCATAGCTGAAGTTCCTAAGCTTAACCAAGAAACCAAAGATTTTTTAAATGAAATTATTGCCAACTTTGATGAAGCAGAAGCTCAAAAAATCAAGGATTTTGAAAAACAAACCAATCATGACGTCAAAGCGGTTGAATATTATCTCAAAGACAAATTTCAACACCATGCACCTCTAAAAGAGGTAACTCCATTTATTCATTTTGCTTGTACCTCTGAAGACATTAATAATTTAGCTTATGCCTTAATGGTAAAACAAGCCATTGCACAAGTTATCCAGCCTAACTTGGCTGAGATTATGGGGGGCATTATGTTACTGGGCAAACAACATGGTGATGTGCCTATGTTAGCACGGACCCACGGCCAACCCGCTACCCCAACTACAATAGGCAAAGAATTAGTCAATTTTGTGGCACGCCTTAAAAGACCGCAACAGCAACTTGCTGAAGTATTGATTCCTGGAAAATTTAATGGTGCTGTTGGTAATTATAATGCACATATCATAGCCTACCCTGAGGTAGACTGGCGCAAGCATTGCTCTAATTTTGTCACTTCGTTAGGTCTATCTTTCAATGCCTATACGACTCAAATAGAACCCCATGATGGTTTAGCTGAAGTCTCACAAATTATGGTACGTATCAATAATATTCTACTCGATTACACGCAAGACGTCTGGAGCTATATTTCTTTAGGCTACTTTAAACAAAAAACCGTTGCTGAAGAAGTAGGCTCGTCTACTATGCCTCATAAAGTCAATCCTATTGATTTTGAAAATGCTGAAGGTAATTTAGGCCTAGCTAGTGCCCTGTTCATTCACTTTGCTAATAAATTAACCCAGTCTCGCTTACAACGTGATCTCTCGGATTCTACCGTATTACGTAATATCGGAATGGCTTTTTCATACAGCTTAATTGCTTATCTTTCATTAGCGAAAGGTAATGAAAAATTGCAAATTAATAAACGGGCTTTGCAAGAAGATTTACAAGCAAACTGGGAAGTCCTGGCAGAAGCTATTCAAACCATGATGCGACGTTATAATGTTCCTAATGCTTATGAACAGTTAAAAAAACTAACACGTGGGCAAGGAGTTGATGGTGATAGCCTGAAACAATTTATTCAAACCTTGTCGATTCCTGAGGAAGCAAAAGAACAGCTCGCAAAATTAACCCCAGAAAATTATACGGGTTTAGCGGCTCAATTGGTAAAGGCTTTTTCATGAGTAACACTCTATCGCAACAAGGACAAACCTATGAGTTTGATGTTCTTGTTATCGGTACCGGTTTGGCAGGATTACAATATTGCCTACAATTATTAGAGCTCCAACCTCGCTTAAAAATTGCACTTATTAGCAAAGCCGAGTCGATTGAATGCAACAGCCGCTATGCCCAAGGAGGCATTGCTGCAGCATTTTTGGCCGAGGATTCATTAGAATCCCACGTCTCAGACACCTTGATTGCTGGCGATGGCTTATGCCATGTACCTGCTGTAGAGTTCATTGTCAGGCAAGGCCCTGAAGCCATTAAACAATTAAGGCAATATTCAGTTCATTTTAAACAAGATAATAAAGGTCAGTTTAGTTTGGCGCAAGAAGGTGGGCATACTCACCGACGTATTTTTAATTGCGGGGATCAAACCGGTTTATCGATTACGCAAACGATGAATCTTTTAGCCCGACAACATGAACAAATTCATTTTTTTGAACACCATGTCGCTGTGAATCTAATCACACACTATCATCCCCATCGCACAGAGACTCAAGGTGAGGTTTTAGGTGCCTATATTCTAGACTGTCAAAAAAACTTGATTCATACTTTTTTGGCCAATTGCGTAATCTTGGCGACTGGTGGTGCAGGAAAAACCTACCGATACACAACAAATCCCATGGTGGCTACAGGGGATGGGGTTGCTATGGCCTACCGAGCTGGCGCACGTGTAGGTAACATGGAATTCTATCAATTTCACCCTACTCTCTTACATCACCATTCTTTAAATAATTTTCTTATTTCTGAGGCAGTGCGTGGTGAAGGGGCTTTGCTAAAAAATGCAGAAACAGGGGCTCGGTTTATGAAAAACTATGCGCCTGACCAAATGGAGCTTGCCACACGTGATGTCGTAGCTCGCGCAATTTTCAGTGAAATTGAACACAGCCAAATGGGTTATGTTCATTTGGATATTACGCATCAATCCAAAAGCTTTCTACAAAAACGCTTCCCGCAAATTTATGCTACCTTGCTATCCATTGGCATTGATATGAGCCAAGATATGATCCCAGTTGTTCCTGCGGCACATTACCAATGTGGAGGAGTGCTTACAGACATTGATGGACGTACTGATTTAAAACGTTTATATGCTATAGGTGAAGTGGCTTTCACAGGATTACACGGTGCCAATCGTCTGGCTAGTAATTCTTTGCTTGAAGCCTTGGTTATGGGCTCTAATGCGGCCCGCTGCACATTAAAAGATATCTCCTCCCCATGGAAATATACAAAATCTATTCCTAACTGGTGTGCTCCTGGTGAAGTAAATACTAGACGTGCTAGCCAAATTAATGCTCAATGGCGTGGCCTTAGAGGAGAAATGACCTCTTATGCAGGAATAGTACGAACTGAGGCGGGACTTGAGGATCTGCTACAATTAACAATGAAGAGAAAAAAAATAATAGAAGAATATTATTGGAAACATTCGATTACTCGAGATTTCATTGAACTTAGAAATATTGTTCTCAATGCCGAGTTAATCGTTCGCGCAGCCTTATCTAGGCGAGAGTCTCGCGGTGGTCATTTCAGGGAAGATTATCCTTATAAAAAAGCTGAGGCCCAAGAAAGTATTGCTAAATTAGGGTTAATGGATATTTCCCAAGATTAAAGAGATTAAATCATGTTTAAAAATTCGACCTTTTATACTCCTGAAACAACTTTAATGCGCATCAGCAATGACATGAGTATTTGCCAAAGCGACTACCCTCTAGATTGGTATCAGGAAGAATTTATCCCCTATGCACAAGAATACCAAGCCTTACCAGATCGTAAACTAACGACGGTATTAGCCTGGATGACTCCCTATTTAAAAAAGGCCCAAGATCATTTTGGAGATAAATTACTGCTACTTGCTCACTACTATATGGGTGGTGATATTGTTCGCCTAGTGGAACAATTTGGTGGCGTAATTGGCGATTCCTATCAATTAGCATTAATGGCCGCAGAACATCCTGAAAAGTCAGTGATCATTGAATCAGCCGTACATTTTATGGCGGAATCTATTAGCATTTTAGCGAATAAAGATCAGCAAGTTTACATTACTAATCCTAAGTCTGGTTGTACTATGGAAATGTTAGCCAAGGACTTTATGGTAGAACCTGCTTTTATGGATTTAAATGAACGTTATGGTGCTGAAAATATTTTACCTGTTTGTTATATGAATACGTCTGGTCGAGTCAAGGCCATGACTGGTGCACAAGGCGGTGCTGTGTGTACCAGCTCTAATGTTAAAAAAATATTCCAATGGGCCCAAAAACAAAATAAAAAAATCCTATTTATTCCTGATCAACACATGGGTGAAAATGTAGCCTATTGGTTAGGCATAAAAAATTTAGCGTATTGGCCTGGGGGTACCGCAGGTGCACAATATTCTCTCCCAGCCCAAGATCAAAAAACATTGAAAAAATTTGATGACTCAGAATTAATTTTGTTCGCTAGTCAATGTGCTGTACACACCCATTACCAGCCTGAAATGTGCGAGTATTGGCACAGCAAATCGTACACTACCATTGTTCACCCAGAATGCCGCAATTCAGTAATTCGCGTGGCACAACACGCAGGATCTACCGCCTTTATTTGGGATTATGTTGTGAATGACCGAGCTAATACCAAACAGTATGCCATTGGCACTGAAAATCACATGGTAGAAAACCTCAAGCAATATTGTAAGGCATTAGGTATTACTGTAGTTAATTTAGCTGAAGCACCTAAAACTGGTGATGAAAAAGGGATTGGTTGTGGTTGCGCCACGATGTCGCGCAATGATCCTCCTCATTTAGTGGCTCTAGTTGATCTATTAAGACAAGGCAAAACCATGTCTTATAATGAAGTCAAAGCAGGTGACGTTGTGAATGAATTTACGGGGAGTAGAAATAGGCTTCCTACTAATGATCAGCAATGGGTTATAGATAATGCCAAAAAATCCTTACAAATGATGATTGATATTACCGAAGATAGAATTTAAACCCTTAGTAGCGTGGTTGCTTGCAACCACGCTACTCGTGAACCGTAAAAAATTGGCATAACTCTAAACCTTCTGTACAGACAAAACCACCCAAAGTATCAATCCAATGATAATCACTACGTGACGGTATTTTAGTCAAAACGGGCCACCAAATAGAATACTGGCCTGAAATGTTTATATATGTACACAACACACCCCGCCCTAATCCCGCAACTAAAATATTGGCTCGTGAAAAGCGGGTGGTATCATCACCCTGAGGCGTATTAGAAGAAAATGGATTAACTACCCACGGGGCAGGAGGCACACCCCATTTTAAAGAAGTCGTTTGTGGATCAGGGCAATTAGTAGCCACACCAACAAAACTAGAAATCATAAGAATGAAACCTGCGATAAAAAATTGATATTTATTCATAGTCCATATCCATTAATGAGCCTTTTTATAGAATTATATAGTAAAACTCATTGTTAGAATCTATTTCTTTGTTATAATGACGGCCTATGTGCCTGGGTGGCGGAATTGGTAGACGCGCCGGATTCAAAATCCGGTGGTGGTGACACCGTGTGGGTTCGACTCCCACCCTAGGTACCATAATAGATAAAAGGGTCTTTCCCAATTACGGGGGCACTCACCATTTAACAACAAAGAACCCTAGCACGAGATTCAATTAGAAATAATAATTGAGCCCTCCACGAATGATATAGCCCAAAGTTTGTCCAGTCCAATCATAACTATTTCCAAGATTTGTAATTCCACTAAAACCTTGGCTATTGAGATTGACATAGAGGCATTCAAGCTTTGCTGACCAACCTTTGTTAATCAAGTGTTCAACACCACCGCCCGCAGTATATCCCCAAACGAAATCATTTTGTTGAGCATTTACAGTACTTCCGCCGCATGGCGCGATATTGCAACTATCAACAACTTGTTTTTTATAATTAACTCCAATGACACCGCCGGTTGCAAATATTAAAGAACGATCAAAAACAGCCCCTAACCGAGCACGAAATGTCGTATAAAAGTCGCTGCTACTCTTACCGATTGTATCGAGGCCAGGAGAATCGGGTTGAGCACCACTACCCCCCATCCTAAGGTAACCCAATTCTATTTCCGGTCCGATAACAAGCCGATGCCAAGGATAGCTGTAACCAAGCTCTGCCCCTGCATTAAACCCCGCTTCATTATAATCCCATTTATCATTATCTGCGTTATACCCAAAAGCTCCAGTTTTATCGCTGCTGCGACCAAATTGACCACCTAAAGTTAAACCAGTATAAAATCCATCCCAATCATTGGGAACGATTTTCTTAGTCGAGGTTTGCGATAATTTTCCTTTAAAATGCGATTGCAAAAGAGAGCTTGAAAATGCATTAGGGACATAAAGTACAACATAAAATAATATAAAAAGAGCTGCTTTCATTGGACAATAATCCTTCCGCTCGTTAAATTGCCGCTGGCAGAATATCTATTACTCATACTAACCGACAACGCTCCAGGGTTACCACCAGTTACCGTAGCAACAAAGGAGACTGGCTGATTGTGAACTCTCGTTGTTCCCCTCAAGGTTGTACTGTTGCCATTAAAGCTAAGACTTGTAACCACTGGGTTATCAAAATGCACTCCTGCTCCTGGGTCGTTGTAAAACATATCAGCAACAATCTGGTTCTGTGAGTTATAGGTGGCTCTTACATTGAAAGTAATCGCACCTGAACTTCCGGCAATCGTCCCGTTACCAGAGGCATTAGTACCATTAAGTTTAATAAGGTTAAATTGCACTTGCGTGGGTTGATAGGAGACTGAATAATTAACCGGCGTTGTTTCTGTAAAGGTAACAGCATTAAAAGTACCCATAACAGCAGATGAAGTAAGCACTGTATAGTTTTGAAGCTGGGCATTTGAGTTTAAGGCAATTGCCAGAGTACCTGCTAATGTCGTGGCTCCTGTCACTGCGACTAAAGACGTACCCCCAATGGAATTGATATCGATATGTATCTTCCCCGAGCTATTCAGAGTACCTCCTATCGTTGCATTGCCGGAAAGTGTACCTCCTGAACCAACAACGGTATTCCCTATCACGCTCCCATTTAAATTTAAGGTGCCTCCATCAACAGTAGTTTGCCCAGAATAGGTATTAGCACCGTTAAGGTTTAAAACACCATCGCCAATTTTTTGTAGTCCTCCAGCTGTGTTTGGCCCATTTGTTTGATCGCCCTCAATAGGGTCGGCTATAGTTAAATTATTACTTAAATTAAAGATAATAGTTCCTTGTTCACGGACAAAAATATTCTGGCCGAGAGCAGATCCATCACCTGCTGCAATATAACCAGGATCCGTTGCGCCCGTTGAAGAGCCTCCGATTCCCGCAACTGCGCTATTACCGGAAATTTGTTGAGCATCTACGATAGTGAGCGTACTGTCACTTTGAATGTAAATAGCACCTCCCAATCCAGAGCCTCCGCCGCCGCCTCCATTACCATTAGGATCCGATCCTCCATTGCCTCCTCCAGCACCGAAACCACCGCCACCTATACCTCCAGTTGCCGCGCCTCCGCCGCCTGATCCAAATCCGCCTTCTCCTCCGCTATTTGTAAAGCCACCACCACCGCCACCTCCACCTAATACTCCTCCAGCTCCTCCTGCGGAAACAGAACTACCGCCACCTCCAGCGGCACCTATACCTGTCCCCCCGGGGGAATTACTCTCTAATGAACATCCTCCTCCTGCGCCACCCCCAAATAAAAAATCGGCTCCAATACCGTTACCCCCATTTCCAGGAACTCCAGTCCCTCCAGTCCCCGTTGCTGAAAAACCATCCTGACTGTCTCCTGCACCACCTCCGCCATTACCGCCAGATTGAGTGCCTCCAACAAATGCGCCAGTTGGACTCGCACTTCCACCATTGCCGCCAGGTACAAATGAGTTATTACCCGCACCAGCACCGCCACCACCAAAATACACTCCATCACTTCCATTTACAGAGGTATTTGATCCACCATTACCTCCATTGCTATGACCGCCGCCGCCGCCACCTCCTGTTGAAACAAAGGTTACAGAGCTTCCTCCATTTCCTCCACTAAATCCACCGCCGCCACCGCCACCACTATTTCCATTATTATCTGCTGAGCCGCCATCGCCGCCGCGAGCGATATTATTGAGAAGACTAGAGCCTGTCAGGGTTACTGTTGTATTTCCATGAATGTAAAGAGCGCCTCCACCTCCAACAGCACCACCACCTCCTGAATATCCGTTACCACCATTCCCTCCTTTGGAAAGAGCCTTTTGGACTTTAATATTATCGATGGCAACGGTTCCTGAGGCGACTTGAAACGCTTGATAGGTGTTATCGCCGTCTATGATAATTCCTGCTCCCGTAATCGTATAACTTTTAGTAATCGCAGGCAGTGAAGAGGTTAAAGTAATTGTTTGACCTGTAATAGAAGTACAATCGATTACATCGCCGTCATCCGCATTTAGAAGCCAATAAGGTAAAGTGCCAACAGTGTTAGCGTCATTTGAAGTACTATTGACGATTCTTGATACAGCTGTAACCTCGCCTGCAGCAGATAAAAACATCAAAACGGCTAATATTTTGAAGATAGATGACATGTAAAATCGCTTCCTTTCGAAAATTTAGTATTCATTCTATGAAGTTATGTAATTTAATTCCAGATGTACTTATTGTTTATTGGTGATAAATTTTATCCTAATTTGATTAAAGTGCCCCCTTAATTGGGGTGGAAGCTGTTTTGTGACGCTTACTTTTCGCAGACTGTTGTGGTTCTTCTATTTGGCCTTTAATCAAAATTAAAAAAGGAACAAATGCTAAGGCTAATAAAACAGATAGCTGATATAACCCTGTCCAGCCGATAGCTAGTTGAATTGTTGCCGCTATGGGGCCTGAGATAATTCTTGGAAGACTAGATAAAGCCACTAAAATTGAAAATTGCGTGCCTGTATATTGTTTATTGGCGATACGCATGAATAAAGCAACTAGAGCAGTAGAACCCATTCCTGCTGCAAAATTATCAAAAAAGACCGCAAGAGATAATAAACTAATATTGATACCTGACATCGCTAAAACAACAAACAATACATTAGTTAGTGCTTGCAATAAACCAAAAAATAACAAAGAGCGATATAATGAGTATCGCATTAATAAAAATCCAGCAATTAAGCCACCCAACAAAATAGAACCCACACCTAACATTTTGTTGATGTAACCAATGGTATCTAGTGAAAATCCCAATCCCTGAATTAAAAAAGGCATGACAATACCACTAGTCGTTGTAGTAAAGGCCTCACCTAACTTATAACAAAAAATAAATGCTAATAAATAAACCACACCAGGACGAGATAATAACTCTTTAAAAGGCGCTATAACTAATTGCCTACCATTTACTTTTTCTTTCATTTCAATACTAGGCTCTTGGCTGAAGAAGACAGCAAACATGCCTATAATCATCATAAAGCCCATGAAACGATAGGTAAAAGCCCAGCCAAAATTTTGCGCCATGACCAGAGCCAAACCACCGGATAATAATAAGGCCAGCCTGTAACCAAAAACCGCTAAAGAAGCACCTAGTGCATGTTCTTTTGTAGGCAAGTATTCAGCTCGATGCGCATCAATCGCAACGTCTTGAGTGGCTGAAAAGCAGGCTAAAATTAAAGCCAGAAAAGCCAGAAATCTTGGATATTCTTCAGGAGTAAACCAAGCCATTACGTTAAAACCCATTAGCAATAACACTTGCATAGCAAGTATCCAGCTTCTTCTTTTGCCTAAATGGCATAAAGAATAACGATCAAGGATGGGCCCCCAGAACATACGATAAACATAAGGAAAACTAATCAAACTTAAGGTGCCCGTAGCTAAAACAGACATGCCGCTATAGGCATACCACGCTTGCAACGTACTGCTGATTAATGCCATAGGCAAACCAGAGGAAAAACCTAAAATGAAAACGATAAAAAGACGTTTGTTCACTCTATAGAACACTCAATATCTAAATGGAATAAAAGGGAGTTCGTCCTGGAAAACACCCAGGACGAAGGAATATATATTATGCGGCAGCTTTTTTCACGGAAAGCAAATGAATTTTGAAAATCAAGGTCTCATTAGGACCAATTGGACCACCCACACTACGTGGACCATATGCTAAATCTGAAGGAACATAGATTTCCCAGGTAGATCCAGATGGCATTAATTGTAATGCTTCAGTCCAACCAGGAATCACTTGTGTTACTTGGAATGTAGCTGGTTTACCAGTTTTTTGAGTGCTATCAAAAACCGTACCGTCGATTAAAGTTCCAGTATATTCAACTGTTACTGTATCAGCTTTACCAGGTTTAGCGCCTGTGCCCGCATCAATAATTTTGTACTGCAAACCGCTAGGTAAAACAACAACACCGGCTTTAGTTTTATTGCTTACTAAAAATGCTTCACCTTTAGCCTTGTTCTCATCCGCTTTTTTATTAAATTCAGCGCTGCGTTTAGCCATTAAATCTTTTTGAAATTTGCTTAAAACGTCTTTCATTTGTTGTTCGTTTAAAGCCAATGTAGTGCCAGCCATACTGTCTTGCATTCCTTTTGCTAAGGCGTCTGGGCTAATATCAATACCTTGAGTTTTGAAGTTTTTTCCTAAATCAACGCCGATACTGTAAGATAATTTATCTTTGTCAGTACTTAAGGCTGTATCAGCAGCTATTGCTGTTGACATTGCTAAACCCATAACGGCCGCTGCGACCAATTTCATCTTCATAAAGAATCCCCTTTTAGTCTTTGCTTATAATACACAATCTTATCTAATTAATTTAGATACAGAACATGGTAAAAATCCCCAATCATTTTGCCTAAGTTCATGTAAAATTACTAGTAATAAGCTATTATTTAATTAAAATAGACAAACAGGTAGATTCCTTCTACACTTTGCCCTAATTAAAACAAGGGATTTAATGTCATGAATATCAGCGTGTTTGATTTGTTTTCTATAGGAATTGGGCCATCAAGCTCACATACTGTAGGTCCTATGCTTGCTGCGAATGCCTTTTTAAATTTACTAACAAAAAAACATCTCATAGATACCACCGAAAGAGTAAAGATTGAACTTTATGGTTCACTGGCTTTAACTGGTAAAGGACATGGTACTGATAAAGCAATTTTAAACGGCCTTGAAAATAAATCGCCTGAAAGTGTGCAGCCTGAATCGATGGTTCCACGAATGCAAGAAATTCTTAATAGTCATACGCTTCATTTAGCAGGTAAAAAAAATATTGCTTTCCACGAAAAAACTGATTTCTTATTTTTACAAAAAGAACTCTTACCCAAACATACCAATGGAATGCGTTTTTCGGCTTTTGATGCTAAAAATAATTTATTAATAGAGCAAGTTTACTACTCTGTTGGCGGTGGTTTTATTACCACTGAAGAAGAGTTTGACAAATTCACTGAAGACGCTAATCCGCCTCCATTTCCTTTTTCAACAGCCAGTGAGCTATTAAAGCACTGTGAAGAAAATAAGTTGAGCATTGCACAGCTTATGCTTATCAATGAAAAAACCTGGCATAGCACTGAAGAAATTCATCAAGGAATTTTAGCCATAGCCAAAGTCATGGACGAATGCATCGCAAATGGCTGTGCCCATGAAGGAATCTTGCCTGGGGGTTTGAATTTAAAAAGGCGCGCACCGGATTTATATAAAAAATTAGTGGATCAAAAGGGAATTAAAAGTGTTTTTGAAAACTCAGATATCATGAGTCAATTAAATCTTTATGCCATGGCCGTCAACGAAGAAAATGCAGCCGGTGGTCGTATTGTGACAGCACCTACTAATGGCGCTGCGGGTATTATTCCTGCTGTATTAAAGTACTTCCAAAAGGCACATGACAAAACAAGCAATGAAGATATTTACACCTACTTTCTCACTTCAGCTGCAATAGGAATACTTTATAAAAAAGGAGCCTCTATTTCAGGTGCAGAAGTAGGCTGTCAAGGTGAAGTGGGGGTCGCTTCTTCAATGGCTGCTGCAGGCCTGACCGCAGTTCTTGGTGGCACAGTAGCTCAGGTTGAAAATGCCGCAGAAATCGCTATGGAGCATCATTTAGGCATGACCTGCGATCCGGTATTAGGCTTGGTACAAATCCCCTGTATTGAACGCAACGCAATGGGTTCAGTCAAAGCGGTTAATGCTTCCCGTATGGCACTGCTAGGAGATGGGCAGCATTATATTTCTCTAGATAAAGTCATTAAGACAATGCGACAGACTGGTATGGATATGAAAAGCATCTATAAAGAAACCTCTCTAGGTGGCTTAGCAGTGAATTTACCAGAGTGTTAAAGCCCATGTATCTTATGTAGTCCTAAGACACCTGGGCATTAAACTAACTTAGCTATAATTTGCCATGAACCAGAGCATTGGGGGTTAAAAAACTGATCACTAATGCTATAACCTACGATAACTGCAAGCACATCATTCACATAAAGTAATGGGATTTCCTCTCTCTTCCAAGGGGGGATATTCCATTCTTGGAATAATTTTTTCAGCTTTTTGGTTTGCCCATGCAACAAAATAGTCTCCCCTCCTTCTCTAAATCGAATGATTACTTTGGCATTTTGGGGTAGTATAAAGCCTTCCACAGCTGGATAGGCCTGCAATTTAATCCGAGTTCCTTTGATAATTAATGGCAAAGGAAATTCTGACCACTGCGTTTTGGAAGGTACAATAATCTTCTCTTGTTTATCTAAATACAAAGAATACTGAAAACGCCGAATGACCCATTCACCCCACATAATTTCAGGGGTAGCATCAGCACGAGCTAAAATTACCTCATCAATTAACTGATGAAGAATGACCATAGAAGGCTGTTGCACTTGATTTTTATTCAGCCAAACCCGTAGTACATTCATTAAGCGTTCAAAATTCAAAGCCTGAAGCGGTTTAAGATCTAAAAAATCCACAGGTAAAGCTAGTTGTGGGCAATCAATCACCGCCAGATCATCTAAATTATTTTTAGCTTGCTGGCAATGTGATGCGGTTCGAGCAATCGTATTAACTACACTAGGCCATTTTTCCCTTAATGCTGGGATAATTTGCTGACGTAAATAATTACGGGAGTAGTAACTGTCCTGATTACTCTCATCCTCAATCCAAGCTAATTGATGTAAGTTGGCATAATCTTCTAATTGCGTACGTGAATAAGTTAAAAAAGGTCTGGCATAAGCTCCTAAACCCAAAGCGCCATTTTCCTTCATGGCGGCTAACCCATTTATGCCTGCACCACGAACTAGTTGTAATAGCACGGTTTCAGCCTGATCATCTTGATGATGCCCTAAAGCCAAACAATCACCGGAAGTTAAAAGTGAGGAAAACACCGCGTAACGCGCATTACGCGCCCCTTCTTCAATATTGGCAGAGCGATCGAATTCTACCGCCTCAGTAATAAAGTCTATTTCAAACGCATCGCAAAATTTTTTACAATGGATTTGCCAGGAATCTGCATGAACACTTATTCCATGATGAATGTGTGCTGCCACTATTCTGCTCTTTAAAGCGGGCTCAGAGGCAAGAGCATGTAGAAGAACTGTAGAGTCTAAACCGCCACTAAACCCTACAATAATTTTAGTAAATGAATCAAAGTAAGCAAGCCACTCTAAATTCAACAAAGGCTTAATCACAGGCCCCCATCAACATAAATTTCTGATATCTTTTTTCAATTAGCTCATCTAAAGACATTTTTTGTAACCCACGTAACTCAGTGACCAATACATCTTTTAATCGTTCAGCCATTTCATCAACATGACGATGAGCACCACCCAAAGGTTCTGGAATAACCCCATCAACCAGCTTATTGTCATATATTTTATCCGCGGTAATTCCCATAGCCTTCGCAGCATCTTTGGCCTTTGCAGCATCCTTCCATAAAATAGAAGCACAACCTTCAGGTGAAATCACTGAATAAACACCAAACTGCAACATAAGGACCCGATCACCCACACCAATTGCTAACGCACCTCCTGAGCCGGCCTCGCCTGTTACAATACAGATAATAGGCGTTTTAAGACGCGACATTACAAATAAATTACGTGCAATTGCTTCTGATTGATTGCGTTCTTCAGCACCAATGCCAGGATAAGCTCCTGCAGTATCGATGAAGGTAATAATAGGCAATTTAAATTTTTCAGCCATCTGCATTAAACGCATGGCTTTTCTATACTCTTCTGGACGTGCCATTCCAAAATTGCGGTACACTTTTTCTTTAGTGCGTTTGCCTTTTTGATGTCCAAGCAACATCACCGGCTCACCATTTAGACGCGCTAACCCTCCAATAATTGCAGGGGCAGCTGAGTGGCTACGATCACCGTGTAGTTCTTGAAAATCTGTAAATACACGCTCGATGTAATCCATGGTCTGTGGTCTAAGCGGATGCCTAGCCATTTGGGCAATTTGCCAAGGCTCTAAATTAGAAAAAACCTGCCTCGTTAATTCAGAACATTTAACTTCTAATCGTGCGATTTCTTCACTTAAATTCACTTCGTTGTCATTGCCTACCATACGAAGCGCTTCAATTTTCTGATTCAACTCTTCAATAGGTTGTTCAAAATCCAAAAATTGTCGGCTCATTCAATACTCTTTGGTAAATTAAATTTCATGGTATATGATAACCTATAACCCCTAATTGATGCCAGATTCAAACAACGCATATGATCATTACAGGATTTACAGCACTAAATACAGATAATTGCATCTTAAATGAAGCGCGTATCGATCTATGGCAATTTTCCTTAGTGGATGAATTGCCCAATGCATTGCAATTATTAAATACAGAAGAACAAGCACGTGCCTCCCGATTTTATTTTCATCGTCATCAAAGGCGTTTTTCTACAGCACGGGCTGCTCTGAGGATTATTTTAGCACGTTATTTAAACACAAGCCCAGAGCGCTTAGAATTCTCTTACAATGCTCACGGAAAACCTGAGGTAATTAATGCCTCTAAGCTACAATTTAATCTCAGCCATAGCGGTGATTTAGCTTTGCTAGCAGTCGGGAAAGGGTTTCCCATGGGGGTTGATATAGAAAAGTACTCTGCTCGTCCTTATGAGGGGATTGCAAACAATTTGTTTTCAAAACAGGAAGTTGAAGAATTTATCAAAGTACCTTCCGCCTTAAAACCCGCTGTTTTTTTTCATATTTGGTCACAAAAAGAAGCCTTTATTAAAGCCTCTGGCTTAGGACTTGCATACCCTACCAAAGAGTTTCATGTCCCTACGTCCATGCCAACCAAACAACTAGTGGATGATCCTTTACATAACATGACCTGGCAATTACGCACCTTTATGCCGGAAGTGGCTTGTAGTGGTGCCTTATGTCATTATCCTACCGTCAGAGAAATTAGACATGGTTTTATTCAACTGCAACCCAATACTACTCTAAGATTTTAAATGCGCCAATTTTCTTCAGCACAAATCACTTTATTAAATAAGCTGAGTGATGGTTTATGCCATAGTGGATCGGAGTTAGGTTCTACTTTGGGAATCACGCGATCAGCCATTTGGAAACAAATAAATCAGCTCATTGATTTCGGTGTTCCCATTAAAAGCTTACCTCAACAAGGATATCAATTAGAGAAGCAACTGGTGTTATTAAACGCAGAACAAATTAACCAATGGCTTGAAGTGCCGGGGTGCAGTCTTCATTTGTTTGCCTCTATTGATTCAACTAATCGCTTTTTAAAAGATTTGCCTGTCAATAATCAACTGGATATTTGTTGTGCTGAAATGCAAACTCATGGTCGAGGAAGGTTTGGGAGACATTGGCACTCGCCCTTTGGTGAAAATATTTATTGTTCCAGCCGCTGGAATCTAAACTACGATCTAACTAAGCTTTCCGGGCTCAGTCTTGTAACCAGTCTGGCAATTTTAGCCGCTTTAAAAGAATTCCAAATCTCGCCAGAAATCCAGATTAAATGGCCTAATGATCTGTATTGGTCTGACAAAAAACTCTGTGGTAGTCTGATTGAAATCGTTGCTGAATCAAATGGCAATGCGCAAGTAATTATTGGTATTGGCCTCAACGTCAATACAGATACAGAAAATCACCCTCTTCCAGAAAAGCCTTGGTGTTCTTTATATGAAATTAACAAACAACCTATTAATCGAAATCATCTTGTAGCGGTCTTAATTAACAAATTAAATCAGTATATTACCCTGTTTATGAATAATGACCTTAATTACTTCATGAATGAATGGAATGAGGTGGATTATTTGGCAGGCAAAGTCATTACTGTCACCCAACATTCTGCTACATTAAGTGGGCGTGCGGCAGGAATCAATTCAATAGGACAGTTAATTTTGATAGATGCATCTGGAAGAGAACATATACTCTCCTCTGGTGATACCTCTTTGCAGACAAATATGGTTTTGAACTAAAGGTTCGTCCTGAACATTATTAAGTGCTCAGGACTGGATGAACTGCGAGAAAATTGATTTAAGCTACTGTTTCATCAGAATCATCTGATTCTTTTTCTTGCTGTATACGTAAATAAATTTCTTCACGGTGTACTGATACATCTTTTGGTGCATTAATGCCTAGACGGACCTGGTTGCCCTTCACGCCTAATACAGTAATATTAACATCATCACCGATAATTAAAGTTTCGCCTATACGACGAGTTAAAATCAACATAATAAATCTCCCTAACAAGCAGTTATCTATTTTCTCCATAGAACGCTTCCATGGTGTTCTCGATAACTACATAATGATTAAAAAAAATCAATATCTAATTGCACGAGTGACATTGTACACCTGGATTATTAACAGAGTATTAAGAAATAATTAATTTTTTTTAAATCAATAAAGTAAATTTTGAAATACTTCAATAAATTCAAAGAGTAAACTCAGATTGAAACATAGGGAAAATTTTTTCAATTAAACCATAAATTAGAAAAATAAATCCCATTTGCAACAAAACAAGCAAAATTGAAGGGGCTACTTTCATCTCAAGCAATAATACCAGAATTAAAAAAGAAGAATTAAGAAACAGTTGCCCTAATAAAATCAATGGCACTGTAAAACCTGATTGTCTTAAGCGCTGATAGGCATGTTTTTTGTGGGGCATAGACCATTTTTCTTTTTTAATCACTCGGCGTATTAAAGTAGAAGTCGCATCAAAAAGAAAGAGGCCATTTAACATAAACCAATATAAAATAGGGATATGATATTTTTGTTGAGCAATTAACGCCACACAAAACGTGATTAACCCCAAAGAGGCACTACCAACATCTCCCATGAATAACCGCGCGGGAGGAAAGTTAAAGAACAAAAAACCAATCAAGCTAGACATAAGAATCAAACAGAAACTTTGATAAAACGTAGCGCCATAAAGACCAAAAAGGATTGCATAAGACACCATTAAAAAAATGGCTTGTAGAGCACAAAAACCATCAATGCCATCCATAAAATTAAAGTGATTTATGGCCCAAAGAACAGTAATGAATATAAATGGAATAATTAGTACAGGGTAATTAATAGAAAAAAATCCAAAGTCTAATTGACTAGGCTTGAAAAAAAGAACAATCAACAAGGCTGTAATACACTGAATTAAAAAACGTGTCTTAGAAGACAAATTAAATAAATCATCTAAAAAGCTAACTGTTGCAATCATCACAATGCAAGATGAAAAAACAAAGGCATTCAAATAACTTGTCTTGGTGATATAGCATAAAATTGGTATGGACACTAAAGCAAGACTAATAAAAACAAGCCCTCCCCCCCTGATGGTTGGATGAAAATGCATGGACCGTTCATTAGGTTTATCCATAAGTCGCGTGCCTTGTGCCACGATGCAATAAAGCCTTGTTAAAAGTATCGAGCAAATTAAAAAAACGACACTCAATGTTAAATTGACCATACCATCCACTTTTCTTTAAATTTGTAAATTATCACAGCAAACCAGAATTACAAGAAAAATTTTCATCAAAGCCAGTCGCTAATATCCCTAATTTAGAGATATACTTAGCATATATGATATCAAATTGGAATTTTGCATGTCCTTGAAGGCCATGTACGATGATTTTGCTGAAAATTATGACACCGCTAATCGCTTTGGTGCCATCAGCCAAAGTCATGAAATAGCCATTGAACAAATGCAAAAATTTTATTTGGGCATGAAACCCCATTATAAAGTTTTAGATTTAGGCGTTGGCAATGGAGCTTTCCTAAAAAAATTACAGCCAACAATGCCTTTGGCTGATTTTACTGGGATTGATGTTTCTGCTGAAATGTTAAAGCGAGCTAAAGAAGCCCTGCCTTTAGTCGCTATTGAATGCAGTGCCGCACAAGCCAGTAAATTCTTACCTCCGCATAGTCAAGACCTAGTTTTAGCGCATTTTATTAATGCCTATATTCCAATAAATGTCCTGTTTCATGAAGCAAAATCGCTAACTCGTGCTAATGGTCACTTTTCGATGATTACCACTACTTATGACTCCTTTCCTTTGGCACAACGCCTGTTAGCTGAGTTTATTGCGCAAGATTCCATCTTAAGCAGCGTGGTGGGGCATTATTATAAATCCATTGTAAAAAACACCACTGTTGCGGCTAATAATGATCAATTAATGCTAGCATTCAAAGAACATCAATTTGAAGTCATTGATCATCAACGATTAGAAATTCCTATTACGCTGAATAGTATTGATGAATTGGCTGTTTTTGGTATAGAAGGCACCTGGTTTCTCAATACATTATCCATTCGAATGCTTCCAAAAAGCTTTTTAATTCATCGACTTAAAAGATTATTCAGTAAAATATTCACCTTTCCCTATCATGATACCCATATAATTGATGTAGTTCTTGCAAAGAAATGATAATCTGAAAATTAACAAGGACTATTGTAATCTGGTTACAAATACATCAGATGAGGTGGAGAAATGATTTCTCAAGAAGTTAAGGACTACTTACCTGAATTAAATCGTCGACAAAAACAAACCAATAATATTGTGCTCATTAATTTCTGGAGCCAATTTTCTGTTTATGCACTAAATACAATCTTAGTTTTATTTTTAACTCGCCCTTTAGTTACTCATGGTCTAGGATACAGTGAGGCAAAGGCTTATGCCTTTATTGGAGTAGCTCATGCTGCCGGTTATTTAATGCCTATGCTTGGTGGTTATATGGCTGACAACGTCATTGGCATTAGGCGCTCCGTGCTAATCGGTTGCATTATGTTGGCTATTGCTTATCTTTTTATCATGCTCAGTGGTTATACTGTTAACACACTAGGGGATCAACTATTTCTTGCAGCTTACGCCTTGGTGCCCGCCACCAACTCTTTATTAATGGGCACCACCTCAAGCATGATTTCCCATATCTACTCAGATGATGCCATTAAAGCTAAATCCGCCATGACTTACTATTATATTGCGATTAATGTAGGCGCTTTATTAGCTACTTTAGTTGCCCCAGTATTATTAGAAAGCAGTTATGGCCCCCTTTCTATTCTTACCCTGGCTTTTGTCGGTAAATCGATTGCCGCTCTCAATTTTGCAAAACGTTATTCTATTTATAACAACGTGATCTGGGGAAAAGATCGATCAAAACTATCCCAAGGCAACTGGCTGTACTTAATCGCTTATATTAGCGTTATTTACGGATTAACATTGTATGCTTATTTCCATGTGTACATTGCTGGCCCCTTAATTGCGGTAGGTTGTGCCTTAGGTATATTATGGTTTTTAAAGAAAACCATGATGCTTTCTGGGTTGGTGCGAGATAAACAACTCATAGCCCTCCTGCTCATTGTCGAAGCAGTGGTTTTTTTTGTCATTTACAACCAAATGAACAGTACATTGGTTTTATTTGCGCGAAATAATTCAAATCATAATTTATGGGGCTTAACTATTTCTCCTGCCCAATATCAAATGTTAAATCCATTATTAATTCTAGCGATTGGCAGCCAGCTTCCTCGTTTTTATAAATGGGTTCCGCACTTTACTATACCCTATCAATTCGCAGCTGGAGTCTTACTTTCAGGACTGAGTTTATTAATTCTGGCTTTTGCAGCTTACGTAGCAACTGATGGATTAGTTGAAGGAAATTATATTGGTTTAACCTATATTCTTATCTCTATTGCCGAGCTATGGGTGAGTGCTATTGGTCTTAGTATGATTGGACTTTATTGTGACCAAAAATCCATTGCATTTGCTATGGGGGTTTGGTATCTCGCCAGTTCTTTAGCTCATGCCATATCCGGTAGAATTGCCGGTTGGGTTGCTATCCCAGATACCATTCATTCGGCCGTAGATAGCTTGCCCTATTATCAAAGTTATTATTTAACCTTAGGCCTAAGCGCGATAGTACTCGGTATCCTCATGTATTTTATTGCTCATTTTTTACAAAAAATAATGAAACAACGAGGTATTAATTTAGTGTAATAGCCTGGATGAGGCATGTCATCTTAAAGATTGAGCCCGCTTCGCGGAAGTTCCTGGATTACGCACTCTGTGCTTCATCCAGGCTACTTTTGATAAAATTATTAGGACTCTAACCCTAAATTATCTCTTTTAAACACTCGATCTGCGCGATAACTTGAGCGAACTAAAGGACCAGAAGCGACTTCAAAAAAGCCTTTTTCTAATCCAATTTGTCTTAGATGAGCAAAGGTTTCTGGAGTAACATATCGCTGGATAGGTAGGTGATTTTTCGTAGGTTGTAAATATTGCCCTAAAGTTAAAATATCGACATGACGAGCACGTAAATCATCCATTGTTTGAATAATCTCATCATCCGTTTCACCCAAACCTAGCATTAAGCTAGTTTTAGTTAATATATCAGGGCGATAGTGCTTGGCAAAAGATAACACATTGAGAGTCTGCAAATAGCCGGCTCTGTTATCACGAACAGGATGTGTTAAGCGCTCTACTGTTTCAATATTTTGTGCAAATACATGTACACCGCTGTCTAATAGCACCGCAATATCTCGCTCTACCCCTTGAAAATCAGGAGTTAATGCTTCTACTTTAGTTTTAGGTGATCGCTGTTTAATTGCTCGAATAGTTTGTGCGTAATGGTTAGCCCCACCATCCAATAAATCATCCCGATTAACAGACGTCAAAACAACATAGTCCAAATTCATCAACGCCACGGTATTGGCTGTATTCTCTGGCTCTTGCGGGTCAAGCCAGCCTTTAGGATTCCCTGTGTCCACTGCGCAAAAACGACAAGCGCGTGTGCATACGGCTCCCATTAACATGATCGTTGCCGTACCATGTGACCAGCACTCGGAAATATTCGGGCATTTAGCTTCTTCACAAACAGTCGCTAAACGATGCTTTTGTACTTGTTCTTTAACCTGGCTATATGCAGGGGTAGTATGGTTAACAACACGTAACCATTTGGGTTTTGGCAAACGCTCATGAGCATGCCCTGTTGATTTTACGCCATCTTTAATCGCAGTCACACCATGAGATGTTGTGTATTTTTGCCCGCTTTCCACGACTACAGGAATATCAATCAGTTTGCTCATCTTACCACCTGAAAAACAAAGAATAATGATGATCACAAATCATTAACATAAGATCAAGCCCAATTTAAAAAGTAACTACAAACAACTAGGCCTAAAAGTACTCCCAACGACAAGCCCAAAGAAGAAAAAACCACAGGATATATAATTAACCCCAAAGAAATCACTAAGATAAATAATAAGCTCATTGTATGCAATCGAGACTGCCATGCGCTAACACGCTTTGTCTTTAGTAATATTTGATAGACAATTAACACAAGAATTAAGGGAAATACATAGATACCCTGATAGAGCGCTTGATAAAAGCCCTTATTAACCCCTGAAATGGGTTGATTATTTAACCATTGCTGAAAAATATACGACCAATTCATATCGCAAGTTTGCTGATAGGTCATTGTCATTAATCCTAGTAAAAATGCCGCTAGAAAATAGGCCTTAACCTCAACTTGCTTTTTAACATCTTTTATCACCAAATAAATTCCTAATCCACCCGATAAGGCAGCTAAAATTCGTAACCAAGCAAGCATCTCATAAAATAAACTAGTATAGACTTGTTGAATATAATGAGTTAACACCACTGCCATTAAAAAAAGTATTCCTGCCATTACTCGCTTTTTCGATTCATCACAAACCCAAAGAAATGCCAAAAAACTAAAAAAACAAAAGAAAGCACACGGAGAAATGGCATCCGTTAAAGCCATAATAGAAATGTAGTGCAGGCTAGAGGGCTTACCTACCATTCCAGCATCAAATTTATTAGCATTTGCCCAATGTCTCAAGGTCTCAATGGTAGCTGATGTCAACTTACCTTTCTTTTCAATTTGTTGTTTACAATAATGAATAGCATGCAATAAATCCTTTCCTGTAGTTTTTTCAGAGGCAAAACCAACCCAGCGGGAGTTGCAAAAATAAATCGAAGGAACTGCAAAATCATCCGCATTTTCCTCATTTAATCGCCGGTTAAAACGTAACAAGGCTTTTTTATCCTCGTTAATGACATAACGTTTAATATGAAGATCGGGGGTAGTTGTGCCTATTTTATTAAAAAAGGCTTCTGCTTTATGGCAATGAGGACAGGTTGAGGAAAGGAACAATTCAACATTAAGCGTGATTTTTTTATTAGTATCAGAGCGATACCAAGGGGATGAAGTACCATCTGCCCATAAAGAAGCACTGATAAAAAAAAAGATACAACAAATTTTAAATACTGTTTTCATAAAGTAAGTATCCGATCAAAACCTACCCTCTCCCCTTTGCGAGAGAGGGTTAGTAGGGTGTGCCTAATGACTTTAACTATCTCTATTGACGCACAATAAGATTATTTTCCACAGATTCTACTCCGGGTACTTGGCGAGCAATTTGTTCTGCTGTATCACTTTGACGAATTTTTTTCACATACCCAGTTAAAATAACCACATTTTGGCGCGTTTGGATATGAATAGGAGCAACAGCTAATTGATCATTGCGCATGAATGCTTCTTGAACTGATTGAGCCAAACTCATTTGAGGGGTAAAACCTGGGTTATTACTATTACCAAAAGGAGAACTAAATAAAGTGGTACCACCACCCATTCGGTTAGATTGACAACCGACCACAAACAATAACAAACTTACGATGAATGCATTCAATAAATGCTTTTGCATGATCTCTCCAATTAACGATAAAAGAATAGTACTCAACTTTAGCCATTTTTAAAATTTGACGTCTTTGCCATTTTTATAAAAATGGCTAAAGTCCAGTAGTATGAACTTTAATTTATTAATACACAATTAAATCCCTAAGAGAAGCTGCTATACTTAGCCCATAAAGAAAAAATCAGAAATCTATCAAGAGATAAATTATGGATAAAGATTATTACAAAATAATGGGTGTCAGCCCAGATGCTTCAGAAAAAGACATCAAATTAGCTTACCGAAAACTTGCAAGAAAGTACCATCCGGATCTCAATAAAGAACCTAAAGCAGAAGAGCATTTTAAAGAGATGGGTGAAGCTTATGAGGTGTTAAAAGATCCAGCTAAACGTGCGGAATATGATAATTACCTAAAAAATCGCGAATTTAACCAACAACATGCACAACAACAAAGTTCGTGGCATTCAGATCGTAATGATCCACGCCATCAACAAGGCTCTCAATTTAATGATGATTTTTTTGAGTCCTTATTTGGTCATTCGCGCTATCAACAACGACCTATGGCCGGGCAAGACTATCAAGGAAGTATTAACGTCAGTCTAGAAGAAGCCTTTCATGGCACTGTAAAAAGTATACAAGTTCCAACTAATGAAGGCTCTAAAACCCTAAAGGTAAAGATTCCTCAAGGCGTCAAACCCGGTCAACAAATTCGTGTGCCTGGTCAGGGTGCGCAAGGAATGCACGGTGGCCCAAATGGTAATATTTATTTAACCATCCAAATCGATAAGCATTCATTTTTTGATCTAATGGATAATGATATTTACATTACTTTACCCGTTACTCCATGGGAGGTAGCCTTAGGTACTACCTTAACAGTCCCCACCTTAGCGGGAAAAATTGATTTGAAAATTCCACCCGGATCACAAGGGGGGCAAAAATTAAGACTTAAAAATCGAGGTATGCCAGGAAAAAATCCCGGTAGCCAATATGTTCTTCTAAAAATTGTTACCCCTCCAGCAACCACAGAAGCAGCCACTGAGTTGTATCAAAAAATGGCAGAAGCAATGCCTTTTAATCCACGTGATGCAATGGGAGTGTGAACATGAATAACCAGGTCATAGTAGGAGTGCTTATCGAAGAATCAGAGACCATGTCATACTCTGAAGTCTGTCACAAATACCATATCCCTAAAGAGTTATTAATAGAAATGATGGAGCATGGACTATTCTCTAATCACTCAACACAAATAGAAAATCTGGCATTAAATGCAAAAGAACTACACCGAATTGAATCTGCCTTTCGTTTACATCAAGATTTAGGTATTAATCTCGAGGGCGTTGTGCTTGCTATAGAGTTATTAGAAAAAATAGACCAACTGGACAATGAGTTACAAATTTTACGCAAACATTTTTAATCAAATTACCCCTGTACTTGCGCACAGGGGTTATCCTACACAGTAAAATTACTTAAAACAAATATTGCTCCGGATTGTAATAAAGTAATACAATGAATGAAAGAGACACTTATTATTAAGCCTAATTATGCGCCCAATATTTATTATTTTGATCATTACATTGGTTGTTTTGCAACATAAGCTCTGGTTGGGCGATGGCAATTTAATTCAATGGGTTGCTTTGGAAAAAAAATTAACTGAGCATGAGCAAGAAAATAACAAGCTCGTCCAACGTAATAAAGCCCTAGAAGCGGATATTAGAGAGCTTAAAGGCGGCGATCAGGCTTTGGAAGAACAAGCAAGACACGAGCTAGGTATGATCAAGGAAAATGAAGTTTATTATCAGTTTGTAGATTAAAGACCTATTGTAGCCTGGTTGCTCGCAACCGGGATAGTTACAGCACACACCCTCATTTCTGGAAGAAACCCAGTTGCAAGCAATCAGGCTACGTTTTGAATAAAATGACCTGAGTACGTGACCTATAACGGCTGTGCTTTATCCTGGCTAAAACTGAAAATACTTAAGTCATACTTTTAATAACTCTAAGCTTTCTGGCGGGGGGCTATCCCAAAGACTAACTACAAATCCACCACCGCCAGAACCTGTAGGCTTCACGGCAACAGCTCCCTCGGCGATTAAGCGGTTCATATGTTGCTGCAAACTCTCGCTCACCAAACCCCATTGCACAAAACAATCTGCGGCTTTATTAATAGCATGAGCCAAAAAAGACGGCGCATTAGCCCCACCAGCTTCCAAAGCAATTTTGGCCTCTTCCACTGAATCACTCATTTGTTGATCAAGTTGTTGAGCTAACTTTGGATTTTTATTCCATAAACTTTGTACTTGCTCAATACAATGGGATGTAATTCCCACTTGATTACAAGAGGATAAAAAACACAAAGGCTTCATGGTTGTGTGCAAAGAAATAGCCTCACCTTCTTTAAAATAAATCCCCTCTTCAGCCGAAACACCCGCAATATCTAACCCGCTACTTTTACCATGGAATAAATGCTCTAATTCTTTTGCAAAAATATTACACTGTTCCTGCTCTATCATTTGTTGCTTACAAAACCAACGACTCATAGCCACACAAAGAGCCGCTGAAGCCCCCATGCCTACACCTACTGGAATGTTGCAATCCAAGTGAAAATTACCGCCTATTTGATTTAATGAGCGCCCCAATAATTGAAGACCATGCTCTAAGACACTCCAAAATAATAACTGAATATCAGCACCACTGCTGCCTGTATAATCTGCGGTTAAGGAGGGTAAAGTGGCTAAATAGGTTAAAGTTAATTTTTTTTCTTTCACAGGAAAAACTAAAGCGGCATGCCCTCTTACTACAGCATGTTCACCTGCTAAAATCCATTTACCATAGGTTGTTGTTTCGAAATCACAGAACATCATAATTACCTAATAAATAATCCTGTTTAAATTGACGAGCTATTTCTATTTGATCAGGACGATACAGTAAATGGATATTAGGCCCTGCATCCATGGTTACCAGCGGCCCATCTCCTTCTCTATCCCACAACTGCTTTAACTGTTCTAACACCACTAAACTATCTTCTGATATATAGGAGAACGGTTGATCACAGGTATGAAACAACTGATGCATGTCCTGAAATTCACGCCAACAAATTTGATAGGCATCTGCCCAGTTTTTAAGAGTCAACGCATCTAACAATAATCTTAAATTTTCTTCTGCTCTGTCATTACGCGTTAAATATGAAGGGCTTGTTTTAACACGTTGATGAGCCTCACTGGAAGAGACCTCTTTTTTGTCCCTGCTAATAACCACCACTTGATGCAGTATTTCTTGATAAGACAAATCAATAGGCCTAACTGTATCTTCTTCCCATAAAACCCAAGGAGAATGAAAAGATCGACATGAAGATCCTGATCCCAAGCGACTGATTGAGGCTTGATCGTCTACGGAGAGTTCTGGTTTATCCGTTAATGCTGCAAGTGCTTGTGAAGCACATCGAGTCAAGGCAGCAAAACTTGAAGCAGAACTAGCCATACCGCTACTGTGAGGAAAGTTATTACAAGATTGCACTAAAAAACTACCCTCATAGCCAAACCGAGCTTTGAGACGAGCTAAATGATTAAGAAATTTTTGCTGTCCTGCAGTAGATAAAACAAATTCTTCTCCTTCAAGATGATCTAAGGCCTCCCAGATATCCTGATTTGAATCAATTGGTTCAAGTCTTACGGTACTTAACAAATTATTGAGGGTATATGATAAAGAGGCATTATCAGGATGATTTGAATGACTGTCTTTTTTACCCATGTATTTAATTAAGGCAATATTTGCGGGGGCTTGAGCAAGCCAATGCATAATGTTTCTCCTAGAGCACTTTAGCCTTGACGCAGCGCAAGCATAATCAAGGAATTCAGCTCAACCTGAATGAATAACCTGGTTTATATAGCTTGTAATTTTGAAGTAGCTAATTGTGCCGTCGGAGTATCAGGATAAGCCCTTACTACCTGCTGCAAAAATTTAGTGGCTTCTTGTTTATTCCCCATTGCTGCATAAGCGTAACCCACTTTCAGCATGCTGGCAGCAGATTTAGTTGAGGTAGGAAATTGTTGCAATACTGTATCAAAATGTTCTATTGCTTTTTCATTATCTTTTTTGGCCAAATACAACTCGCCTAACCAATACTGCGCATTCGCTGTATAACCACCTCTAGGATATTTTTGTACAAAAATAGTCATCGCATTCAACGCATCATCATAACGTTTATTTTTTACCAGCTCATATGCTGCCAAATAACCAATTTGTTCATCAGCAGGATTAGCTCGAGAGACAGAAGTCACGGCTGCAGCAGGTGCTGCTTTCGCTGTGCCAGATGTTGTAGATATTTTTGCTTGAGGGGAAAGCTCATGAGAACCCATAGAAAGATCCATTGAAGGCTTTGTTGAGGGCGCTTTAACTGAAGCGGTGCCACTCAAGCGTCCATCTAAATCTTTATAAAACGCAAGTTGTTGTTGTTGCAAGAGTTTTAAATCATGTGCTTGCACTTCTAATTGGCCGCGAAGCTCTTGTACTTCTTGTTGTAGGCCCTTAATTTTATCAATTAAATCAGCACTATCATTGACCTGATTATTAGAGCCACTCACTTGATCATCTTTAGCAAGTGCGGGGCCATCATCTGAATAATAACTATCATTTCGAGCGATATTCACTCGTGAATTATCATATTTTGAACTAGCAACAGGCGCTTGATGCGCCTGCTGCTCGTTTATAATTGCAAAATTTTCACTCTCATCAACTACAGGCGCCTCTGACCAACCGATCAAAGGAATCATGAGCATAAAGCCTGCAGCGATAAGGTGTTTTTTGCAATAGATCATCTTGTTGCCTCATAAGTAAATTCTACACGTCGATTTTGTGCATGCGACGCATCATCATGTCCTAAATTAATCGGACGTTCTTTACCGTAACTCACTACACGAACTTGGTGTCTGCTTACACCAGCCATACGTAAAATATCAGCTACTGTATTAGCACGATGCTCACCAAGAGCTACGTTATATTCACGACTTCCACGTTCGTCTGTATGTCCAGCCACTAAAACACGAGCACCAGAATGTGACTTCAGGTATTCAGCTTGTGCATTAACAGATGGCAAGTATTTTGGATTTAAATTACTGTCATCATAGGAGAATAAATACAATTGGTTATGAGGTGCCTGAGTTGTGTAAGACTCACCCGCTTCTTGACCAGCAAAATGCGTGAATTGTCCCAAACCTTGAGCAGACATACCATTCATACCTGATCCATCAGCACTACCTGGCGCCTTAGAACAAGCTGCAACAAATAAAACGCTCGCTGCAAGTAGCCCTAATTTACACAATGATCCAACTTTCATCATCAATCTCCTTTGTTCTTTTTATTATTAACGAAATCCCAAAACTGGGCTCATAGTAGCATATTGTACAATTCTTTTTATTTTTTGGCTACTAATCGAAGAATTCTAAATTTAGTTCGTAGCCTGGATGGAGCACAGCGTAATCAGGGGATTTTGTGCCACGAAATCCCCTGATTACGCTGTGCTCCATCTAGGCTACGGTCATTTTATATGCGATATAACAAAATCAGACAAAATAGCAGTAAATTGACGTGTTGCTATATTCGCTGCAATAACGCCCCCATAAGGCGTATCCATAGAGCATGGAATTTGTTGCGCGATGATTCGTGACGCCAATACTTTATTATCTTTTACACGAGTGAGCACAACTTTTGCTGAAAACTCAAGAAAACTAGGTTTTCTGAGAAAATTTTGCTGTAATGACAGCACTTGAGTATCCAATCGATAATCAGAGCCTAAACTGTAAGTACTTGAGATTACCGCATGGAAAAATCCGGTTCTTTGCAAACTTTGTATCATCAACGGATAAAGCATTTCACCTGGCGTATTTGTCCAAGAATTTTTTACAAAAGCTTCTAATTCATACGGTTTTTTTACGTAGACCATTTGCTCTGTCTGATAGCCAGCAGCTGCCTCAGGAGGGGTAACCCAGATTGAAATATTTCTGGCATGCGAAGTGGTTTGTTTTGCACTGTAGGCCGTTAATTGATATTGGTTTGTTACTGGAATTTTAACTGGAGAACAGGCCACCAGACATAAAAGGCTGATGCTTGTTCCAAAAATAATTAGTCTTTTCATAGTTTATTCCCCTGGCCCAGGTTTGGGCGCTGTACTTCCGCGAATGACCACTGAAGGATTTTGACGCATGTCACTACTTACTTTTTCAAGATTTGCTGCAATCACACTTAATCTACGCAATAAAATAGCTGCCGGGGCGAGCGTTTCTTGCGACAGTTTATCAAGTGTCGTTCTGCCTGCATCCATAGTTGAAGTTACGCTAGTTCCTGCATGACTCAAATTATTAGCCATGTCTTTAAATTTAGAGATACCTGTTTCAAACTCACGAAATACCTTGGGAAAGTCATGACTTATTTGGGCAAGATTTTCAAGAAATACATCTGCATTTTTTAAGCTGTTATCCAGATGGCTACTGTTTTTTGCAACCACGGTAGTCAGTTTGTCTGTATTGGCAAGAATATGCCTTATATAGGTTGCATTTTTTTCGTTAAAAATATGTTGGGCCTGCACACTAATGTGATTTACATTAACAGATACTTCTTTTAAAAGATGATCTAATTGATTAAGTAAGGACGGACGGGCAGGAATAACGGGGTAAGGTTCTCCAGGCATTTTTTTTAAAGGTGTTAAATCAGAAGAGCCTGCAGACAAACCAATATAAGTGATACCGGTGATCCCTTGAGAAATTAATGTCGCAGAAGTACTCGTAGTGATTGGTACTTCAGATTCAATATTTAAGAGAATCTCAACTTGTCTTGGATCCCCTTTATTTAAACTGATTTTTTTCACATAACCTACTTGAACACCGTTGTATTTTACAGGGGCATCTTGAGCAAGCCCTGAAGCAGATTCATGTAAATATACTGTGTATAATGAATAGCTTTTTTGGTTAAAACCAACCGATAACCATAACATGGTTGATAAAAGACCTATCGCTAATATAAGGACGACTATACCCACAATGGTATAGTTTGTTTTTTCTTCCAAGGAACTTATCTCCTATGGTTTAAAATCAATTAAACCTTGCTAAAATAATCGACAATCATTTTATTTTTATTTTTCATCAAGTCATTGATGGGCTCAACACTTAAAATTTTTCCATCACCAATATAGGCTACTCTGTCTGTGGTGCGTTTCAAAGATTCAATGTCATGACTGACCATCACAATAGTCAGATTCAATGAGTTTCTTAAAAAAACAACTAAATCATCAAAAAGTCGTGCACTGCGTGGATCTAATCCTGTCGTTGGCTCATCAAGAAATAATAACTCAGGATCCATAGCAATTGCACGCGCGGCAGCCGCACGGCGCTGCATGCCACCACTTAACTCAGAAGGCAATTTACCAGCAGCTTCTTTAGGTAATCCTACCAAAGCGAGTTTTAATAAAGCTAGTTCTCTCATAAAATCAGGGCTTAAATTCGTAAACTCACGCATAGGAAACATAATATTTTCTAATACATTCATCGACGAAAATAAAGCGCTGTGCTGAAACAGCATGCCCCAACGACGTCTTAATAAAAAGGATTGATGCGCATCAAGCTGACTAATATCCTGGCCAAATATTTTAATAAGGCCCGCAGTCGGCTTTAATAACATTAATAAACTACGCAATATTGTGGTCTTTCCACTTCCAGATCCGCCAATAATTGCTAAGATCTCACCTTTCTCTACCGTCAAATTGACATCGGAATGCACCCATTGACCACCAAGGAGGTTCTTCATGCCTTTAATTTCAATAACTGGTTGGTTCATTATAAACGCATCCAGCTGTAAATAATGGAATAAATTGCATCGGCAATAATAATTAAAAATAAAGACTGGACCACACTTTTAGTCGTCTGGCTACCGATATTATTCTCAGTTCCTGCTTCAACTCTAAAACCCTGGAAGCACCCCACCAAAGCAATCAATAAAGCAAAAGCAGGCGCTTTATACAAGCCTAACATTAATTGGGATAATCCTACAGAATCTCTCAATCGCTGTAAAAAATCAAGATAACCAATGCCTAAGTTATTATTAGACATCATCATGGCACCTAAAACACCAAAAATATCAGCCCAAAAAATCAATAAAGGAAAAACCAGCAATAAACCTAGAACTTTAGGAATTACTAATAATTCAGTAGGAGACAGTCCCATAGTTAACAAAGCATCAACCTCTTCGTTAATCTTCATACTACCTAATTGGGCTGTAAAAGCAGAACTGGTGCGCCCAGCTACGATAATAGCGGTAATTAAAGGCGCAAATTCCCGGAAAATCGCCATACCCGAAAGATAGGAAATAAAACTATTAGCTCCGTAAGTAGTTAACTGCAAGCCCATTTGATAGGCCAAAACAACACCTATTAAAAAAGAAAGCAGCGCAAGAATAGGAAGGGCTTTGATTCCCGTAGAATGAATGTTAGCAATAATGCTGGGTAACTGAAATCGGCGCCAATCGCCAAAAGATTCGAAAATTTTAGTCGTGATATCACCGATTAAAATAACCAAGCCATCAATCTGCATTAATTTATTTTCAGACTCTTTGCCAATTTTATAAAGAATATTTTCTTTGGATGAGCGAGGAATATGGTAATTTATCACGTCTTCTTTTGTTTTAATCAAGTCTAAAAGCTGTTGCTGATTTTCAGAAAAACCCACTAATTCAACTTGATTTTTTCTTTGTTTGAGTAAATTCAAGCAATGGATTAAAACTAAAGCTCCTGCAGTATCAAATTGAGTGATATTTTCGCCGCTTATTTTGATTTTTTCTGCCTGAGGTAAGGTCGCTGCAGCAAACTGTTTTAATAACCCGTCAATACCGATAACAGACCAAGCCCCAGTACAATTAAACCCGGCAACTTCTTCATTAAATAGGATTTGGGCGTTTGGAACCATAGTTTTTTATTTTTTAAATAAGTTCAAGAATAAAATAAAAATTCCTGAAGAAAAAAGAGAATAATTAATGGTAACACAATAAGTTAACTTTGAAACTAAGAAGGTTGGGGCACGACCCAACAACACCATTATGTCAAGCCTAGACTCAATGTTGGGTCACGACCCAACCTACTTTTTAAGTGGTATTTCCTTCACTTAATGGCAGTGCGACTGCGCGCTAGTCTATTTAATTAAATAGACTGAGAAGGAGGTGCTTCATTCGGTTCTTTTGTATCCTCTAGATCTTTTGGATCTGTTGGATCTTTCAACTTCATAATATCCTGACCTAGCTTTTTCACATCACCAGCAGCAGCAGGAGCATCAAAAAATGTAAGATGGCCTTTATACATTGAATACACTGTATGAGCCATGCCTAAAGTCAAAATAAATGCCATTAAATTCAATAATACTCGTTTAATATCAACATGATTATTTAGATTTTCTACGAAACCCTCTTTGTTTGAAAGTAGATTTTGACATTTTTCTTTAAAATCAGCTAAGTTGCCATTTTCTATATAATCCAGCCTGAAACCCTCTATTCTCGCTCGAATTATTATAGCCGCCTTTCTAGCAGAAGAACCTTCTCTTAACATGCGTGTATGTTCCTCTAACACGCTTAATTGACTAGCTATAGGATCTACTTCACGCGTCCTCTTCGCTGCTGCTTTAGCTTCTGCTGCCGCTTTGGCTTCCTCTGCCGCTTTGGCTTCCTCTGCCGCTTTGGCTTCCTCTGCCGCTTTGGCTTCCTC
>JAOATK010000015.1:63227-64278 GCA_030158115.1 Legionella sp.
TGCCGCTTTGGCTTCTTCTGCCGCTTTGGCTTCCTCTGCCGCTGCTTTGGCTTCTGCTACTGCTTTAGCTTTTGCTGCTTTAGCCATAACTGTTACTGAAGGTGTAATTTGTTTGCCGACAAGAAGAATAGGGGCTCCTGGACTCGGCAACGAAAAAGGATTCACTTGTGGTGTCTGAGGTGTCTGAGGTGTCTGAGGTGCCTGTGCCCCTCTATCGAACGCAAAGCCAGCGGGAGTGGCTGGAGCAACGCCATTCGCATTTGATGTACCACCTTTGAAGTTCTTAGGTGTACCGTACTTGCGTTTACGTGTATTTACCATTATTTAACTCCTATCCATAAACAATCTTAAAATTGAGCACATTGTAAATTGAAATGCGTTACAATGCTATAAAAAGACATCTATTCAGAAAAAAATAGGTGTGCGTCGTAACTAAATCAAATCGAAATAACTGTATGATAGGGATTGAGAGCGGTTTGCGGGTGTTCCCGGATTGCACTTTGCTTCATCCGGGCTAATTTTGATGTAAAACAGACTCAGTTTTGATAAAACCAAACCTGGATTAGCTATTACTGAGCTGAGGATCAGCGATACTCTTAATATCATTAGCAAGCCTTTCCGCAATATCCGCTGCTTGAGGCGCCAGAAAGAATGAAGAATGACTTTTAGATACATAAAGAGCAATATGAGCGATACCTAAGGTAAAAATTAACGCCGCTAAATTAAATAGTACCCTTTTAATATCAACGTAGTTATTTAATTTTTTTACCAAAGAGTTATCATTTGAAAGAACAGATTGACAACCTGCTTTAAATTTAACCAAGTCACTATCTTTGAGATAAGTATCCTTATAGGCAGAAACTTGTCGATGAATTGATACGGCAGCCTCTTTAGCTGGACTATCTTTAAGTTTCTTACTAGCTTCACTAAGACTATTTAATTGCTCCAATACAAGCTTTAATTCTTCTTTCCTTGCTTCTAATGCTTTAGCTTCTTCTGCCGCTTTAGCTTCTGCTGCCGCTTTAGCTTCTGCTGCCGCTTTAGCTTCTGC
>JAOATK010000015.1:64378-67125 GCA_030158115.1 Legionella sp.
GCTTCTGCTGCCGCTTTAGCTTCTGCTGCCGCTTTAGCTTCTGCTGCCGCTTTAGCTTCTGCTGCTGTAGCCTCTACTGCTGCTGTAGCTTTTTTTAAAGTTTTTATCGCAAATACTCGATTTTTTCTTTCTTTCATTACAGTCTACTCCAATTATTTAACTTAATCTCAAGCTGGTTTTTTATTGTACTTTAAGATTATAAAAAGTCAAGAAAGATCGAATGACTAGCATGATTAATTTTAAAATATCCGCTTTATTTACTCCAGAAATTAGATTTCCAAGTGGTTTGGTCCGCTATTCTATGATAAAATTTCTTTCATTTTTCTCAAGACCCTGGTATGCAAAACAACTACAGCCAATTTGAATCACGCAAACGCTGCCCTATTCGACTTGCGTCAATGCCGGCTAAACACAGGAGAAAGCATGCCTCTAGCACCTAACACTGACGAATTATTTCAAGGATTTTCAAAACTTTCACGTGAAGAACGCTTTAAAAGGCTATTCGCTTTAGGCGCGATTACGTCAGAGGATATTACATTTTTAAAAAATGGCGGCGTAAAAGATTTGAATCTTGCAGACAAACTCATTGAAAATGTGATTGGATATTTTCAAATCCCCCTAGGTGTTGCAACTAATTTTAATATTAACGGTCAAGACTATGTTATTCCTATGGCGGTAGAAGAAACCTCTATTATCGCCGCCCTCTCCAAATCTGCAAAATGGATTCGACAACATGGTGAAATCCAAACTTGGGTTCAGGGTGATTGCATTTTAGGACAAATTCAACTGGCAAAGGTCAATGATTTTCAAAAATTCTCACAGATCTTTATTGAAAACAAACAGTTCCTAATACAAAAAGCAAATGACGATGTTGCTGCTAACATGGTAAAACGTGGTGGAGGTGTCATTGATTTACAGTTACGCCATCTGAAAAGAGAGGATGGTAAAGACATGGCTGTTATTCACCTCACGATGAATAGCTGTGATGCAATGGGCGCCAATATCATTAATCAAGTACTGGAATATTTAAAAGCTCCTATAGAAGAATTAACAGGTGAAGACGTCACTATGTGTATTCTGTCTAATTTAAACGATCAAAAAGTAACAACCGCTCAAGTTATCATTAATGACATTGACCCTATTCTTGGCCAAAAATTACAAGAAGCCTCCCTTTTTGCAGAAATGGACCCTTATAGAGCAGCAACACATAATAAAGGGGTCATGAATGGGATTGATCCTGTACTGATTGCTACCGGTAATGATTGGCGTGCTGTGGAAGCAGGCGTGCATGCTTATGCAGCACGGGAAGGGAGATACCAAGCGATTACTCGCTGGCGTTACCACGATGGTAAACTAACAGGGCAATTAACAGCCCCTATTATCGTAGGGACCATAGGCGGGGTTACTGCACTGCACCCTACTGCTAAAATGTGTTTGCGGATGATGAATATTCGCTCAGCCAATGAATTGTCTCAAGTTATTGCCGCTGTCGGCCTGGTTCAAAACCTTGGCGCCATTAAAGCCTTATGCACTGAAGGTATTATTCAAGGCCATATGAAACTACATATCGACAATTTACTATTGGCCGCAGGAGCCAATGAGAATGAAATGCCCGAGCTTAAAGAACGCTTGCAAGGCTGGCTTGATTTACATAAACGCATCAGTTTAAACAATGCCCACGATTTACTAGCACAAATCCGACAAACACAGATTGCTGTATGAAATGGTTAATCCCCGCAAAAACATTTTTATTAGGTGAATACGCGGCTGTTGCTGAAGCGTCTGCAATTGTACTCACCACCACACCTTGTTTTGAATTATCACTAACATCAGAAAAAGGATTAGGAGAGATTCACCCCCAATCCCCTGCTGGCCTTTGGTGGCAACAACAAAATAGCTCTGATTATGGACTGCTATGGCAAGATCCTTATAAAGGATGCGGGGGGTTAGGTGCCTCTAGCGCGCAATTTTTGGGATGCTATCTTGCAAATTGCCATTTACAAAATAAAATTCCCGATATGAAAACCATGCTACAAGCTTATTATCAATGTGCTTGGACTGGAACGGGACTAAGACCTAGTGGTTATGATGTCATCGCCCAATCACAACAAGGCTGTGTTTATATCAATAAACACCAACAAACCATGCAAACATTTGCATGGCCATTTGAAGATTTATCTTTTTTCCTTATTCATACAGGCACCAAACTTGCCACTCACCATCATTTAAAAGAAACCCCCCTCCCCCAACAAATTGATTATTTATCAAGCCTAGTAGACAAAGCAAAGCAAGCCTTTCAACAAATAAACTCAGAACTATTAATTCATTGTATTAATCAATATCATGAGAAACTAACCGAATTAAATTTAGTAGCAGAACACTGTGCTCAGTTAATAAAACAATTTAAAAAGGAGCCTAGGGTAATAGCAATCAAAGGATGTGGTGCTTTAGGGGCTGATATTTTACTGATTATCACCACACGGAAAAATGCACCTATCCTGAATAAGAAATTACTAAGTGATAATTGGAAAATTTTAGCAACAGAAAGCTCTTTATTTGCTTCAAACACCAAAATAATGAGTCCTTGTGCTATAAAATGACAAAAATATAATAAAGATGCATAAAAACACTTGAAATTCTGCGTTATTCCGGTATGATTTCAGCCTCTTTGGGGCCGTTAGCTCAGTTGGTAGAGCAGGAGGCTTTTAACCTCTGTGTCGTAGGTTCGAATCCTACACGGCCCACCA
>JAOATK010000016.1 GCA_030158115.1 Legionella sp.
GAATTTTCAAATTATTGGGGCATAGAAACCGAAAACTGATTAGCATTGGGTATATCAGCCATGGCGTAAAACCTCGCCGCTTAGGGCGGGGATAAAAGCCAGCGATGCTGACCTTAATGTGGAATACGCTGTTGTTCAATATAAGTTCTGATTATCGCAATCGGTGCACCACCACAACTTGCTGCAAAACATACTTAGAGCCCTGACCCTATAGGTTCATCCTAAAAGGTCATCATTAATGTGTTGGGGAAGAACAGACTCTCTTTGGTGTTTATTGCACGTTTTTAAATCCACCGTTTTTGTTCTGCTAACTTAGGGAGCTGCTCATACGCAATTCCTGTATTTTCTCTAATTACTTGAATGATTTTGGTTAAATCATCATTGGGATGAAGCTGAGTATCGACTCCGATCTTGTTTTTTAATTGCGTTAAAATTTCCTCAACTGTTTTTACCTCGTCGGGATCACAAGAGTGACTAAAGAAGCGTCCGACGATCTTCTGAACCTCATTGCCATAGCGTCTACTCCAGTTTCCTGAAAAAAATCGACCTATACTACCAAACTTGCCCCCATTCCAAGTGGGTGTAAAACAAGCATATTGTGCCAGCAACTCTTGTGCAACAGCAGATGAGCGATTGGCCTCGCATTGGGACGACCATCTACGACTGTAGGCTATTTCCCATTGCTTACTCCAATAATTATCTTCAGGCTGAATGGGGAGGGTGGGCTTAGGTATTTCGAACAGGCTTCTTTCTAGTTTGTTAATTTTATTTGCTGAACTTGTCTCATTAAAGAATAAAAAATTACCAGTTATGACTCTATTAACAGCACATGCAGCAAGATATCCAACACCCAAGCCAACAATTGCAAGTAGGATGTTTCCCAGAATTTGTTTCATTCCACGGTGTTTTTCTAATTCAGGCTTTGCATAATATAATTTTTTAAGACAAGAATCTTTAAAAGTGTAATAGGTCTTTTGAGTTTTCTCGTGAAGAAAATAGTTGTCAGCTTCTTCTTTTAAAGCCAAACATAGTTCCATTGCTTCTACTGCAGCCCATTTATAAGGTGAGTCTTGCAGAGGAATACGAGGGGAAGTGTCATAGTGGGGAAATGTGCTTTCTCTCATTTTTAACGATTTATTAACAAGAGCACTAAGATGTTCGTAAAATGTACGACCCTCAGGTCCTAGATTGGCACTACGCAAAGCCACGTTCCACGAGCTGGCGCCATCGAAATCAAAATTTTGTATATGGCGTATTTGATTTTCTAATTCTTGACTTTTTGTGACGTAAACACTCCAACAGTCTTTCTTTAGAGTTGATAACATTAATAAATTCCTCATAAAACAATTTTATTGTAACATTTTAACACTTATTGGTTGAAATATGCAAACAACAGGCCTGGGATTTATGGATAATCTACTGCCAATGGAGGATGAGCAGGATATAAAAATTTATTGCGGCTGCTCATCGAATTATGGATTAAAAGTGGTATGCCGTATTACCGGATGTCTACGGGTGTACGCACTGAAGCAGGTCGTGAAGCTATACGGGCAAGCAATTGAAGGCGCAGAAACGCATACAATAATTAATACAGAGATGGACTTACTTGAGGCTGATAGTAATTTGGCTCAATATTAGCTCCAAGTTATCGAGCTTTAAGTAGTATAGCTTCATCTATAAGCGATTGTATTGTTTGAGTTGCTACATTACCACCAGTCAGTAAGCAGACAATTTTTTGATGTTTCTGTTGTGCAAGTAGGTCTAAACTTGCAGCTAAGCTACAAGCGGCAGCACCTTCGCATAACAGCTTGTTTAAAAGTAATAAATCAATGAACGCTTTTTTTGAATGATTGGTATTTACAACTAAACTATCTCGAATTATCGATGCTAACTGGTCAAAAACAAAAGGAAGAACCGTCGGCGAACCAATGGCATCTACGAATGAAGGTTGTCTTGATACGATAACCGGCTTTCCTTGTTTCAATGAGGCATTAAGAGGTGCTGCTGTTTCTGGTTCACAAGTATAAATGGCAATATTTGGATTATAAGTATATATGACACGAGCAACTGCTATGCTAAGTCCCCCCACACCAATGGGAATCACAATCGCGTCCAGATCAGGTAAATCTTCAATAATTTCTTTGGCAATTGATTCGTAACCCTTTAATAATTCTTGGCAAAAAACAGGGTGAATAAATAATTTTTCTGTAATGGGGATATTTCCTTCAACAATGTCCCAAATCTCTTCAAAAGGTTTTTCAATAAGTTGTGCACCGAATTGTTTTATTTTTTCTTTTTTAATGTTTGGTGTTGTTTCAGGAACAAAAATTTGACAGGGTATTTTGAGCTGGTGAGCCACGAAAGCTATTACTTGCCCCATGTTTCCTGCACTTGCAGCAGCAAGTCCATATTGGAGGCATTCTGCTGGATAAGCGTCAATAACAGACGCAATTCCCCTAATTTTAAAGGAACCAAACGTTTGTAAATTTTCCGGCTTAAGATAAATTTCACCTATCAGATGCGAATGGTTTCCGAGATACTTAAGAAGAGGCGTTCGAATGATAGAGCTTTTAAGATGCATGTTAATATCGTCTTTCATAAATTAATTTGTTGTCCTATTCCTAATTCTAACGCTTTTTGATAAAAAAAATGAGCTGCATAAACATCCTCTATACCTAAACCTACTGATTTAAACACGGTAATGTCACTTTCATTTTCACGCCCGGGAATCTGTCCGCGCAGATACTCTCCTAACTCGCCCAGAATGAATTTAGACTCCAGTGTTCCATTTTTAATAGGCAAAGTGATTTCATCGCTTTCCAAAAAGCATGCTTCTTTAGAGTCCAGGTATATTTTTAAAAAGTTGCGATTTTTAAGCGTCACTTCTTGAGCTCCAGGCCTAGAAGAGCCGACTGCATTGATGTGTGTACCTGGTTGAAAATTATCAATACTTAAAAATGGCGTTTTGGCACTAGTGCAGGTGGCTACAATTTCAGCATCGCATACTGCATCCACTGGATTAGAATGAATAATTACTTTTTTTATATTTTCAGATTTCAAAAAATGTTCGAAGTGTTCAGTCGAAGCTGGTGTTCGCCCATATACATGAACAGTATCGATAGTTGATCGAACATACCGAATAGATTTGAAATGCTCCTCTGCTTGATATCCTGTGCCAATGATTGCTAGTGATCTTGCATTTTTTTTACTTAGTGCATTTGTAGCAACAGCACTTACTGCTGAGGTTCTTAATCCTGTTACGGTTGAAGCATCTAATAGGCACTTAAGACGCCCTGTGGTTGCATCTAAAAGCACGACTACTCCTTGATGCGCATTAAGTCCGTTTTGACGTGCAAAAGGTGAAAGAACCAGTGTTTTATATCCCAATAATAATTCGGAGTTATCAAAGGCCAACATTAGACCAAAATTTTTTCCTTGCGTGAGTGGATAAACCTCTCTCGGGAAATTTTTAGCTTGTGGGTTTTGAATGGCCTGTAAAGCATTTGTCATGCATTCAATTAACCCCTCAAGGTGATGACACTGATACAAATCAGTAGTAGTTAAGACTAACAATTATATTCTCATGAAAAACCCAAAGGACATAATCTTACTCTATCCGTTTCCACATCGGTTAGTTTTTTTTGAGGCAACTCGCGGCTTTATTCAATATTATTGTCTATCATTTCATTAGTCTATAATACGGGACTTTCGCCATTTTTGTAAAAAATGGTTCAAGCCCGGTTAACAACGTCATTGTGTACTGATTTCGTTGTTCTATTTAAAAATCCCTAATACAACGAACTGGGCGAGAACTCCATTTATCCGTAGGACCAAAGTTGCCGTCTGGAACATCTACACTATAAGCATTATTAGGTGCAAACCATTGGGTTGAACTCCAATAAAATGTGGAGCTAAACGCACCAAAGGCACAAGGATAAGATGACCCTGGACATAGTGCGAAAATTACAGATTGCAGCTCATTTTTTGCGGGCAAATACCAATTGGCACTGATAGCTCTACAACGGTAAGCAGCACAGTTGCCAGTTTGGTTCGTACAGGCTAAATTAGCGACAATGGCATTCGTATTACTAACCCCATCATCATCGCTCATCGCACCAGGTATATCGGCTTTGCTGAACAGGTGCCGTAATACTAATCAATGGTTGATCGGTGACAGCAGCATACACATTGGCTGTATTGGTATTATCGCCTTTAACTGGAATGATGGTTGGCCCTTCATGAGTAGTTGAAGCAAATGTAATCGTACAATTTGCACCAACTGCAAGACTATTTCCACAGGTTGTGTTTTGAATGCTAATACCGCTGCCGCCAGGAATAGTCGCAGTCACATTATTTGCCGAAGCCGAGGAGTTTGCTTTATTTGTGACAGTGACAGTGACAGTGACAGTGACAGTGACAGTTTCCGTTGAATGTTCTGCCATCAGTATAATAAATGGATTAACAGAAATTGTTACGCCAACAGAGGGATTCGTTACAGTAATATTTAGGCTGTCCGTGGAAGTTGGTCGCCTCTATTAGATAGATCACGTCAAACTTCCTTTCCACTTTAAAATTCAGAATACTAAACTCTTTACATGTAGAGCCGGTGGTTATTGAAAAATGCCTTGGTCATAAAATGCCTCGTATCATGTCAACGTATAATAAAAATGAAATGCTGCCTCAACGCAAAGAAGCATTAGATCGATGGGCGCAATTCGTAGAAGAATTATTACAAGAGAAAGTGTTCACATTAGAATTAAAAAAATGCGCATAGATTAAATAAGAGTCTTTTTTGATTAATATACCGTATTTTCTACGCCTTTTGTTTATAATTATTTCTCTTATTATAATCCCAAAAATTAATATCCGGAGATTGTTATGAAAACGGTTTGTGTATATCTGGGTGCAAACTTAGGCAATAATAAGGCATTTGAACAGGCCACCATAAAACTTGCGCAAGAAATTGTTGATATGGGACTCACCTTGATTTATGGAGGATCCTCTTTAGGAATGATGGGACTATTGGCAACTACAGTAAAATCTTTAGGTGGTAAAGCCATAGGAGTTATGACAACACATCTTTTAGATAAAGAAAAACCATTGGAAATTCTGGATGAGTTGCATGTGGTTGATTCAATGCAGGAACGCAAAAAAATGCTTCAAAAGTTAGCTGATGCTTTTATAGTGATGCCTGGTGGTTTAGGGACGTTAGAAGAAGCAATTGAAACTTGGAACGCTGTAAAAATAGGTGAGCTTGATAAAAAAATTGGATTTTTGAATATTGATAATTATTTTGACAAATTATTTGAATTTATGAATGATTGTAAGAATGCAGGGTTTATGAATACCAAACAATCAACAATACCGATAGTAAGCTGTGAGCCTTCTCTATTGCTCAGCCATTTAGTTCAAAGAGCCGAAGAAATGCACTTAGCGGAAGATAGGCTTGTATTAATATAAAAATAGTGGGGAATTTATGAACTAGATAAGTTTAGAAAAATATCCTGCTTAATTGCGCAAACAAAAAACCGCTTTATTCTTTAACAAGTATTAAAGTAGATGGTAGCTGATTATTTCTTCTCACATAGATTTGAAGCAACAGAATATTGATTGTCCCTAAAATCACGAGAATTAAGCCAGGAAAATAGTTGATATAGTGTTCCAATCTGAATGCGATTAATGGTGTGATTCCGCCCCCAATACAGGCAGCGAGCGAGTAGATTAAATTAGTGATAGAGCATCTGATTGATAAAGGAAATATCTCAATAATTAGCACGGGAGTAACTGCAAAAAGGCTAGCACAGGGAATAGCCATTAACGTATGCGCTAATAGAACTTGATAAAAAGCTCCTGAGGAGAGCAGGTTAAAATAGGGCAAGCTCAATAATATAAGAGTTACACTTCCCATGAGAATCAGTTTTGTTCGTCCAAAATAATCAGATATAAAACCGAATAAGGGAATTAGCAGAGTCAGCAATGCCAAACTTGATGAATTAATTATGAAGGATTGTGTATCATGTATATAATTTACCGTGGTCATATGTATTGGTGCATAAACAAATATCAATATAGTTGTGGAAACACCAAAACACACTAAAGAAAAAACAAGCAGAGTATCAAAAGATTGTGATTTAAAGACATTTAAAGCTTCGTGCAGTACTTCAAAAAATGTTTTTTTCTCTTTTCGAGCATTCTCAGTAATAAACTCAAGGCTTTCTGGCAGAGAGTTTCTGATCCAAAAGCCTATGAGCATCGTAACTAATGCTAGTATAAAAGCCAGTCTCCATCCCCAATCGGGAAGTGCTTTTATATCTATGAAATATAGGATTAATGCCCCAAATAATGAAGAAACTAATACCCCTGCATTAACACCAAATGCAGCCCATGAACCAAAAAAGCCTCGCTTATTCTTGTCACAACTCTCTATGAGCAAAGCTATAGAACTAATGTATTCACTTCCGACTGCAAAGACTTGAATGAGGCGTATAAATAATAAAAGAAAAACTGAAATAACGCCTATACTGTCATATGAAGGTAAAATGCCAACAATACTGGTACAAATCCCCATTAAAAAAATACTTAGTGTCAGTATATTCTTCCTACCCACTTGATCTGCAAGTATCCCTCCTATCAAACCACCAATAGGACGTAAGATATATGTAATTAGAAATAAAAAGAAAATATCTGACAATTTAGACTGGGGAGGAAGAAACTCTTTAGAAAGATAAACAGAGAATAGCCCCCATATAACGTAATCATACATTTCAAGGGCATTGCCAATAGCACCACCAATAATAGTTTTTTTGGATACAATAACCATGAATTAATCAGTCTTTTTGGAAGGCAATGCTCCGGAGCGGATTAATTCCTCATGAAAACCTAGGGAGCCATAATCAGTAACTTTATCCAAAAAGATTACTCCATCTAAATGATCCAATTCATGTTGTACTACACGAGCATGTAGGTCAGACACCTCTTTTTCGATTAAATTCCCATCTATGTCGTAGCCACGATAGCCTATAGATTTATAACGAGGAACTTTACCTCGTAATTGACCGACACTTAAACAACCTTCGTATTCCTCTTCCATAATGTCAGAAAGCGGCTCAAATGAAGGGTTAAGCAAAGTCGTGAATGGAATAGGAGCCAGATGTGTGTGTATTGGATGCTGTTGCATCCCAAATACAATAACACGTTTGTTAATACCAATTTGAGGAGCAGCAAGCCCTAATCCTTTTTTTTCAGCTAAGGTTTTAAAAAGAATGGATCCCATATTTTTTAATTCTTGAGAACCAAAAAGATCGTTTGTAATTGGTTGTGAGAGCATTCTAAGCAAAGGATTGCCTAATTGTATTACTGTATATGAGTCCATAGAGTCGCCTACGATTAAGAATTATTCACTACAAGTTTAAGGATAGATCGTGTATTAAGCTCTGTCGCCTTTGAATTTAATTGGTTTAATTGAGGTAATGAATGGTTACCGCAATACTCTGAATATATATCTAAAACAGAGTTACAGAAATAATCGCCAATATCAATTAACTTAAAAATCTGTGATGCATAGTATTCTTGTAGATTTTTTTTAGTTGAGCCTGTTGCATAAGAATATAGAAAACAAAACCCATTAATTTCTCTGCACAAAGTCATTCCAGTGCTAAAATGATTGCTGGTCAATTTTATCTGCTTTATTTGTTCTGCAAATAGAGTATCGAGACTGATATCATCCCACCAGAACAATGTATTCTTATGGAGTGTTTTTGAAAAGAACCAAGGGTCATACTTCCATAATCGTTCTTTAATCAGATTGTATTCAATATGTGGCATTGATGAAAATGAAACAAGCTCGTTTGACGGATTAATAATATTTATCCCGAAATAAGCAATTTCATAATGCCCTTTGATTTGCAAAAAAGTATTTTTTACATGACGTCTATGCTTGAATAGAATATCAGCCACCTCTGGATGCAGAGTAATAGAGTATTCGTTCCCCTGGCTGTTATTAACTAACTTTAGTTTTTCTATCATTTTTAATTCCATTAAAACGCATAGCAGAGTTTACAGAAATATCGATGATTTTCATCAGCTCTTTTTTATCTGCCTTAATATGAGTCGCGTCGTTCACACTATCCATAATAAAGTGTACTAATTCCTTCGTATCTTTGGTCAGCTCAAACAACATAGTACTTTTTGTTAAAATATATTCAAATAAATCAGGTTCAATCTGAATTAAATTTTTTTGATTAATGTTATTGGGAACTTCCGTATCTTCGCCAAACAACAGCCATCCTGGCGATACTTTGAGCCATTTGGCTATCTTATAAGTCACATCTATTTCAGGCAAGGCTTCACCTAATACATAGCGTCGAGCCATCTGATGTGAACACCCACAAACTTCCGCAAGGACACTAATTTTTACGCCAGCCTTAGATGCAGATGAAATTAAATTGGCTTGTTTCATGAGCATTGTTAACCTGCGCGCAAAACCATGAACAAAATGTTCTCTCTCCAAAATTAATCTCCAGCAAATAGGTGCTAGTGAGTATACATTTAAAGGTCCATGTCAGCAATAAACTATAAATCATACAACAAATAAGATATATTTATTTTAAGTTGCATTTGCGTGATTTTAAGTTACAATAAATCACAACTTAAATGATTTGTGTTATTTAAGATTGTATTTGGATTAATGTAAATAATAAGGAGTTGGATGATGACAAATAAAAATAACAAATTACAAATGGGATTTGAGGACAGATCATTATGTTTTTAAACGCATCAAAAAAATTACCTAAAGGACTATTTAAAGCCTGTGTTATTCCAAGACCAATTGCTTGGATTAGCTCGAAAGATATTGATGGCAACCATAATTTATCACCATTTAGCTATTTTAATATTATCTCTGAAGATCCTCCAATGGTTATGTTCGCCACAACAGGAGCTCATCAGAATGGCGGGCCTAAAGATACCTTAAAAAATGTTGAAGCAACTAAAGAGTTCACTGTGAATTTAGTAAATTATAACAGTAGAGAAGCAATGAATATTACTTCTATTGGTTTTTCTCGAGGAGTTAATGAGTTTGATATGGCCGAAGTGGCCCATTTGCCAGGAGAGTTGATTCAAACGCACCGCGTCAAGGAATCGCCAATTAGTTTAGAGTGTGTTTATCACCAATCAATTCAATTACCTACATCAAATAATGATAATTTAATTAATCGTATGGTACTTGGCGAAGTGGTGGGAATTCATCTTGATCCGAATATTTTAACTCAAAATAAGCGCATTGATATAAACAAACTCAATCTCATTGCACGGTTAGGATACAACAAGTACATCAAAATTAAATCACATTTTAAATTAAAAAGTCCGTGTGAATGCTGCGATAACGTCATGAATTAACTATCCAAAACAATAAATTTAAATACTGTTAGTTGAATTAAGGAGTAATTATGAACAGTTTAAACAATGAATACTATATAAGAATCCAAAAAGAAAAAGAGTTTCAAAATTACAATCGAACTGAGTTAAAGAAAATCCATTTGTTTATGAATGAAATGTATCATCAAATATTATTTGGGGAAAAACCGATAGACAATAAGTTATTTCATGAATTTAAAAAATATGAGTCTTCATGGATGGCAAGTGAAAAGAATTATTTTTTAACATACTATGATTGTAATGTTGTTGTAAAAGATGAATCTCTTGTTCGAGACATGTTGCAAAAACATGAAGTATTTAATCATCCCATCTTTGATTATTTAATGCATGATGCCAGCCTTGAAGAGCTCAAAAAATTTGCCACTAGCGAATCTATTATGAATTTGGAGTTTTTCGATTATCTCGCATTGGCAGTGATAGGAGTTTCTGATCAGGCAAAGGTAGAAATTATGTCAAATCTTTGGGATGAGGCAGGCCAAGGAAGCGTTGAAAAGTTGCATACCGTATTGTTTCAAAATTTTTTGAATGATTTAGGTATCACTTATGATCGAAAACACATTCTAGAGAGTATGTCCTGGGAAGGCGTGGCTGGAATTAATTTATTCAATTACTTTTCTATTTATCCTTTTAATAAAACCAAGTACTTTGGGATGCTTGCGGCAACAGAGATGCTTGATCCTCCTCATTATAACAAATTAATCAAAGGCATTAAGAGAATATTTAGTTCTCATAATATCGATCACTCCTATTACACGGAACATGAATTAGTAGATGTTGAACATGCCAGTGGCTGGCTTAACCATGTCGTCATACCAGAGCTAGCACGTAAGCCTTATAAAACACAGGATTTTTGGTTGGGGTTTTATATGCGACTGGATTCGACTAAAAAATATTATGACCAGTTATTAAATAGCTTAATCATGAAAAAAGCTGCGTGAGGTGGATGATGAGTTACATGCTTGTTTCAAATGAAAAAGTAATTGCAGAAGAATGGAAAAAATATGCGGGATACACTGTGCGGCCTTTATCCAGTACTTGTGCTTATTATAAAGAGCTAATTCAATCTAACTCTAATGAGGGATCTTTTTTAATTTACGGTGGAACACCAGAAATCAGATCAATCTTTCAGGAATTAAATTTAAAGGTCACCTTAACGGATCAGTCTGAGTTAATCGTTCATGCCATGGGCTACTTAACAAACGCAGCGACACCCACTGCCGCAAATGAGGAGCTCATTGTAACCAATTGGCTTAATTTAGAGGGCGTTGCTGATGATTCATGTGATCTCCTCATTGGTGATGACGCGATTAATATGGTGGAGTGGACTCAATTTGATTTGTTCTTATCTAATGCTCATCGTGTTCTTAAACGTGATGGTTTATTCATTTGTCATTTGTTAGTGAAACCAGAGGAATGCTTCATAACGAATACAATAGATGATGTGAGACGTGAGTATGAAGATGGAATGATTAGAACTCAATATGACTTAGCCAGTAGATTAAATTTTATCTGCTATGACACTAATTCCTATGCTATGGGGTGGCAAAATACTATTGAACAGCTAGGAATCAATCAACTGGATCAATTCAAGCCTGGTTTTGATTTTGTAGGTACGTTTGGACGATGTAATAGCAAGTTTTATTGCCCTCCACAGGATAAATTTGAGCGTTTGCTCAATCACTACTTCCACATTGAGGAAGTCTTTTATCCGCATGAGCATGAGTATTGTCAGTTCGAACCCGTTTATGTATTGCGAAAAAGATAAGATAAGGATAGTTCACATGAGTACCCATTTAATTAATTACACAGAACAACCAGAATTCATCGAATTAATAATACAAGGATATAAAAAATTTGACCTGGCAAAAAAAACAATTCTTTTTATAGAGCCTTACGGTGCTGTTCTTTCATTGCTAAAGCAAGGATTTGAAAAAAAGTACAATATTATTGTGTTAACAGCGAACAGTGATTTTAGAGTGGTGCCTGATGAAATTTTAAATCAGGCCACAATGAGTATCAACATAGATACTGCCAATAATAATAGTGTCTTGGATCTTGCTGAGAAATTATACCAACAAATGTCTATAGATGCAGTTATTCCTGGGTTTGAATATTTTGTTCCTATTGCTTCAAAAGTCAGTACGCTATTAAAAGTACCTGGAATTGATTATAAACACGTATTAAACCTTAGAAGAAAAGATCTCATGCGTACCGCTTTAAATAAAGCAGGTTTGAATAATCCACGGTATTATTTACTCACCACTTTGGAAGATGTTAATGAAGCAATAGCTTATACTGGATTTCCCGCCATCTGTAAGCCTATTGATGCTGCAGGAAGTGTGCATGTTAAGAAAGTTGAAAATAAAAAAGAATTATTAGAAGCTGCCAACCGGATATTAAATGGCAATGATGTCCTATGGGGTCATAAACTGTCTAATTTATTACTCTTAGAAGAGTATATTGATGGTAAAGAATACAGCTTAGAAGGAATAGTTCAAGATGGTGGTGTTGTCCATTTTAGTACTACAGAAAAATTTGTTTCAGACCAATCTGAGTTCATCGAAATAGGACATATTGTTAATGCGCCCATTGAACAACAGTTACATACAAAAATTCAAAGCTATATTGAGCAGGTTATAAACGTTCTTGGTGCGGATAATTGTCCCTTTCATGCCGAAGTGCGATTGCGACGTGATGGTGAGCCAGTACTTATGGAAATTGCAGCCCGATTAGCAGGTGATAAGATTGGTGATTTGCTTTGTTTGTCTCGGGATATTAATTATTTTGATTATGTTTATGCGGCCTATCTGGGTATTGAACTTCCATTAGAAGAAATGAAAAATAATTATGCAGGTATTCGCTTTTTTTATCGTCCGCATGTTGATAGGTATACAACAGTAACCGGTGTGGATACGGTGAAGTTGCACACTATTGAAGATATTGCCATTTACTATAAAGCGAATAAAGCAATTCCTGAGTTTCCTAAGGAGAGTGTTCATCTAACTGTGTCATCTCGTCAGTCATTTCAAGCCTAAATTA
>JAOATK010000017.1 GCA_030158115.1 Legionella sp.
GTAAAGTTCCTTACCATTGTTTTTTAGCGAAGCGGATTAATTAAGCTGTACATGATAAAAAAATCTGTCATGTACAGAGAATAATACCACTGCCTTGAATAAATTTCTTACATCGCAAATGAAACAGTTGAAACCTTTTGCACCTCATCATCAGCGGCAACCGTATTTTCCTTAGGGGAATTCAGCTCCTGCTGAACACTTTCTACTTCTGTGCGTGCTTTGGTCTCTACACGAGTATGCACTAATGAAATCCCTGGCATCCCACGACCAAAAAATTGCATTAAAAATTGTATAGGGACCATTAACATCTCTTTGAAAGTCATTGTGGCTGCTTCAATACCCTTTGTAGTCACATTATCCATATCGTCAATATGACGAATAAATACCTTTTCTAATATCGCGGAATGTTGTTTGTATACTTCATCCACGTTCACATTGCGACTACGTTCTACTTCCAAAAGATGCTTTTCAAAATCCAAATTTGCGTCCCAAAGCTTGCCTCTTCTTTCTTGAAATTGAACTAATTCCGTATCGTAAAATTTCATTTTTGCATCCATTTCTGCACGCAACTTATCTAATATCTCTTTGCGCTCAACTAAAATTTGACTGCTGCTAATAATCTCTGTTGACTCTTTTAAAATGAATTTGGAATACTGGTCCACTAATTCCATTTTTTTAGAAAGAATGCTATCTATTTCCTTATCAATAAATAAAATAGCATCTTTATTGGCGCCCAAAACCATGTAATGAGCTTCAAAACGTTTACCGCTTTGCATTTGCGTTCTTAATTCTTGCAATTTATTTGCTTCTTGTGATAACGCTCTATTTTGAGCCTGATCATTTAATTTCTTATCACGACTAATCAATAACTGCCGGATAAACGCAATAATAACTACCACTGTACCAAGGGAGGCGGCGCAAATAAGCGCTATACTTACTGGTTCCATAATCAACTCCTTAATGAGACAAAAGCACCAATTGGGTATGTATTTCAAGGGCAAAATAGTGACTAAAGGATTCAAACGAATTAACTTTTGGCCATTGTCTGGATTGAGATGTCATCCGACTCATAGCCGTTGAAAAAATAGAGGGATAGTAATTTTTTACAAAGGGTTTAATGCTCATTAAATTCGGAAAATTCTTGATCATTACAGTGGCATTTTCTTCTAAATGAGATAAATTCACCTGTTCTACTACATCCACCAAATCTTCTTGCTCATCCACTAAAGACTTCAGCCAATGGAGCAATGGCATCTTGGGTTTTAAAAGAATTAATTGATGTCCTTTCTCAATACTAGATTCTTGTAAAATAATATGCTGGTGCATTTCAAGTTTAAAGCAACACAGAAAATCCAAAAAGCTAGACTCTATCTCATTGCGCGCCTCATCCCCTAACCAACGACAAATTTCATGACGAAACATGGTCTTAAAATGCTTTTCAATTTCATCAAGTGTCTCTTCATCTGAATGATGTTTCTTTATTACATAAGCCGTATTATCAATTTTTAACAACCCAGGATTTGGCACTAAATACTCTGGTAATTGCGCTGCTAAAAATGCAAAAAAAACAGGGGTTGGTCTCAATATTATTATTTCATATGATTTTTGCGGCATGATCGCTCCTTGATCTCACTATATTGTGCAGCCACAAAATTAACTTTGTGACTACACAATATATAAAACGATAGACCATCTAGTAAGACTTTGCGAATCATTTTAAATTTTTTTTCGCATCATGAGCAGGTATTAATCATATTAAATTTAAGGTACTATTTTATTGAGTTAATTATTAAGTTTTGAAACGTGAATAACGAAAATTTATTAGAGCAATTTAGTGAGCCATTACTCCAATGGTTTGCATTAAATGGACGCAAGAATTTACCCTGGCAATTACCAAGAACTGCATACAGAGTGTGGATTTCAGAAATCATGCTTCAACAAACCCAAGTACAGACTGTTATTCCCTACTTTGAACGCTTTATGGATAAGTTTCCCAGCATTGATGAGTTAGCCAAAGCCGATGATGATGAGGTTCTTTCTTTATGGTCAGGACTTGGCTATTACAGTCGCGCTAGAAATCTCCATAGAACAGCAAAAATAATCTTTAATGAGTATCAAGGCATTTTTCCCCAAGACCTTACCTTATTAAATGAATTACCAGGGATTGGCACATCAACCGCAGGGGCTATTTTGTCACAAGCATTTAATATGCCTACCGCTATTTTAGATGGCAACGTTAAGCGCGTATTAACACGTTTTTTTGCCATCAAAGGTTATCCCGAACAAGCACAAGTAAAAAAAACATTATGGAAATTAGCGAATTCCTGCATGCCGCAGGAACACTGCGCTGATTATACTCAAGCAATTATGGATTTGGGGGCTACCTGCTGCACGTCGAAAAAACCTAATTGCTTTAATTGCCCCTTGCAAGATAACTGCAAGGCGTTACAAGATAAAGAACAGCATTTATACCCTACAAGAAAAATTAAAAAACCAGTTCCAGTTCAACAACAACAATTTTTAGTTCTGTGTAATTCTCAAGGTAATATTTATTTGGAAAAAAGACCCCCAGTGGGATTATGGGGTGGACTCTGGTGTTTGCCGAGCTTAGACGAAGGAAAATGCCCTCTCGATTTTATTCAAAACGAATATAACTTAAAAGGTGAAGAACCTAAAACTCTTCTTTCTTTTAAACATTGCTTTAGTCATTTTCATTTAAAAATCAATGCATTAGCTATTAATACGCGGCCTTTTGGAAGACAGCTAAATGAACAAAAAGGACAATGGTTTTCAAAAGACCAGTTAATCTCACTAGGACTAGCCAAACCTACCAGTAAAATCTTAGCGACTATTTAACATTTCCTTCCAAAATACAAATAGCTGCTTTAGCATCTGGCTGTCCCAAATTGGCTGCTGCTTTAATCCAAAACCAGGCTTTTTTACGATCCTCTATCACGCCTCTTCCGTAATAATACATATATCCCACTGCATATTGGGCATCAGGATTTCCTCTTTCGGCCTCGGGCTTTAAACGTACAAAAGCTTTTCGGTATTCTTCCGCTCTAAAATTGATGATTCCTTCGCGTAAATTGATTGTGTGTGCAAAACATCCTGCCAAAATCGGGATAAAAAGAAGACTCAATAGTAATTTATATAGTTGTTTCATTTATTCCTCTTTCAAAGGTTGCGCCATGGGCTCAAAAATTAAATCATTTTTAGGTAAACTTAAACGCTCCAAGGTGCCTTGTCGCTCAACTAAAACACCCTTGGCCATGATACGTTTAATAACCGCATCCCCTGGTATTGTATCACCTAGTTTATAATTTTTTTCTTCACCGCCTGAGGCACGAATTATCACTTGTGAGTCACTTATATCATCAGCAAATAATATGCCGACTAAGGTAACATCCAACATGGATTTTCTAATACTATTTAAATCATCAGGAACATAAACACCAAATAAAGAAGCTTTTGATATGATTTTAAAAGAGTCTTCTTTAGGTATTACTAACCTAGTTTTCTCGACATTTGACACCGCGCGAACCGGCGCAGGAGAAAACTCTAATCTAGATAATTCAAGAAGTATCAAGATAGAAAATAAACAAATCAAAGCAACGCTAATCCATTGCGCATATTTTGCTGACAATAAATAATGAAGATCAAGTTTCATGCTCAAAATACCTTTGCTTCGCTGCATCCAGGCTACTTTCATTAATTGATACCTTCTTATACTGAGTATAGAATAGCTTACATAGGACTCAACGACCAGACAAAAATTTAATATATAAGGATTATAGCGTGCTGAAAAAAAATCACTTCGATACTCGAGCCATTCATGCCGGTCAAGAGCCCTGCCCCAGTACGGGTGCCGTCATGACACCTATTTATGCTACGTCTACCTACCGACAAACTGCCCCAGGCGAACATTTAGGCTATGAATATTCACGCACTCACAATCCCACTCGAACAGCCTATGAGGCATGTATAGCGAGTTTAGAGTCAGGTCAACGAGGATTTGCCTTTGCCTCTGGAATGGCTGCTATCAACACTGTGATTGATTTATTAGACTCAGGCGATCATGTGATTGCAATGGATGATCTCTATGGTGGCACCTTTCGATTATTTGATAAAGTTAAAACACGTACCGCAAAACTGTCTTTTACTTTTTTAGACATGACTGACACGGCATCTATAGAAGCTGCTATTACTCCAAAAACTCGTTTAATTTGGGTGGAAACTCCGTCGAATCCGATGCTAAAATTGGTTAATTTACGAGAAATCGCCTCTATTGCCAAGCGACATAATCTCATTAGTGTGGTCGATAATACCTTTGCAACCCCTTGGATTCAAAGACCTCTTGAGCTAGGTTGCGACATTGTTTTACACTCAGCCACAAAATATTTAAATGGTCATTCGGACGTCGTAAGTGGTGTTGTGGTCGTTGGTGATAATCCAACACTCTGTGATCAAATTGCTTTTTTACATAATTCTTGTGGCGGCGTTGCAGGCCCATTTGATAGCTTTTTAGTACTGAGAAGTTTAAAAACATTGTCTCTACGCATGGAAAGGCACTGTGACAATGCCCAATATTTAGCAAAATGGTTGAGCAACCATCCTAAAGTTAAAAAAGTAATTTATCCCGGGCTTGAGAGCCATCCTCAGCATGAATTAGCTACAGAACAAATGCACCGCTTTGGTGGCATGATTTCCATAGTCATTGAGGGCGGCCTAGAAGAAGCCAAACGATTTTTAGCCCGATGCAAAATATTTACATTAGCAGAAAGTCTTGGCGGTGTAGAGAGTTTAATTGAGCACCCAGCTATTATGACTCATGCCTCCATCCCCCCAGAAACACGTAAAGCCTTAGGGATTGAAGATGGATTTATTCGCCTGTCCGTAGGAATAGAACATATCAATGATTTACAAGCTGATTTAGAACAAGCCTTAAATTAAAACAAGGAAATCACATGCACACGTTACAAGCACTCATCGAACAAGCATTTGAAGCGCGTCAAACACTATCACCACATACTGCTACGCCCGAATTAATCGCAGCAGTCAATGAAGTACTTTCTTGTCTAGATAGCGGTCAATATCGTGTTGCAGAAAAAATAGAGGGCCAATGGATTGTTCATCAATGGATTAAAAAAGCAGTTCTTTTGTCTTTTAAACTATTCTCAAATCAAGTAATAAATGCCGGATTTTGTGAATTTTATGACAAAGTTCCTCTAAAATACCAAGGGTATACAGAAGAACAATTCCAGCAAACTGGCGTTAGAGTGGTTCCTCATGCCATGGTTCGTAAAGGGGCTTATATTGCCAAAAACTGCATTTTAATGCCTTCATACGTCAATATCGGTGCTTATATTGATGAAGGCGTTATGGTGGATACTTGGGCCACAGTAGGTTCTTGTGCTCAGATAGGTAAAAATGTTCACCTGTCAGGTGGTGTTGGAATTGGTGGTGTGTTGGAACCATTGCAAGCCAACCCAACGATTATTGAAGACAATTGCTTCATTGGCGCACGCTCTGAAGTAGTTGAGGGTGTCATTGTAGAGCGTAATTCTGTTATCTCAATGGGTGTTTATTTAGGACAAAGTACAAAAATATACAATCGCCTGACTGGAGAAGTCACTTATGGTCGTATTCCTGAAGGTTCTGTAGTCGTTGCTGGAAATTTACCTAGCGAAGATAAAAGTCATAGCCTTTACTGTGCTGTCATTGTGAAACAAGTAGATGAAAAAACCAGAGCGAAAGTAAGCATTAATGAACTATTAAGAGCAAATTAACATGTCAGAACTAAAAGCATTGTTAGATAAGCTCATTGAGTTTCCTTCTATTACTCCAGAGGATGCGGGCTGCCAAGATTTTATCATTAGCCTTTTGCAAGAAGCAGGATTTAGTTGTGAACGCATGAATCAGGGACCTGTCTCTAATTTTTTTGCTACTTATGGAAATACAGGGCCTTTATTAGTATTTGCAGGACATACTGATGTAGTTCCTGTTGGAGATATAGCTTCGTGGATAACCGATCCTTTTGAATTAGAAGAAAAAGATGGGATGCTTTACGGTCGTGGAGTGGCCGATATGAAAGGAAGCCTTGCCTGCATGTTGGTGATGGCAAAACGCTTTGTTACGACTTATCCTGATTTTCCTGGAAGGTTAGGCTTTCTTATTACCAGCGGTGAAGAAGGTGATGACTATGATCTCGGTACGCCTTATGTCATGCAACAGTTAAATGAACAAGGTATCCATATTGATTACTGCATCGTTGGCGAACCCTCTAGTACAAAGCACATTGGTGATGTAATAAAAATTGGGCGGCGTGGTTCTTTGAGTGCCAAAATCAAATTAAAAGGCAAACAAGGTCATGTGGCCTACCCTCACCTAGCAGAAAATCCGATTCATACAATGAGTCCTGCATTAGCTAAATTGACTTCAGTTGAGTGGGATAAAGGAAACGCTTATTTTCCACCAACCTCCATGCAAATTACTTGTATTAAATCTGGAGGCGATGCCGCAAATATTATTCCTGGCGAATTGCACCTGCACTTAAATTTTAGATATTCCACTGAGCAAACCCAAAATTCACTAAAAGAAAAAGTATCTAACCTCTTTGCTGAGTTTAAGCTTAATCCTCAGATTGAATGGCGATTAAGTGGAGAACCTTTCCTAACAGCCAAGGGCAAATTACTTGAAAGCACTCAAAAAGCTATTTTGGAGCATACAGGTTGTGCAGCTGAGTTATCAACCAATGGCGGAACTTCAGATGGCCGATTTATAGCACCTTATCAAGTAGAAGTCATTGAGTTAGGCCCTGTCAACGCCACCATTCATCAAGTCAATGAATCCGTCTCTCTAGACAGTCTGCAGCAATTGGAGGCACTATATTTTTCAATTTGTAAAAAGTTATTACTTCAGACATAATAAACTTGCCTTTAAATATCAATTCAATAACTTTATAGGGAGATAATGATTATGAATGGTTGCAAATTAAGTCCTGTAGCTTTCGGTATGGCATTTGGTGTTCTTTGGGGAATCAGCATCCTACTAATGGGATTAGCTGCTACCTATTACACATACGGACAAAACTTTGTAGTGTCTTTAGGTACATTATATCCTGGATATACACCTTCTGTTAAAGGAAGCGTGTTAGGTGCTATTATAGGATTTATTGATGCATTTTTGATGGGCTTTATCATTGCCTGGCTATACAACAAATTCAGTCGCTGTGCCTGTGCATGCTGTGATGGCCAGAAAAAATCAAAAGCGAAAAAAGCGTAAGTTTGAAAAAGACAACGTAGTCTGGATGCAGCAAAGCGTAATCCGGGATCAGTAGCACCGAATTCCCGGATTACGCTTTGCTGCATCCAGACTACGTCATTAAATTTAATTAACCACGTGCCATGAACCATCTGGCTGACGACAGGCGCTGCCACGAATGGTTTGTGTTTGTCCATCAATTACAGCTCGTGTTGTATACTCACGGCAAGGCAAACTTTCATGGTAATAAGTTCTTATCGGTTGAACCGTATAACGATTTCCAGTATCTGGATTGGACCAGCCTACTGATCGACCTGTAGGTGCAGTTTCTAAAGCACGCTGCATTTCCATTTGATCTTGTCTATCCATACTTTTACCAATTTTGCCACCTAGAAAGGCACCAATAAGAGCACCGCCAGCTGCTGCCATTACTTTACCAGAGCCACCACCAAACTGACTCCCCAGCAATCCACCAATAACACCACCTGATAGGGTACCCACACCCTCATTATTTATTGGCGCACAACCCACCAAGAATAAAGACATAGATAATGATGCAACAGTTAACTTTTTCATGAGATATCACCAATATGAGGTTTAAAATCGAGGTTATTCTAGCACCCCGTATAATTATTCTCCATACCTAATTGACCCTGATAGTTACTATGCGCTCGCGACGTACCTAATAATGACGAACACGCTCTGTAATTTGACAAAGAAGTTCATACCCGGAAGTGCCTGCAGCCTGCGCAATACGTTCAACTAAAATATGAGTTCCCCATAGCTCAACGGGCGTCTCTAATTGAATATCAGGATGGTCGGTTAGATTGATTGCCATCATGTCCATGGAGACCCGCCCTATGATAAAGACTTCTCTTCCTTGCACCCAAACCGGTGTGTTTTCTGCAATGTGACGTGGGTAACCATCACCATAACCTGCAGCAACAATACCAATTCGCGACGGTTTGTCGCTCTTCCAAGTACCGCTGTACCCTATTGGAATTAAAGGGGGATTCTCGTGAATGGCACTAATTGCTGAAACAAACCGCATGACCGGCAATAGTCCTAAATCAATAGCTGTTTTATTTGCCAATGGAGATACACCATACAGCATGATTCCAGGCCTGACTGCATCTGCATGTGTTTTTGGAAATGAAATAATCGCAGCAGAATTAGCCATACTGCGTTGGCTAAATCCAGCCACAGAGATACTTTCAAACAGCTCGATTTGCTGGGTATTTTCTATGCGAAAAGGCTCATCAGCACAAGCCATATGAGTCATTAAACCAATGTCTTTATCAACCCAAGCACAATGTTGCAAGGCATCCATCACGTCTTGTAATTCATCAGGCTCAAAACCTAATCGACGCATACCTGTATTTATTTTGATCCAGATTTTAATAGGAGTAGATAATGGTGTATTTAATAACCATTGAAGCTGGTGAGGTTGATGTAATACACAGCCGAAATCATATTGGGCTATTGTTTTAAATTCATCAGGACTAAATACCCCATGAAAAAGAATACAAGGTGTTCTACTTCCAAGCTTGCGAATCGCTAAGGCTTCTTCAACGCAAGCCACACCAAACGCATCAACCTGCCCATCTAATACAGGAATGACTATGGGTAAACCACAACCATAGGCATTGGCTTTCACCATGGCAATGATTTTCTTACCTGGAGCAAAATGCTTTATTCGCTCCAAATTATACAGTAAAGCGCCCGGATTAATGATTACTCGGGTAGGCCTTGACACGTTAATCTACCCCTTGATAACCATTAAAGGCTAAATCTTCAAAACGAGTGTATTTACCAATGAAGGCAACACGCACCTTGCCTATAGGGCCATTTCGTTGCTTGGCGATAATAATCTCTGCCGTGCCCTTATCTGGACTGTCTTCGTTATAAACCTCATCTCGATAAATAAAACAAATTAAATCCGCATCTTGCTCAATGGCTCCTGACTCTCTTAAGTCAGACATCACGGGTCGTTTATCCGCACGTTGCTCCAAACTACGATTTAGCTGAGATAAGGCAACCACGGGAACTTGTAATTCTTTAGCCAAAGACTTAAGGCCTCGTGAAATTTCTGAAATCTCAGCCGTTCTGTTTTCAGCATGAAAACCTGGGACTTTCATGAGCTGCAGATAATCCACAACAATTAGGCCCACAGACCCATGTTCTTTTGCCAAGCGGCGTGCACGAGCTCGCATTTCTGAAGGACTTAACGATGGGGTATCATCAATATATAAAGAAGCTTCCGATAACATATGCACCGCAGAAGTCACACGTGGCCAATCATCATCATCTAATTTACCTGTTCTTATTTTATGCTGATCAATACGACCTAAAGAAGACATCATTCTCATGGCCAGAGAATCTGAGGGCATTTCCATAGAAAAAACCAGCACTGGTTTTCCGGATTTAATTGCCGCATGCTCTGCCATATTCATTACTAAGGTTGTTTTACCCATTGATGGACGGCCAGCGACGATCACCAAATCAGAAGGTTGTAAGCCGGAGGTCATTTCGTCTAAATCAGATAAACCAGTCGCTAAACCCGTGATCGCATCACCATTATGGTAAAGCGCATCGATTTTTTCTACAGCACGAACTAAAATAGATTTAATATTTTCAGGCCCGCCATCACCTGCGGTTTGCTCACCAATAGCAAACACTTTAGTTTCTGCCATATCAAGTAATTCAGGGACTTCTCTGCCGCTGGGGTTATAGGCTGAATCAGCAATCTCTGTTGCAACTGCAATAAGTTGTCTTTGAACTGATTTTTCTCTGACAATATCGGCGTAAGCCGCAACGTTTGCTACGCTGGGCGTATTATTCGCCAGCTCAAACAAGTAAGACTCGCCACCCGCATCATCTAATTCATTATGAGACTTTAAAGCATCAAGCAAGGTCACCACATCAAAGGGTTGATCTTTCTTAGCGAGGGCAACAATCATTCTGAATAAAATACGATGTTCCGTACGATAAAAATCTGCCTCACATAATTTCGTGCTTATTTTATCCCATGCCTGATTATCCAGCATCAGTCCACCAATAATAGACTGCTCTGCCTCTGCTGAATGCGGTGGTCTTTTTAAAGGATCAACGGCTTTTTTAGGAATTTGAAGATCAAGCATATTTTAGTCACAAAATCACTATAAGAAACGAGAACTATTGTAAAGCTCTTTTCAAGGGTTGTCACCTAGCCTTAACTCCATTGAAACGATCAAAACTACCGTTTTGATCGCATTCGAGGCATCCAGGCTACTTTTTTGCGTTTTCTTGCGCGCGCACCCAAATTTGCGTTCGGCCTATGAAAGACAGGCCAATATATCCTCTTACATGAAGTTTATTACCTTCAAGCTTTGCTTTTAAACGATATATTTTACCTGATTTAGGATCAAGAATTGAACCACCAGCCCACTCATCTTGTCCTTCTTTTTTCAAATCCCACAAAATACGCAAGCCTTCAATTTTTTTGTTTTTAAAGGCACCAGGACAAACAGAACAAATTCCCGTTTCACCCGGTTCTGGATAGATAGTAGTAAGAACACCACTTAATACATCATCCGCGGCGCTAATAGAAATAATCGCTCGTTTCACTCCCGTCTTTTCATCAATTGAAATCCAGTTGCCAACAGGCGATCCTGCAAAAACTACAGATGTAAAAAACAAGCCACAAAAAATCTTCCCTAATTTCATAGTTGCTTTCCTTAATTGCCATGAATTAACAGCTTAAACTATGATTGTGAATTATGTAAAGGCACCCCTAACTCAAGGGCATAAAAAATTGTTGAATATCCTCTTCACTCAAACTTATCGCCCGAGCAGGATCAGCGGATAAAATGCCATCTACTAACTGACGCTTACGTTCTTGCATACCTAAAATGGCTTCTTCTACAGTGCCTGAGGTAATTAATTTATAAACAAAAACCGGGTTTTCCTGGCCAATTCTATGAGCTCTATCTGTTGCCTGATCTTCCACTGCAGGGTTCCACCAAGGATCATAATGAATCACAGTATCCGCACGAGTTAAATTGAGTCCTGTACCGCCTGCCTTCAAGCTAATCAAAAATATTGGCGTATTCCCCTCTTGAAACTTTTCAACCATTGCTTGCCGATTTTGAGTTTGTCCTGTTAATTTTAAATAGTCATAATTTCTAAGGGTTAACTCATCTTCAATCAATTTCAACATGGATGTAAACTGAGAAAAGACTAATACTTTTCGACCCTCTTCCACCAGGTTATCCAATAGCTCCATAAGCGTCTCAAGCTTGGCGGAGCTATTATGTGCTATTGCTGCCTCAGGCAAAGATAGCAAACGGGGATCACAACAAATCTGACGTAATTTTAGTAAGGCATCGAGAATAATAATATGGCTTTTACCTAAGCCTTGCTTCACAATTGCATCGCGTACTTTTTTCTCCATGCTCATACGAATAGCTTCATATAAATCACGTTGAGGGCCAACAATTTCTATTGTACGCATCATCTCTGTTTTTGGTGGCAACTCACTAGCCACCTGATTTTTTGTTCTTCTAAGAATGAACGGGTTCACACGTTTTGTGAGCACTTCTCGTCGATCTAAATCTGCGTATTTTTCTATAGGAGTTCTAAACCAAAGCCTAAATTGCTTTGCATCTCCTAATAACCCTGGCATTAAAAAATGAAATAATGACCACAATTCACCTAAATGATTTTCTAGAGGGGTTCCCGTTAAACACAAGCGGTGAGTGGCATTCAACTGTTGAATAATTTGTGTTGTTTTAGTGCGAGCATTTTTAATAAATTGAGCCTCATCCAAAATAAGATAATAAAATGCATAACTGATAAATTTTTCTTTGTCTCGATGAATTAAACCATAGGTAGAAACGACAACATCATAATCATCAAAATTATCCTGATGACGCTCACTGCCATGATAAACTAACACATTAAGGTTTGGCGTAAAGTGCTTGGCTTCTGCAGACCAATTTCCTACAAGGCTTGTGGGAGCTACAATTAAAGTAGCACTCTTTAAACGACCTTGTTCTTTTTCATATTGTAAATGAGCCAAGGTCTGAACGGTTTTACCTAGGCCCATATCATCGGCTAAAATGCCACTAAAACGACTGGTTCGTAAAAATTGCAACCAATTCAATCCCTGACGTTGATAATCTCTTAAGGTCGCGTTTAATCCAGTAGGAATAGGTATTTCAGGAATATCAGTCAGCTTAATTAATCGACGCAATTCGTCTCTTAAGGTTTCTGCTCCTTGCCAACGTGATTTGGTGGCTGCGATTGCAAGCTCTGCTTCTTGCATCAGGATAAGCTGATATTTATTGACTTCTAATTGTTCATTTTCATCAATATGGCGTATACCAAATTGCAGTAACAGGCGCACCAAAGGCTTAATTCGCCCCATTTCCAGCTGCAAGAAACGTCCATCGTGCAAAGGTAGCTTTACTAATTGCGCATCAGGAAGGCCATCTAATTCATCGCTATTGTACCGCTGAATTAAATCCGCCACTAAGGGCACAATACTAACCGGTTTTCCTTCAACCAAAATACCTAATTGATAAGAAAAGAAATCTGTGGAATTTTCTTGGAGGTCAGAATACCATTCAACTTCATCTGCACTTATTATTTCCTGGTATAAAGTGCTTTGTATCTTGACCTGCCAGCCTTGATTTTTTAGTTGAGGAATTGCCTGTTTGTATAAAAAATCCAAGTCAGCTGGATGATTTACATTATCTAATACCCAATCGGCCTGCTCAATCTGTTGCCATTGGAATTTTTCCCAACTTTTTATCGCCCTAAGTTTTAAAAACTGATGCACCTCCTCCAATTTGAGGGCCTCAAATGATTTATCACGCTGATATTGAACTAAAATATCTTCTTGCTGAGAAACTACCATTTCACATGTGTCATTACTCGAAATCAGTAAATCTGCATAATCAAACATAATACGCACTGAAAATAAAACCTTAGAAGTTTCTTCATCATCATAACCACTCACCGCATCGAAAATTAACACCGGTACAGGAGTTACCTCGCGTGTCTCTGATTGCTCAAAAAATTGTGGGACAGGAAACTCAGGACAAGTCTGGATCATTTTTTTTGCCAAAAGCTTTGCCTGTTCAATAGGAATAGGAGGCGCATCTAATAGATGGCCTAGCTGTTTTATAGGATAAGGCGTTTTTAAATAGCCCATGCGCGTTTCGGCATAATCAAAATACCAGCTGTCATCTAATAGTAATGGTTTGATGACCTCATTTTCATGCATTAATAATAAATGTTGATTTCCATTATGAGAGAGCACCCACTGACAAGTACCTGATTGAGGCTCTCCCATCTGAATCGCAATATCTTGATCATCAATAAAAAAAGCTCTTTTTGTAGCAATAATTTTAGTCAATAATTCACTATTACGAATGCTTAAAGAATCAAACCAGCTGGAAACCCCACACTTAAACAATAATTGAGCTACTAGCTCATTATCGTCTTCAATAAAATGTTGTTTTTTAGAGTCAGATAAGGTGTTAAAAGGGATCATTTTTCCATAACCACCCCGTTTTAATAATTTAGCCAAAGCTAATTTTATTATTACTTTATGCTCATAACCATTTAGTCTTAGCTCAATAAGATAAACTAAATGGTGTGTTACTTCTTGACTTGTAGGAACGGAAAACTCTTGGGCTCGTAAATTTTTTAGCCAACTGTCTAATCTTCTATCTAAGTTAGCAGGCTCAGTCAAAGAATTTGCTTTTTCTCGATCCCGCAGAGCAAATAAACAAGCAGCTGCATGTTTGCAATTAGACTGGTAAGGACAAGTACACTGAGCCTTTTTTCCAGGCCAACTTTTTAAATCCATGTACACATCATAAATCTGACTAGAGCTGCCTTTAATGCGCCCTTTCAATAACCCATCACTAAAACGGATATTAAGTACATTCCCATTTTCAAAATATTCTTGTCCACGTAATAATACTTTTGCCTCAAAGGCTTCTGGCATTTTTGAAAGAGCTTCTTTTAACATAAGTTCGTTTTACCTGGACAAAGGGATCCATTTTATGCAAATTTCACCCTAATTAACAATTGTATCTTTCAATTAATGCCACTTTGTATTAATTTATTACGTTTAGCCAGGGGAATTCATACATCATGCAAAAGAAACTTACAGTTCTTATGGCACAAATCAACCCCACGGTTGGGGCAGTTATCTCGAATCGAGATAAGATCATTGAAATTATCCAAAAACAACAAGCCACCCATGATCTTATTATTTTTCCTGAATTAGCTCTCACAGGTTACCCTCCAGAAGATTTACTTTTTCGTAACGAATTTCACCAAACAGTGATTGATAGTTTAATGCAAATTCAAATTGCAACCAAAGACTGCTATGTGTTGCTTGGTCATCCGAGTCTTGAAAAAGAAAACTGTTACAATGCAGTCAGTATTTTTCATCAAGGTCAAAAAATTAGTGAATACCACAAACAAAAATTACCTAATTATGAGGTCTTTGATGAAGCACGTTACTTTGTGAGTGGCAAAAAAAATCCTTGTATCTTAGAAATAAATAACTACAAACTTGGTATTTGCATCTGCGAAGATATCTGGCAACCAGGGCCTGTTGCCGATCTAGTAGAGCAAGGCATTTCTGTATTGCTCGTTTTAAACGCATCCCCTTTTGATATAACCAAATACTCCAGACGCGAAACCCTATTAAAATCCTATGCAAAACAAGGCATCAGCATCATTTACGTCAATCAGGTAGGTGGGCAAGATGAACTACTCTTTGATGGACAGTCTTTAGCAATGGACAAAGAAGGCCTTGTTTGTGCTCGCTCTCCTGCATTTCAAGACGATTTATGTACCGTTATCTTAGACCATAAAAAAATAACTGGGGCTATTGCGCCGCTGCTAAGTACTGATGCCTTACTCTATGACGCTTTAGTCTGTGGCACACGAGACTATGTGAATAAAAATAATTTCCCCGGTGTCTTGCTTGGGTTATCTGGTGGCATTGATTCCGCTTTAACTTTAGCCATAGCGGCTGATGCTTTAGGAGCAGAACGAGTCCATGCCGTTCTCATGCCCTCTCGTTATACCGCTGAAATCAGCTATGAAGACGCCTTAAAGCAACTCAAACAAATGGGGGTATCTCATTCATTATTATCTATTGAGCCAGGATTTAATGCCTTATTAGAGACTCTAGAGCCTGAATTTCAAGGATTAGCTGCTGATACTACCGAAGAAAATATTCAAGCGAGAATTCGCGGGGTTCTATTAATGGCCTTGTCAAATAAAACAGGGAAAATGGTTCTGACAACCTCCAATAAAAGTGAGTCTGCAGTAGGTTATGCCACATTATATGGCGACATGGCTGGCGGTTTTGCCGTATTAAAAGACGTACTTAAAACCCAAGTTTATGCCCTAGCGCGTTATCGTAATACCATGACAAAAATTATTCCTGAACGCGTAATTACCCGAGCCCCTTCTGCGGAATTAAGAGCAAACCAAACTGACCAAGACAACCTGCCAGACTATGACATTTTAGATGCCATCATTATCGCTTATGTAGAAAATAATTTAAGCCGCACACAAATAATTCAACAAGGTTTTAAACCAGATGATGTCAACAAAGTAGTATCATTAATCAAACGCAATGAATACAAACGTCGTCAATCCGCCCCAGGAAGTAAAGTCAGCCCCACGGCTTTTGGTAAAGACTGGCGTTATCCAATAACAAATGGGTTTAAATAAGAATGTGACTAATGTCTGGAGGGCGATTACCAATAGATTTAAACATTAGCTTTTGCATTCCAAAACATAATATGCTCAGGTTTTATTGTTTCACTTAAGTGCTTTAGAGCCGGTTCAACCTTATCTTTCGTATCAAAAAACTCAATTGTCAACGGCAAATCAAGAGATAAATCGATAAAGGAGGAACTATGATCACCTGTTTCTCCAAAACCACTAATGGCACGAAAAACGCTGACTCCACGAATCATTGCCTCGTTTTTTAAATAACTAATAATCGATTTGAGTAAGTGTGAAGATTCCGTGATATAAACTCTTACAACGATTACATCCATCGCTTTCATAATTGCCTTCCCCCAAGCATCCCCAGCCAAGTCAGTACAAGGCATAGGGTAACAGTGATCAAAACATTTAAAGTCGCACTAACCCATGCGCCGCTTTCAAGCAAATTAACCGTTTCTATTGAAAAGGAAGAAAAGGTGGTATATCCCCCTAAAAGTCCAATTAATAGCAACGAGCGTAATTGAGGTCCAATGCCATTAAATCTTTCTATAAGAAGAACAACGAATAGCCCCATAAAAAAAGAACCGGTTGCATTAACAACCAAAGTTCCATAAGGAAATTGCCGTCCTAATACCCCATAAACTCCAGTGGATATCCAATAACGAAATACCCCACCAATACCTGCGCCAAAAAAGATAAGTAATGTATTAATCAAGTCAGTTCCTGAGTTGTTTTTTAGTTCAATAACAAGGCTGCATAGCCTCTGCAATTTCTACTCTTATTCTTTCTTTCTCTGCTGCAAGTGCTTCAACTTGATGTTTTTGGAAAAAATCGGGTAACTTAGAAAGCGCTAGATATGCACTTGCTTCTAGTGGCTTTGGTATGGAAGTATTTTCAGTTCCCTGATGAGTAGTTTTGTCAAACATCTAAAAACTCCATTTTATAGATATGATTTATCATTACATTAATACTCATTTCAAACAACTAAATCTCAGAATTTGCTCAACTATGGCTTTCAAGCAGCAAAGACTTGCAAATTTAAGGCAACGCGATAACATAGATTGTCAAAAAATAATAACAAAAGGGATGTCATGAGAGTTGCATTATTTTCTACCGCTTTATTAGCGACTGGTATTGCCTCTGCAGCGGTACCTATTAATGGATGGTATAGCAGCCTATTCGGTGGTTATAGCGATTTATCCTCCAATATACATACCACACGATTAGGTCAATTACGCTCTAACCCATCATATAATGATACGTATAACGCAGGCGCGCGCGTTGGATTTCAAAGTAATCCCATACGCTACGAGCTTGAATACACTTATTTAAATGGAAACGTCACGCGATTTAATGTCAATAATATAAGACAAACTGGGGTTAGTGGTCATTTAAGTGGAAACCTAATTATGGCAAATCTTTACTATGATTTTCCAGAACTAATGGACACCATTTCTCCTTTTCTAGGTGTTGGTATAGGTTATGCATTCTTGCAAGCCAGTTTAAATAGCACCGGACCTTTAGCCGCGACCTTTTTTAAAGAAAGTGGCAATTCATTTGCCTATCAAGGCACAGCTGGTTTAACGTTTAACTTCTCTGAAAATTATGCCATTAATGCGTCTTATCGTTACGCAGCAACAAGCAGTAGTGATCGGTTTGGAAAATCATTTCAGGCACAAATGGGCGATGTTGGGGTGATTTACCGCTTTGATTGCGCGAATTATAAATAGTCCCGAAAAGCTTATGGCCTTGATTACGCGCATGGAATCAAGGCTACTATAGCCTCACATGTTTTTCACATACGGCGCGGCCTGAGGCTCTTGCCATAAGGTCATGAAAAGAACCATTACTACAGGACCTAAAAATAGTCCTAATAATCCTAACGTTTCTACACCACCTAAAATACCAAATAATACAGCGAGAAAAGGCAGCTCGATTGCGCCCCCAATCAGCACGGGTTTAACAAAATGATCAGCAACAAACATCACCAATGTTCCCCATACTAAAACAATAATTGCCCCTACCACACTACCCACAGAAAGTAAAATTAAAGACACAATAATAAAAACCACAGGGACAACAAAAGGAATCATTGCCGCCAAAGCCGTGATAAAACCAGTTAATGCCGGGGCGGGAAAACCGACTAAAGCATAACAAGTTCCCATTAGTATACCAACACCAAGGCCTACGACTATTGTGCCATTCACTGTGGCACGCAAGGCCTTAGGTAGGCGATCAGCGTAACGAAACCAGCGCTGACCTAAACAATACTCACCCACCTCATAGACTTCAGTAAATAATTTATCCCCATCGCGATAAAAAAAGAACAAGCTTAATAAGGTAAATCCTACCTGCACGCCGCGATGAGCTAAATTAGAACCTATTTGTTTGACATAGTAACTGGTTGGCGTTAATGATAAATGAATATTAGAGAGAAAATCTTTAATTTTACCAGGTTTGCCAATATTATCATTCCAATAGGTCACTAAATCGTTTCCAAAAAAAGGAAAGCTCTTAAAAAGTTCAGGGGCCACGCCACCCTGCTGATTAACCCGATGTAAAAAATTAATAAATAACTGTAGCTCTTGAATAAGGATTCTAAGCAGCCAACTTAAAGGCAGTAAAAACAACAAACCAATTAAAATAGTGAATAGTAAGGCCGATAAATTATCGCGATTGCCAAAAAAATGACGCCATTTTTTGTATAAAGGATAAGTAGAAATAACAATAATGGCAGCCCAAACCATAGATGGAATGAAGTGCTGAATAATAAACAGTGCGAGAAAAATAATGGATATCGTCAAACCGATACTAATAAATTCTTTATGGTTCTCATTCATTAAAAAAAGCTCCAAGCGATTAATTGCATTATGAACCAAGCCGGAATAGCTGCTAGAACATCATCCAGCATTATCCCCAATCCCCCATGTACTTTTCTATCCACATAGCCTATAGGTTGTGGTTTCCAAATATCAAAAAGCCGAAATAAAAGAAAACCAAAAACCATCCAGAAAAAGCCTTGAGGCGCCATAAACATGGTTAGTAAATAACCAACAATCTCATCCCAAACTATCCCTTTGTAATCATGAACACCCATTTCCTGGCTGACTTTATCACAAACCCATACGCCTAAAATAAAGGCTGCAAAGGTTACTAGAAGGTAGATTGGCCAAGAAACCTTTACCAATAGTAAGTACAAAGGCAAAGCTGCCAACGTGCCCCAGGTTCCTGGTGCGGGTTTCATTAATCCGCTGCCAAATCCAAAGGCAATAAAATAAAGTGGGTCTTGCCATACTTTATTTGCTAAATTTATTTGTTTCATGGATGCTCTCATCAACGTAGATAATTGTAGTCTCACGGCCATTAAATTAAGAAAATACTGCTTAAAAAGTAAGTTGGGTTGTGACCCAACTTACAAAAAATCCTTAACTTGATGACAGTGAACCGTAGCCTGGTTGCTTACAACCGGGTTGCTCGATGTATTTAAAAATGTGAATAGCCTTTGGGTGTTAATTCGATAAATTCTTCACCCACTTTAATTCTTAAACCAGGCTTTTCCTCAATTATTCCTATCGGGTAACAATATAATCCTGCTTGTTCTAACGCATTTGTTAGTAGCTGTATTTTCTCTGGTGCTACTGTAAAGCATAACTCATAATCATCACCGCCAAAAAGGGCTAAGTCAACTGCTTTATCAGGCGCATATTGTTGAACTAAAGGATGAATAGGAATTGCTGATTGATTAAGACAAGCCCCAACATGGCTGGCGGTACAAATATGGTTAAGATCTGCACTTAGGCCATCCGATATGTCTAAAGCTGCTGTGGCATAAAGACGTAAAAATGAAAGTAAATCAATTCGTGGTTTTGGATGCATCAATTGATTCATTAGTGGGGCTTGGTCTTTTTCTAGATTGTATTTTTTATCTAGCAAGTTAACAGCTAAGGCTGCGGCACCCAACTCTCCGGAGACAAGAATTATATCACCAGGTTTAGCTCCACTGCGGCGTATTTCCTGTCCTGCAGGTGCATAACCAAAAACAGTCAGCGTAATTGATAAAGGACCTTTAGTCGTATCGCCACCAATTAGACTCATATTAAATGATTGCAATGAATCCGTTAATCCGCGACTAAATCCTTTAAGCCAGTCCGCATTCATTTCAGGCAAAGTTAAAGCAAGCGTCGCCCAGCATGGTTGTGCAGCCATTGCAGCTAAATCACTCACATTGACCATGACTGCTCGACAAGCGATATCATAAGCATCCCATTCCGGAAGAAAGTGAACTCCCGAAACCAATGTATCAGTACTTAATAAAAGATTCATCCCTGGTGGAACGCGCACACAAGCCGCATCATCACCAATACCCAATAAGACATCATCCCTTGATGTACTTAAAGGTTTAAAAAATTGTTCAATGAGAGAAAACTCATTTATTCGCAAGATTAATTTCCACTACACGAACCTGTTGTGCCAGGTTATTTAGGACACCATTAACATAACGAAAACCATCTTGAGAACCAAATTCTTTAGTTAACGAGATGGATTCATCAAGAACTACTTTATAAGGAACTTCTGGACAGTGTAATAATTCAAAGGAACCAATGCGTAACACGGTTAATTCAATAGGATTCAATCCATTGATTTCTCTATCCAAGAATGGGGTAAAGCTAGATTCCAATTGACTGATATGATTTGGAATGCCATACAAAAGACGACAAAAATAATCGCAATCGACCTTTGCCATATTATGGGCTACTCTAAACTGGGCCTCTATCTCAGACAAATCACTCTCAGACATTAACCATTGATAGAGCGCTTGCAAAGCAAGTTTACGCGCTTTTCTTTTACCACTAATTGACTGCTTTTCCACTGTAACCTCATGAATTTTTATAACTACTAACAGCGTTGTAGCCTCACTGCTATTAAGTTAGGAAGTTGTTGTAGGTTGGGTCGTGACCCAACAATGCTCCTGAGTTAAGCCTAGCTCAGTGTTGGGTCGCCACCCAACCTACTTTTTAAGCTGTATTTCCTTAATGGCGGTGCGCTGCATCCAAGCTACTTTACTTTTTTTTCATCTGATCAATTGTTTGTCTAAAATCACTCACATCCTTAAAACGCTTATACACTGATGCAAAGCGCACATAAGCAACATGATCTAAGCTATATAAAGCCTGCATTACTAACTCACCAATAAGCTGTGAGTCAATTTCCCGCTCGCCTCGACGACGAAGCTCTTGAGTAATTGCAATCAGTGCTTCTTCCAAAGCATCCACGCTCACAGGTCTTTTTTCCAACGCTCTTAACATGCCAGAACGTAAATTATCAATACTAAATGGCTCTCTTCGGCCATCACGTTTGATAATTAAGGGCATAATTAATTCGGCGGTTTCAAAGGTAGTAAAACGCTCGTGGCAATCAAGGCACTCTCGTCTTCTGCGCACCTGGGCACCATCGGCGACCAAACGCGAATCAACTACTTTCGTTTCTTCTGCATGACAAAAAGGACAATACATGATTACCTATATACTGGAAATTCACGACACAACTGCAATACATCTTCTTTAACTCTTGCTATGGTCGCTTCATTATTAATATCATCAAGGACATCAGCTACCCAATTTGATAACAGAGTAATTTCCTTTTCCTTAAACCCTCGTGTAGTGACCGCGGGTGTTCCTAAGCGTAAACCACTGGTTACAAAAGGTGAACGAGGATCGTTAGGTACAGAGTTTTTATTTACTGTAATATTGGCCTTACTTAAAGCAGCATCAGCCTCCTTGCCTGTTATGTCTTTATCAATTAGGTCAACTAACAATAAATGATTATCAGTACCACCTGATACAATCTTATAACCTCGTTTCATTAATACCATGCACATGGTTTTCGCATTCGCTAAAACTTGTTGTTGATAACTTTTAAATTCGGGTAAAAGTGCTTCAGCAAATGCCACTGCTTTCGCAGCGATAACATGCATTAAAGGCCCACCTTGCATACCAGGAAATACTGCGGAATTTAATTTTTTTTCTATTTCTTCATTGGCGCGGCATAGAATCAACCCACCTCGTGGACCTCTTAATGTTTTATGCGTAGTAGATGTGACTACATCAGCATAAGGTACAGGTGAGGGATAAAGTCCTACTGCAATTAATCCTGCAACATGCGCTACGTCAGCCATTAAATAAGCACCAACGCTATCAGCAATTGCTCGAAAACGAGGCCAATCGAGCACACGTGAATAGGCTGAAAAGCCTGCGATAATAAGCTTAGGTTTATGTTCCATTGCTAAACGCTCTAAGGCATCGTAATCAATTAAACCTGTTTGCTCATCGATTCCATATGCAACTGCTTCATAAAGTTTTCCAGAAAAATTTACTTTTGAGCCATGTGTTAAATGTCCGCCATGGGGTAGCGCCATTCCTAAAATCACATCCCCAGGTGATAGCAAAGCCATCATGACTGACGCATTAGCTTGTGAACCTGAGTGAGGTTGAACATTGGCATAGTCTGCTGAAAAAAGCTTTTTTGCACGAGCAATAGCTAATTCTTCGGCGACATCCACATACTCACAACCACCGTAATAGCGCTTCGCTGGATATCCTTCTGCGTACTTATTCGTAAGCACAGAGCCTTGGGCTTCTAAAACACGAGGGCTAACATAGTTTTCAGAGGCAATAAGCTCAATATGATCTTCTTGACGACGCTTCTCATGAGCAATCGCTTCAAATAGCTCATTATCAAAATTTTTTATCGTATAGCTTCCATCAAACATAATAATCCTTATTAACTATCAAGGGGTTACAACAATGTCATTAATCACACTACGAACACCCTCTACATCAGAAGCAATAGCGCCTGCTCGCTGTTTTAAATGCTCGGTAGGAACAAAGCCACTCAACTGCACGCGATCTTTAAAGGTTTTAACTTGTACTGCAAATCCATTAGAACCTAATTCATTGACTAGTGATGCTTTTACTTTAGTTGTCGTAGTTGAACTATCAAAAAATTCGCCAGCACTTTCAGAGCCTGGTGCCGCAGTACAAGCTAGCAAAATCAAAGATAAAAATCCCACCAACACCATTTTAATTGAGTCATGCATCATTGGAATTCCTTATATAAAAACGCCAACAGATTATCACAAAATTTATCTGGATACGAACCTGGCAGAGAAATCGGGGAAGTGATCAATACGCACTTCCCCATTGACGATAAGTAATTATTTTCTTATCTAGAAGATACTTCTGCTTTAGCGCCCTTCAGATAAGGAACAATTTGTATTGTGCTATCCACGCTAGTCCAACTAGAATATACCACGCCGTAGGGGGATTGGATGGTCAAGTACATACCACTATGGCAATAAAAATAATAGAATAAGCTAATGTAATGAGGTGCTTCGTAACGATAAATACCAAAATCTACCGTGCTACCATCATCGAAAGTACCGTAGACATAAACATCAGTGAAGCTGTTATTAATAATTTCTATTTGGCAATAACCTGGGTACATCATTTCTTTTGCAACTGATTTTTTATCAGCCGCATCTGCTTTTGGGTTTAAATGCACATTTGCTGCAAAAACATTCCCCAATAAGCTTAAACAGATGACAAATACCAAAGATTTCAACTTCATGATTGACCTCCCCTTTGCGTGATGGAAATGGCATAGTAACAAAGTATTGTATTTAGTCAATAGGGTATTTTTATAACCATGGATAAATCTAAATAGCAATAGTCAAAAACCTTGCCTATTATGTTATATTTTAGATTTATCTTTCGTGTTATATTGGCCACTGTCTAATAACAGATAGTAGGTACTGTTATTCAAGGGATGACTCTTAATGAAAAAACGTTTAAAAATCATGATTATCGCTTTATTGGTTATCTTTGGCGGCCTCATTGCTTTCAATCTCATTAAGACACTCATGATGAAATACTTCTTTGCTCATTATCACCCACCTGCTGTTTCAGTCGCATCGGCCGTAGCTCAAGAAGTCAATTGGCGTCCGACCATAAATGCGGTAGGCAATTTTGTAGCGATTAATGGGGTGGATTTAGGATCTCAAGCGTCTGGAAATGTGGTTCAAATTGATTTTGAATCCGGCCAATTTGTAGATAAAGATGCCCTCTTGATTACTATCGATGACCGCATTGACCAAGCTATCTTAAAATCCAATCAATCTGATTTAGCCCTTAAAGCGTTAAGCTATAAACGACAAACCGATTTATTTAAACGAGGAGCAACACCAAGCTCCAGTGTGGACGAAGCAAAAGCTACACTAGATCAAGCACAAGCTAAAGTAGAGCAAACCCAAGCACAAATTGATCAAAAACATATTAAAGCACCCTTTGCAGGCCGACTAGGTATACGTCAAATTAACCTAGGACAATTTATCAGTCCTGGTCAAACCAATATTGTATCACTGCAATCGCTTGATCCCTTATATTTAGAATTTTACCTTCCAGAACAACTTTACAAACAAATACACCCTGATCAAACGATTACTTTTTCATTGGATGAGTATCCTAATATTCTTTTTGAAGCAAAAGTATCCGCGTTGAACTCTAAAGTAGATCTTAATACCCATAACGTCTTAGTACAGGGTATCTTAGCAAACTGCCCTGCTGATTCGCTAAATACTCCTGAAAAATCTTCTCTCATCAAGACAAAGCATAAAGCCGATACCAGTGCATTAAGTGTTTCATGTAATAGCGATTTAAATACTATCAATAAAATTCGTAAATTTGCTTTTGTACCAGGAATGTTTGCTTCTATCGAGATAGAACAACCTGAAAAGCCCCATACAATTATTGTTCCCTCTACCGCAATCTCTTACAGTTTATATGGAAATGCCGTTTACCTTATTGAAAAAAATAAAGACGCTGAAAAAAACAAAGACGGCTCAGACCTTTTAACTGTCAAGCGTGTCTTTGTTACCACAGGAGATCAACGTGGTAATTACACCGTCATAAAAAAAGGCGTAAAGGCAGGTCAATTAGTGGTTAGCGCAGGGGAAATTAAATTACAAAATGGGACTCCTGTTATCATTAACAATGACGTTAAACTCAATGAAACCAGTAATCCGGATTTATTAAGGCAATAGGGAGTAAGTGCGCTTCACGGAGCTTTCCTGATAGCGCATCACTTTATCCAAGCCACTTTTAATAAAAAAATAAAAAAAATTACCAGGAATACATATGAAATTTACTGATCTATTTATCAAGCGGCCTGTTCTTGCGATGGTAATTAGTTTACTCATTCTTCTTTTTGGTATTAATTCAATTTACAACATGCCAATCCGCCAATTTCCACGGATGAATAATACGGTAATCACCGTAATGACGGGTTACCCTGGTGCGGATGCTGACTTAATTGCCGGATTTATCACATCACCCTTAGAAAATTCCCTAGCAAGTGCTGAGGGTATTGACTATATGACCTCCGCCAGCACACAAGGCATAAGTACAATCACCTTAAACATTAAACTGAATTTTGATCCCCAAATCGCATTCACTGACGTCATGAGTAAAGTCCAACAAACCCTTAATCAATTACCTAAAGAAGCACAACAACCTGTTATTCTGAAAACTTCAGATGCCTCTACTGCCCTAATGTACATCAGTTTAGACAGCACAGAAATGACACCACAGCAAATTACTGATTATGCAATACGCGTGGTACAGCCACAATTGCAAACAGTTGATGGTGTAGCCAAAGCTGAGATCTTAGGCGGCTCGACTTATTCGATGCGTGTATTTCTTAATCCAATCAAAATGGCAGCATTAAATGTTACTCCCGAAGACGTATCTGTAGTTCTTGCTAAAAACAATTTTTTAACCGCAGCAGGAAATACGAAAGGAGAATACGTCGCAATTAACATCACTGCAAAAACAGATCTAAATGACGCTCAACAATTTAAAAATCTTATCGTAAGAAGCCATAAAGGTTCTATAGTTCGTTTGCAAGACATTGCTAAAATCGAACTGGGATCACAAGATTATGACACCTCAGTGACCTTTAATGGCAAAAAAGCAGTTTTCATCTCAATTACACCAACTCCCACGGCCAATCCCTTAACTGTCATTAGCGATACAAGAAAAATACTGCCCTCCATTACCAAAGAATTTCCTCCATCATTAACAGGCACCATAGTTTATGATGCAACCGCCTTTATTCGAGCCTCCCTAGATGAAGTAACGCATACTATTATTGAAGCAGCGCTTATCGTTATTGTGGTTATCTTTTTATTTTTAGGGTCTTTTCGATCTGTTTTAATCCCTGTGGTAACTATTCCGCTTTCGTTAGTGGGTGTATGTACTTTCATGTTGATGCTCGGATACAGTATCAATTTACTTACCTTGCTTGCTTTTGTTTTAGCGATTGGTTTAGTTGTGGATGATGCTATTGTTGTTGTGGAAAATGTACACCGACATATAGAAGAAGGGGAAACGCCATTTAATGCGGCGTTACATGGCGCACATGAAATTGCAACACCAGTTATTGCGATGACAATTACACTCGCTGCCGTTTATGCACCCATAGGCTTTATGGGCGGATTAACTGGTGCTTTATTTAAAGAATTTGCCTTTACTTTAGCCAGTGCCGTTATCATCTCTGGCGTTATTGCCCTAACCTTATCGCCAATGATGTGCTCTAAAGTTTTATCCAAAGAAATGAACAGTAACAAATTCGTCAATTTTTTAGACCATTTTTTTAATAACCTGAAAAATAGATACCAAAAAGCATTGCATAGTTTATTAGACACACGGGCAATTATGTTGTTGTTCGCCGCTGTAGTCATGCTCATGCTCCCCTATCTATATAGCCATACAGCCTCAGAAACTGCACCGGATGAAGATCAAGGATTTTTCTTTGTAATGGCCACAACGCCAGAATTTGCTACGCTCAATTACACACAGGCATTCACCAAACCATTAGATACCATTTATAAAAGTTTTCCTGAAACCGAAAATTATTTTACAATCAATGCACGCCAGCCTAAATCAGGCATGGTGCTTAAACCATGGAGCCAACGAAGCAAAAATCAATTCGCATTAAAAAAACCTCTTCAAGAAAAATTATCACAAATTGCAGGTTTGAAAGCCTTTGCTATCGTCCCACCCCCACTTCCTGGCACCGGTGGTGGAACTCCAGTTCAATTTGTCATTAAAACAACTAACGACTTTCAAAGTCTCTTTGATGTCTCTAACAATCTTAGTGATAAAGCAAAAAATAGTGGTCTATTTATCTATGTCGATAACACGCTTAAATTTAATCAACCACGAATTGAGTTAAGAATTAATCGCTCTAAAGCGGCTGAAATGGGATTAGACATGCAGGCAATTGGTAGTAGTTTAACCAGTGCTCTTTCGGGTAATTACGTGAATTATTTTAATCTACAAGGCCGCAGTTATCAGGTCATACCACAATTAAGCCGTATCTTCCGTTTATCGCCAGAACAGTTAGGACGCATCTATGTAAAAAGTAGTGGTGGCACCATGGTCCCACTTTCTACAGTGGTTACAGCTATAGAAAAAACAGCCCCCAATTCAGCAACACATTTTCAACAACTTAATTCAGCAACCATTCAAGCAATTATGTTGCCTGGAAAAACCTTAGGTGAAGGTCTTCAGTTCCTTCAAGAAGCTGCTAAAGAGACGCTTCCTAAAGGCTTCACTTACGACTTTAGCGGTGCCTCACGACAATTTATGCAAGAAGGAAGCGCTCTAATTTTTGCCTTTCTCTTTGCCATTATTATTATCTTTTTAGTTTTATCTGCTCAGTATGAAAGCTTTCGTGATCCATTAATCGTCTTAATTAGTGTACCCATGTCCATCTGCGGTGCCTTGATTCCATTAAATTTAGGTCTTGCAAGCATTAATATCTACACCCAAGTGGGCTTAATTACTTTAATTGGTCTTATTTCCAAACATGGCATTCTTATCGTAGATTTTGCAAATCACTTACAACGCGAAAAAAATCTTGATCGCAGGGCTGCAGTAGAGGAGGCAGCGGGTATTAGATTAAGACCTATTCTCATGACAACAGCTGCTATGGTTTTTGGTGTTTTTCCTTTATTAATTGCTAGTGGTGCCGGCGCTGTAAGCCGTTTTGATATAGGCTTAGTCATTGCAACAGGCTTGTTAATTGGCACCTGCTTTACTTTATTTGTGGTCCCAACAATGTACACCTACATCGCAGAAGATCATCGGACTAAAAACAAAACCTAGCCTAATTGCTTGCAACTGGGTTTTCTGCAACCATCAATCTAACAGCGATCCCGGCTGTAAGCAGGCCAGGCTACTTTGCAGACTGCCATCGGACTAAACAAATAATACGAGTACGCCTCTACTAGAAATTGTGATACCATTCGCACATTTCTTTTTATCAGTACAGGTCAATTATGGATAAAATATATTCCCCAGAAGCGATTGAAAGCGAATGTTATAAGACATGGGAAAGTCATCATTATTTCCAACCTCAAGGTGATGCAAAAAAATTCTGTATTATGCTTCCCCCTCCCAACGTGACAGGTAGCCTACATATGGGGCATGGTTTTCAACATACTATTATGGACGCGCTAACGCGCTATCATCGTATGATAGGTGATAAAACCTTATGGCAACCTGGTACTGATCACGCGGGAATTTCTACACAATTAGTGGTTGAGCGTCAATTAGAAGCCGCTGGCATTTCTAAAAAAGACCTGACCCGCGAACAATTTTTAGAGTACGTCTGGAAATGGAAAAATGAATCTGGAAATACTATCACTCAACAAATGCGTCGTTTAGGTACCTCTGTAGACTGGACCCGTGAACGTTTTACTATGGATGAAGGCTTATCAGCGGCAGTCCAAAAAGTATTTGTTCAGCTTCATGATGAAGGGCTTATTTATCGCGGAACGCGTTTAGTGAATTGGGATCCCAAATTAGGAACAGCCGTATCGGATCTTGAAGTGCTTTCGGAAGAAGAAGAAGGCTTTCTCTGGCATATTCGCTACCCTGTTGTGAATTCAAAAGAAGTCATTATTGTGGCAACCACTCGACCAGAAACCTTGCTCGGAGATGCTGCTGTAGCCGTTAATCCAGAAGATGAGCGTTTCAAACACCTTATAGGTCAGCATGTACACTTACCACTTTGTGACCGAACTATTCCTATTATTGCCGACGACTACGTTGATAAAGAATTTGCTACAGGTTGTGTAAAAATCACCCCAGCCCATGATTTTAATGATCATGAGGTAGGTAAACGCCATGAATTACCCATCGTCAGCATTTTAACTAAAAAAGCAGCTATCAACAAAAATGCACCTTTAAAATACCAAGGTATGGACAGATTTGTTGCCAGAGAACAAATTATAAAAGATCTCATAGCTGAAGATTTACTTGTAAAAACGGAAGCACACAAGCTAAAAGTACCACGTGGAGAAAAATCGAATGTAGTGATCGAACCACTTTTAACGGATCAATGGTATGTAAAAATTCAACCACTTGCTGAACCGGCTATTGAAGCGGTGAAAAACGGAGAGATCCGCTTTATCCCTGAAAATTGGAGTAAAACTTATTTTCAATGGATGGAAAATATTGAAGACTGGTGCATTAGTCGTCAATTATGGTGGGGACATCGTATTCCAGCCTGGTATGACAGTAATGGCAATGTGTATGTGGGTTACAGTGAAAATGATGTTCGTTTCAAATACAACATTAAAGAAAGCACCGCCCTAAAACAAGATGAAGATGTTTTAGATACCTGGTTCTCTTCTGCTTTGTGGCCTTTTTCAACGCTAGGTTGGCCTGAGCGCACTGCAGATCTAGAGCAGTTTTATCCTACCGCAGTCCTAGTCACAGGTTTTGATATTATATTTTTCTGGGTTGCCCGAATGATCATGATGGGCTTAAAATTTACTGGAAAAGTTCCTTTTAAAGATGTCTTTATTACTGGCTTAATCAGGGACAGTGAAGGGCATAAAATGTCTAAGTCTAAAGGCAATGTGCTTGATCCTTTGGATATTATTGATGGTATTGACATTGAATCTCTAGTTACCAAAAGAACATCTAATCTGATGCTACAATCAGTCAAAGATAAAATTGTTAAAGCCACCCGCAAAGAATTTCCTGAGGGAATTAATGCCTACGGAACAGATGCGTTACGTTTCACTTATTGCTCCCTAGCTTCTAATGGTCGCAATATTCGTTTTGATTTAGGTCGAGTTGAAGGTTACCGTAATTTTTGTAACAAATTATGGAATGCCGCGCGCTACGTCATGATGAACACAGACGAAGAACAAATCGATTTTGGTGATGGAGCATTCCAATACAGCCCCGCTGATCAATGGATTCTATCGCGCCTACAAAGAACAATTAGTAAAGTACATCATTATTTTGAAACATACCGCTTTGATTTACTATCGAGCACGCTTTATGAATTTGTTTGGCATGAATATTGTGATTGGTACCTTGAATTATCTAAACCAGTATTGCAAGATGAGCATGCTCTTAGCGCTTTAAAAAGAGGCACGCGCAAAACTCTAATCCACGTTTTAGATCAAATTCTTAAATTACTACATCCTTTAATGCCATTTATTACTGAAGAAATATGGCAACGTACGACCAAATTCACTAGTGAAAATGGTGGAACGATTATGTTAAGCCCCTATCCTCAAGTCGATGCCTCGTTTATTAATGATACCATCGAAGAAGAATTAGATTGGCTAAAAGCTGCCATACAAGCTATCCGCACTATTCGTAGTGAAATGTCGATTTCACCTGCGAAGCTTATTCCTCTTTATGTTCGCAACATCACGCCCATGCTTAAAAGCCGTATGGAAAAATACCAAGATACATTAAAAGCACTCAGTAAAATAAAACAAATCAATTTCTTAGATGACAACACCCCAGTACCTGTCTCAGCTACTGCTGTCTTAGGTGAGATTGAATTGCTTATTCCCATGGCTGATTTAATTGATAAAGAAGCGGAGTTAGCTCGATTAGCGAAAGAATTAGCAAAACTGGATAAAGATATTAATCTGGCTGAAGGTAAATTAAATAATCCTAAATTTACCGATAAGGCACCGGCTGACATCATTGCGAAGGAGCAAGAAAAATTAGCTCAAGCACAGCAGGCTAAAGAAAAATTATTACAACATAAAGTGAGAATTGAATCGTTGTAAAATATGGAATAAAACTAAACTGAAGGTTGGGTCAAAATCCTGAGGGATCGAAACCCAACCTATTTTTTCATGCTTCTAATTTACCTTTACACACTCGATGGCTTATCCACCCAGCAAGAAGCAGTGAAGACAAAACTCCCAAATAATTGCCTATATTCTTCCACTCTGGTCCTACTAATTGCAAAGCATCGGGGCTTTGTATAATAGAAAAAGGAATAGCCAGTAATACATCCATAATAGCTGAGCCTGCAACTAATCCACACGCAATCAATGTTCCCTTTTGATTTCTAATGATTTGTTCTTCATCTGATTTTTTCATATGTTTTAAGCGTTTTTCAACGAATAAAGCAATCATTCCACCCAAAAACAAAGGGAAAGAAGAAGACAACGGCAAATACATACCAATCGCCACACCTAAAATAGATAAATTTAAAAAACGCCCTAATTTTAAAATCTTATTTAGAAAGATAAGGAATAAAATAATACCAGAGCCAATCAACATCATGACCCAAGGCAAAGAATTGCTAAAAACGGCTTCTGTAATAGCCCCCATTAAAGCCGCTGTAGGTGCAGGGAGAGATTGGGTTATATCCATTCCTGCATGAGGCATTACTCCCGCAATACCATATACACTAAACAATAACTGCATCACTGGAGGAATCACTAAAGAAGAGACTAGAACACCCAATATCAACATCAGTTGCTGCTTCCATGGTGTAGCACCCACCAACTGCCCTACTTTTAAATCCTGTGTATTATCATTGGCAATAGCCGCAATACCAGTCACTACCGAGCCAATCACAATTGTCATGGCTTCTGCTGCTTGTATTTGTGAAGGGCTCAGAGGCAAAGGTAATAAGTGATCAATAGCTACCAATAACAGCCAAGCGGCGAAAAGCATTCCTGAAATCACCACCGAACTACCAGGGCTTGCAGTAACTCCCACCATTCCTGAAAAATACGCAGTAATGACAGAAAAAATAAACCCAATAAATAAAACATAGAGCACCCCAAAAAAAACAATAGTGGGTGCATAATCATTATCTAAGCCTATTTGATCCAAAGGTAATATAAACTGAAAAAATAAAAATAAGATCGCAGCTATTGCGCCAATACCCATCAAGAGATAAGGCAGGGGAATATCTTTATCTGTTCGAGGTAAGGCCATATTTTCTCTGCCCTTAGACATAAATGCTCGAAAGGAGGTTTGCATACTCCGAGCTAAGGGTTTAATTAATTGTAAAAAAGTCCAAAGACCAGCAAACAACATAGCGCCTATCCCTAAATAGCGCATCTCGCTATTCCATAAAAATGAAGCCGCTTGTTCTGCTGGATAATGAGCAACAAACTCAGGATAAAATTGACTAACAATAGGCAAAGCTACCAACCAAGAAATCACTGCCCCTAAAAAAATACTAATCGCCATATCATGACCGACAAGATAACCAGCACCAATCATGGTTGCAGAAAATCCTGCCCCTAAACCAAATAAAGAACGTTTAACTACAAACCAATAACCCCAGCTACTCGCTACTACTTTAAATCCCATTTGCAATAATTCAATAAAACCACCAATTACTCCGCCGAGCAAAATATCTTTAAATCCCGCTTTTTCTGCAGAAGACTTTAAGACCTCTGCAATGGCACGCCCTTCAGGAAACTTTAAATTGCGGTCGTTGACTAAAATACGACGCAGGGGAATTGAAAATAAAACGCCTAAAATCCCGCCACAGACAGCGATAAAAAAATTAGTGAGGTAGTCAAAATGGTTCCAATAACCAATAATAATCAATGCTGGAATAGTATAAGCAATCCCACCGGCAACCGCCTCACCGGCAGATGCTGCTGTTTGTACGGCATTATTTTCAAGAACGGTAGCATTTTTAAAAAACCGAAGAATCCCCATTGAAATAATTGCAGCCGGAATTGATGCTGAAGTTAAAATACCTAACTTCAACGCCAGATAAGTATTGGAAACAGCCAACAAAACAGTCAAGATGATTGCAAGAAGAACAACGCGAACAGTTAATTCAGCTACGTTTTTATCAGCCGCTATAAAAGGAGTATTAGTCATTAATTTTTCCAAACAATTTGCAATATTTCATATCTAAAGTAGGCTGGATGGAGCGCAAAGCGGGAACTCCCTCGAAGCAGGTTCAACCTAGCTATGATATGGTGCCATGCTGTGCATGGGCTTCCCGGATTACGCTACGCTTCATCCAGGCTACTTTTGATTTTTTTCTTAGCCTGAATGGCTATTAACCCATTCCCCAGCAATCATCATTCGATGCGAGATGGGATAAGCAAAATAATAACATAGAGCTGCACTGTCATTGATAGACCATAATAGCAGATCTGCTGCCATACCAGGAGCAATTTTTCCAATTTCCTGTTCTAAACCTAATGCTTTTGCGGCCGTACTTGTCACTGCTGATAAAACCTCTGGTACAGACAAAGAAAAAAACTGACATCCCATGCTCATCATAAGGCGCAAGGATGCTGTAGGTGAGGAACCTGGATTACAATCTGTAGCAATCGCCATCCCCACTCCCGCCAGACGTAATAAGTCTACCGGCGGCTTGTGTTTTTCACGTAGAAAATAATAAGCCCCGGGAAGTAAAACCCCTACTGTATTGGCTTTTGCTAAAGCAAAAGCTCCTTTTTCATCAAGAAACTCTAAATGATCACAAGATAAAGCACCAAACTCTGCAGCAAGCTCACTTGCCCCAAGATTCGACAACTGTTCTGCATGACACTTAATTGGTAAGTTTAATGAGCGCGCCGTCTGAAAAATTTGTTTTGTCTGCCCCAGTGAAAAACCAATGGACTCACAAAAAACATCAACAGCATCAACTAAATTTTCCTCTTTTAATGCAGGTAACATCTCCTGGCATACTACATTCACATAAGCCTGGCTATTCCCTTTAAATTCGGGAGGAACGGCATGAGCACCCAAGAATGTCTTTTTGACTCTTAAACCAGTTAGGTCACCTAATTGCTTTGCCACATGCAACATTTTTAATTCGTTAGCTAGATCTAGACCATAACCTGATTTAATTTCAACAGTGGTCACTCCTTCATTTTTTAAAGCAAGGATACGAGGCAACGATTGGTGCAGTAATTCTTCCTCAGATGCATTTCGTGTTTGCTGTACTGTAGAAATGATTCCACCACCGGCTTTGGCAATTTCTGCGTAACTGACTCCTTGCAATTTCAATTGGAATTCAGCAGCGCGGTTACCTGCATAAACTAAGTGTGTATGGCAATCAATAAGGCCTGGAGTAATCAATTTTCCCTGGCAATTCTCTTGATAAGGCGCCTTAAGAAATTGAGAGGGCAGTTCTGCTTGAGCACCACACCAAAGTATAAGCCCATTTTTAATAGCAATGGCCTGCTCATACAGCTGATTACCTTGCTCATCAATCACTGTGGCATTTAGTAATAATTTATCACAAGTAAACATTAAAATTCCCAATGAAGCACTTGATGAGGGGGCTTAAGCCAAAGGGCATGATGGCTGGTCTCATAGATATCCCACTCCTTCGAAGCATATGTGTTTTTATCCGTATCCAACAACAACCAAGCTAAAAAAGAAGCCACGGTCTCAGGCGAGACTAAACGACCATGATCTTTTAAGCGTTGGTAAAAGTCTATTCGTGAATGATCAGGATTAGAATGGCTTCGAGCGATAGCTTGCATCTGGGTATCAATAATTCCTGGCATGACGCTAGCAAAAGAGATGGTGCTAGATTCTAATTGCCAACATTGGGTCAACATAGATAAAGCAGCTTTAGAAACACAATAAGCCCCCCACCCTTTAATCGCAAAATAAGCTGCGCCGGAGCTTATATTCAAAACTCGACCGCCTGCTAATTGAGCATATAATTTCTGAGGTAAGTAAAGTGCTGCATTGAGGTTAGTATCCAGAGCATTTTGCCATTCTTTAGGTTTAGCCTCTTTCAATAACCCTAAGGGCTCTAACGTGCCTGCATTATTAACCAACGCTGTAATTTTAGGTACAGAACTTAAATAATTTTGAATCGTGTCTATACCATCTAGTGTGGATATATCGGCACAAAGATAGTGGATATTCGCATCATTGCCTGCGGTTTCTTTTAATAAGGATTTACGTCGTCCAACAACCAACACTTCTTTGTGCTGCTTCGCCAAAGATAAAGCTAGAGCCCGACCAATACCATTTCCACCACCCGTAATAACAAACAATCCAGCCTCTGTATTCCTGTATCAAAGTACAGTAATAATATCAGACATTAGAGCCTTGATGAAGCGCAAGCTTAATGAAGGTTACTGCAATACAAGGGATGGTTTTGGCTGATCATCACTGGAGACAGAAGGGGTAGCCTCTTCCCTTAGAGCTCTTTGTGCCGATTTAAATTGTTTAAACTTCTCTATATCTTGCTTCACTGATTCAGTTTTAAGGAAAGTTTCTTTGATGTAATCAGTAAATTTAGACAGCATGATACCTATAGTTAACAAGATACCTACAGAGCGGTGTTCTTTTTTATCCATGATGCCCTTAGCTATTTCAGAAAAAACAAAGCCTTTCTCTTGTAACTGTTTTAAAATTGAAAGATCCGCTTTTCTAACCGCTGAGGCGCTCATTTTCATTGTGGCAAGCTGTTCTTTAGGAAGTTCCTCTATAAAAAGAGATACAATTCGAGGCTGATTTTTTTGAATGCCTTTTATAAAATAACTAAATCGTGCTTCTTCAGTGAGCGCTTGCTTGCCTTGTGCTATTATTTTCATTAATAGATTCACGCAATCGATGGAACCAGATTCAATTGCAGAATCGATAATCTTGCTCTTAGAATTTACAATCAATTGAGCTAGATCAGCCGCAATCTTGTTATCTTCTGTATTGGGATAATAGACTTTGATAATCTGCTCTAATAGTTCGGGGTTCCCCCCTTTAGAAGCATGGCCAATCATTTTATCTGCGTGAATAGGTTTAGTGATGATTAGATCAAAAACTTTACGACATGTAGGATTTTCTAATAAAACATCAAAGACTTCTTTACGACCATATTTCGCAGCCACTATAAAAAATGTAGGGATATCAGAAAGAGTTTCTTGTGAAATCTCTTGTAACAAAACGTTTAAAGCATCACAACTGTTGTTTTGCACCGCTTTTATAACTATTGAAAGGAGATCTTTATCTTTAGCTTCTAAATTAATGAGTTGCCTAACTGCTCCAGCATCATTAAGGTGTACTGCTTGTGTTAAAGTATCTATACTCTTTTTCCCTTCTATGGCAACATCATTCACTGTTTCTTTTGTCAGATATGCGCTGTAAATGTCTTCTACCTTTGGAAAAGATCTAGTATCAGGAGTAGTTATTTGAATACTTATTCCTAATAAACCTTTATCATAATAAAAAACATTTTCATGTAATTCTTGGATGAGCTCATCTTCATTTGAAAACTCTTTAAATCCCGAAGAGTAATTAGGGTCATAAATTTGATAAATACCATTTTTTTTACTCAGAGCAACAGTATGATTTATACTCTGAACTAACATCACCTCTCCATCCCTTAGTTTAAGTGAATGAAATATTTTAGACCAATTTTGATCGCTAGTGGTCAGTCCTAAACAAAAAGCGGGCTTTAAACTCTGTAAAGCTTGGGTTGAGCTTGTTTGGCTTAATTTTTGATTGAATAATTCTGGATTTTGGCTCAGCAGAATTTCAACAACCAACTGATCTACTCTGTGGTCAATCTCAGAATATGCCTTTTTCCTGACAATGCCATCGAGTATCTCAAAAAATTCGTCCTGCCTACCCTCTAAGGTATATTTGATATAGACAGACGACAAGCCATTACAAACACCCTTAGTACCTAGTTGAAATGGTAAATTATTCCATTCTAGATACTGGTTTATTTGATTAATTACTTCGCTTTGCGATCTACTCTTGGCCATGAAAATCTCACTAATGTATCTATAACTTAGTCCCCCCTTACAATTTTATTATAATACAGTTTGATTAAATAATATTGTTTTTGAAACTAAACCATTCAAAACATTTTTTCAAATAAATAGGATTAACTCAATTAACTCAGCTAAACTAAAAGGAATTATTTTCTAACTCAATGTCACATGAGGAAATTTTTGATGTTTGAACATCTTTCCAATTATCAGCGCTCTAATCCATTGCTGTGGCAAGGAAGAAGCGATACGCCTAATTCAGAGCGTTTTTTTCAAAAAATTTCATTCCCCACACAACAACTTGATTTAATAACCAAAGAAAAGAAAACCATTTTTTTAGGCTTTAACAGCGATGCTGGAGTAGTACGAAACCAAGGCAGACCCGGTGCAAAACTAGGCCCTGACCAGATTAAAACCCATTTAGCAAAACTACCTTGCTCTACTGACACAGCATATGTTGATTTAGGTTCTATTATTTGTCAGGGAGACGAACTGGAGTTAGCACAAAGTCAATTTGCCGAAGTCATTAGTTTTTGCCACCAACAAGGTCATCAAACTATTGCTTTAGGTGGTGGGCATGAAATAGCTTGGGCTCATTATCAAGGTTTAACACCTCATTATAAGAAATTAGGCATTATCAATTTTGATGCTCATTTTGATTTACGCCCTTACAAAAAGAATGAGCTAGGAACCTCTGGCACGCCTTTTTCACAAATTGCCAATTGGTGTGAAGATAACCAACGACAATTTAATTATTGTTGTGTGGGTATCCAAAAAATGGGAAATACGGCCAATTTATTTGAACGTGCTGCTGAACTAAATGCCAGCTTTATCACTGCTGAAGATTTTTATAAAAAAAATCTGGCTTCGCAGCTAGCTTTTCTAGATAATTTTTTACTCAATCAAGATCATATTTATTTAACAATTTGTTTGGATGTTTTAGCCGAATGTTTTGCACCTGGTGTCAGCGCCCCTCAACCTTTGGGCTTGACTCCCTGGCAAATAATCCCGCTATTGAAATACATCATGCAAAGTGGCAAAGTAGTTAGTTTAGATGTTGCTGAGCTGTCACCACCGCTGGATCACGAGCAAAGAACCGCCCGACTTGCGGCCCTAATTATCGCAGAATTACTGCATATCGTTTAACTTAAGGAGTCTATTTCATGAAGAAGACCATACTTTGGGGTGCGCTGTTGACGTTGATGAGCACACCTGTGCTTGCTGACGTGACACAACCGGTAGCTCCAGGAACTACTCCTGGTGCGATGGTACCTTCGATGAGTCCACCACCAACACAAGCCTTACCTAGCGTACAACCAGCTCAACCGGCTGCAAACGTAGTCATTAATTGTGATTATAAAATTCCTTCTCAAACCAAGGTCATTGATCAATCAGTGATATTATCCTGGTCACAACAAGCGGTTATACAAGCCTTTACTTTTAATCCAGATACCCTAGATGCGCAAATGCAACAACTACAGGCTTGTTTTACAGAACAAGGCTGGTCTGGATTTAATAATGCCCTTCAAAAATCAGGTAACCTTGATGCGATTAAATCCCAAAAGCTCAATGTTAGCAGCCAAATGGAAGGATCAGCATTTGTTACTGAGGCGAAAGACTCACAATGGAAAGTAACCTTACCCTTAACAGTGATTTATCAGAATGATAAAGAGAAGGTTAATCAGTTATTAAGTGTGAATTTAGTTGTCACTCGTAAACCAACTGGGGATTTAGGTATTACTCAGATGATTGCAACACCTCGTGGCTCAGTGACCACGCAAAGTCCAGCCCAACCTGCAGCGACTGCTCCTGCGGTTGTTGAGAAACCACAGTAGTTTTTATACACCCTCTCCCGTCAACGGGGAGAGGGTATCAAAATACCTTACTTCCTTTTCCTTTAAGCATGACCAACGCCATTTTGATCAGGATAAGCCAAAATAATAACCTTAGTACCAAGAGTCATAAAGTTTTCATTTAACCACTTAGCAGCGCTTGGGAACACCCGAACACAACCATGGCTTGATGCTCGCTCAGGTACTTCATACGCTGCATGAATAGTAAATCCTTGATAGAAATACATACAATAAGGCATTTTTGCTCCGCCATTTGTGTCTACAGGATATTCTCCAGAACGGCAACTAAGCCCTCTCTTGTTATATACTTTAAATGTACCGGTAACCGTTCGACATGATCTGGCTGAATTCTCTTCACAAACATCAACCCCAGCCGAGCCACCACCCGTCATCAAGCGATTACCTTCCTCATCATAAGCTGCCCAAGCAGAAACCTTGGGATCAAAGACAAATCGTTTTTCACCTGTTGCCTGAATTTTCATAGGGAAATAATTACGGCCCCGTTTATCTTTAGTGTAATGAATCGTGCGATGCACATAACCGGCATCATCAGTAATTAAAGTAGACTCATCGTACTCAACACATGAAGTCAAACCAAGGCATAATAACAAACCTGCCCAAAACAACTTATTCATTTAAATTTCATCTCCTAAATTAAAAAATTAAGGTAACTACTCACCCCTACACGTCATCCATAGCGTAGCGAAAGATAAGGTGTGAGCAGTTACAAATTAAGATCCTATTTTTCTATATTTAATGCGTGAAGGTCTATCTGCAGCATCACCCAAACGACGTTTTCTATCGGCTTCATAATCACTGTAATTTCCCTCAATAAAGGTAATTTGTGACTCGCCTTCAAACGCCATCAAATGAGTACAAATTCTATCTAAGAACCATCTATCATGCGAAATCACTACCGCACAACCAGGGAAATTCAAAATGGCATCTTCCAATGCACGCAGGGTCTCAACATCCAAATCATTACTAGGTTCGTCAAGTAATAAAACATTCGCACCACTTTTTAGCAGTTTTGCCAAATGCACACGATTACGCTCACCCCCTGACAATTGCGACATTTTCTTTTGCTGATCGGTGCCTTTAAAATTAAATCGCCCCACATACGCACGAGAAGGCATTTGATAATTACCTACTTGCATAATGTCATGGCCATCAGAAATTTCTTGCCATACTGATTTATTACCATCTAACTCATCGCGCATTTGATCCACATAAGCCAATTTCACGGTATCACCAATACGAATGGAACCACTATCTGGTTCTTCCTGGCCTGTCACCATTTTCAAGAACGTGGACTTACCCGCACCATTAGGGCCAATAATTCCCAGCACCCCACCTTTAGGCAATTTAAAATCTAATTTATCAATTAAAATTCGATCACCAAATGATTTGCTGATTTGCTCACCCTCAAGCACTAAATCACCCAAACGCTCACCTGGTGGAATATATATCTCATTGGTTTCATTACGTTTTTGAAATTCTTTGGAATTCATTTCCTCAAACCGTGCTAAACGCGCTTTGTTTTTTGCATGACGCCCTTTCGGTGAAGTACGTACCCACTCCAACTCAGCCTTAATAGACCGTTGATGTGAATCTTCTTGTTTCTTCTCCATGTTTAAACGTTCTTCTTTTTGCTCAAGCCAAGAAGTATAATTACCTTTGTAAGGAATTCCTTCTCCACGATCTAATTCTAAAATCCACTCAGCTGCATTATCCAAGAAATATCTATCATGGGTAATGGCAACTACTGTTCCTGGGAAACTCTCAAGATAGTGCTCAAGCCAGGCAACAGATTCTGCATCTAAATGGTTGGTTGGTTCATCAAGCAATAACATGTCTGGGTTAGAAAGTAACAAACGGCATAGCGCAACACGACGACGCTCCCCTCCTGATAATTTACCAATCAAAGCATCCCATTCAGGCAATCTTAAGGCATCGGCTGCAACGTCTAATTTCCTATCTAAATCCCAGCCACCACCAGCTTCAATCTCATGTTGCAACTCACCCTGCTCTGCAAGCAAGGTATTCATTTCATCATCGCTCATAGGCTCTGCAAAACGCATGCTGATTTCATCAAAACGTTTCAACTTATCTTTCATTTCAACAACCGCTTCCTCAACCACTTCGCGAACGGTTTTTTCAAGATCAAGCTGAGGTTCTTGTTCCAAATAGCCAATTTTAATCCCAGGTTGAGGACGAGCTTCGCCTTCATACTGTTTATCAACACCCGCCATAATACGTAGCAAGGTGGATTTACCGGAACCATTTAAACCCAAGACCCCAATTTTTGCACCGGGATAAAAGCTTAATGAAATATTTTTTAGAATAAATCGTTGATTTTCAACAATTTTACTCACACGATTCATGGTAAAAATATACTGTGACATATCTACTCCATCTTTTTATATCTGTTGCATTAAGACCAATCTAAGATCACTTTTCCAGATTGACCTGATGCCATAATTTCAAATGCTTCCTGATAGTCATCCACCCGAAAATGGTGTGTGGTGACTGGCGAAAGATCTAAACCGCTTTGTAACATAGCAATCATTTTATACCAGGTCTCAAACATTTCTCGACCATAAACACCTTTAATGATTAAGCCTTTAAAAATAACCTGATTCCAATCAATCGCTGTTTCTTTAGGCGGAATACCTAATATCGCCACATGCCCACCATGAGTCATCGCATTCATCATTGAATTTAAAGCCATGGGATTACCGGACATTTCAAGACCCACGTCAAAGCCTTCTAGCATACCTAATTCAGAAATAACATCCGACAGTTGTTCATGTTTCACATTGACTGCGCGGGTAACACCCATTTTTCGTGCTAGTTCAAGACGGTACTCATTCACATCCGTGATAACCACATGACGCGCGCCAATATGACGTACTATCGCTGCTGCCATAATGCCAATTGGGCCTGCACCAGTGATTAATACATCCTCACCCACCACATCAAAAGACAAGGCACAATGAGCCGCGTTCCCGTAGGGATCAAAAATAGCTGCTTGATCGTCCGTAATATTATCAGGAAGAAGAATAACATTCGAAGCTGGAATCGATAAATATTCAGCAAAGCAACCAGGGCGATTCACACCAACACCTAAGGTGTTACGACAAAGATGACGTTTTCCAGCACGACAATTTCGGCAATAACCACAGGTTAAATGACCCTCGCCTGAAACACGTTGCCCCACACTAAAACCCTGAACCTCTTGACCTACTGCAGCAATTTCCCCAACGAATTCATGCCCAACAGTCATAGGGACAGGAATCGTTGCTTGTGCCCAATCATCCCAAGAATAAATGTGAATGTCCGTGCCACAAATCGCTGTTTTTTTAATTTTAATTAAGACATCATTGACCCCATATTCAGGAACAACAACATCTTCCATCCAAATACCAGGTTCTCTTTTTGCTTTAACTAACGATTTCATTAAGTTACCTCAAGTTTCTAAATAATAGAAAATTCTTTACCTACCATTTCAAATGCCGTAATTGCTTTATCTAAATGATGTAATTCATGGGCTGCTGACATTTGCGTACGAATCCGCGCCAACCCTTTAGGTACAACAGGATAAGAAAATCCAACCACATAAATACCCAATTCTAATAAACGACTCGCCATACGCCCGGCTAAGCTTGCATCGCCTAGCATCACTGGAATAATCGCATGCTCACCAGGAATTAATTTAAACCCAAGATCTGCCATCCCTTCACGGAAATAACGACTGTTATGCTTTAATTTCGTAGCCAAATGATTGCTTTTCATCAGGCCATCTAATACGAGACAGGAAGTATGCGCGATGATAGGGGCTAATGTATTTGAAAATAAATAGGGCCTGGAACGTTGACGCAACCAATCAACAATGGCTGCATTGGCTGTAGTATAGCCACCAGATGCGCCTCCTAAAGCCTTACCTAACGTACCTGTAATAATATCAATGCGATCACTTACGCCAAAATGTTCAGGGGTTCCACGGCCTGTTTCCCCCATAAACCCTACTGCATGTGAATCATCTACCATAACCATTGCATCGTATTTATCAGCTAAGTCACAAATGGCTGGCAGATTAGCCAAGATCCCATCCATAGAAAAAACACCATCCGTAGCAATCAACCGAAAGCGCGCGCCCTGCGCTGCTTTAAGTTGTTCTTCCAAGGCACTCATGTCGTTATTCGCATAACGATACCGCGCGGCTTTACATAAACGTACACCATCAATAATACTGGCATGATTTAATACATCGCTAATAATGGCGTCTTCTTCACCTAATAAAGTTTCAAACAGTCCGGTGTTTGCATCAAAACAGGAAGAATATAATATAGTATCTTCTTTGCCTAAAAATTGACTAATTTTTTGTTCAAGGTGCTTATGGGGCGTTTGAGTTCCACAAATAAATCGAACGGAAGCCATTCCATAACCATATTCCGCCAGTGCTTTTTGTCCTTCAGCAATTAATTGAGGGTCATTGGCTAAGCCTAGATAATTATTAGCGCACAAATTAATAACTTCTTTATGGTTAACTGTGATATCCGCTTGCTGTTGACTTTCAATCACGCGTTCCGATTTATATAGACCTTCGGTTTTGAGTGTTGCCAATTCCGTCTGTAAAAAATCAATAAACCGCTCAAACACAGCCCTCTCCTATAAATTAAATTGCAATAAAGTGGCGGATCATAACAAACTTTAAACACAGTCACCATGAAATTAAGGTTTTGAACATTATTTCTTAGCGCATGAGTTGTTTTTTTGCTAAACTGCGCGCGGCCAAAACTTTACTTTGTGGCCCCACGCAGTATAAGATTGTCCCAAAGTTTTTATCCACCTAAAAATAATTAATACGGTAGAGCACATGAGTTATCAAAATGCACGCACGAACATGGTCAAGCAACAGTTAAGAACTGGTGATGTTTTAAATGAATCGATCCTAAGTTTGTATCATTTAATTCCAAGACATGAGTTTGTTCCTGAGAAATACATGGATTTTGCGTATTCAGACATGCAAATTCCACTCGGACATGATCAACGTATGCTAACTCCTTTGGAAGAAGGAAAAATTCTGCAAGCATTAAAGCTTACAGGCAATGAAACCGTTTTAGAGATCGGTACTGGCAGTGGTTTTTTCACAGCTCTGTTAAGCAAGTTATGTAAAAAAGTAATTAGCGTTGATTATTATGCTGAATTTACCACTAATGCCGCGCGTAAATTACAAGCGCATGGATGCCATAATGTGGAATTAATTACCGGTGATGGCAGTCAAGGTTGGTTAGAACAAGCCCCTTACGATGTAGTTCTTTTTACAGGTGCTTTAACTGAACTAAATGAATCGCATTTTTTACAAATATTACCAGGTGGTAAATTATTTGTTATTGAAGGCAGGCCTCCTGTCATGCAAGCTCAACTGTATGAATTAGATCATAAAGACACATGGACCCAATCTCTAATTTTCGAAACCAATATTCCTTTACTTATCGATAAACTAAAACCTAAGGTATTTGTATTTTAGGATGATGCTTGTCCCAAATTTTAAAAAAGAATTCCGTCATCCCGAACGTTAGTGAAGGATCTCTCAAGTTTCAGGAGATGTCTTGCAAAGCTCGACATGACGTACTCCAGTACTGGGTGAATGTTATAATGAAAAAATGGCTGATCTGTTCTCTCATAGCCTTAGGTCTATCTTCTTATTCCTATGCAACGGATCTCATCGACATCTATGAACAAGCACTTGAAAATGACACCATTTTCAAAAATGCTTATGACACCTATATGGCAAACAAAGAGGCCGTTCCTCAGGCTCGAGCAGCTTTACTTCCTCAAGTTACTCTTGGAGGCCAAGCAGGTCGCAATCTTTTTCATTTACAAAGTCAGTCTATATTTGACATTCCAGATGCTCATTACTACTCTACAACCTGGCAAATTACCGCTTCCCAAGCCTTATTTAATTATGAATCATGGGCTAATGTTCAACAAGCAAAAGCATCGGTAAAAGCTGCGCAAGCCGTGTTTAATGATTCAGCACAAGATTTAATTCTCAGAACTGCTAAGGCTTATTTTAATGTACTGTACGCACAAGATACTTTAAATTTTGCAGAGGCGAAAAAACGGGCTAACAAACGCCAGTATGATCAAGCAGAACAACGCTTTCAAGTAGGGTTAGATACAATGACCTCTGTTTACGAAGCAAAGGCTGCTTATGATCAATCCATAGCTACTGTCATTGCCTCACAAAACAATAAAACGAATCAGTATGAAAATCTGCGAAAATTAACTGATCATGTGTATGAGTCTCTAGCACCTCTACGAGATAATAAAATTCCCTTAGTAAAACCCGAACCCAATAATGCAGATAATTGGGTGGATACTGGTTTAAAACAAAATTACAAATTATTTGCTGCAAAATATAATCTTGAGGCCGCACGTGACAACGTCAAGGCGCTTTCCGCGGGAAATTGGCCTATTTTGTCTTTGCAAGGCAATACAACCGATGTGACTAACTACTTACGTCAAGACAAAAATCCTCTACTTCCTGAAAATCAACGACAAGCAAACATTGCACTTGCCTTAAATTTTCCTGTTTTTCAAGGAGGCTTAGTTCGCTCCCAAACACGACAGGCTAAATATAGCTTTCGAGCGAGCAGCGAAGAAATGGAGCGCATCTACCGCGATGTAGTAGTAAACAGTCGTATTGCTTTTAACACGATAACTGATGGAATAAGTAAGGTAAAAGCCGACAGACAAACTATTATGTCTCAACAAAAATCCTTACAAAGTACTGAGGCCCAATTTGAAGTCGGTACCCGAACGATGGTTGACGTGGTCAATGCACAGCAACGACTGTTTGAAGCACAAGAACAATTAGCGAATGATCAATACGGTTTAATCAATGCGGTTTTAACTTTAAAATATCTCGCTGGTACATTAAATGTAAATGACCTGGAATTGGTCAATTCATGGCTAGCAACTACGCGCGTAAACGGATATCCTGCTGTTGCCAACACTGCTACTAAATAATTAAGGTTTTATCATGCACAATCCAACTAAAGTCGAAAAAAAATTATTGCATTATACAGGCAAAGCAATTGCAGATTTTAATATGATTCAGCGCGGTGACCGCGTGATGGTCTGTTTATCGGGAGGCAAAGACTCCTTTACTTTGCTAACTATTTTGGATCAATTGCGCCGTCGCTCAGGCAATAAATTTGAAATTTTTTCCTTTACTCTCGATCAAGCACAGCCAGGCTGGGAGGATTCTGCTTTACGTCAATGGCTTGATGAGCGCTCCATTCAGCATGAAATCTTAACTCGAGATACTTACAGTATTGTTAAAGAGAAAATCCCCGAGGGTAAAACCTACTGCTCTTTATGCTCTCGCTTACGTCGTGGTATTATTTACCGTTATGCAGAAGAAAATGGCTATAATAAAATTGCCTTAGGTCATCATCGCGATGATTTGATTCGCACTCTAATGATGTCTATTTTATACAATGGTGATTTACGCTCTATGCCACCTAAATTACTGAGCGATAATAAAAAACACATTGTAATACGCCCCTTAAGTTATGCTCAGGAAAAAGACATTATCACTTTTGCAAACGAGCAAGCATTCCCTATTATTCCTTGCACACTGTGTGGCTCTCAAGAAAATTTAATGCGTAAAAAAATCACCCGCTTAATTGATCAGCTGGCGGAAGAAAATCCTAAAGTTCCGAGTAACATTCTCCACGCATTGCAAAGCATTAAACCAAGTCAATTAATGGATCAAAACATGTGGAACTTTAGAAATCTGGAGCAAGAGTTACTCACCGAGCAACCATTATCAACAGATGAAGTCTTTACAACAGATGAATTTGAAATAACTGATTAACATAAAAGACTGTACGCCGCTTTACTGCCATTAAATTAATGGCAGTAAAACCTAGCTTTGATTCCACGCAATAAATTAACTTCCGCTAAGTTCTTAAAAATCTTAACAAAAAAGAAACATTTCTGTTACACTTCTGAAACAAATTTGTTTTATTTCATGACACATTAGTCTAAAATAAAAGTAGTTTGTAAAAATACACACTAAGATTTAACTAGGAATTACACTATGTCTACAGAAAAAACCTTAGAATTGCGTAAATTTAACATTTACAATAAACGCTATTTAAAATTTGATTTTGTTGCCGCCATAGTTGTCTTCCTTGTTGCTATTCCCTTGTGTTTAGGAATAGCCCTAGCCTCAGGTGCACCCTTATTTTCAGGTATTTTAAGTGGTGTAATTGGTGGTGTTGTCGTAGGCTGTCTTAGTGGTTCACAAGTTAGTGTCAGCGGACCTGCTGCTGGTATGGCGGCTGTAGTTGTCACTGCCATTACACAAATCGGTGATTTTAACTCTTTCTTACTCGCACTCGCCTTAGCAGGCATACTCCAGATTATTATTGGTATTCTTAAAGCAGGTTTTGTTGCCGACTATGTGCCATCCAATGTCGTCCAAGGGCTTCTATGCGCTATCGGAATTTTATTAATAATCAAACAGCTACCTCTTGCATTCACTCTTTCTGCTGACTTTAATGAATTAAAAACCCACTTATTAGAAACCACTGAGCAAATTACTTTAAGCCCTATTCTAGCCTTATATCATCATATCAATACAGGCGCCTTAATCATCACTTCTATTTCTTTAACGATACTGATTTATTTTGATATAACAAAAAATAAAATACTAAAAGAAATACCCGCACCTATTATTGTTGTTATAACTGGAATACTCTTAAATGAACTGTTTATGTGGGCTGACTCTGGTCTAATCCAAGACTCACCACAATTAGTGAATATTCCTACCACCAAGGGAATACAAGACTTTTTTGGTCAACTGCAATACCCTAATTGGGGCGCTTGGGCTAATCCGCAAGTCTATATTTATGCATGTATTCTAGCTATTGTCGCCTCTTTAGAAACCTTGTTAAACTTTAAAGCAACTGAAAAATTAGACAAGAAAAAACGTCATGCATCCTCTAACCGTGAGTTGTTTGCTCAAGGAGTAGGAAACCTGACTGCTGGCATGATTGGTGGTATTCCTATCACCTCAGTGATTATTCGAACTTCCATTAATATACAAGCTGGTTCCAAAACCAAGGTCTCTATTATTTTACATGGATTTTTTATTTTATTTGCTGTAATGCTCATTCCTGGGGCCTTAAATAAAATACCTTTGTCTTCTTTAGCGGCTATTTTGATTTATACCGGTTATAAACTGAATAAACCTTCTATTTATCGATCTATCTATGCTCAGGGCAGTGATCGATTTATTCCTTTTATAGCCACAGTGATTAGCATTATTGCCTTTAACTTATTAACCGGTATTTTAATTGGTTTAGTAGTCAGCCTGTTTTATATTTTAAAATTAAACAGCCAAGCACGTATCAATATACTGAAAGAAATAAACCCCAATGGCGTGACCAATCGTTTAATTCTCCCCCAGCAAGTTACCTTCCTAAATAAGGCGGCCTTAATTGCTGAATTAGATTCTATTCCCAAAGAATCTCAATTGATTATTGATGCACGTTACACTCAATACATTGATAAAGAAATTCAAGAACTACTAAAAGAATTTAAGCATGAACAAGCTCCTAATAAACAAATCGCCTTGAATTTAACTGGATTTAAAGAACATTACAAAATTAATAACACCATTGATTTTATTAATGTAACGACATATGACGTACAAACAAATCTGCTTCCTGCAGAAATATTAAATATTCTTTACGAAGGAAATCAACGCTTCCTTAGTGACACACGGATTCATAGAATGAATCCGCTAGATGTGAAACATACTGCAAAAGCACAGCATCCTATTGCTATTGTGCTAGGTTGTATCGACTCAAGAGTTCCTGTAGAAACTGTCTTCGACATGACTTTTGGCGATATTTTTTGTGTGCGTGTTGCAGGAAACGTAGTCAATAATGACATTTTAGCCAGTATCGAATACGCTTGTAATGTGGTTGGTGTGAAATTAATTGTTGTCTTAGGGCACACTCAATGCGGTGCGATTCAGTCCGCCTGTGATGGGATAGAGCAAGGACACATCACTCAACTATTAGAAAAAATAAAACCTGCTATCAACGCTGAAAAAGAAACAAAAGACAATCGCACAAGCACGAATATTACGTTTGTGAATCATGTGACTGAACTCAACGTGGCAAGCACCATGCAAAACATTTATAACCGTAGTTCTTGTCTGAAAAACAAGATAGAACAAGATGAATTGGCTTTAGTAGGTGCGGTTTATAATGTTCACAGTGGTTCTGTGCACTATAAGGATTATGCGAAAGAACTTAAGCAGCTAGACGGTAAAGATAACCAACGCCTAGCCTCAAAAATAGCGAAAGTATTAAAAGACGCGCATATTAAAACTTAATGGCAATGAGACTAAAATCGTCATACGAAACTCTATATTGACTTCGTTTTTCGATATCCCTCATCATTTTTATGATTTTAAAGGCGGCAGTTGTCTATTTTATGGGAAGATAGGCCAATAAAATGCCGACCCAGGGGAGATTTCCTCTCCTGGTGAAAGGACATCTTCTTCATCTTTTTTTTCCACACTGGCTTTATGCAGGCACGCCTGCGCTTCAAATTCTGCATATGTTTCTGGTACTCCAGGGAAATCAAAATCTGCAATTTTAAAATAATTATCTTGTGTCAAATCACAGAAAACCACCTCCCAAGCCCCCCCTGGAAGCTCGGTCATATGGGTTCCCATCAATCGAAATAAATCAACTTGTGCAGGGCTATCTGGAATGAGACTCATGTGTTTTTTGCCACCCGCTCTAAAACATTTTACTTTCATTTTTGCTCTTCTTCCATGTTAGGGATTAACAGTCTGTCATGAACATATTTTAAATGGAAGTCTTTGTTCAACATAGTGCTTATCTAAACATTTATAAGAAGATCAAGATGGCAGTGAGGACCGCATCATCCAGACTAAATGATTCTAAACTCATCTGTTTTTGCACGTAAACTATTGTATAATGCACAGCACCGAAAAAATTAAACTCAGGAGCAGTCATGCGCGCGTCCCAATGGTTTTTAGCCACCCTAAAAGAAACTCCTAATGATGCTGAAATTGCCTCACATCAATTAATGTTAAGAACAGGGATGATTCGTAAACTCGGCTCAGGTTTGTATACCTGGATGCCTCTTGGTCTTAAAGTACTTCGCAAGGTTGAACAAATTGTTCGCGAAGAAATGAATACTATTAATGCAATGGAGCTTCTCATGCCAGCAGTACAACCTGCTGAGCTTTGGCAAGAAACGGGGCGTTGGGAAACTTTTGGTGGTCAACTACTGACGATGAAAGACTCTAATAACCGCGAGTATTGCTACGGACCTACTCATGAAGAAGTCATCACCGACATCATGCGTAATGAGCTACAATCTTATAAACAATTACCTGCTAGTTTTTATCAAATTCAAACCAAATTCCGCGACGAAATCAGACCTCGTTTTGGCGTCATGCGTGCACGTGAATTTATTATGAAAGATGCCTATTCATTCCACTTGAATTTAGAAAGCTTACAAGCCACCTATAAAGACATGTACCAAGCTTACAGTCGAATTTTTGATCGCATGGGATTAAAATATCGTGCAGTAGAAGCAGATACAGGGGCCATTGGTGGTTCCGCCTCCCATGAATTCCAAGTACTTGCTGACTCAGGCGAAGACTTAATATTTTATAGTGATGCAAGCGAATATGCAGCAAACATTGAGCAAGCAATCAGTTTAAAACCTAAAAAATCGACTAGTCCAACTACTCAAAAAATAACTCTGGTAGATACTCCAAACCAAAAAACCATTGCTGAAGTGGCTCAATTCATGAAAATTGAAACCAATGAAATGGTTAAAACACTCCTAGTAAAAGGCAAAGAACACCCAATCGTTGCTCTGGTTTTACGCGGTGATGATGAATTAAATGAAGTCAAAGCAATCAAACACCCCCTGGTTCATTCACCATTGCAATTTATAGATGAAGAAACCATCTTAAAAACCATTAAGGCGCCTATTGGTTCTCTAGGACCAATCAACTTATCTATTCCTGTTATTGTAGATCACCATGCTCTAGCTATGGATTCTTTTATTTGCGGTGCCAATCAGGCCGACAAACATTACCAACACGGCGCTTGGGATAAAGACATCACCAACTACGAACCTTACGATTTACGCAATGTAAAAGAAGGTGACATAAGCCCTGATGGCAAAGGCACCTTGCACTCATGCCGCGGCATCGAAGTAGGTCATGTGTTTCAATTAGGTGATAAATACGCTAAAGCCATGAATGCATCCGTGATTAATGAGCAAGGTCAACTAGAAACTCTGATGATGGGTTGCTATGGCCTGGGAATAACACGTGTAGTCGCTGCAGCGATTGAACAACATCATGATGAAAAAGGTATTATCTGGCCACAAAACATCGCTCCTTTCCAAGTGGTCATTATCCCGTTGAATGCTCATAAATCAGAAACTGTGAAAAACGTAGCGAATACGCTCTACGAACAATTCCGCCAAGCTGGAATTGATGTATTAATTGACGACCGCAATGAGCGAGCAGGCGCCCTCTTTGCTGATCATGATTTAATCGGAATTCCACACCGCTTGGTAGTTAGTGACCGAAACATTGAGCAAAATTGTGTAGAATATAAATCTCGCCTAACAGGTGAAATACAACAATTACCATTAGATAAAACAGTAGACAGTCTTGTAAAGCTAATGTCGTAAATGGACTCAGGTAGCCCGGATGCAGCTAAGCGTAATCCGGGCTACAAGCCATATTAGTTGCTTATAACTAATAGCCCCTACTTAATTAATCATCTCAGGTTATCTTAACCACTTGAAAGTAGAACTTTTGTTTAAGGGTGGGTGATGCCGTATTGTCTACTAATAGTTCCTGGATTTGAGTGACCGGTGTTGTCATTGTGGCAATGCTAGCATAAGAGAATAAATCCAACTCTTTTGCAATTAATATAACCAACTGACCTGACATATCGAATTGATTGTCCCAATAGTTATACATCAAACTATCAATACCGAATACATGTCTACTCATCGCATGATAAGCTGTTTTTATTTTTCCCTCATTTAAAAATTTTTGCTGATAAAATGTAAGCTCGCTTGCGATATGATAAGAATCTAATGACACTAAAATAGGGACCTGCTGAGTACTATTTTCAAGATTGGCGGCAATGTTATTGATGCCTAAGGCTAGGTTATCCCAGTACATGATTTTACTAAACAGCTTTTGATTAATGTCTTTGGGCTGGCCTGTGACTAGGCATATTAAAAGCCCTGTATAACATGCTGTTAGGATGAATGCTGTTATCGCCCAATACTTACGACACTCCATGCCATATGCTTTGGTATTATCAAAAAGTAACAGGGATAACCAGGGAATTAACGCTAACAAACTAGGGCCAATCCAGTTTATTTTGATGCTATGAGACACAGAAAATACCGCAAAAAATCCAAGTGGTACTAGTGAAAAAATCATTAAAAAAAGGTGTGTTCTTTTAGGCAGTGTATGAAAACCAAGCTTTTCCATAAATAATTTAATTCCCCCCAAAACACCGATTGGAGTTAAAAAAACAAAGAGTAAGCCAAGAAATTCTGGCAATGAAAAAGAAAAAGAACCGTGAAATCTTCTGCTGCTTTGAAATAAAAAAGAAACCCAAGCATGAGTGTAATTCCAATAAATCACAGGAGAAAACAGTAAAAGTGCAATTAAGGCACACAAATAAGGTTCTTTCTTCCTAAACCAAGTTCGTGAGTTCTTATCTAAGATCATATAGACAATCGTCGCAGGTCCCAACAAAACAATGGTATATTTTGATAATAATCCAAGCCCTATAGCGATACCTGCGCTGTACCAGTTAAGATTTTTTCCTTCAACCAATGCTTTATAAAGATAATATAAACTTGCTGACCAACACGTGATTAAGGGAATATCTGGGGTGATGACTAAGGCATGAGTGAAGAAAAAAGGAAGTATCGATAATAGAAAAATGCTATATTTTCCTGCTCCATCTCGCAGTAAATTAGTGAGTTTATAGCTATAGAGTACTGTGATTAACCAACACGGTAAAGTTGCAAAACGCACACCCCACTCTGTTGAGCCAAACAAATAAGTGCCGCTCTTTATCAACCAGGCAACCATTGGAGGATGATCTAAATAGCCAAAATCTAAGTGCCGCGCATAATTCCAATAGTAAGCCTCTTCAACCAACAAATTGGCATCCATCATAAACACCATTTTTAAACCAATTAAAAACAACACAATGAAATACATGATGGGCATTGTTAGGGTTTTAGCATTTTCTGTCATGATTGGTTAGCCTCATTTTAACTCCTACCACCTCAACATGAGTAGGACAAGGCGCCAAGAATACTATTGGTTGCTAAGATCTGCAATTAAATCAAATCTAAATGTAATTTTAATACTAAATTAGCTTAAATAAGATCGAGTGCTTCACGATACCCTGTAATTGTTTATTAGTCACGGGTACTTAAGAAGTTTACGCCCTTGTAGGCTGGGCTGTAAACCCCAGCAAATAATCTTCCAAATGCCATACAATGCTGGGTTTTACAACCCAGCCTACGATTAGCAGCAATTATAATAACAAGCCTGGATGCAGCGCAGCGTAATCCGGGATCGGTGGCACCAAATTCCCGGATTACGCTGCGCTGCATCCAGGCTACAAGAACGTTGACAATTACTAAAATTTCTTAGGAGGGATCGTCATTATCTGCAAGTAACTCAGCATGAGCTACTTTAATATAGGCCCGCTATTCACAGAAGCATCCACTTTTCTTTGAAAAAAATCGCTAAAAAAGGTAGCTGCATTCATACCTGAGCGATTACGCAAGTTAATTAAATAAAGATTATGGCCCTCAAATTGATGGCCAGTCTCCATTTTCATGCTGCTTTTAATTTTTTCTCTATTGTTAACTAAGCTTTCTTTTTCCTCCGTCTCAGTCTCAGCCAGCTTTTTAAGTTGCGCATCTATTTTCGCCTTGTCAGCTCGTCGTTCTGAAGTCAGCTCTTTATGAATGGATGCGTAATGTGAAATTACCCCATCATCGCAACGATCAACTCTTCTTTCTCGATTTGATCTGACAACTATATAGGCTCTATACTCTTTAGGAATACTTTTAAATGCACTGCCTGCATTAATTTCCCACTTAACTAAAGCAAGAGCTAATTTAATAAATGGTTTAGCTAACCAACCAAGTATTATCCCTTTCATACTGTCATTATGGCCTTTTAATACTTTACCTTTTTGATCACGTGCTAGGCGTATATAACCTACTAAAAAATTAGTAATCGAAGAAAAAGAGCGTCCATTAAATACCTTAATAGGTTGCCCTATTTGATGGAAATGTTGAGCGACTAAAGAGGCTATCCCCGCACCCAGAGAGTGGCCTTTCAGGGTAATATTTTTTGATGAAACACCTTTATCTAATAATCGTTGAACTTGGGCAATACCATCAGTCACTAAATCTTTTGCAGACTTAGGCTGGCCAGTGCTCTGCTTCACGTTGCGAAAATTAAAACCCACAACGTTAGCCTTCAATACGTTTGCGTCCTCAGACATCTCATCAATGATATCCTCATAACACATACCATTCCCAACCAAATTGATAATATACATTTGATCTTTAGTGGCGATTTCTTCGTTGTTTGGTACGTATTTTATTTCAAGCGTATCTAACTGAGCTTTATCATAAGTGATTACCTGATGTTTTTCATACTGTTGATTCATCTTTTTATTAAATGCATCTACGGCGGCTTCATCAATAGTTACTTCCCCCATAGAATGGTTGCGTTTTTGTGCTGATAGCACTAAATGACTAACCAACCCACCAAACAATTTATTTGCGCCAAGTTTTAATAAATCCCACAGTAAAATAGGAGGAAAAATAATCCGAATTCCGATAAATTTAAACCAATGCCAGCGTGTGTATTGAGGTTTAGGAGCTTGATAAGTTTGAATCATAAATCACCTGATGTTTATTTATTAATCGTCAACTATAACTTTAAAACATTAAGGAAGTATGAAGGAATACTAATTATAATTGAGGCAAAGATCACTAATAAGAGAGCGTTAGGAAGTACGCTAGCAAATAAATTTACCAAGGATTGACTAACTCCTTAAAATTGCACGAAACTTGGCAACATTATTTTAGATATTTATGAAAAAGTAAGCATGTGAATCGCTAGTACAGCAATTAATTCACTTCAATGATCAATTGATATATGGAGTAAATTTTGAATAAACAATTATCTCTGTTTGTGATAATCGCCTCATCACTAATAACATTAATGACCAGTGATATTTTTTTACCTAGTATGCCACAGATTGCGGAATATTTTTTCGTAGATAATTCTAAAGCGCAGCTTTCAATCTCATTTTTTTTAGGTGGGCAAATACTTGCGACCCTTTTCTGGGGAGCTTTATCAGATAATATTGGTCGAAAAAAAGCATTCTCAATTGGAATGTATTTATTTTTCACAGGGACAATAGTTTGTATTTTATCAACTAGTATCTCTATTTTTTTACTAGGTAGGCTGATACAAGGCATTGGAGGAATTGTCGCTCCTGTTGTGGGTTGGGCGCTCATACAAGACCTTTATCCCAAAGATAAAAGTGCCGCAATGATGTCCTGGATAGGAAGTATTATTGCCTTAGCACCAATGACTGCCCCCGCACTAAGTGGACAAATCACCAAATATTTTCACTGGAAAGGCGATTTTTATTTTATTGCGATCATTACTGGAGTTATCTTATTTGGACTATCTGCACTACCAGAAAATCGTTTAAAGACACAAAAAAACAATTCAACAAGGCAAGCAATAAAACAATATACGAACATTCTAAAGAATAAATTATTTGTGAGTTATGTCTCTTTATTTGCTTTATTAGCATGTGGTCAATGGTGCTTTTTAACCATGATTCCATTTTTATATAAAAATGTAATGCATTTATCTGCTGATAAAGTTGGGCTATTAATGGCATTAAGTGCCTCTTTTTTCATTTTGGGCGCAGCCCTCGCCTCTCGTCTGCTGCATCGATTAGAAATTGATAAACTTCTTGGTATTAGTACCAAATTATCAACACTTAGTGGAGTCATATTATTAGGACTTCACTTATTTGGTATTTATAACCCCATCCTTATCTCTTTAACATTTGGATTTTATCTTTTTTGCGCTTCTTTATTATGGGGGGCAAGTTCATCAAGAGCATTACAATGCTACGAAGAGCAGCGAGGTGCAGCATCTTCAGTGCGAAGTTTGCTAATGATAGGTTTTTTTGCTGCAGGTAGTTATTTAGGCACTTTAATAAGGAATGATAGTCTTTTAGATGTATCTATAGTGCTTATTATTTTATCTATTAGTTCGATTTCATTGCGTTTTTCGGTGGTGATGGAAAATCAAAAGGTAAATTTAGTCAATACTATCTAAGCTTATTGTTGTGGGTTCGCTGGAATTAACACTGACTTGTTGATCGTAATTGGTGCCTAGGGCCGGAATCGAACCTGGTTTTAACCTATTAATTTTAAATAATATTGATAATAAGGACTCGAATCTTACCCAAGATCTTACCCAACTTCGAGTATGATAACTGATTTAAAGCATTACGAAAAGATGCGAAGATATAAGTTTATAATTTACGAATTCTGATATTATTGATATAACCGTTCCTATGCTATATATTTTCACCCTTATTTGATGTTAACTAAATCTGTAACTATATTTATATTAGGGATTTGTTTATTTTTAGCTTTTTTAGTTGGAGTAAGTCATGAACGTTAAAGATAAAAAATCTAAAACACCATTTAAAACAGGCCAAAGTTTTCCCACAGCAAAGACTATGAGAGTTATTGGCCGCGGTACACTAATGATTGACCCAAATGAAGTCTATGAAAGTGATAACTATAAAGAGTTATTACGTCATGCTAAGGATGTAATTAAAAGCAAATAACTAGGAAAGGATATGCTTGCCATATTTATTTTTATGGTTCTCACTAATTCATATATTGTCCTACGCTTTTCTCCAACTCAATATTTGAAGCTTCATAGGTTTAGAGGCCAACTACTATACATTAAAGCAATTGCTATTGGTTCGTTTATTGTCTTTTTAGCCTATGCAATCGAAAGAGTTTTATTTGCACCATCCATACCCAGCGGTATTGAAAATGAAAATACAATATTTAAGCTGTTTATTATTACTTTAATAATATCATTTGGCTACATATTACTGTGTCATCTATCCTTAATTTATAAAGGGTTTAAATGTGAGTGCGGTCAAATTAAGGAACTACTGATTAAATGGCATCGTAATGGAAAAAACATGGTATTTAAGCAGTTATTACAAGATAGCCCCATTGATGTGATTTTACTTTCTTCATTAGAGAAAGATAAATTCCTTTTAATTTCAATGTCCGATCGGAAAGCATACGTTGGCCGAGTCGTAAGTATGGGAGAGCCAAACGAACTGGATGGGCCAGATCAAGAAATAGCCATCGTACCAGTTATGAGCGGTTACAGAGATAAAGACACTATGCAACTACAGTTAACTACCGTTTACGAAAAAGTGAATGACAAAGATCCCCTCATAGTTTTAAGACAAGAAAATATTGTTTCAGTTTGTGAATATATTGAGTCTTTATACACTTCTTCCCAGAAAAGCAATTAAAAATTACTCTAGTTGAGCACACGTAACTCATGTAAATATTATTACCCTTGTCCAAGAGCATAAAGAAATATTATTTTTTATATCTAATCTGGGTATACCTAAACTCATTTTTATGACAACATTCACCCTTTCCTAGTTTCTTAAATATTAAATGTTGCATTATGGAATTAGCAGATACCTCCCAATCAAGTTTTTCTCATCGCGCTGGAGGTATTAAAGAACTCTGCAATATCTCATTTCCAATGATGCTTATAGCACTTTCTGGCTGTTTAATGCTGTTTTTTGATCGGTTAGTCCTTGCGCACTATTCAATTACTGCAATGAATGCTGTAGCCATAGCAGGAGCTGCATGTGCTGTATTTCAATTTGGGGCTACTGCAATCACATCTATCGCAGAAATTTTTGTAGGTCAATATAATGGCGCAGGAAAGAAAAAACTGTTAGGTGAACCAGTCTGGCAAATGCTTTGGTTCTCTTTGTTCTTGTTCGTTATTTTTATACCTCTGGCATTTTTAACAGGAAACATATTTCTTCCTATAAAATATCAAACCGATGGCTTACCCTATTTTCAATACATTATGATATTTAGCCCTATACTAGCTATGAATGCAGCAATTGCCTCCTTTTTTATCGGTCAAGGAAAAGTCAAATTAATTACCTTTGTAACTTTTTTCGGAAATATATTAAATTTAGCTTTGGGTATTGTATTAGTATTTGGTTACGCATCATTAAAAATTCCTTCCCTAGGCACTCTCGGTGCTGCTGTTTCAACTATTAGCGCCCAATTGATACAACTATTAGTTTTATTTTCTGTTTTTATTAAACGGGATAACCGGATTCAATTTGGCACCTCTCACTATCAATTTAAGTTTAAGCGCTTTTGGAAAAGCATGAGTATAGCTTTACCAAATTCATTAGGACATATGATAGAAATTACTGCATGGACTTTTTTAATTTGTATGTTATCTCGTGTTAGTGAAGAACATGTCACCCTTTTATCAATTGGACAAAGCATCCTACTTCTTTTTGCATTTGCTTCAGAAGGACTACAAAAGGGTATTATTGCGCTTGCATCTAACTATATCGGGGCAAAGCAACCATGGATGATTAAAAGACTTTTACACTCATCTTTACTGATAGTTTTCTTTATCATTATGTTGCTAGCAATCCCTTTATTACTCATACCAGACTTAGTAGTTAACTGTTTCGTTTCTCAAAACTTATCAGGTACAAAACTATTAGAGCTTCAATCACAAGCTGAAATCGTATTATTTTGGATATGGATTTATTTTATTTTCGATATTGTTGTTTGGGTTTTTGCAGCAATACTTACCGCAGCCGGCGATACAGCATTCATCATGGTAATGAATGCTGTTAACATTTGGCTATTTGCCATACTTCCCATCTACATATTTGTAGTAAAAATGCATGGCTCCCCGACTCTAAATTGGAAATTAGTTACAATATATCTTATTGCTAATATAGTGTGCTTTTATTGGCGCTACAGTAGCAATAAGTGGAGGCAGCTTTGTTTAATTACCTAATCACCTTTTTATGATATCTTTGCCAATATAAGGGCGTAACACCTCGGGAATTATCACACTACCATCTTTTTGTTGGTAATTTTCAAGAATTGCCATTAATGTTCGACTTAAAGCAATAGCAGTGCCATTTAGGGTATAAGGATAGACTCTTTTACTCTCTTTATCTTTGTATCTGATATTTAATCGACGTGATTGAAAATCAGTGCAATTTGAGGCAGATGTTACTTCACCATATTTTTCATCTGACTCCCTTCCTGGCATCCATACTTCAATATCATACTTCTTAAAAGCCGCCGCTCCTAAATCGCCAGCACATATACGAACAACTCGATAAGGCAGCTGAAGTTTTTGGTAAATTGTTTCTTCTATCTTTAAAATCTCTTCTAAAGCAGCCTCGCTATCTTCTGGCTTCGTAATTTGGAACAATTCAATCTTGGAAAATTGATGAACTCGATACAACCCCTTACTCTCCCTACCACCAGCCCCAGCCTCTCTACGAAAACAATGACTCTCAGCAACATATTTTAGTGGTAATTTATGTTCATCAACAATCTCATCTGCATGTATACCTCCAACAGTAATTTCTGCTGTTGCTATAAGACTCAGATCCAAATCCTCTAAATTATAAATATTAGACTCATCGCCTCTAGGAGAAAATCCAGTTCCAACCATTATCGATTTTTTTGCTAAATCAGGAGTAATAAGAGTTGTGTATCCCAATTCTGCAGCAGTTTTCATTGCAAATAACTTTAATGCCAGCTCAAGAAGTACCGCTTCATTTTTTAAGAAATAAAATTTCGCACCAGTTACTTTTGTACCACTATCAAAATCGATTAAATCAAGCGTCTTACCTAACTCGACATGATCCTTAGGAACAAAATCAAATTCGCGAGGAACCAAATGAGTTCTCAAAACTACATTTTCAGCATCACTTTCACCAAGAGGAGTATCTTCTGCTAACAAGTTAGGGATCGTAAGCATTAATTCATGATAAAGTTCGTCTATTTTTCGAAGCTCTTCTTCGAGTATTGAGATTTCATTATTTAGTGCCCTTCCTTTGGTGACCAAATCTTGTTTTTCTAGATCTTGTAGTTTAGGTATGGTTTTGGCTATCTGATTCGATTCAGCACGTAGATTCTCTAAGTTTGACATGTGTGCTTTACGTGTAGCGTAAGTTTCTAATAGATTATCTAGATCAGCATTAACGCCCCTTTTATGGATAATCTCTTTAATCTTTTCTCTATTTTCAATAATTAATTTTATATCTAACATGTTCAACCTTAAATTTAGGGTAATACTTAGGTGGCTAATTTACTATATCATGCTTTACCATTCTATTGTTTTCAGAATACTTATCTAAAATAGTATGAAAATAAGCCATAGCAGATTTGATATTTAACGGAAATAAATTGTATTTTTTAAATGCCTTATTTTTTAATTTATCATAAGCTTCGGCACATGATATTTTATTACTTAGAACATCATGAGCACATGTACGCGAATACTGCATTAATTTATGTTCTCTTTGTCTATAGTCTGTAGTACTTGTTTCGATTGACGCCAATAATCTTGAAATACGTTCAGGCTTAAAATGTCGATAATGGGCATATTCCAAAATCACTGATCTTAAATCAAAATTGGGTTTTATTAGTTCGTAAATTTCTGCAGCATTTTTAACAGCTTTCCGGACAGAGGATAATCTATTCTTACCTTTATTAGTTAATGCCCCACTTATCCCGCTATGTAAGTCAACATTATTACCATAAAAAACTGTACTTAAAACAATAGAATCCATCAATTGCATATATAATGGCTCATAATGATACGGTATGAAAGAAGCTATTTCAGAATGTGCAAAGGGGCTTAAAGCACTGGAACTGCGCCATAAAAAAGCCTCAACCCCCAAAGCTATTTCAAAACATATTGGAACTCCCTTTTCTTCTAGAATGATTATTTGTCCAATATCAATATCATCAACACAATGTATATCTTCCACACATTTACCTTCAGGAAGAATTCCAATATTAATCCCTCGACCAATGACATCCCGAAGCCCATAGACCCATTGATAATCATCAGGAGGTGTTTTATCTACTAAAATAATCACATCCTGCTCAATAAGTGGCTCCCAATAAATTTTATCTTTTGATGCTACATGAAATACTAATTTATTTTGAGGCACTTTAAGCACCTCTAATAAAAGCTTTATCATATCTTGACAAGATTTTCTAAGCATACTCATCGGAGCAAATGCACCAAACATGCTAAAACAACTCATTCTTTGCAAGAAATAGTCTTCCTGAGGAGTATATTTAGTTTCGTGTAAACGAATACACTCCTGCAATACAAACAAAGGATGTGCTGGAATATTATTAGAAAGAACCATCGGTTTAAAAGGTATGATGGCTGAATTCGTATAAAGAACACTTCGATCAATTAAAGGAATAATAGGTTCCGCAGGAATGTGAAGATAACCATTATTCTCAAAAAAATTAAAGCAAATATTTTTAAGTTGTTTTATATTTTCAATTTGCTGCCACATTTTAGCCGAGAGTGTTCATCTAACTGTGTCATCTCGTCAGTCATTTCAAACCTAAATTAAGCCGCCCGTCAAAATATATCTGGAGCTGCGAAATGATCAGTGCCC
>JAOATK010000018.1 GCA_030158115.1 Legionella sp.
TGTCGGGTAAGTTCCGACCTGCACGAATGGCGTAACGATGGCCACACTGTCTCCACCCGAGACTCAGTGAAATTGAAATCGCTGTGAAGATGCAGTGTACCCGCGGCTAGACGGAAAGACCCCGTGAACCTTTACTATAGTTTTGCACTGGACTTTGATGATAACTGTGTAGGATAGGTGGGAGGCTAAGAAGTTAGGACGCTAGTTCTGATGGAGCCGACCTTGAAATACCACCCTGTTGTTATTGAGGTTCTAACTTGGTCCCATAATCTGGGATGAGGACAGTGTATGATGGGTAGTTTGACTGGGGCGGTCTCCTCCCAAAGAGTAACGGAGGAGCACAAAGGTACCCTCGGTACGGTCGGACATCGTACCAAGAGTGTAAAGGCATAAGGGTGCTTGACTGCGAGAGTGACGGCTCGAGCAGGTACGAAAGTAGGTCTTAGTGATCCGGTGGTTCTGAATGGAAGGGCCATCGCTCAACGGATAAAAGGTACTCCGGGGATAACAGGCTGATACCGCCCAAGAGTTCATATCGACGGCGGTGTTTGGCACCTCGATGTCGGCTCATCACATCCTGGGGCTGAAGCAGGTCCCAAGGGTATGGCTGTTCGCCATTTAAAGTGGTACGCGAGCTGGGTTTAGAACGTCGTGAGACAGTTCGGTCCCTATCTGCCGTGGGCGTAGGAAGTTTGAGGGGGGCTGCTCCTAGTACGAGAGGACCGGAGTGGACGAACCTCTGGTGTACCGGTTGTCACGCCAGTGGCATCGCCGGGTAGCTAAGTTCGGACGGGATAACCGCTGAAAGCATCTAAGCGGGAAGCCTCCCTCAAGATGAGTTTTCCCATGAAGCCCGTTGAAGACTACGACGTTGATAGGCAAGGTGTGGAAGCGCAGTAATGTGTGAAGCTAACTTGTACTAATTGGCTGATTGTCTTGACCATATAATCTGAGTTATTTTGGATTATGAGAGATACATCAATACAAAGAAAAGTGACAAAGTAAAGCAAATAAGAACTCATTATTTACCAAAGAAGAGCAGCTAACGCACTGCGTAGCAGCCTTCAAAACAGTTTTCCTGGCGACCATAGCGGTTTGGAACCACCTGAATCCATCTCGAACTCAGAAGTGAAACGAACATGCGCCAATGATAGTGTGAGGTCTCCTCATGTGAAAGTAGGTCATCGCCAGGGTTTTATTTAAGTGACTACCAGTCACAAGAAGTATTAACATAAGTTAAGCGATACATGCCGGCGTAGCTCAGTTGGTAGAGCAACTGACTTGTAATCAGTAGGTCCTGGGTTCGATTCCTAGTGCCGGCACCATCTAAATTAAGTTGAAAGTTAACTAAAGGTTGACATTCCATTCATCTTAAAAGAAAATAGCGTTCTTTTTGGAGGGGTTCCCGAGCGGTCAAAGGGATCAGACTGTAAATCTGACGGCTCTGCCTTCGAAGGTTCGAATCCTTCCCCCTCCACCAGTTAAAAAAAGATAGAAAGCGGGTGTAGTTCAATGGTAGAACTTCAGCCTTCCAAGCTGATAGCGTGGGTTCGATTCCCACCACCCGCTCCAATATACAATAAAATATTTGCTTGTCATGTGAGTTCGCAAGCTTGTATGTAAGCCCACATAGCTCAGGCGGTAGAGCACTTCCTTGGTAAGGAAGAGGTCGTTGGTTCGAGTCCAGTTGTGGGCACCATAAAATATTAATTAGCGAATGGGAGACTTTGCGATGGCGAAGGAAAAATTTGAACGTAAAAAGCCACACGTCAATGTGGGCACGATTGGTCACGTAGATCATGGTAAAACGACGCTAACGGCAGCGATTACTACGATTATGGCGAAAAAATTTGGTGGTACAGCGAAGGCTTATGATCAAATTGACGCGGCACCTGAAGAACGTGCACGAGGTATTACGATATCTACAGCACACGTAGAATACGAATCTGCAAATAGACATTATGCGCACGTAGATTGCCCAGGCCATGCTGACTATGTTAAGAACATGATTACAGGTGCGGCACAAATGGACGGCGGGATACTTGTTGTATCTGCTGCTGATGGTCCTATGCCACAAACTAGAGAGCACATTCTATTATCACGTCAAGTTGGTGTTCCATATCTTGTTGTTTTCATGAACAAAGCAGATATGGTTGATGATGCTGAGTTATTAGAATTAGTTGAAATGGAAGTTCGTGAATTGCTTAGCAGTTACGATTTTCCTGGCGACGATATTCCTGTTATTGTTGGTTCAGCGCTAAAAGCGTTGGAAGGTGATATGAGCCCGATTGGTGTTCCAGCGATTGAAAAATTAGTTGAAACGATGGACGCATATATCCCTGAACCAGTAAGAAACATCGACAAGTCGTTTTTGCTACCGATAGAAGACGTGTTTTCTATCTCTGGACGTGGAACAGTAGTAACAGGTCGAGTAGAAAGTGGAATCGTTAAGGTTGGTGAAGAAGTTGAGATTGTTGGAATACATGACACTCAAAAAACTATCTGTACTGGCGTTGAGATGTTCCGTAAATTGCTAGACGAAGGTCGCGCAGGAGATAACGTAGGTGTTTTACTACGAGGAACTAAGCGTGATGAAGTTGAGCGTGGTCAAGTATTAGCTAAACCAGGTTCAATTAAGCCACATACTAAGTTTGAAGCAGAAGTGTATGTATTATCAAAAGAAGAAGGCGGAAGACATACCCCGTTTTTCAATGGATACAGACCACAATTCTATTTCAGAACAACAGACGTAACAGGAACATGTGATTTACCGTCTGGAGTTGAAATGGTAATGCCTGGTGACAACGTACAATTAGTCATCAATTTGCATGCTCCTATCGCAATGGATGAAGGTTTGCGTTTCGCAATTCGGGAAGGTGGCCGTACTGTAGGCGCCGGTGTTGTTGCTAAGATCATTGCATAAAACGGGTAAAATTTTGGCATGAATGATTATTCATGCCAATTAAATTAGGCCAGTAGCTCAATTGGCAGAGTGGCGGTCTCCAAAACCGCAGGTTGGGGGTTCGATTCCCTCCTGGCCTGCCAACTACAAGTGAATATGAAAAGTTCAAACGAAAATCAAAGTAAAGCAAAAGATATATTACCTTGGTTCGCCGTAGTCCTGGTTACTGCAGCGGCCTTTTTTTGCACTTATTATTATACTTTTTCAGGACCAATTCAGTCTATAGTATGGCTGGCGTGGTTCTTGTTGTCGTTGTTTTTTGCTTATCTAACAACAACAGGTAAACAAGTATTTCAATTTGCTCAAGAGTCAAAAATTGAATTGTTAAAAGTGGTTTGGCCAACGCGTCAAGAAACAATACAAACAACAACAATTGTTATTGTTATGGTTACATTGACTGGATTTATACTCTGGGGAGTAGATTCAGTAATGATGTGGGCAATTGCTAAAATAACACATTTAGGGTGAATTCGGTGGAAGAGCAAAAATCGAAACAATGGTATGTTGTGCATGCCTACTCAGGATACGAAAATTTTGTTATGCGTGAAATAACCTCACGTGCGTTACATCACAATTTAGAAGATAAAATTGGTGAAGTGGTTGTACCATCAGAAGAAGTTGTTGAAATGAAGTCAGGCCAAAAACGCAAGAGCACACGTAAGTTTTTCCCGGGCTACGTTTTAGTCAATATGGTGATGGACGATCAAACCTGGCATTTGGTAAGAGCAATACCGCGAGTACTTGGATTTATTGGTGGAACTAGCCAAACTCCAACACCCATTACAGATAAAGAAGCTCGTGCTATTATGCAGCGAGTTGAAGATGGCGTAACCAAGCCGAGACCTAAGGTTCTTTTTGAGCCTGGTGAAGTGGTTCGTGTTAAAGAAGGTCCATTTGTTGATTTCAATGGTGTAGTAGAAGAAGTTAATTATGAAAAGAGCAAATTGCGAGTTGCTGTTTTGATTTTTGGAAGATCTACTCCTGTTGAGCTTGAGTTTAGTCAAGTAGAAAAAGCATAATTTGATAGTGCTTAGAGTAAGTGTTAGTCCGTTTTATCAGACCAATAGATACACTAAGTTTTTTGTAAAACTGGGAAGCTAGAACTTAAGTAAATAATTTTCGAATTATTTCTGAAAGCTAGTGTTTGACCCATGAGGAGTAAACATGGCAAAAAAAGTAGAAGCATATATAAAGTTACAGATTCCGGCTGGTAAAGCAAATCCAAGCCCACCTGTTGGTCCTGCATTAGGACAACGTGGTGTAAACATTATGGAATTTTGTAAAGCATTCAACGCTGCAACACAACAACTAGAACAAGGTTTACCAATTCCTGTTGTTATTACTGTATACAGTGATCGTAGCTTTACCTTTATTACAAAAACACCACCAGCATCAGTCTTACTAAAAAAAGCCGCTGGCATACAAAGTGGAAGTGGCACGCCTAATACTAAGAAGGTTGCTAAACTTAACGTCAGTCAACTTGAAGAAATTGCTAAGCTGAAAAAGCCTGATTTAACTGCAGCAGATCTATCTGCAGCTGTTAGAAGTATTGCAGGTACGGCGCGTAGCATGGGTATTGAAGTTGAAGGTTTAGAATAGGGGTTTGCCATGTCAAAGATTACTAAGAAACAAAAAGAAATTTTAAGTAAAGTTAAACCTGGAACTTTGCATAACGCAAGTGATGCCATTAACTTACTAAAGCAATTTGCATCTAAAAAATTTCGTGAAAGCCTGGATATAAGTGTTAACTTAGGCGTTGACCCACGTAAATCTGATCAAGTTGTTCGCTCTTCAACTAATCTTCCTAAGGGTACAGGTAAAACAGTACGTGTGGCTGTATTCGCTCAAGGTGATAACGCAACTAAAGCAGTTAACGCTGGTGCCGACATAGTTGGATTTGAAGATTTAGCTGAAAAAATTAAATCAGGCACTATGGATTTTGATGTGGTTATTGCTACACCAGATGCTATGCGAATTGTTGGACAACTAGGGCAGATTTTAGGTCCAAGAGGTTTAATGCCGAATCCTAAAGTAGGAACAGTAACAACAAATGTTGAAGCAGCTGTAAAAGATGCTAAATCTGGCCAAGTACGATATAGAACAGATAAAAATGGTATTATTCATTGCACAGTTGGCAAGGTTGATTTTGCAGTAGAAGATATCATTGAAAATATAGTGGCTCTTGTAAGTGACCTTAAAAAAGCAAAACCAACTGCTTCAAAAGGACAATATTTGAAGAAAATTACAATATCTTCCACTATGGGTCCTGGATTAGCTATTGATATGTCTTCATTATCTGTGTAAAATCCACACCCATTTTAAGAATTCACGGCATAGATTTGGTTCCATGCCGTCGAAGACCGCAGGTGCTAACGCTTAATTTCCTGCGCAGACGGTGAACCGGCTCCATTTAAAAAGAGACGGCCACCATAACTGTAGATCCTTGCGATTTACATAAATTAGGAGGTCAGTAACGTGAAATTAAATTTAGCTGCGAAGAAAGCTGTAGTTGAAGAAGTGACTGCAGTTGCCTCTAAAGCTATTTCGGCAGTAGTTGCTGATTATCGTGGTTTAACTGTTAATCAAATGACGCATTTGCGCAGTGAAGCACGTAAGTCGGGTGTTTATCTTCGAGTAGTTAGAAACACCTTAACACGAAGAGCATTTAAAGATACTGAGTTTGAATGCTTGAATGACTTGCTTGTTGGGCCATTGTTTATTGCTCTATCGATAGATGCACCAAGTGATGCTGCAAGATTGCTTAAAGAATTCACCAAGACATTTGAAAAGCTTGAAATTAAAGCATTATCAGTAGGCGGAAAAGTATACCAGGCAAATCAACTTGATGTTGTTGCCAGCTTACCGACTAAGGATGAAGCAATTGCTAAGCTGATGTATGTGATGAAAGCGCCAGTTGAGAAGTTTGTCAGAACTCTTGCTGAGCCTCATGCTAAATTAGTGAGGACCATAGCAGCAGTTAAAGATAAAAAAGCAAGTTAAATCCCTTTTAATCATTAGTTAATTATTTTAAATCAGGAGCTAGTAATGGCTGTGTCAAAAAATGAAATTTTAGAAACCATATCAAACATGTCTGTTATGGAAGTTGTAGAGCTAATTGAAGCAATGGAAGAGAAGTTTAATGTATCTGCTGCTGCCGCTGCTGTAGCTGTTGCTGCGCCTGCCGCTGCTGCTGCTTCTGCTGAAGAGCAAACTGAATTTACTGTTATCATGAGTAATTTCGGCGCGAACAAAGTTAACGTCATTAAAGCAGTTCGTGGCATGACTGGTCTAGGCTTAAAAGAAGCTAAAGACTTAGTCGAAGGCACTCCTTCTACAATTAAAGAAGGTGTATCTAAAGACGAAGCTGCTGCTATCAAAAAAGAGCTTGAAGAAGCTGGTGCGACAGTAGAAGTTAAATAATAAAGATATATCCGTAAGATTGGGCCCGGCCATGTTTTCATGGCTGGGTCTATGTGTTTGAAGTCATCAATAATTTACAGAGGAATCACCATGGCCCTTGCAGAAGCTAAACCTCAATATTCACATGCTGAGAAAAAACGATTTCGCAAAAGCTTTGGGAAGCAGGCCGATAAAATGGCAATACCAAATCTGCTTGAAATTCAACTTAAATCTTACAGAGATTTTCTTCAGGCCGATAGTAAGCTCAGTGAACACTTTAATACAGGCTTGCATGCTGCATTCTCTTCAGTGTTTCCTATTGAAAGCTTTTCCGGCAATGCAAGACTTGAATACGTTAGTTATAACCTTGGTGAGTCTGCATTCGATGTTCGTGAATGTAAACTACGTGGTTTAACCTATTCTGCACCGCTAAGGGTTAAAATAAGACTTGTTGTTCTTGATAAAGAAGCAAGCGAAGATCCTAAGCCAGTAAAAGATATCAGAGAACAAGATGTTTTTATGGGTGAAATCCCTTTGATGACAGATGTTGGTACATTCGTTGTTAATGGAACAGAACGAGTTGTTGTATCCCAATTGCACCGCTCTCCTGGTGTTATATTCGAACATGATAAAGGCAAAACGCATTCATCTGGAAAGCTCCTTTATTCTGCCCGTATTATTCCTTATCGTGGTTCTTGGTTAGATTTTGAATTTGATCCTAAAGATTGTGTTTATGTAAGAATTGATAGAAGACGTAAATTACCAGTTAGTATCTTACTTAGAGCATTAGGATATGAAACTGAAGCGATACTGGGTGAATTTTTTGAAATAACAAGTTGTCATCTTAAAAATGGTGAATATCACATTGATCTCATTCCTCAAAGATTAAGAGGTGAAATTGCTTCATTTGATATCATTGTTCCAGAAACAGGTGAACTAATAGTTGAACAAGGCAGAAGAGTAACAGCACGCCATATCAAGCAAATGGAAAAATGCCATATGCAAGATCTCGTTGTGCCAAGAGATTATTTAATAAGTAAAGTATTAGCTAAAAATATTATAGATACTGAAACAGGTGAAATAATAGCTCAAGCAAATGATGAACTAACAGATGATTTATTAAATGCAATGGCATCTAATGGTATTCATGAATTTGATATGATCTATACCAATGATTTAGATCATGGCTCTTACATTTCTGATACATTAAAAATTGATCCTACTTCAAGTCATCTTGAAGCGTTAGTTGAGATTTATCGTATGATGCGTCCTGGCGAGCCGCCAACTAAGGAAGCAGCCGAAGCTTTATTTAAGAACCTGTTTTTTGTAGATGAACGTTATGATTTATCTGCTGTAGGACGAATGAAATTCAATCGTCGTGTTGGTAGAAAAGATGATAATGGTCCTGGAACATTAACTAAAGAAGATATTCTTTCGGTTATTAAAACATTAATTGACATCAGAAATGGTATTGGACTAGTTGATGATATTGATCATCTTGGTAACCGTAGAGTTCGAAGTGTTGGTGAAATGACTGAGAACCAATTTAGAGTTGGTTTAGTTCGAGTAGAGCGTGCAGTTAAAGAGCGTTTAAGTTTAGTCGAATCTGAAAACTTAATGCCACAAGATTTAATTAATGCCAAGCCAGTTTCTGCTGCAATCAAAGAATTTTTTGGTTCTAGTCAATTATCACAGTTTATGGATCAAGTGAATCCATTGTCTGGGGTAACACATAAGCGAAGAGTATCAGCACTAGGCCCAGGTGGTTTAACACGAGAGCGAGCTGGTTTTGAGGTTCGTGACGTTCACACGACACATTATGGTCGAGTGTGCCCAATTGAAACGCCTGAAGGTCCAAACATTGGTTTGATCAACTCATTATCTGTTTATGCTAGAACTAACGATTATGGATTTATTGAAACGCCTTGTCGTAAAGTTATCAATGGTCGTGTAACTGATGATATTGAATATTTATCAGCAATCGAAGAAGTTGATCAATACATTGCACAATCTAGTGTTGCGCTCGATGAGCACGGTAATATCCTTGCAGATCTTGTTCCTTGTAGACATCAGAATGAGTTTTCACTAACTACTCCTGATAAAATTAACTATATGGATGTTTCTGCGAAACAAATCGTATCAGTTGCTGCGTCACTAATTCCTTTCTTAGAGCATGATGATGCGAACAGAGCACTGATGGGTTCGAACATGCAACGTCAAGCTGTTCCTACGTTACGATCTGAAAAGCCATTAGTTGGAACTGGGATGGAGCGCATTGTCGCTTCTGACTCTGGAGTTTCAGTCGTTGCTAAGCGTGGTGGAATAATTGATTTAGTTGATGCCTCACGTATCGTAGTTCGTGTTAATGATGACGAAACAACAGCTGGAGAAACTGGGGTTGACATCTATAACCTAACTAAGTATTTCCGTTCTAACCAAGATACCTGTATTAATCAAAGACCTATAGTAAATACAGGTGATTTGATCCAACGTGGTGATGTTTTAGCAGATGGTCCATGTACTGATATGGGTGAATTAGCTCTAGGGCAAAATTTACTAGTCGCATTCATGCCTTGGCATGGATATAACTTTGAGGATTCTATCCTTATATCTGAGCGCATTGTACAAGAAGATCGTTTTACTACAATCCATATTGAAGAGCTGACCTGTATTGCACGTGATACTAAATTAGGTACAGAAGAAATTACTGCAGATATTCCAAACGTTGGTGAATCGGCTTTAGGTAATTTAGATGAATCTGGCGTCGTATATATTGGTGCAGAAGTTAATGCAGGCGATATTCTCGTTGGTAAAGTAACTCCAAAAGGTGAAACACAATTAACTCCTGAAGAAAAACTTTTACGAGCAATCTTCGGAGAAAAAGCGTCTGATGTTAAGGATTCTTCTTTACGTGTTCCATCAGGAATGAATGGAACCGTTATTGATGTCCAAGTGTTTACACGTGATGGACTAGAGAAAGATGCCCGAGCAAAAAGCATTGAAGAAGAACATTTAGCTCGTGTTCGTAAAGACTTAGTTGATGAACGTCGTATTCGTGAAGAAGATATTTATCATCGTGTAACAAACTTCATTGTCGGTAAGGTTGCTACTGGTGGTCCAGCAAATCTCAAACCAGGCTCTAAAATAACACAAGAGTATTTAGATACCTTAGATAGACAAAAATGGTTTGATATTCGTTTAGATAATGATGAGTTAAGCCAACAATTAGAGCAACTATCAAAGCAACTTGAAATGCTTTCTAAAGAAATGGAAAAGCGATTCAACGATAGCCGCAAAAAAATTGTTCAAGGTGATGATTTAGCTCCAGGCGTATTAAAAATTGTTAAAGTATATTTAGCAGTTAAAAGAAGAATACAGCCCGGTGATAAAATGGCTGGACGACATGGTAACAAAGGGGTCATCTCTATAGTTGTTCCTATTGAAGATATGCCTCATATGGAAGATGGTACGGCAGTAGATATAGTACTTAATCCATTAGGTGTACCATCACGTATGAATATTGGTCAAGTATTAGAGACACATCTTGGCTTAGCTGCTAAAGGTCTTGGACATAAAATTGCCCAGATGCTAGATACAAAGAAAAATGCCAACGAAATTAAATCATTCCTAGGGAAAATATATAATCACGATGGTATGCAGCGCGTTAATCTTGATTGTTTAAATGATGAAGAGCTATTTAGATTAGCAGATAACTTGCGTGCTGGTGTGCCAATGGCAACTCCAGTTTTTGATGGTGCTTCAGAACAAGAAATTAAAAGCATGCTGCAACTGGCTGATTTGCCTTCTGATGGTAAAACCACTTTGATTGATGGTAGAACCGGATGTAAATTTGATAATAAAGTAACTGTAGGTTACATGTATATGCTTAAACTCAACCATTTGGTTGATGACAAGATGCATGCTCGTTCAACTGGTTCATACAGCCTAGTAACGCAACAACCATTGGGTGGTAAAGCTCAGTTTGGAGGACAGCGTTTCGGGGAGATGGAAGTATGGGCTCTTGAAGCATATGGTGCAGCATACACATTACAAGAAATGTTGACTGTAAAATCAGATGACGTTGGTGGTAGAACAAAGATCTATAAAAATATAGTCGATGGTGATCATCGTATGGACCCAGGTATGCCTGAATCATTTAACGTATTATTAAAAGAGATTCGTGCCTTGGGAATAGATATTGAATTAGATCACGATTAATTATCAGCGGTACTTACTGATTAACAATTTTTGGAGACATAGACTTGAGTAATCCAAACGACGATGCAATACATGAGCCAATGAGAAAAGCACCTGTAATGAGTGATTTACTAGGTATTCTCAAACAGCAAGGTCAGCATGAGGAATTCAACTCGATTAAAATTGCGTTGGCTTCACCTGAACTAATTAGATCATGGTCTTATGGCGAAGTTAAAAAGCCTGAAACGATTAACTATCGTACCTTTAAGCCTGAACGAGATGGTTTGTTTTGTGCTAAAACATTTGGTCCTGTTAAAGATTATGAGTGCTTATGTGGTAAGTACAAACGATTGAAACACCGTGGTGTTATTTGTGAAAAGTGCGGTGTTGAACTTGCTTTAGCTAAAGTTCGTCGTGAACGTATGGGCCATATTGAACTAGCAAGTCCTGTTGCACATATCTGGTTTTTAAAATCATTACCATCCAGAATTGGTTTGTTACTCGACATGACTTTAAGAGATATAGAACGTGTTCTTTATTTTGAAGCATTTGTTGTTGTAGATCCTGGCATGACTGAGCTCGAACGCGGTCAATTATTGAATGATGAAGTTTATCTTGATGCAATGGAGCAATATGGTGACGAATTCGATGCGCGCATGGGTGCTGAAGCTATTCGCGATCTATTACGTCAAGTTAATCTTGAAGATGAAATAAAGAATTTACGCGAAGAGTTACCTACAACTAACTCTGAAACTAAAATCAAAAAGATTACAAAACGATTAAAATTATTAGAAGCCTTTTATGAGTCAGGTAACAAACCTGAGTGGATGATCATGGATGTATTGCCTGTTCTTCCACCAGATTTAAGACCATTGGTTCCGTTAGATGGTGGACGATTTGCGACTTCTGATCTTAATGATTTATATCGCCGAGTCATCAATCGAAATAACCGTTTGAAACGTTTGCTCGATTTGAGTGCTCCTGACATTATTGTTCGTAACGAAAAAAGAATGCTTCAAGAGTCAGTTGATGCATTATTAGATAATGGCCGTCGTGGACGGGCGATTACTGGAACCAACAAACGTCCTCTGAAGTCATTAGCAGATATGATCAAGGGTAAACAAGGCCGTTTCCGCCAAAACCTTTTAGGTAAGCGCGTTGATTATTCTGGTCGTTCAGTCATTGTTGTTGGCCCAACTTTGAAATTACATCAATGCGGCTTGCCAAAAAAAATGGCACTTGAATTATTCAAACCGTTTATATTTAGTAAATTAGAATTTAGAGGTTTAGCAACGACCATTAAGGCCGCCAAAAAAATGGTTGAGCGTGAAGAGTCTGTTGTTTGGGATATTCTAGATGATGTTATTCGTGAACATCCAATCCTGCTAAACCGTGCACCAACACTGCACAGACTTGGTATTCAAGCATTTGAACCTGTTCTTATTGAAGGTAAAGCGATTCAGTTGCATCCTTTGGTTTGTACCGCATATAACGCGGACTTCGATGGTGACCAAATGGCAGTGCACATACCTCTAACTATTGAAGCACAGTTAGAAGCCCGTTCACTGATGATGTCAACAAATAATATTTTATCACCTGCTAGCGGTGAACCAATTATTGTTCCAAGTCAGGACGTAGTTCTAGGTCTTTACTATCTAACGCGTGAGAAAGTTAATGCCTTGGGCGAAGGTAAAATATTTGTTAGTGCGCAAGAAGCACAAAACTTCTATGAGTCTAATCATCTTGATATTCATGCGAAAATTAAAATTCGCATGTTGAAGGAAGATGAGGGTTCTACTGAGTACCATCTCGTTGAAACGACCGTTGGGCGTGCAATACTTGCCGAAATTTTACCCAAAGGAATGCCTTTTGCTACAATAAATCGCACAATGACAAAAAAGGTTATTTCTAAAGTTATTGATGGCTGCTACAGAACTTTCGGCTTAAAAGAAACTGTTATTTTTGCTGATAAGTTAATGTATACCGGATTCAAATATGCGACTCGCTCAGGTATATCAATCGGTATAGAAGACATGGAAATTCCCGATGATAAAGCCAAGATCATTGAACATGCTGATAACGAAGTTCGTGAAATTGAATCTCAATTCCGTTCTGGTTTAGTGACTAATGGTGAGCGCTATAACAAGGTTATTGATATTTGGTCTAGAACAAATGAATTAGTTGCTAAGTCGATGATGACTAAAATTGCAACAGAAGCAGTAACTGATGGAAAAGGTAATCAAACGAGACAAGAATCATTCAATCCTATCTTTATGATGGCTGATTCTGGTGCGCGAGGTTCTGCGGCACAGATCAGACAGCTTGCTGGTATGCGAGGATTGATGGCGGCTCCTGATGGTTCCATTATTGAAACACCAATTACAGCAAACTTCCGTGAAGGACTGAATGTATTCCAATACTTTATTTCAACTCACGGAGCACGTAAAGGTCTGGCTGATACAGCGTTAAAAACTGCAAACTCAGGTTATCTAACCCGCCGCTTGGTAGATGTCGCGCAAGACGTAGTAATCACTGAAGATGATTGTGGAGTAGATACTGGTGTCTTAATGCAACCTTTGATTGAGGGTGGAGATATCGTTGAACCATTGCATGAACGTGTATTAGGTCGAGTAGTTGCTGCGGATGTTTATATCCCTAATCAAGATGAACCAGTTGTAACAGCAGGCACCTTATTAGATGAGGAATGGGTTGAGCATCTTGAAAAACAAGGCGTTGATCAAATTCTTGTTCGATCTCCAATTACCTGTCAAACACGATTTGGTTTATGTGCGAAATGTTATGGTCGTGATTTAGCTAGAGGTCATTTGGTTAATACGGGTGAGGCGGTAGGTATTATTGCTGCTCAATCAATCGGAGAGCCTGGAACTCAGTTAACTATGCGTACCTTCCATATTGGTGGTGCGGCATCTAGAGCAACTGCTGCTAATAACATTCAAATTAAAACAAAAGGTGTTATTCGCTTACATAATATTAAAACTGTAACTCATGAAAATAAAAACTTAGTTGCTGTATCACGTTCAGGTGAAGTAACCATTGTTGATGAGTTTGGTCGTGAGCGTGAACGTTATAAATTACCTTATGGTGCGGTTATTTCTGCACAAGATAATTCAGCAGTTGAGGCTGGACAAGTTATTGCGACGTGGGACCCACATACGCATCCAGTAATCTCAGAGGTAACAGGTAACTTGAAGTTTGTTGATTTGGTTGAAGGTATGACCATGAATAGACAAACAGATGAATTAACTGGATTAAGTAACATAGTAATTATTGATGCTAAACAACGTAGTAGTGCTGCTGGAAGAGATTTACGCCCTATGGTTAAATTAGTAACTGCTGATGGCGAGGATATTCTCTTGGCTGGTACTAACGTTCCTGCACAATATTATCTACCAGTAGATGCTATCGTTAATTTTGAAGATGGCGGGTTGGTAGGCATTGGTGACGTTATTGCACGTATCCCGCAAGAACGTTCTAAAACACGTGATATTACAGGGGGTCTCCCAAGGGTTGCAGACTTATTCGAAGCACGTAAACCGAAGGATTCTGCTGTTATGGCTGAAGTTTCAGGATTAGTAAACTTTGGAAAAGAAACTAAAGGTAAGAGAAGATTAATAATTAATGTTTCTGAAGATCAATGTCATGAAGAGTTGATTCCAAAATGGCGTCATATATCTGTGTTTGAGGGAGAACATGTTGAACGCGGTGAAATGATCGCTGACGGCGCACTCAATCCTCATGATATATTGCGTTTGCTGGGTGTTGGTGCATTAGCAAATTACATTGTAAATGAAGTACAAGATGTATACCGTTTACAAGGTGTAAAAATTAATGACAAACATATTGAAACAATTGTTAGACAAATGTTACGTAAGAGAGTTATTACTTTTGCAGGTGATTCTAAGTTCTTGGTTGGTGAGCAAATTGAAGAAAGTATCATGCTTCAAGAAAATGACAAGCTCATTGCAGAAGGAAAACAGATTGCTCGTGGTACCCCAATATTATTAGGTATTACTAAAGCTTCTCTGGCAACAGAATCATTTATTTCTGCAGCATCCTTCCAAGAAACAACAAGGGTACTAACAGAAGCTGCAGTAAGTGGAAAAGTTGATGATTTACGTGGCTTAAAAGAAAATGTGATGGTTGGACGCTTAATTCCTGCGGGAACGGGGTATACCTATCACCAAAGCCGTAAGGCAAAAAGAGCTAAGGCTGCAGCCGGTGAGCACTCAGTGCATGCCGTTACTGCAAGTGATGTTGAGCACGCGTTAAGTGAAGCATTAAACGCGGATAATCAAGAACACTAGTATCGGATTCAAAAACGGCAGATTTAAACTTGACAAATCTGCCGTAGCTATATAGAATCCGGCCTCCTTATGCATTCGAAATAATCACAAGAGACAGAGCGGAGTTAAGTACAAATGGCTACTATTAATCAGTTAGTAAGAAAGCCTCGTGTGGACGTAAAGAAAAAAAGTAACGTACCTGCACTAGAGTCATGTCCACAGCGACGCGGTGTATGCACACGCGTTTATACTACTACACCTAAAAAACCTAACTCAGCTATGCGTAAGGTTGCTCGTGTACGTTTAACGAATGGATTTGAAGTTTCATCATATATTGGCGGAGAAGGCCATAATCTACAAGAGCATTCAGTTGTTCTTATTAGAGGTGGTCGTGTTAAAGACTTACCAGGTGTGCGTTATCACACAGTAAGAGGTAGTTTAGATACGTCAGGCGTAAACGATCGTAAACAAGGTCGTTCGAAGTACGGTACAAAGAAACCAAAAGATAAAAAATAACTGATTGTAGGAAATTGAAATGCCTAGAAGAAGAGAAGTCCCTAAAAGAGAAATTTTGCCAGATCCTAAACATCATAGTGAATTGTTAGCAAAATTTATTAACGTTTTAATGGTCAGTGGTAAGAAATCAACCGCTGAAAAAATAATTTATGGTGCTTTATCTGTAATGGAAGAGCGCGTTAAAAAAGTTAAGAAAAATGATGAGGAAGGTAACGAAGCCAGTTCTAACGGTTCTGTTACTGTACTACGTTATTTTGAAGATGCTTTAAATAATGTTCGCCCAAGTGTTGAAGTTCGTTCACGTCGAGTTGGTGGAGCTACTTATCAAGTACCTGTTGAAGTCCGACACGATCGAAGCATTGCTTTAGGAATGCGTTGGATTGTTCAAGCTGCTCGTACACGTGGTGAAAAAGGTATGATGCTGCGCTTGGCAGGGGAACTGATGGATGCTTTTGAAACAAAAGGTTCCGCAGTCAAGAAACGTGAAGATACACATAAAATGGCAAAAGCTAACCAAGCGTTTGCACATTTTAGATGGAATTAAGAGAGAGGTAATCCGTGTCTACTCCATTAAAACTATATAGAAACATAGGCATTGCAGCTCACGTTGATGCAGGAAAAACTACAACAACGGAGCGCGTACTGTATTATACTGGTATGTCTCATAAAATTGGTGAAGTGCATGACGGTGCTGCAACAATGGACTGGATGGTTCAGGAGCAGGAACGCGGCATTACCATTACCTCAGCAGCGACGACTTGTTACTGGCCTGGTATGGATAAGCAGTTTGAGCCTCATCGAATTAACATCATTGATACACCAGGACACGTTGACTTCATGATTGAAGTAGAACGCTCCCTGCGTGTACTTGATGGTGCAGTCGTTGTGTTCGACTCTGTTTCTGGTGTCGAGCCACAATCTGAAACTGTTTGGCGTCAAGCTAACAAATACGGTGTTCCACGAATAGTGTTTGTTAATAAGATGGATAGAATGGGTGCAAATTTCCTGCGTGTTGTTGCCCAAATTAAGCAACGATTAGGTTCAAACCCGGTTGTTGTGCAGTTACCAATTGGTGCTGAGGAAGAATTCAAAGGCGTCATTGACTTAATTAAAATGAAAGCTATTCATTGGGACGAAGAAAACAAAGGTATGACCTTTGAATACAGAGATATCCCTGCTGACATGAAAGATCAATGTGAAGAATATCGCGCATTAATCGTAGAAGCAGCTGCTGAAGCAAGTGAAGAGCTTATGGAGAAATATCTTGAAGGTGAAGACTTCTCTGAAGAAGAAATTAAAAAAGCAATTCGCGAATTAACTGTTACAAATAAATTTGTTCCAGTATTTTGTGGTTCAGCGTTTAAAAACAAAGGCGTTCAAGCTGTTTTAGATGGTGTTATTGAGTACCTACCTTCACCTACAGATATCCCTGACATTAAAGGTATTGACGAAGATGGCGAAGAAACACATCGTAAAACAAGTTATGATGAACCTTTTTCTGCTTTAGCATTTAAAATTGCGACAGATCCTTTTGTTGGTACACTTACTTATTTCAGAGCTTATTCTGGTGTTTTAAAGTGTGGTGATACTATATATAACTCTGTAAAAGGCAAAAAAGAACGTATCGGTCGTTTGTTACAAATGCATGCAAATTCACGCGAAGAAATTAAAGAAGTTCGTGCTGGAGATATTGCTGCAGCTGTTGGTTTAAAGACAGTAATGACTGGTGATACTCTTTGTGCTCTTGGTAACACAGTAATATTAGAAAGAATGGACTTTCCAGATCCTGTTATTGCTGTAGCAGTAGAGCCAAAAACTAAAGCAGACCAAGAAAAAATGGGTATTGCATTAGGAAAGTTAGCTCAAGAAGATCCATCTTTCAGAGTTCATACTGATGAAGAGTCAGGACAAACAATCATTGAAGGTATGGGTGAGTTACACTTAGAAATCATCGTTGATCGTATGAGACGTGAATTTAATGTGGAAGCTAACGTTGGTAAGCCTCAAGTTGCCTACCGTGAAACATTGAAACAACCAGTAGAGCAAGAAGGCAAGTTTGTAAGACAATCTGGTGGTCGTGGACAATTCGGACACGTATGGTTGAAAATTGAACCACAAGAGTCAGGTAAAGGTTACGAATTCGTTAATGAGATCGTTGGTGGTGTTATTCCTAAGGAATATATTCCAGCTGTTGATAAAGGAATTCAAGAGCAAATGCAAAATGGTGTGATTGCTGGTTACCCTGTAGTGGATGTTAAAGTCACATTGTTTGACGGTTCTTTCCATGAGGTTGATTCTAGTGAAATGGCATTTAAAATTGCCGGATCAATGGGTTTCAAACAAGGTGCGCTAAAAGCTAAGCCTGTTTTACTCGAACCAATTATGAGTGTTGAAGTCGTTACTCCTGAAGATTACATGGGTGATGTTATGGGTGACCTTAACAGACGTCGTGGTTTGGTTCAGGGTATGGAAGATTCACCAGCGGGTAAAATCGTTAGAGCAGAAGTACCTCTTGCAGAGATGTTTGGTTATTCAACCGATTTACGTTCTGCTACCCAAGGTAGAGCAACGTATACCATGGAATTTTCTAGGTATGCTGAAGCTCCAAATAACATTGCTGAAGCAATTATCAAGAAACAATAGAAAGTTAACGAGGTTATTGAAATGGCGAAGGAAAAATTTGAACGTAAAAAGCCACACGTCAATGTGGGCACGATTGGTCACGTAGATCATGGTAAAACGACGCTAACGGCAGCGATTACTACGATTATGGCGAAAAAATTTGGTGGTACAGCGAAGGCTTATGATCAAATTGACGCGGCACCTGAAGAACGTGCACGAGGTATTACGATATCTACAGCACACGTAGAATACGAATCTGCAAATAGACATTATGCGCACGTAGATTGCCCAGGCCATGCTGACTATGTTAAGAACATGATTACAGGTGCGGCACAAATGGACGGCGGGATACTTGTTGTATCTGCTGCTGATGGTCCTATGCCACAAACTAGAGAGCACATTCTATTATCACGTCAAGTTGGTGTTCCATATCTTGTTGTTTTCATGAACAAAGCAGATATGGTTGATGATGCTGAGTTATTAGAATTAGTTGAAATGGAAGTTCGTGAATTGCTTAGCAGTTACGATTTTCCTGGCGACGATATTCCTGTTATTGTTGGTTCAGCGCTAAAAGCGTTGGAAGGTGATATGAGCCCGATTGGTGTTCCAGCGATTGAAAAATTAGTTGAAACGATGGACGCATATATCCCTGAACCAGTAAGAAACATCGACAAGTCGTTTTTGCTACCGATAGAAGACGTGTTTTCTATCTCTGGACGTGGAACAGTAGTAACAGGTCGAGTAGAAAGTGGAATCGTTAAGGTTGGTGAAGAAGTTGAGATTGTTGGAATACATGACACTCAAAAAACTATCTGTACTGGCGTTGAGATGTTCCGTAAATTGCTAGACGAAGGTCGCGCAGGAGATAACGTAGGTGTTTTACTACGAGGAACTAAGCGTGATGAAGTTGAGCGTGGTCAAGTATTAGCTAAACCAGGTTCAATTAAGCCACATACTAAGTTTGAAGCAGAAGTGTATGTATTATCAAAAGAAGAAGGCGGAAGACATACCCCGTTTTTCAATGGATACAGACCACAATTCTATTTCAGAACAACAGACGTAACAGGAACATGTGATTTACCGTCTGGAGTTGAAATGGTAATGCCTGGTGACAACGTACAATTAGTCATCAATTTGCATGCTCCTATCGCAATGGATGAAGGTTTGCGTTTCGCAATTCGGGAAGGTGGCCGTACTGTAGGCGCCGGTGTTGTCGCTAAAATAATCGAGTAATTAGAATGAGTAGCAATCAAAGCATTAAAATAAGATTAAAATCCTTTGATCACCGATTGATTGATTTATCAACTCGGGAAATCGTGGAGACAGCAAAGCGTACAGGTGCTCAAATAAGAGGGCCTATACCTTTGCCAATTAAAAAAGAGAAATTTACTGTATTGACTTCTCCGCATGTTAATAAAGATGCACGAGATCAATATGAATTACGTACTCATAAACGCCTGGTCGTTATCGTCAATCCAACTGAAAAGACAGTAGATGCTTTGATGAAACTTGATCTGGCTGCTGGGGTTGATGTTCAGATAAGCCTTGATGACTAATGTCACGGTAAAGGATATTAAAGAGGTGTTACAATGATGATCGGTTTACTAGGCCGTAAAGTCGGTATGACGCGTGTCTTCACAGCAGAAGGAGTTTCAGTTCCTGTGTCTGTTGTAGAAGTTCACCCAAATAGAGTTTCTCAAATTAAAACTTTGGAAACAGATGGTTATTCAGCTGTTCAGCTAACTGGTGGAACTAAAAAAGCCAGTAGAGTAAATAAGCCTTTAGTTGGCCATTTTGCTAAAGCTGGAATTGAAGCAGGTGACATGCAAGTCGAGTTTTTGATTAACTCTGAAGATGAGTTTAAATCAGGACAGGTCTTGTCTGTTGCTGATGTATTTGCAGCTGGTCAATTCGTAGATGTTTCTGGTACCAGTAAAGGTAAAGGTTTTGCAGGTACAGTTAAACGTCATAACTTTAGAACGCAAGATGCTACTCATGGTAACTCCAGGTCGCACCGTGTTCCTGGTTCTATTGGTCAAAACCAAACTCCAGGCCGCGTGTTTAAGGGCAAAAAAATGGCAGGCCACTTGGGTAACGTTCGTTGTACAGTTCAAAGTCTTGAACTAGTGCGCGTAGATGCTGAAAGAAATTTACTTCTTATCAAAGGTGCTATTCCTGGTGCACCAGGTTCAAGAATTGAAATTAAGCCTGCATCTAAAAAGCAAGCACGAGGTGAGTGATGGAAATTACTACTATAGATAAAAAGACACAACTAATTCTGAATGATGAAGTTTTTGCCTATGCATATAATGAAGGATTAGTACATCAAGCTATCGTTACTTTCATGAATAATGCACGTAGCGGTAATAGCGCACAAAAAACTCGCTCAGAAGTTAGAGGTGGTGGTAGAAAGCCTTGGAATCAAAAAGGCACGGGTAGAGCAAGAGCAGGTACTATCCGAAGTCCTATTTGGAGAAGTGGTGGAGTAACTTTCGCATCTAAAAAGAGAGATTATTCACAAAAAATTAATAAAAAAATGTACAAACGTGCATTACGTAGTATAATCTCCGAACTTTATCGTACTGGCAACCTGATTGTTGTTAGTGATTTCCAGTGTGAAAGTAAAAAAACTAAAGATTTTATCAGTAAAATGAATCAGTTAGAGATTAAAAATGCTCTGATTATTATGAGCGAAGTTGGCGAGAATGAATATTTTGGGTCAAGAAATTTATTTGACTTTGATATCTGTGACGTTGCAACCATCGATCCTGTTTCTTTGCTCAAATTTGAGAAAGTTGTTGTTACAGAAGCTGCAATTAAAAAAATTGAGGAACAGTTACAATGAATGCTGAAAGATTGTTGATGGTTATACGCGAACCACATACTTCTGAAAAAGCCACTGTTATTGCTGATAAGCTAAAACAGTTCACTTTCAAAGTATTGAAAACTGCAAATAAAACTGAAATTAAAATGGCGGTAGAGCAAGTATTTAACGTTAAAGTTAAAAATGTGTCTGTTCTTAATGTAAAGGGAAAAGCTAAGCGCTTTAAGCAAACTTCTGGTAAACGAAGTGATTGGAAAAAAGCTTTTGTAACTCTTCATTCTGATCAAGATATAGACTTTACAGCGACCGAATAAGGCAGATTAAGATGGCACTATTAAAATCTAAACCTACATCGCCCGGGAAACGTGGTGAAGTACGTGTGGTTCATGCAAATATCCATAAAGGACGACCACATGCAGCTTTAGTTGAAAAACTAAAAAAAACTGGTGGACGTAATAGCCAGGGTAGAATCACTGTTCGACATATTGGCGGTGGACAACGCAATCAATACCGTATTATTGATTTTAAACGTAATAAAGATGGAATTGAGGGTCGTGTAGAACGAATTGAATACGATCCAAATAGAACAGCTCTAATTGCGTTGATTGTTTATAAAGACGGTGAGAAAAGATATATAATTGCTCCTGCAAATTTAAATGCTGGAGACACAGTTGTAAGTGGTGCTGATGCACCTATTAGTGTGGGTAACTGCTTGCCACTGAAAAATATACCTGTTGGTAGCACAATTCATTGTGTGGAAATGAAAGCAGGTAAAGGTGCTCAGATGTTACGAAGCGCTGGTGCAAGTGGTCAATTAGTTGCTAAAGAAGGCGTTTATGCAACATTGAGATTACGTTCTGGTGAAATGCGTAAAATACACGTCTTGTGCCGAGCTGTAGTTGGTGAAGTAAGTAATAGTGAACATAGCTTACGATCATTAGGTAAAGCAGGAGCTAATCGTTGGAGAGGTATTCGCCCAACTGTTCGTGGTGTGGCGATGAACCCTGTTGATCACCCACATGGTGGTGGTGAAGGCCGTACTTCTGGTGGACGACATCCAGTATCGCCTTGGGGCATGCCTACTAAAGGTTACAAAACTAGAAGTAATAAGCGTACTGATAGCTTTATTGTCAGAAGACGTAAGAAGAAATAATTATTGAGAGGATATCAAGTGGCTCGTTCTATAAGAAAAGGTCCATTTATTGACCATCATTTGATCAGCAAAGTTGAAGTTGCAATCAAATCAAAATCTAAAAAACCAATTAAGACTTGGTCAAGACGATCAACAATCGTTCCAGAAATGATTGATTTAACAATTGCTGTGCACAACGGTAAAGAACATATACCTGTGTTTATAACAGATAATATGGTCGGTCATAAATTAGGTGAGTTTGCCATGACTCGGACATTCAAAGGCCACTCTGGTGACAGAAAGGCTAAAGGTAAGTAAGAGGATATGATGGAAGTTACAGCTAAGTTAAAAGGTGCTCCCTTATCCGCTCAAAAGGGCAGATTGGTAGCCGATATGATACGTAATAAAAAAGTATCTGGTGCACTTGATGTCCTCAAGTTTACACCAAAAAAGGGTGCTCAATTAATGCTTAAATTATTGGAATCAGCTATTGCAAATGCTGAAAATAATAATGGTGCGGATATTGATGATCTAAAAGTAGGTATGGTATGCGTTGATGAGGCAGCAACTTTAAAACGTATTAGTCCCAGAGCTAAAGGTCGTGCAAACAGAATTTGTAAACGTACCTGCCATATCACGATTAAAGTGTCTGACGAGGAATAGCAATGGGACAAAAAGTAAATCCAATAGGCATACGCCTTGGTATTGTTAAAGATTGGAACTCAAAATGGTTCGCTGGCAAAAAATATGCTGAATTTTTAATTCAAGATATTAAATTGCGTAAAGAACTTAAGAAGAAACTAATGGCTGCGGCTGTAAGTAAAATTCTTATTGAACGTCCAGCTAATAACGCTGTTGTTACAATTCAAACTGCTAGACCTGGTGTTATCATCGGCAAAAAAGGCGGTGGCATTGAAACATTGCGTAATGAAATATCAAAAAGACTAGGTATTCCTGTTCATTTGAATATTGAAGAAATTAAAAAGCCTGAACTTGATTCTACGCTAGTTGCTGAAAGTATAGCGCAACAATTAGAACAACGCGTAATGTTCAGACGTGCTATGAAACGTGCAGTAACTTCAGCACTTAAGTCTGGTGCGAAGGGTATTAAAATCTGCGTTAGTGGTCGATTAGGCGGTGCTGAAATTGCTCGAAGTGAATGGTATAGAGAAGGTCGTGTTCCATTACATACTTTTAGAGCTGATATTGATTATGGTACAGCAGAGTCTAAAACAACCTACGGTATTATTGGTGTAAAAGTCTGGATCTTTAAAGGTGAAGTTCTACCTCAAAAAAAGATAAGATCTACTGACAGTGCCCAGTGAGTGAGGATTAAGAATCATGTTACAACCAAAGCGTACAAAATACCGCAAGCAAATGAAAGGCCGTAACAGAGGTTTGGCTTTGCGTGGAAGCAATATTAGTTTCGGTGAATTTGGCTTAAAAGCTCTTGAGCGAGGTCGTTTAACAGCTCGCCAAATCGAAGCAGCACGTCGTGCGATGACTCGTCACATTAAACGTGGCGGTAAAATTTGGATTAGAGTATTCCCTGACAAACCTATTACTCAAAAGCCTCTTGAAGTAAGACAAGGTAAAGGTAAAGGTAGTGTTGAATATTGGGTTGCTCAAATACAACCTGGTAAGGTTTTATTTGAAATGGAAGGTGTGACCAGAGAGCTTGCTATGGAAGCTTTTGATCTGGCTAAAGCAAAACTTCCTTTCAAAGTAATCTTTGAAGAAAGGAAGGTAATGTAATGAAAAAAAATGAAGAATTACGTAGTTTAACTGTTGAAGAACTACAAAACGAACTACTTTCATTACGTAAAGAACAATTAAATTTACGAATGAAAAAAGCAAGTGGCTCATTAGATAAAACTCACCATATTACTTTGGTGCGTAAGTCTGTGGCACGAGTTAAAACAATCTTGACTGAAAAGGCAGGTAAGTAACATGTCTACTAGTGAATCAAATGCCAGAACAATGGTTGGAAAAGTAGTTAGCGACAAGATGGATAAAACTATAGTTGTGATGATTGAACGTTCAGTGAAGCATCCTAAGTATGGAAAAATCTTAAAACGTAGATCCAAATTACATGCTCATGATGAAAATCAAGTATGTCAAATTGGTAATATAGTAAAGATCCGTGAGTCAAGACCACTCTCTAAAACAAAAAGCTGGGTATTAGTCGAAGTAATTTCTTAATCAACTGTGTTGATTTACTTTTAAAACCCTAAAAGGCCTGATATAATCAGCAACCTTTTTCTGGTCGAAATCAGAGCTGGAGAAAAAAATGATCCAAATGCAGACTGTGCTTGAAGTCGCTGATAACAGCGGAGCACGAAAGGTAATGTGTATTAAAGTACTTGGTGGCTCTCACAGACGTTACGCACGTGTGGGTGATGTGATCAAAGTAAGTGTTAAAGATGCAATACCTAGAAGTAAAGTAAAAAAAGGTGCTGTAATGAAGGCTGTTGTTGTAAGAACAGCTCAAGGTGTTAGAAGAGACGATGGTTCTCTGATTCGCTTTGATGGTAATGCAGCAGTACTTTTAAATAACCAAAACGAGCCAATTGGTACTCGTATATTTGGCCCCGTTACTCGCGAGCTACGAGAGAGATTTATGAAAATAATATCTCTGGCTGCAGAAGTTTTGTGAGAAGGATTAAATATGGAACGTATTAAAAAAGGTGATGAAGTAATTGTCATCGCTGGTAAAAGTAAAGGTCATGTAGGTAAAGTCCTGGGTGTAATAGACTCTCGTGTTGTTGTTGAAGGCGGTAACTTAATTAAGAAACATGTTAAGTCAAACCCACAAAAGCCGGACAGCAAGGGTGGAATCATTACTCTTGAAGCTTCATTGCACGTATCGAATGTAGCTCATTATAATCCTATAACTAAAAAGGCAGATAAAGTTGGCTTTAAGTTTATAGAGAACAACGGTGTTAGTACTAAAGTTAGATATTTTAAGTCTAACGATGAAATAATTGACCGTGTTTAATTAGGTGATTGAGATGACAAGACTTAATGAGTTTTATAAAAAAGAAATCGTCCCTATGATGATGAAGCGGTTCAACTATTCCAGCATTATGGAAGTACCTAAGCTTCTTAAAATTACCTTGAATATGGGTGTTGGTGAAGCGGTTGGTGATAAAAAAGTAATGAACCACGCTGTTGAAGATATGACTTTAATAGCAGGACAAAAGCCCGTTGTTACCAAGGCTAAAAAATCATTGGCTGGTTTTAAAATCAGAGAAGGATGGCCTATAGGTTGTAAAGTAACACTTAGACGCAAGCACATGTATGAGTTTTTTGATAGATTAGTTTCTATTACCTTACCTCGCGTTAGAGATTTTCGTGGCTTAAACCCTAAATCATTTGATGGTACTGGTAATTACAGTATGGGAATTCAAGAGCAAATCGTATTTCCCGAAATTGATTATGATAAAACAGATGGCATACGTGGGTTGGATATTTGTATTACTACAAGTGCCAAAACAAACGAAGAAGCTAAAGCTTTACTAGAAGCATTTAATCTTCCATTGAAAGATAGAGAAAAAAAATAGAAGGGTGAAATTGTGGCTAAGAAATCAATGCTTATGCGAGAGTTAAAGCGTGGAAAGCTTGTAAAGAAATATAGACAACGCAGAGACGAATTAAAACAATTGATTAAATCATCTGATAATCCTCAGGTGGTTATGGATAGTCAGGCAAAACTAGCAAAATTACCTGTTAATTCAAATCCTGTTCGTCATAGTACGCGATGCCAACAATGTGGTCGTCCACATGGTGTTTATCGTAAGTTCGGTCTTTGCAGAATATGTTTAAGACAACAGCTAATGATAGGCAACGTACCAGGCGGAAGAAAATCCAGCTGGTAAATTTTTTGGAGAACGATTGTGAGTATGCATGATCCAGTTGCTGATATGCTGACCCGAATTAGAAATGGTCAACAAGCTAAACATCAGCAAGTAACTTTAACTTCTTCTAATTTGAAAGAAGAAATTGCTCGTGTTTTGAAAGAAGAAGGCTACATTGATAGCTTTTTAGTAGAAGCACTAGATAATAATCTTAAATTAATGACGATAAAACTAAAGTATTATCATGGTAAACCCGTCATTGAGCTAATTAAGAGAATTAGTCGGCCCGGATTACGAGTATATAAATCTTATAAAGATCTGACCTCTATTCCTGGATTTGGCGTGGCTATATTATCCACATCGAAAGGTATAATGACTCATGTATCTGCAAAGCTGAAAGGCGTTGGTGGCGAAGTCATTTGTGAAGTGGCTTAATACTTGAGAGGAATGATATGTCTAGAGTAGCAAAAGCCCCAGTAGCACAACCAGCAAATGTTGAAATAACATTGGCTGATGGTGCAATTACTGTAAAAGGGCCTAAAGGATCACTAACCCAGAAAATTAATAAGTTAGTGAAGATTACAAAAAATAATGAGTCTAACCAAATTGAGTTTGCTCCTGCAGCAAATGATCCTAAGGCTTGGGCTCAGGCTGGAACAGCAAGAGCATTGGTAAGTAATATGGTTCAAGGTGTTACTGAAGGTTTTATAGTGACGCTGGAATTGGTTGGTGTAGGTTACAGAGCACAGGCCAAGGACAAATCAATTACCTTATCTCTAGGCTTCTCTCATCCTATTGAGTACAGTTTACCAGCGGGTGTTTCTGTTGAAACTCCTAGCAATACTGTCATATTACTTAAAGGTGTTGATAAGCAAATTCTCGGACAAGTTGCTTCTGAAATTAGAGCATATAGACCACCAGAGCCATATAAAGGTAAGGGTGTAAGATATGCTGGCGAACAAATTGCTCGCAAAGAAGCGAAAAAGAAATAAGGTCTAAGTTATGAATAAGCAGAACTCACGTGAAAGACGTGGATTAAAAGCAAAAGCACTCATTCGTAAATCGGGTAAAGCAAGGTTAGTTGTTTATAGAAGTGGTTTACACATCTATTCACAAATTCTCCAAGCAGATACCCTCGGTGATAAAGTGTTAGTTGCATGTTCAACTAATGATAAAGAATTAAGAACCAGTTTGACTGGAAAATGCAAAGTAGAACAAGCAAACTTAGTTGGTAAGTTACTTGGTAAACGTGCGAGTGAGAACGGTATTACGCAAGTTGCATTTGATCGTGCTGGTTATAAATATCATGGCCGAGTGAAAGCCCTTGCTGAAGGTGCACGCGAAGCTGGATTAGATTTTTAAGGAACGATTATGGCATTCGAAGACTCATCTAAATCAGATGGCTACCAAGAAAAGCTTGTAGCAGTTAACCGTACAGCGAAAGTTGTTAAAGGTGGACGCGTATTTGGCTTTGCAGTTCTCGTTGTAGTTGGTGACGGTAAAGGTAAAGTTGGCTTTGGTAGAGGTAAAGCTCGTGAAGTTCCAATTGCGATTCAAAAGGCAATGGAACAAGCAAAGAAAAACATGGTTTATATTCCGCTTTCAGGAACAACTATATTCCATGAAATCACCTGGAATTACGGTGCTTCTAAAGTGTTTATGAAGCCTGCAAGTGAGGGTACTGGGATTATCGCTGGTGGTGCAATGCGAGCGGTGCTAGAAGTTTTAGGCGTACAAAATATATTAGCTAAGAGCATTGGTTCTACTAATCCAAGTAATATTGTACGTGCTACTATTGGTGCACTGACTAACATTGGTACTCCAGATTATGTTGCTGCCAAGCGTGGTAAAACTGTTGATCAAGTGATGGCGGGTTAATCATGGAAAAGAAAATTAAAATTACTTTGGTTAAAAGCATTATTGGTAGAAAACCAAAGCATGTTTCTATTGTAAAACAATTGGGTTTAGGTAAAACAAACTCATCTGTTTTTCATAATGACATTCCAGCAATACGTGGACTTATTAATGTCATTGATTATTTGTTGCTAGTTGAGGAGAGTGTATAATGAATTTAAATTCACTATCACCAGATCCTGGTTCACGACGCCCTAAAAAACGATTAGGTAGAGGCATAGGATCCGGATTAGGTAAAACTAGTGGTAAAGGACATAAAGGCCAAAAGGCTAGAGCTGGCGGATACCACAAAATTAACTTTGAAGGCGGTCAAATGCCTATTCAAAGACGTTTACCTAAAATGGGCTTTAAATCTCGTGTTGGTAAAACAATTGATCAAATTTGCTTAAATGAACTTGCTAAGTTAACGGCTGAAGTTATTGATTTAGACGTTTTACGTAAGGCAGGGTTAATTAATAGTTCGATCAAGGATGTTAAAGTTATTTTATCTGGTGAGTTAACTACAGCCATCAAACTGAAAGGTTTAAGGGTCACTAAAGGAGCTCGTTTAGCCATTGAAGGTTTAGGCGGCAGCATAGAAGAGTGACTATGAAAAACCAAAAACATAATGGAAGCCAATCTCGTGGTGGATTGGCTGAACTAAAATCTAGATTGTTATTTGTAGTTCTTGGAATCCTAATTTATCGTTTGGGTGCTCATATACCAGTACCTGGTTTAGATCCTGCAAAATTAGCTAATTTCTTTAATGAACAACAAAATACAATCTTTGGCTTGTTTAATATGTTTTCTGGTGGCGCGTTATCGCGTGTAACAGTTTTTGCAATAGGGATTATGCCTTATATTTCAGCATCTATTATAATCCAACTTTTTTCTGTTGTATCTCCACAATTAGAGCAACTGAAAAAGGAAGGAGAGTCTGGACGCAGAAAAATCAACCAATATACGCGGTATTTAACCTTAGTACTGTCTATATTCCAGTCCTTAGGAATGGCGCGATGGTTGGCTGGGCAACAAATTGCACTTCAAGCAGACGCTTCTTTTTATTTTACTGCGGTTATTACTTTAGTGACGGGAACAATGTTCCTCATGTGGCTAGGTGAGCAAATTACAGAAAAAGGCATTGGGAACGGTATATCTCTAATTATTTTTTCAGGTATCGTTTCAAGTATGCCCAATGCAATTGCTTCTGTTCTGCAGCAAGTAAAAGAAGGGCAGATGCAAGCACTGACCTTAATTGTAGTCGCAGTTATTGTGGTAGCAGTTACAGGATTTGTTGTGTTTATGGAGCGAGCTCAAAGGCGAATAAGAGTTAATTATGCGCAAAGAACGCAAGGCAGAAAGGTTTATGCAGCACAAACAAGTCATTTACCTTTAAAAATAAATATGTCAGGTGTGATCCCTCCAATTTTCGCATCTAGCATTATATTATTACCAGCAACTCTTGCTCAGTTCTTTTCCCACACCAAAGGTTTGGGATGGTTATCTGATGTCGGAATGGCTTTATCGCCTGGGCAGCCTTTGTACTTAATTGTGTATGCTGTAGCTATTTTGTTTTTTGCATTCTTTTATGCAGCTCTAGTATTTAATCCAAAAGATACTGCAGAAAATTTAAAGAAATCTGGCGCTTATATCCCAGGGATTAGACCGGGTGAGCAAACCACCAAATATATAGATGCTGTGATGACACGTCTAACATTTGTGGGTGCTATTTACTTGGTACTGGTTTGTTTATTGCCTCAGGTTTTAATGTATACATGGCATGTCCCTTTTTATTTTGGAGGAACATCGTTATTGATTATCGTAGTTGTTATTATGGATTTTGTAGCTCAAATTCAAGCCCATTTGATGACACAACAATATGATTCTTTAATGAAAAAAGCTAATTTTAAAGGTACGAAATTACCCGGTCTATTATGATCTTTATCGGAGTTAGGAATGAAAGTAAGAGCATCAGTAAAGCGAATATGTCGTAATTGTAAAATTATTAAGAGAAGTGGCACTATACGTGTAATTTGTAAAGATGCCAGACACAAACAAAGGCAAGGTTAAATATCCACTTGATTTAATATTATAAAAATAGTATTCTTCTGTCCCTTTCGACAGAACAAAATAACGTTCGGAGAAGTTAATGGCTCGTATTGCAGGAGTAAACATACCAGATCACAAACATGTTGTGATTGCTTTAACAGCTATATATGGTATTGGTAAAACTACATCCTTAAAATTATGTTCAACAGTTGGTATCGAACCTTCAACTAAAGTTGCTCAGTTATCAGATGCTCAGTTAGAGTCTTTGAGAACTGAAATTGCGAAAATTACCGTAGAAGGTGATTTGCGTCGTGTTGTAACGATGAACATTAAACGCCTTATGGATCTGGGCTGTTACCGTGGTTTAAGACACAGAAGAGGCTTGCCATTACGTGGTCAGCGTACGAAGACAAATGCTCGTACAAGAAAGGGTCGCAGAAAAGGCACTACTAATTGATTTTTCATGTAGGAAAGTAAGATGGCAATAACTAAGTCAAAACAACAAAAAGTACGTAAGAAAGCAAAACGTGTTGTATCTGATGGTATAGTGCATGTTCACGCATCTTTTAATAATACTATCGTTACCTTTACTGACAGACAAGGTAATGCATTATGTTGGGCAACATCTGGTGGATCAGGTTTTAGAGGTTCACGAAAAAGTACTCCTTATGCTGCACAAGTTGCAACAGAGAGAGCAGCTGTTGTTGCTAAAGAATACGGTATGAAGTCTGTGGCTGTATTTGTACATGGCCCTGGTCCTGGTAGAGAATCCACTATTCGTGAATTAATATCTCAGGATTTTAAAATTGTAGAAATAACCGATGTTACGGGTATACCGCACAATGGTTGTAAACCACCTAAAAAACGTCGTGTGTAAGACTCAGGAGTAATTAATGGCTAGATATCTTGGTCCAAAATGTAAATTATCACGCCGTGAAGGTTGTGATTTATTACTTAAAAGTGGTGTTCGTGATCACAAGTCCAAATGTAAATCTGAAAAGTTACCTGGACAACATGGTGATAAGAAGCCGCGCCTGAATGCATATGGAATTCAGCTTAGAGAAAAACAAAAACTTCGTAGATTATATGGCGTTCTTGAAAAGCAATTCCGTGGCTATTATAAAATGGCTGCTCGTATGAAAGGTGCTACAGGTGAAAATCTGATGTCACTTCTTGAAAAACGTTTAGATAACGTTGTTTATCGTATGGGTTTTGCAAGTACTCGTGCTGAAGCTAGACAATTAGTCGCGCATAAAGCCATAGTTGTTAATGATCAAGTAGTTAACGTACCATCCTTCTTAGTAAGTGCTGGTGATGTGATTACTGTTCGTCAAAAAGCAAAAAGTCAGGGGCGCATCCAAGCTGCTTTAGCTTTGTCTGAGCAAAGAGCACCGTGTGATTGGATTACTGTAGATTCTTCTTTGTTTAAAGGAACTTTCTCAACAGTACCAACATTAACTGACTTATCTTCAGACTACAACGTGAACCTTGTTGTAGAATTTTACTCTAAGTAAGCTCGGAGAAATAGCTGAATGTATACTGAAATCAATGAAATGCTGACACCTAATGTTCTTAAGGTACAGGCTGAGTCGCCTTATAAAGCTAGAATAGTTTTAGAGCCTTTGGAGCGTGGCTTTGGTCATACCCTCGGCAATGCTTTGAGACGTATATTACTGTCATCTATGCCCGGTAGTGCGATTACTGAAGCGTCAATAGACGGTGTTCTACATGAATACAGTACTATTGAAGGTGTTCAGGAAGATGTTGTTGACTTATTGCTTAATCTTAAACTGGTTGCAACTAAGCTAACAACGGGTGAAGAGGCTACGGTAACTCTTAGTAAGCAAGGTCCTTGTCAAGTTACGGCAGGTGATATTCAACTTACTCATGACTTGGAAATTGTTAATCCTGAGTTAGTCATTGCTAATTTGAATGAAAAAGGCAAATTAAACATGACGTTGAAGGTTGAAAGAGGAATTGGGTTCCATACTACTGATTCGTTTATTAAACAATTTGATGACGAAGTTGAGAAAAAATCTGTTGGTAAACTTAAGATTGATAATAGCTTCTCTCCAGTTAAAAAAGTAGCTTACTTTGTAGACAGTGCTCGTGTAGAAAATCGCACTGATTTAGATAAGTTAACTATAGAATTAGAAACAAATGGAACGATTGATGCGGAAGAAGCAATACGCATTTCTGCAAGCATCCTTCAACGTCAACTGCATGCATTTGTAGATATGAAGTTTGAAGAGTCTCGATCTGATAATAAAGAACGCAATGATTTTGATCCTGTTTTATTACGCTCTGTTGATGATTTAGAATTAACCGTTCGCTCTGCTAATTGTTTAAAAGCAGAAAATATTCATTATATAGGCGATTTAGTACAACGTACTGAAAATGAATTATTAAAAACTCCTAATCTCGGTAAGAAGTCTTTAACTGAAATTAAGGATGTTTTAGCTTCACGTTCATTATCGCTAGGTATGAAACTTGAGAATTGGCCGCCAGCAAGTCTTGGCGAGTAATGTTTAGGAGTTTTTGTTATGCGTCATCGTAATTCTGGCCGTAGTTTTGGCCGTACAAGTAGTCATCGTAAGGCGATGTTCTCAAATATGTGCTGTTCTTTAATTGAGCATGAGTTAATTAAAACAACTCTGCCTAAAGCAAAAGATCTTCGACGTTATATTGAGCCCTTAATCACTGTTAGTAAAGTTGATTCTGTTGCTACACGTCGTCAAGCATTTGATATATTGAGATCAAAATCTGCAGTAGGTAAGTTATTTTCTAATTTAGGTCCACGTTTTGTTGAGCGTCCAGGTGGATACGTTCGCATTATTAAGTGTGGGTTTAGAGAAGGTGATAATGCTCCTATGGCAATCGTTGAGCTGATGGATAGACCAGCTATAAGTGACGATGCTGAGTAATAGCAGCAAGTCATTTATGTTTCAATTGAAACATAATTAAATAAGAACCCGCTCAAAGCGGGTTTTTTATTATATAAACATTAGGCTCTAGCTAGCCTGGAACAATGATAGTTACTCTACAAACCTTCATTTCTGGAAGGAAGCCGGCTGCAACAAACCAGCTTACAATGGTTCGACTCTCATTGTGACTAATGGTGTGATAGCCTGAACTGCAATATATAGTTAATGAAATTTTAAATAAGCGTTACACGTCGTCCCGAACACAGAGAGAGATCTCCGTAAGTGGCAATGTGCCTTGTTCTGAAGATCCCTCACAGCGTTCGGGATGATGGTCATTTAAAGTTTAATTAACAATACTCTAACAAGCATCCTATAATTTTTCAGTTCCTAAACTATAAGTGGGTTTTAACCTGGGCCTACGCATGACAATTAGAATTGAATTGAAGTAATTTAATCTGGTCCTACGCATGACAATTAGAATTGAATTGAAGTAATTTAATCTGGTCCTATTTCTACGTCCGTGACTTGTTTGTGGGATCCATGAATCAAGCAAGCTTGATAGATTTCGTGGATAAACTCTGAGTGTTCTACACAAAATGTGAATATAACTTATTGTTTTTAATTGATTATTCATAAATCTCTACGTGCCGTGCTTTATGAACGGTACGTAGAGGACTAAAATTAGTGTGGATCGTTCAGGGATAAACTGCGGAACGTAGAAGTTAAGATTTTTTTTCATGCGTAGGCCCTGGGGTCTTTGCCTTCTCCCCTTGTGTGGAGATAAGAAATATATTCATTCATCGTCTATGATCAATCACTCATAACGTGTTTTTTATAACAAAAACCTCTGTACATGACAAAAAAACCTGTCATGCCCGCGCAGGTGGGCAACCATCCATCAAAATAACCCGATACCCAAATCAAGCCACTGGGGATTATTTTGCTTGATAAGGTTTATTTTCCATTATCGGTTCTATTTCTTGATGCGTTTTACTCTGGTTATTGCTTGGTAGACATCAGAATGAATTTCATAATAAACTAAGTGATGAATATTGTATTTTTTGGTCAATCCCTCAGCCAAGCCTTCCTTGTGTTGCCAAATTCGTTGGACAAGGTTACTTGTTGTACCAGTATATAGGGTTCCATAGCCATCCAAACCAGTCTTTTCTGACAAATTCCCGATCAGCGAATATCCCTTTAATGCAACTTCTTTCAAAATGGCCAATAAACATCTGGATCAACGCCATTCTTTCCATAGCATCGGAGTTACCTCGCTTCTCCAGTAACATCCAGTAAATTATGGATGGCCGTTCCTTTGAAAACGATGCCGATCATTAAAATATTGATGTCTGATTTCCCCCAACGCCAATTGGTTCGATTCATACTTAAGTACGATTGCCCACCACTCACAAAAAACAATTTAAAAATAAATCCGGCTATTTGTTGATAATCCAGAGGGAATTTGGAAAAAAATCGTTGAATTCTAGGGTACCGTGAAGATTGAAGCGCATCACCAAATACAACACAAGCTAATTTGTTTAAATTAACTGTGCGGGTAGCAAGCAATGCAAGCAACCTACTTACAAAACATGCCATTCTCGCCTTGTTCCAGCAAAAATACACGGTTAAACTATCCTTCATCCATATAACCTCCTTTTGGCGATCGAGATTATATGATTTTCATTGTATGTCAGCGAGTTATATTAAGTTACTTCAGTGCCAAATCAGAAATGGTTGCCCGCCTGCGCGTGCATGATAGATTTTTTTGTCATGTACTGAGAACAAAAACAATTAGTAGTATGATCATTAACCATCCCTGTAGCTTGCATAAATGCATAGCAAATCGTACTCCCAACAAATTTAAATCCACGCTTTTTTAGATCGCGCGCCAGAGTATCAGAAATTAAAGTGGTTGCAGGAACTTGATTAAAACTTTCCCATTGGTTTTGTATTGGTTGACCATCTACAAAGTCCCAAATGTAATTTGAAAAATTACCCCGTTCTTCTTTAATTTTTAGGTAGGCTTTTGCATTCTCAATGGTCGCTTGAATTTTTAAACGATTACGTATAATTCCAGGATTAGTCATTAGTTCAGTACATTTTTCGTGATCATAGTTAGCAATTAGTTCTGGATCAAATCTGTCAAAACACATTCGAAAATTCTCACGTTTTTTTAAAATAGTTAACCAATTTAATCCCGCTTGCATCCCCTCTAAAATTAAAAATTCAAATAGTAGCTTCTCATCATAAATTGGAACACCCCATTCATGATCATGATAATCAATATAGAGAGGATTATCGTTAACCCATGCGCAGCGAGTTTTATCCATTAACACAAATATTCCCATTTCTTTGTTGTAGTCATTTTAGGTGAATATCCTTCCCACCTTTGACAGGAATTATTTTTCAATGAGCATCCTACCTTTATCCGTCATCCTAATTCCATTCGATTCAATAATGATTTCTTTGCGTTTATAAAGATAACCAATTGCGTTTTTAAAGTTTTTCTTACTTTCACCAAATGCTTGGTGGATTTCCTCAGATGGACTTTTATCATGCAGTGGTAGGTAACCACCCATTTCATGCAGTTTTGCCAGTATGCGTGAGGCTAAGTTACGGGCATTATCTTGCCCCATTTTTCTTAAGACCACATCAATTTTGCCATCGTCTCGTATTGTTTTAATATAACCTTGAGTCCTTTGTCCATAATTCAAAGTTTGAAAAATATCTCCTGAATAAATTAAACCCCAGTGAGAATCGTTAATAATTACCTTTTTTCCTAGATCAGTGGTTTCAGCGATCAATAAGTTCACCTCATCACCTTGTTGAAATGGAGCTGGTGATTTATTCAGGTAATAATCAAGTTTAGAGCTAGCAATAATACGGTCGTCTTTATCTTGTTTTACATAAACAATATAGAATTTATCTTTTTCCATGGGACGGTATTGTTCGGACTTTGGTACTAATAAATCTTTATCCAAACCCCAATCAAGGAAAGCACCTACCCGATTAACATCAATGACTTTCAAAAAAGCACAACTACCTACTTTGGCATAGGGCTGCAATGTGGTGGCAATGATTTTATCTTCTGAATCAAAATAGATGAATACTTCTAATATATCATTTACATTAATATTTTTTGGCACCACTCTATTGGGGACTAAAATATCCCCCCATTCGTCTCCATCTAAGTAAATACCAAAAGGTACTTTTTTGATTACCTTTAACGAGTTATTTTGTCCTATTTTAATCATTTAGCTACTCACAATTTTTATAATTACGAAGCTTAGCATATAAAGCGCCCATCTACTCTATAGACGAGGGGCTCTTACTCAAAAACGATTTTTTATTTAGGAGGTTATTAAATAGTTCAAAATTGTTTATTATGGGAACCTAAAGTTGCACTGGATGATTTAAGAAATAATAAAAGGAGTTCTTATGTTTAGGTTAAGGTATTGGATGTATTTGATTTTTCTTTTTGTCTCACATTCTTTGTATGCCTTGACAACACTCACTGTAACACTAAGCACAGATAATGATCCAGGTGGTTTTGGAGAGCCAGGTGATCTTAGATATTACTTAAATACAATGAATCAAAATTTAAATACATCATTAGACGATTATGCGATTACTTTTGATTTTCCAATGACTATTCAACTCAATGGAATTCTGCCGATTATTAACAATTCTTCAAATTCTGTGAACATTACAATTGGTAATCCGGGCTCTATTCCTACTGTCATAATTGACGGTAATGATACTTATAGTGGATTTTTTATTCCCATGGGAAATGTAACGATCCAAAATATGTCCTTTCAAAGACTGGTTGCAAAGGGGGGTGATGGCGGAGATGGAATTTCGGGAGGAGGTGGTGGCATGGGAGCCGGAGGTGCTATTTATGCGCCTCAAGTTTTTTTAAATGGTTCGCATCCTTCAATTACTTTGATGAATGTATCGATAACTCATTGCTCAGCTGTTGGAGGTAATGGAGGAAGTTATTTTAATCTTGCTTCTCCTACAGGTAATGAGGGCGGGGGTGGTGGAGGTGGTTTTAGTGGAAATGGGGGTTCCATCCTAACCACTGGAGCGACTGGAGGCGCCGGAGGAGGCGGTTTTGGTGGCCATGGTGGAGATGTCTTGCTCGGTGGTGGTGGTGGTGGCGGCGGTGGTGGCTTGGGATCTCGCGCTACCATGGGAACACTCACCAATCTGGGAAGCGGGGGCTCGGATCAAGATGTTGGGCTGAATGGAAATGGTTATGGTCTCAACATCACAGCCGGTTTTGGCGGGGGGGGTAATAGTGGAGGAAACAATGCAGGCGGTGGCGGTGGCGGTGGTGGCACTTTAGAATCTGGCGGTGGTGGCGGTGGAAGTCTCGGCTCAGATGGAACATTGGCTAAAGGTGACACGGCGCCGCTTCGAGCCAAATTGATAGATGGTGTCACACCTTCCGGAGGCAATGGAGGAGATGGAGCAGGAGGTGGTGGAGCCGGAGTCGTCTCATATGATGTTATTTTAAATGAACATGACGGACAAGCAGGGCTTGGCGGCTATGGTGGTGGGGGTGGTGGAGGCGCTGGCACTGGAGCTTATGGTGTCGATTATACTGTCCAAGCTGGAGAGGGTGGACTTGGCGGTGGGGGCGGTGGTGGTGGTGTTAACCAATCAGGTTTAACGCCTGCTGATGGCGGTAATTCTCTTGGTGGAGGAGGAGGAGGTGGTGGTGGTCCCTCTCGTCTTTCTACTGCCCCAGGTGGCACTGATACAGGAAACCTTGGGGGAGGATCCGGAGGGGCTGGCGCCGGTACCTATGGCCTAGGCTCTGGGGGAGGCGGTGGTGGTGGGGGGAGCGGTCTTGGTGCTGCTATTTTTGTAGATACTGGTTTGAATTTGACTATACAAGCATTTCCAGGAGTTCCAACCATTTTCAATACATCAGACAATACCACCCAAGCAGGAATTCATGGCACTGGTGCCCCTGATGGTTTAGATGGTGAAGATGGTACAGCGTTAGGAAATAGTATTTTCCTGCGCGCAAATTCTTCTCTTACATTCATGGCCCAAGATACTGCTGATGTTTTGACACTCGGCAATCAAGTTGCTTTTACCGATGACACTAGTCTTGATGGAGGAGGAACTAGTGTTTTTATCAATGGAAACGGATCGGTTATTTACCAGGGAGAAACGGATTATTCAGGGAGCGTCACAGTCAACAATGCGAACTTCAAAGTTGATGGACGAATTGCTGAGGCATCAATTAATGTTTGTAGAAACAGTAGCTTTAGCGCACAAAGAGGTACACTTAGTGGAGCTGGGACATTGACCGGTCCTGTATCTGTGAATTCTGGAACGATCTCCCCAGCTATTGGGGGAACGCTTCATCTTGGAAGCTTGTTTTTAAGGTCAGCAGACACGGGCTCTCTAGGAAGTCTTACTCATATCGAAATTAATTCTGATGGCACATCGTCAGTTGCAGTTACTAGTGCTGCATCGCTAGCTGGTATCTTGGAAATTAACTTAGATTCAACGGCTCTACCTGGAGAATATGTCCTACTCACTTCTGCAGGCATTACAGGTACTTTTGACTCAGTTAAATTTACTGGAGCAACGCCCAATTATACGCTTTCTTATCTACCGATTGGAGCACCTACGTATGTGCAATTTAATTTTTTAGGCTACCCTTCGTCTGTTAACATACCCGCTACAGTCAATGGATCACCCATTTTGAGTCCAGCCGTTGTTTGTTGTAGTAGGCCCGTTCTCCTTGGGCCTTTACCAGTAGCAGGATCAGGGCCTACCGTTTATACTGTCACGAACAGGACTGGTAACGTCAGCTGTCAAATTGGACAGACCAAGTCCCAAACTTATCTTAAGATGTATGGTAAAAATGGTTCTTGTACCATCATTGGTACAAAAGAGGGTATAGTATCTAATCCTTTAACGATAATAGCGCCATGAATAAACTTTCGATAATAATTAATAGTGCTTTGATAGCACTCAATACGCTTGGAATAGCTTGTGCTGATAACAACTTGCCCAATTATTCATTAAACAGTTTGGTAGGACTTTATGTTGGTGTGGAGGCGGGAGCTGTTTTGAACAATGTTCAATTAAGATCTCAACAATTAGGTTTTACTAATCAGGCGGGTACTTGCAATATCAGCTCAGATTTTTCAACGGTTTCTCCTGGTATACAACTGGGTTACCTACATCAATTGACCAAGGACTTCGTATCCGGTGTAGAAGCTAATATGATCTTTAACACCAATCAAAAAAGCACATTAAATTGTACTTGCCCTTTTAATCCTGATGTTTCTGACCGCTTCTTATTTAGGAATCAGAGGCAAAGTTCTATTAAAGGCCGAGGAGGGCGCCTCATCAATTGGAAAAAAACCACTCTTCTTCCCTATTTAACAGCTGGAGCCAGCTTTGCTAATGCAGGATTAACATACAAAAATGAGGGGGGCGATTATTATTCTAAACATATTAATCAAGCGGGTTGGCTAATCGGCACAGGTGTGGAATGGTCTTTTAAACAAAATTGGTCATTGCGTACAGAATATTCTTATGTAAATTATGGAAATACTATTGAATTAAAAATACCGAGTGTTTATGGATTAATAGATCCCAAGGGGAATGCTCGCGCCAATCTAAGTTCCAATAGCATCATTGTCTCGATTAATTATTGGATTTAAACATGGTCTCTTTCTTATAAAACCATGGGCCCGGTCTCGTTTTTTGTCTAGACGCATCAAACTTCTGGACCAACCCCAAGCGTGTGAGGTAATACTTGAAACACTAAATAGCGATTACCTAATTGATATCCATGCCAACGCAGTGCCGCAAGTGATAGTGAATGGGCTGCATGATAAGCTAGATCAAATTGACTTTCTACAGCAATAGACGGATTGGCCGCATCGTGTAGTCGTGCTTCACCTGAGCGTAATAAACCAGAGAACTCTAATGCGTTCACTGGCTCTACTTTTAGCTGCCCAGTTTTTACCAGGTTATCCAAGTTTGATAAACTCATCCTCAGATCCTATTAGAAAAATTTTCGGTTGTTTAATCAGTTGAGTTAAAAAATTATTATTGGCTTGGTATTTTCTTGTCCATTCTGCTGGGGAATAAAAAATGGTTTATTTGATCAAATAGTTGATTTGGTTTTTCAATATAAGGGAAATGTCCACATTCCTTTAGGATTAACACTTATAAAACTAAAAAGCCCTTAAATTAAAGGGCCTTAAGAATAATAGTTAACAATTTTCTATATGGTAGGAATCAAAAAGGAACATCATCATCTAATTGATCAAATGCATCATGTGCTACCGGTTGGGCTGGTTGTTGCCTTTGTTGCTGTGGTTTTGGTGAAGCTTGTTGTGTAGGGGCAAATTGGGTTTGTGGCATGTCTTCATAACTTGCGGTGCCGCCACTTTTGCTATCTAGCATTTGAATGTCGCTGGCTATAATTTCAGTGGTATAACGATCTTGCCCTTGTTGATCTTGCCATTTTCTTGTTCGTAAGCTGCCTTCAACATAAAGCTTTGAGCCTTTACGAACGTATTCGCCAGCAATTTCACCTAAACGATTAAAGCAAACTACGCGATGCCATTCAGTCCTGTCTTGTTTTTCACCAGTGGTTTTATCCTTCCATGATTCACTAGTTGCAATCGAAAGTGAGGTTACTGCATTGCCATTGGGCAAATAACGTACGTCTGGGTCAACACCTACGTTGCCAACTAAGATGACTTTATTTATTCCACGAGCCATTGATTATCTCCTGTTTGCGATAGTTAGAACAGGAGTATATCTTAATTTATGGAGTCCTTGTACTGCCTCGAGATGCAATTTTAATGAAGTTTAGATTGATGCGTCGGGTTTCATTGAGTAAGAAATAATGAACCACACTATTCCTACTAAGGCATTAATCATAAAAATTCCCTGGCCGCCACTCCATCCATATAAAATACCAGCCAGTGCGCCACCGGCGAAAAGCCCTAGAAATTGACTGGTTGAATAAATTCCCATGGCAGTGCCTTTACTGTTAGGGTTCACTTGTTTGGAAATAAGAGAGGGAAGTGCTGCTTCAAGAATATTAAATGGAATAAAGAAGGCCAGCATCAGAAGACAAAGACCAAGCCAATTTTGGTAACTAAAGGCTAATAATAATTGGGCTAAAGAAATCACTAATACAGACGAAAGAAATATGGTTTTCATTTGTTTTTTCTTTTCAGCAAGTATGATGAAAGGAATCATCAGAATGAAAGAGCACACCATCAGTGGTAAATAAAAATGCCATTGTTGGGTTAAATTTCCTTGTTCTATTTGCTTTGCCAAAATAAAGGGAATAGCAAAAAAAGTAGAAGTAAGAATAAAGTGTTGGCAAAAAATCCCTGCATTAAATCGTTGCAGCTGCTTGTCATTGATTACTTGCTTTAGCAGAGCTGGATTGGCCTCACTATCCCCATGAAATGGCTCGTTAGACGGCGTAGGGATAACTAAGTGTAGCAAAATGATACCAAGCAGAGCTAGGAATGTAGTCAAATAAAATATGCCTGATAGACCAAATCGGTGTGAAATAGCTGGGCTAATTACCATGGCTAAACTAAAAGAAGTTCCGATGGTCATTCCGATGACTGCCATGGCTTTGGTACGTTGCTTATCAGGAGTTAAGTCAGCAAGCAGCGCAATTAGAACGCTACCAACAGCCCCAGCCCCTTGCAGCGTTCTGGCTAAAATCATTCCATAGATTGAATCGGTGAGAGCACCTAGTAAACTGCCACCTGCAAAAAGGATTAATCCAATAGTGATAATTGGTTTTCTGCCTATTTTATCGGAAAAGAGGCCAAATGGTATTTGCAAGAATCCTTGCGCTAAACCATAAATGCCTAAGGCTATGCCTATTAATATGGGAGTTGCTCCATGTAATTTTTCAGCATAAAGACTAAAAACAGGGATTAACAAAAATAGACCGAGCATCCGGAAGGAAAAAATAGCAGCAATAGGGAATACACTTTTAGACCAAGGGTAGTTCATTCATTTATATAATTTGTTTCTCGTGTGCGGATAGTACAAAGTTAGCACTTCATACACAAGAACTTTGAGAATTTAATGCAGGAAACATTGCATTATTAATGAATAAAAATGAAAATGCATGATTTTGGAAAAGGCTTTTACGAGATTTTATTTAACAGATCAACCTGCATTAATGGTGTTATTCCCAGAAGGCTTGAAACCATTTTGGATGTAGTTCAGTGCCAAGTTTAGAATGGATCTTTGCCTTCGCAGGGAAAACAAATGTTTGCATAGCAACTGTGGCGTGGTCTTATACTGATTTTATTGAATTAAGAGGGCAATTTTATGAGTTTAATTTTTGCAGGTAAAGTGGGTTTAGTTACTGGTGGTGCGCGAGGGATTGGTAAAGCTACTGCATTAAAGTTAGCTCAGGCAGGTACTGATATCGCTGTTGTTTATTATAATAGCTCAGATGAAGCGCAACAGTTAGTGCAAGAGATTCAAGCCATGGGGCGTAAAGCTATCGCATTACAAGCTAATGTTGCTGATCATCAATCTGTAAAAGAGATGTTCGCGCAGTTTCGTGAGCATTTTAGTCATCTGGATTTTTTAATTAGTAATGCAGCAAGTGGTGTGTTAAAGCCCGCTTTGAAGATGTCAACGAAACATTGGCGTTGGTGCTTAGAAACCAATGCATTGGCATTAAATCATCTGGCGACAGAAGCTCATACCATGATGCCTAAAGGCAGCCGCATTATTGCTTTATCTAGTTTAGGAGCGCATAGAGCTATTCCAAATTATGCATTCATTGGCGCCTCTAAGGCTGCACTAGAAGCCTTGGTGCGTTCATTAAGTCTTGAGTTGGCTGTTGATGGCATTACCGTGAATACCATTTCTGCCGGTGTTGTGGACACGGATGCATTAAAACATTTTCCCAATAGAGAGCAGTTACTTGATGAATATCAGGCTCATGCATTAACAGACAGGCCATTAACGCCACAAGATGTCGCTAATGCTGTTTACCTGTTGTGTTTGCCTGAGGCTGCTATGATCAATGCAACTACTTTATTTGTAGATGCGGGCTATAGTCAGATTGGATAAGGGTAGATATTTATTTGAGAAGCGATTAAGCCGCACTTTTATTCGCTTCTGTTTGTTTGTTAATTTTATGTCTTTAAAAAAAAATATGATATAATTCGTGGCTTTGTGACTGGCTGAATTCCTGAGGGCAAAATATGAATGTAACTAGTGTTTATCCTAAAGTTCGAGAAATCATTGCGGATGTATTAGTAATTGATGAGGATGAAGTAGCGTTAAATAGTCGTTTGATCGCTGATTTGGGTGCTGAATCGATTGATTTCCTTGATTTAGTTTTCCAATTGGAAAAAGAATTTAAAATTAAAATACCTCGTGGACAATTAGAAAAAAATGCACGTGGTAATTTAGCAGAAGAAGAGTTTGAAAAGGGCGGTGTGTTAACGGCTCAAGGACTTACTGCTTTGCAAAATTATTTAAGTGAAGTCTCCGCTGATCAATTCAAAGCAAATATGAAGGTCAATGAGATTCCCATGTTGTTTACTGTTGAAACGTTCTGCAAATTAGTGGTTGCCGCTAAGAGCGAACAACAAGTTCCTGCGTAACTAAATGAGATTTTTGTTTGTTGACAGGATTGTTGAGTCTTCTCCCGGCGAATTGATCCGGGGGATTAAACACGTCACTAGTGACGATGCTTTTTTAACGGTTGATGAACAAGGGAGATATTGTTTTATCCCGTCTTTAATTGGTGAAACCTTAGGGCAATTGGCGGCATGGAATGTCATGCAGCGTAATGGTTTTTCTCATCGTCCTGTGGCAGGTATAGTGTCTAGTGCTACTTTACATCGCCCTGCCTATGTAGGTGAAACCTTATTGCTGGAATCCTATATTGATAACTTGGATGACAGTGCGGTGCAATACCATAGTGTTGCGCGAGTGGGTGACCAACTTATTTTCACGGTGGATGGGGCTTTAGGTCCTTTGCTCCCTATGACCGACTTTATTTCGCTGGAGACGGTCACTCAGCAATTCAATGAAATTAATTATCCAGGTGATTGGTCTGTTCTTAGTGCAGATAGCTGGCCTTTAGATGAAAAAGATCGACTAAAATCGCTTGAATTAACTACAGTCGCTATGCACTTTGATAAAATATGCTCTAGTGAACCTGGCGTAAGCTTAGTCGCTGAAAAGCGCCTAGACCATGCAGCACCTTATCTCCCTGATCATTTTCCATTAAAACCGGTCTTACCCATGACGGTATTATTGGAGTGTAAATTAAATCTAGCGCGCGAATTTGTTGCGCGCGCCGGATATTCGACAGATTATCGTGTGAGTGAGTTGCGTAAAATAAAAATGAATGAATTTGTTTCTCCTGGTGATGTTCTTGTGTGCTCGGTCACTGTGAAACGACACACTGAGGATGAGTTAATCCTGGCTTATCGTAGCGAGGTTGCAGGTAAACGGGTTTGTGTAGTTGATGTAGTGCTTATTTCCTGAGGTAAATAACGTGAAAAAAAGACGAGTTGCTATTACAGGTTTGGGTGCTGTGTCACCTATTGGTCTTGATGTTCAATCGACGTGGTCTAATTTATTAGAAGGCCAGTCTGGAATTGCTGAAATTAAGCATTTTGATGCCAGTGCATTTCCAACCTATATTGCTGCCGAAGTGAAAAATTTTACACCTGATCCAGCATTAAAAAATAAGCATACTCGCTTTGCGATGCCTTTTACCCAGTATGCCTTAGAAGCGGCAAAGCAAGCTTTTGAAGACGCGGGAATAATGCCCACAAAACAGACTGCTTCTGATTGGGGGGTAGTGACTGGTAGTGGGATGATGACTGCTGAATTTGATTATTTGCAGCGGTTCCAAAAAATATGTGCCCAAGATGGGGAAGTAGATTGGAATCGTTTGCAAGAAAGTAAGCAGGATTTTTACAGGTTAGCTGATTTTGGTAAAACAACACCTAACTCGGGTTTATTCTTATTACTCCAACAATTTGGAATTAAAGGTTATGCATCCTCAGTTCATACCGCTTGTGCGTCTGGGGGGCAAGCTTTAGGGTTAGCCCTACAAGTGATTCGTCGTGGCGAGGCTGATTTTATGTTGGCAGGTGGTTTTGACTCGATGATCAACCCATTAGGTTTATCTAGTTTTTGTTTGCTTGGTGCTTTGTCTACTTATAATGAAACTCCTGAGACCGCCAGTCGTCCTTTTGATGGAACACGTAATGGTTTTGTTTTAGGTGAAGGGGCTGCTTTTTTAATTCTTGAAGAATGGGATAAGGCAAAGGCTCGCGGAGCGCGTATTTATGCTGAACTGGCAGGAGAGGGTAATTCTTTAAGCTCCTATCGAATTACTGATTCCCATCCTAACGGCGATGGTGCGATTCAAGCCATCGAACGTGCGCTTAAAGATGCGGGTGTTCAGGCCTCCGATGTGGATTATATTAATGCACATGGTACCTCCACTAAAATGAATGATTTAAGTGAAACGAATGCGATTAAAGCTGTTTTTGGGGAGCGGATTGCTCATTTGCCTGTGAGTTCAACTAAAGGTCAAACCGGACACTTAATTGCAGCAGCAGGGGCTCTGGAAGCAGTCTTGTCTGTCAAGGCGATCGAAGAATCACGCATTCCTCCAACCGCTAATTTAACCACGCCTGATCCTGAATGTAATTTGGATTATGTAGTGGAGGGACCGCGGCATAAATCTTTAGGTGTGGTTATATCCGATTCTTTTGGATTTGGTGGTTCCAACAGCTGCTTGCTGTTTAAACATCCCGAATTTGAAGGAGTAGGTCAATGAGTCAAAATAATCGCGTATTTATTACAGGTCGCAGTGCAGTTACCGCATCAGGTAATACTTCTGATGCCACTTGGGAATCTATTGTTTCTGGACAAAGCGGAATTGCAGAGCTCAGTGAATGGGATCTATCTAAATGGCCTTCTTGCTTAGGGGGTGAATTAAAAGATTTTCAGCCGGCTAAAATGTTGCCTGATCGCAAGTTAATTAAAGTCATTTCTCGCCAAGATGTGCTAGGTATTAATGCGGCTGTGCAAGCGGTTGAACAAAGCCAAATGATTACTTATCGTGATGCACTCGATGATGCGAACTCATTTAATGAGCAAACGGCAGTTTTTATTGGTTCTCCTGGAAACAAATATTTTCAACAATATGACTTTTTACCTCTGTTAGCGAAAAGTGGTGGCGACATGCAGCAATTTGCAGCGCAATTGTTTGATGAAGTTCATCCGATGTGGTTGCTACGAATTTTACCTAATAATGTGCTTGCCTATACTGGGATAACTTATGGTTTTAAAGGCCCTAACCATAATATAACGAACCACGCAGTCAGTGGAACGCAAGCTTTATTAGAAGCCTATCATGCGATAAGTAGCGGGCAAGCTGATCGTGCGGTTGTTGTGGCTTATGATATGGCAGTTGAACCTCAATCTTTGTTTTATTATGAGCAATTAGGAGTTTTGAGTCATCGGCATTTAAAGCCATTTGATGCAGAACATGACGGAACATTGATGGCTGAGGGAGCTGCTGCTATCGTTTTGGAAAGCGAAGCGAGTGTGAAAGCTCGTTCTGCTGTGTGCTATGGTGAGGTGGTTGGTGGTTTATCTAACAGCGAAGCTGCCGGTTTATTTTCTATAGAAGCAGATGGGCAACAATTAGCGGAATTAATTGGGCGTACATTAAAAAGCGCAAATCTTACCCCTGAAGAGATTGGTTTTATCGTGGCGCATGGCAATGGGAATGTTAAATCAGATGATAGCGAAGCCCAAGCTATTAAAACTGTTTTTGGCCAGCAACAAATTCCTGTCACTGGATTTAAATGGTCTATGGGGCACACTATCTGTGCTTCCGGGATTATTGATGCAGTGCTTGCTACCTATGCGCTTGAGGCACAGTGTATACCTGGCATTGCTAATTTAAATCAACCAGCACCAAGTTGTGAGGGTTTATCGCTTAGCGCTGATCATCAATTCTTACAGCATCCTTATGCATTAATGATCAATCGCGGTTTTGCAAGCATGAATGCCTGCTTAGTGATTAAATCCTGTGAATGATTTAGCGAAGCAAATTAGTGAATTGCCGGTGAGCTTTTTGGGGCGTTTAATCTATAAATATGCTCCTTATAAACGGCAGGTGATTTTGGCTAATATTGATCGCGTGTATGGCAATCAATTAAATGATATGCAAAAAAAGCATCTAGCGATGTCCTATTATTCTCATTTGCTTAAGTCGTTTAAGGAGGCTTTGTGCTTGCGGTTTATGAGCGAGGCTACTTTAAGCCAACAAGTCGAAGTGCGTGGCCATGAAAAAATGCTGGAGGTCGTTGCTCAGCAAAAAGGTGTTTTAGTGGTCACAGGACATTTTGGTAATTGGGAAGTAGCACCCATTGGTGGTGTTTTAAATTTTAAAGAATTTCAAGGTCAATTCCACTTTATTCGTCGAACATTATCTATTAAATTCATTGAGCGCAGTTTATTTAAACAATATTATCAAGTGGGTTTAAACGTTATTCCAAAAAAGAACTCATTAGATAAAGTGTGTGCAGCCTTAGAAAAAAATCATGCCGTTATTTTTGTTTTAGATCAGCATGCCTCTTTAGCTAATCGAGATGGTATTGCAGTAGAATTTTTTGGAGAAAAGGCGGGAACTTATCGCAGTTTAGCCACATTATCTCGTTATACTAGAGTGCCTGTAATTCCTGCAGCAGGGTATCGCTTACCGAATGGAAAACATGTTTTAGAGTTTTATGATCCTATTCCTTGGCGTGATTATGATAATACAGCGGATGCTTTGTATTATAATACCTTAGCTTATAACCAAGCGTTAGAGCGAATTATCTTAGCCCATCCTGAGCAATGGAATTGGATGCATAGGCGATGGAAGAAACTGAAGAAGAAATAGTCATCATCCTATAGTCTTATCACGCTTACATCTCGCGAGTATCCTTTAAGGATGAGTTGGGTATTGCATTCCTTGATTACGTAATGTGGAATCAAGGCTATGTCTAGTTGCCGTAAAAAATCCTCCTGCCCAGTCCCATATTTCTGACATGGTTTCTGTTGCTGCGGTTAAAAGTCCAGAGGCTGCCGTGCTTTCTTGTGGCTTAGGCATCTCGGTGGGTAAAGGGCAGTTTAGTTCTTCAGCAAGTCGTTGAAGTGCTGTGGAATTCTGCGGCATTTTTTTCATTAATAGCCGGAATTCTTTGAGCGAGCATTTACTTAACGTTAATTCTAATAAACGAAATTGATTTTCTAAAAAGGGATTGTGATGGTTGTGTAACCAAAGAGATAATGCCGGATTTGTTAATCCTCTAGAGTATAAGTGGTGGACTTTGGTTCGAATTTCAAGCTCTTCTTCTTCTGGTGTTTCTTTCAAAGAGTAAGTACTCATGGCTTCAATAAGTTGTTCCAAATGATGTTGAGTGGGCTCTTCTATTTCTTCTTGCAATATTAAAGCGAGATCCTTTACAAAAGGAACGGTCATTTTTGGGGCAGTTATTTTCTTTGGTGGAAGGGATTCTGGAATAACATATTTGGGTAAGTTAGGTGAAAAAAAGCCGGTCCATCCATAGAAAATACAGCGTTTTATATAAATAACAATTCTGGCAAAAAAACCTTTTTTTTGACTGAAATGTAATTCTAATTCCGCCTCTTCTTTCGCGTTATGAGCTAATTCTATTAGGTCATGGTTTTTTTCTGGATCCAGCTTTTTTAATGCTAATTCACACAAAAAAATCACCGTCTTGTAATTTTTTATCCCTCCTTCTAAACCAAAATGATGGATTGCCTTTAACGCATTATATAAAAATAAGTGGCGACAGATTGGTTGATTAAATAATTCAGGGTAACGGAGAAAAGTTGCAAATAAAGCCTCTTTAGTTTGCGGTGCTAATTCCTCTCTTAAAAGTAAGAAACTAAGGCGAGACATTGTATTAGCACTCATCTCCGATTTTTTTTCGTTTAAATAATAGTCTAAATAGTCATTCAACACCTTGTTTAGGGTGTCACTTGTACCCTGATAATGTATTAAAAAATAATCAAAGTTGGTGATTAGTTTATGTTGATGTGCGAGCACCTTTATCAATGGAGACTCTTCAACGCCATTTGTTGTTATCGAGGGAAAAGGAATAAGTTGAGTCATTCTTGGAATTTGAAGGCATTCTGCTTCATAAAATAATTCCACTTTACCCATTTTAGACTCATCTCTTAGGTGAGCGTTGATTAACGGAGCAATATTTGTCATTAAATGTTTAAGCTCTACTACATTATTGACCGCAAACAGTCGATCGATTGCTGCAGCCGAAAAGGTATGCCCTTGTTTTAAGAGGTGTTGGGTCAACGTTTCAATAAATGCGGTATATGCTTGATAATGATGACCATTTAGATAGAGGTTTATTGCTAAAATTAAATAAGACTCTTGTTTGAAAAGGCTAAATAATTGCGAAGGTAGGGGCAGAAATAGAGGAAGATGTTTTATTATCATTAACAACACACGCTCTTTTCCTGCCTCATTTGTATTTAAGACATCAATTACCCGTGTTCCTGTTATTTTCATTAGATGGGCTAACATAAAATGTGCATTAGGCATTGTAGAAAAATTATTAACCCAATAATCCAGAAGGCAATATTCTGGATATTTTTTTAGTAAGGCGCTAACTTGTTCTTGTGTGAGTTGATGGAAATGAGGAGGAGCACACAATATGCTTATAGCGACTTCAATGGGTAATTTGTTAATTAACTCAGGAGACAGAATCGAAACATCCAATTGATGAATCCATTGATTAAGACGGGATGGCTTGACATGGTCTTTAGAGGATAAACGATTTTGTAGAGGCTCACCCATCAATGCATCTAAATAGACTTGTTGTGTTAGTAGGTGAATAATTAATAAAGTGCGCACTTTAAGGTTTTGCACTAAGGGGATAAATTCTATGAGATCTTGGGGCTTAAATTGATTGTGTTCCAGGCGTGCAATAAATTCTACTTGATTGGCTGCATTACTAGAAATCTGGGCTTGATAGTCTGTGTTTCCTAAAGCGGCTTTAAATTCAATATGATTAAGCATCCAACTCTCCATCTTCCTACAAGACCGTTTTTTTAGCATAGCGGTTTGGCAAAAAAACGCAACAGTTGCTCGAGAGATTCAAGTCAGCTTCACTGCCATTAAACGACGTTATCTTTTTTGTGAAAGCGCTAATCCATCTAACAAGATAGTAAGGTGCTGCATGCGGAATAGATCCCCACGATAAGCTGTGGGGTGTAGGGAATTGGTGGATGCTAAGGTTATGTGTTCTTAAAAAACCATGCCTTCGTAGACAAAGGTAGCAGAGCCTGTCAATGTTATGGGTTCATTAAATTCCGGCCAATCAATAATTAAATCGCCACCGGGCAAAGTAACGGTTATTTGTTTCTCCAAATGATGGAATAAACGACCTGCTGCAGCAGCTGCAACAGCACCACTTCCACATGCAAGCGTTTCCGCGCAACCTCGCTCATAGACTCGTAATTTGATGTGTCGAGGCGTCAGAATTTGCATGAATCCTACGTTGGTTTGCTCAGGGAAACAGGAGTGAATACTAATTTGTTCACCCCATTCTTGGACTGGGGCTAGTTCAACATCATCAACTAATAAAACAGCATGTGGATTACCTACACTTAGAGCATGTAGGGTGGCTGTTTTTCCTTGTGAAAGCGGTAAGTGATATTCGCTTTCTTGGTGGTTGGTTAAGAATGGAATATTTTGGGGTTCTAGTTTAGGCATCCCCATGTCAACTCGAACCGTGTTGTCTTCGTGAATATGCAAAGTCATTTGAGTTGTTTTAGTCGCAACTATTAAGTCATTTTTATTAGTTAGACCATAGTGTTTGGCAAATAAGGCAAGGCAGCGCGCACCATTGCCACATTGTCCCACCTCTTGTCCATTGGCATTAAATATTCGGTAAGTAAAATCGATACCCGCAGTTTCACTGCGTTCAATGAGTAACATTTGGTCAAAGCCAATACCCGTGTGACGTTGAGATAAGTAGGCTATATATTGAGGAGTGAGCTTAATGGTTTGATTAATGCCATCAATGACCATGAAATCATTGCCTAACCCATGCATTTTTGTAAATTTCATATTCATTTATTGGCTCATTAATTTATTTTATTGATCTGCTCATTTTGCGGTAAATAGAGAGGTCCTTTTTGGCCGCATCCTGTTAAAGAAGAGATGGCCAGAGAGCTTATCAATAAAAAACAAAAAGGTTTCATAACTGATTGCCTGTTTCCTAAGTCCCGCGGCTTGTCCACGGGATCCATGTAGCTAGTGGGATCAGTGGATCCCGTGGACAAGCCGCGGGACTTAGGGATAGAGCGATTAAAGGGTTTCATTTAATGTCAGTAACGTAATGTGTTTTATAGATTATAGGGAGTTTATGTTAAAAAGAGAAATTATTAGGAGGATCTTCTGACTTCGGATCTTTATCATCCTTTTCTGTAGATGAGGATTTAGAAGGATCAAGTTTCTTTAAATTCTCGGTAACATTGGTACCTGCAGTGCGCCAAAAACGGTAAGATTTTCCAGCTGTGTTTCCGGTTGTATTATAAGCAGCAAGTGCTAGTAATCCAGGAAGAATACCAGAAAGAAGAACTCCTGCGACGATGAGTACATTAGTTACATAGCGCCTCCATGCAGAATTTCGATGATCTTTGAGTATCAAGGAGTCATGGTGATCCAATTTAACATAAAAATCACGCACTCTAGTTGATGCCTCGAGCTTATTTTCCGTATTCGTTAAGCAATGAAGTAGTTCGTTAATTAGTTTGATTTTTTTGTCGCATAATTCAACTTTTTTTGTAGGAGATTCAAGCGTTTTAAGGTAGTTGCGAGTTAGTTGTTCTAACTTCTCCGCGAGGATTATAAATTTCACTTCTTCCTTATTTTTGATGTATTTTTCATATCGGTCGGCATTTGCTGACTGCACTTTTAATTGAGCATTATCTCGCTGTAATTTTTTGTGCTTTTGAGTTAGCGCTTCTACTTTATTGGATAGATCTTTGATTTTTTGATCTACTTGTTCTTGAGTTCGATCTATCACGCCATAATTATCAATAGCATAGCGTTCAGCTAACTTTAAAAAACCGTCATTAATAGCGACTTTAGGTAAGTCATGTGGTCTATCTTGATAAAATTTTTGAGCGGTAATTTTAATCAACTCAGGAGATATTTCGTTATAAAGAGAGCACTCACATTGCAATAGAGTAAGGATGCTGACATCATCAAATCGTTTTATCTTCCGAAGGGCAACTATATCATTAACTAAAACTTGGGTTTGGGTATAGAGTTTTTCAAAATCCTTTAAATATTCGCCATATTGTTCCTCAAAACCCGTTATTAAGTTTTCAATAAATTCAGACCCTTGGGGAGGGTACTCATTTTTTACTTGCTCCCATGTATAGCTTATTTTGGCATTAATAGGATGGTTGTCTAGCTTTTTGTACGGTTCTGAATTGACAATGTCGTTAATGCGTGCGTCGATTTCTGGCTGCTCTTCTGAGCTCATTGCTTCACTTATCTGTTCTTGCACAGTCTTTTGTAAATTTAATTGGGTTAATAGACCTTTAAAAAAATGGATTAATTTCTTATCGGGAGTTTCTTGTAAGCGATCAAACTGTTCTTTCAGAATAGTATATTGCGCCTTTACTGTATTAATCAGTCCTGAGAGGCTTAATTGGATAAGTTGAGTAAAAAATGTAGTGGTATCGGAGGTTTGTAGTTCATAAAAAGTGGCTAATGCTCGCGTGATCGCAGCAAATAGTAGTTGTTTTTGTTCTTGTTTTTCAGCGGTGCTCCATTCTTCACTTAAATATTTCTGGCTGACTTGTTGTATTACTATGCCAAAAGCTTGTAAAACATCTGGATGATGTTCAGGCGTTATTTGACCAATGTTTTCTTTTAGTGCGTTACATGCCGCATCAATCATTTCAGCTAAATTATTCGGTGCAACTAAATTGAATGTTTTAAAAAAGTAATTTTGCATCAAACGGCTATGTTCCTCGTTAACATAGCCAACTTTAATAGAGTAGGACTCATTAAACTGTCTATATTTATGACCTGTATGAAGCATTTTGCGCTGGGGAAGTAAGCCCCCCATCCAGTAATTTGTTTGATTAAAGGCCCTATAACCTGCGCGGTTTGTTTCAATTTTTGAGTAAAGTTCGCGGTATATTTTTGGAAAATCTAACTGAGATACATCAATTCTTTTAGTACTTTCGATTGGTTCCTCAATGGGTTTGGCATGCTTTCTACCCAAGCCTCGACCATAGCGAAAAACCTCTGTGGCATCTTTAAATTTTACGTCATGATGGTTTAGAAAATCTAGCATTTTATAAAGCATCAATTTTTGTACGTGAGTCGTTTTAGTCTTTTCAGGACTAACTATCTTTTTTTGCTGTGAAGCATTATTTCCTGCAGAACCAGTTCCATGATGACCTGGCATTGACTGATAAGAAATTGTTTGTTCACTATTTACGGCTTCTGGGTATATCGGGGTGAAACCCCAGTCAGTACGTTCATTTTCATAATGAATGATTTCTGCATTGTTAATAATTCTAGGGAGGCTAAAAAAGCGTTCGTCATACCATGTTATTGGATAAATATCTCCAGGAACAGGGTCAATGCCAAAAAAATTAATAGTAGCTAATGGGATATTATTTTTTAAATTTTGAAACCATTCGTCTTGAGGTTCTATATCTTGAAGTTGAGTTTTTAATATTGCAATGATATCAGGCGTATTATTAACAGGTTTACTTTTCTTTCTTAGGCTTTGTTGTTGAGTTAAACGTTCTAGTAATTCACCAAGGTTTTTACATGATTCAAGGATCTTTTTTATTTCTTCTAGTTCATGAGCAAGTATAATAGATTCCACCGCACCTCTGCTATGCGCTATGATATTGATGGTTGTTTGTTCTCGCACAATGGCTTTTAATACGGCAGCAAGTCCTAATGCAATTTTTTCTCCTACGAGAGATCCTCTTGTATCTGGTCCATTAATCACAGTAATTTCATTTGCTTCATAAGGGATAGGATTTTTGAGATCAATTTTGGGGGTTGCTGTTGTTTCAATTAAGCTTGAAACTATGCTCAGAGTTTCACCTTTTGGATAGTCCAATACCTTAATAGGTTTTTTCACGCTTTTTAACGTGGGGGTATAGACAGTATCTGTACCTAGCATGGTCAGGGTAAATGATGGCATAAGGAATGCGATTTATTAGGTCACCTTAGTTAATTGTAGCACATCATAGAGAGTGAAATAAATACTCGTTGGTCATTTTTAAACAAAAAACAGTTGGTTATTGCGAGCGAACTCACTTTTCTGCTGAAATTTGGGTAAGGTATGTCTTGCACTGCGCTGATGCATTGGCGATAATTTGTTTTTTGTATGTGAGGGGATGGTTTTGAGTGTTTTTATGAAAGAGCCTCAAGCGTTAGCGCAGGCATGTATTATTTGGATGCATGGCTTGGGCGCTGATGCTTCAGACATGGAGAGTTTAGCTGATCAGTTAAAAATTGACGGCAAAGCAATACGCCATGTGTTTATCAATGCATCAATGCGTCCTGTGACGCTGAATAATGGCATGGTAATGCCTGCTTGGTATGACATTATGGGTTTGGAGTTGATTGATAGACAAGATAAAGCAGGGATAGAAGAATCTGAAAAGGTTATTCGTAAGGTAATGGATGAACAATTAAATGATGGCTTTACGTATGAGCAGATTTTTTTAGCAGGTTTTTCTCAAGGGGGTGCTATGGCACTTCATACCGCACTGCATACTACAGCAAAGTTAGGTGGGATTATTGCTTTATCTTCTTATATTCCTTTAGCTGATCACACTCGACCAAAACTTGATAAAAGTACGCCTATTTTTATAGGTTCTGGTACTTTTGATCCGCTCGTTTTACCTAAGTGGGTGGAGATGAGTAAAGATTGGTTATTAAACAATGGCTATAGTCATCTCACCAGCCATCACTACCCTATGGAGCATTCAGTGTGTCTGGAGGAAATGCAGGATATTGCTCTTTGGTTGAGTCAACAGATTTTGGGGAGAATTGCATAATGACGATAGTAAAAAAATCAAGAACAGTGGGTTACAGCTGTGAGCAAATGTTTCGTCTGGTAAACGAAGTAGAACATTACTCTCAATTTTTACCTTATTGTACTGAAAGTATCGTGCATCATCGTGATGAAGATGAAGTTCAGGCTACTTTAATTATAGGTGCGGCGGGAATGACCAAGTCGTTTACAACACGTAATCTGTTGCAAATTAATAAGATGATAGAAATTCGTTTGGTAGATGGACCCTTTAGTCATTTAGAAGGCTTTTGGCGCTTTGATGAAATGACGGATGGATGTAAAATTTCGTTTGATTTAGAATTTGAGTTTGCAGGAAAAATGTTTTCCATGTTACTTGGCCCCGTATTTGAGCAGGTTACCGATAAAATGGTAGATTCCTTTTGCGATAGAGCTAAGGCCATGTATGATCACGATTGAGTTGGTCTATGTTACACCCGAACGCAAAACAGTTCACTTTAATCTAGAACTTGTTGCCGGAGCAACAGTAATTGATGCACTTAATGCTTCCGGGATATATCAAGCTTATCCTGAAACGATGGGGCTTCCTCTTGGTATTTACGCAAAATTAGTAACCTTGGACACGGTGTTAAAAGAAGGGGATCGTTTGGAGATATATAGACCATTAGTTTTAGATCCAAAAGAAACACGTCGACAAAAAGCACGTGCGAAAGCAAAGGAAAAGTGATAATAAACGATAAGTCTAGCTTAGTTGTAAGCAACTAAAGGCATTTCCTTAAGGAATTTACGCCCTTGTAGCCTGGATGCAGCGGGATCAGTGGCACAAAATTCCCAGATTACGCTATGCTGCATCTAGGCCATATGAGCGCGCTCTATTTTTTACTTAGACTCAATCTGTCTTAAGCTATTGTTAGCGAAATATAAACTCACGGTATGTACAGTCATTGGTCCATGACCTTTGCGCCAAGTATAAGCATAATCCCAACGATCATCATTGAATGTTGGACTTAATAAGCTAGTTCCCATTAAAATGGCCGCATCATTTTTGCTCATTCCTATCTTCAGTCGATCTATTCGAGATTTAGGTAATAAATTACCCTGTTGTGATACTCTTCGAGCAAAGTCATAGGAAGAACATTGAGTTAATGTTAAAGTGCATAACATACTGAGAAGAAGAACAATAGTTCGCATTTTTTTGCCTATCATGAAAAATTTCGCCATAATAACACGCCAGTTAATGAAAGGCACCTGTAAGGTAAGAATAACCTCATGCATTCATGCAATGAGCCAAGGAGTTTGAATGGAAGAAAGTAAACAGTTAAAAAATGCTGGGTTAAAAATTACAATACCACGTTTAAAAGTATTACAAATTTTAGAACAATCACCCAAGCATCACTTAAGTGCGGAAGGGGTTTATAAGGCCTTGCTTGAGACGGGAGAGGATGTTGGCTTGGCGACTGTTTATCGTGTGTTAACGCAGTTTGAAGAAGCAGGTTTGGTTTCACGACATAATTTTGAAGGTGGTTATTCCGTATTTGAATTGAGTTTGGGTGTTCATCACGATCATCTGGTGTGTGTTAAATGCGGGAGTGTTGAAGAGTTTATTGATGAAATTATTGAGCAAAGACAAAAAGAAATTGCGGAAAAAGCACAGTTTCAAATGACGGATCATGCGTTGAATATTTATGGTATCTGTCCACGGTGTCATTAAAAATGATTGGGGTTAATCGGTTTCTTTCCAATAAGAAAGTATGTTTTGATTTTGCCAATGCCTTTGATTGTCTGTGTTTCTCTTGATTCAAGAATAAACTCATCTTCAAGCATAAACGCCATTTTTTCAGACACATGAATTTTATTAGATAAGGAAGTTTTTTCTAAACGGCTGGCTAAATTGACTACATTGCCCCACACGTCATACACGAATTTTTTATGACCAATAACCCCTGCGATGACTGAGCCATAGGTCATTCCAATACGCAATTGAATGCTTAATTGATTGGTTTTATTAAATGCTTTCATCTTTTCAAGAACAGCAAGAGCATAATTAGCAAGATTTTTTGCATGCTCTGTATTTTGAACAGGAACGCCGGATACGACCATGTAATTATCACCAATCGTTTTTACTTTTTCAATGTGATATGTTTCAATCAGATTGTCCAGCTCTGTAAATAAAAGATTTAAGATTCTAACAATTTTTTTAGGTCCATATTTTTCAGTTAATTCGGTGAAGTTAATAATATCTGCAAACATAACGCTCGCTTGAGGATATTCATCAGCAATATCTTGTTCTCCTGATTTTAGACGTATAGCGATTTTTTCCGGTAAAACATTTAAAAGCAGGAGATCATTTTCTTTATTTACTTTAGATAAAGTGGTTAATGCTTGGAATATGGAGATCAGCATAATAATCGTTGACAAAATCGCCAAAAAAATAGCAATAAATATAATTTGTGTCATTTCCTTATTAAGGCTTTCATTTTTTGCTAGAGTTCGCTCATCGAGAAGGTCAAAAAATTTTTTAAGGGGCTCTACGACGGCCGCTTTTTTTTGCACGTATTCGTCATTAAATAACATACGCTGTGCTGCTTGAGGATTAGGGGTTCCTTTTATAGTATAACGCCCGTAGTCATCCATATAGAGGCCATTTACGGTGTTTATAGCTTGAATTTCAGTTTCAGACAATAAATTGCTTTTATTTTCTGCCTCAAGAAGTAACAAAAACTCAGAGAGGGGAAAATACTGCTCCAGCAGCATTTTTACTATGGATTTTTTGGGCCCAAAAGGGCCTTGTTTATTGTTAGCTATAACTAAATCCCAATACATCATATCATAGTAGATAGGGCGTGCCGTTGTGCCATTACGTATATTGAGAGCTTGATAGTAATAGTCTTGGTATTTTTTTTCATTAGTGTTTACATAAAGGCGTGCTAAATGAGTTAAATCATCGGAGCTTTGGCGAAGTCTGTTTGCAATGAGATAGGCTTCATAACGTTCGTTATCACTCCGAAATTCTTCTACAGCAATCGATTTTAGCTTAAATAAACAAAACACCAAGCTGATAAGGGCAATTGCCATACTGAAGAAAAAACAATGAAGCAACCGGTTGTTTTTAATATTAAAGGTCATTCATTTTCCTTTGCCATATGGTCACATAAAAGTAAAAAAAACCTATTTTTTTAAGAATAGCATATAAAAGTATGCTTCATAAAATCGTCTTTTTATTAACTGGCGGTCAAATGTTAAAAATAAACCATTATAAATGCTATTCTTTATTGAAGAGGCAGTTTATTTTTCAGGAAAAGGACCGTAAACCAGGATGAATGAATGAAACTATTATTTTTAGGTGCAGGCAGCGGATTGGGAACAGATCCGGATAATTTTCAATCCAACATGATGTTACTTGCAGACAATGGTAAAAAACTGCTTATCGATTGCGGAACAGATATTCGCTTTTCGTTAGATAAAGCGAATTATAAAGCAAAAGACATAGATGCGGTCTATATAAGTCATTTGCATGCCGATCATATTGGCGGTCTTGAGTGGTTTGCCTTGCAAAGAAAATTTGTTTGTCACAATAAACCGGATTTAATTATTCATGAACATTTGGAGCAGATGCTTTGGGAGCATTCTTTAAGTGGAGGCTTAAAGACTTTGGAAGGTCAGGATGCTACTTTGCAAGATTATTTTAAGATTCATACCATAGCGGATAATCAAATTTATGAATGGGAAGGGGTTCAATTAAGCTTAATTAAAACGGTTCACATTCATTCCAATGGGGAGCTGATGCCAAGTTATGGTTTAGACATGGATTATAAAAACAAAAATTTCTTTATTACAGCAGATACTCAATTTATTCCAGAGTTATTTAAGCCTTATTATCAAAAAGCAGATTTGATTTTTCATGATTGTGAGACATCGCATACCCCAAGTGGGGTACACGCGCATTTTAAACAGTTGGATTCTTTATCTCATCAGATAAAGGCAAAAACGTGGCTTTATCATTATAATGATATGAGTGAAAAATTGCCTGATGCCAAAGCTCATGGTTTTCTTGGTTTTGTTCATTCAGGGCAACTTATTGACCTGGTGTAAATAATCGTGCGATTAAACTAAGGATTTTTTTGCTCCCTACACGCTGCACAAACGCCGTGGGATGTAGGGGCAGTGAAGTTAGGTTTTAATCTAAATTAATAGTGTAAGAATAACTATTGAAACCATCATAGGTTGTATTGAGGTAACGAATTCCATTGCAGGATGCGCTCACTTTAGGATGATTCATTAAAGGCCCATCTTTAATATCTAGGACGCACCAATTCGCAGAGTTATAAGCAACAGTAACATGAGCATAACCGCTTTTACATTGCATAGAATCTCTAATTATAAAACTACGTGGGCCTATCATTTGTAAGATAATATCCTGATCGCTAAAACCACTGACGATGTAAATAGCCGGATGTGATGCATCACTTAATCGGAAATAATCCTTATAGCCACAATAAGTTTCAGTTGCTTGAGCGTTTGCTATGATTAAACTGGTAAGCGCTAGCAGAATCCATTTTTTCATTTGAAGGCACCTTATTATTAAAATCAAATGGATTATAGAGAAGAACGGTTTCTATAACAATCGCTATCCTTGTTTAAAAAAAGATGAACAAGAATTTATAAAAAACAGGGTGTTTTTTAAATTTTAATAAAAAGATGAGCTACACTCATTTTAGAGGTTCTTATTTTAATAAACGCCAGGGAGAGAAATATCATGAGTATAACAAAAAAAATAATAATGATTTGTGTCGTGTTAACCACTTTAGGTATGTTAACCGCTTGTGGAACAGTGAAAGGTTTCGGAAAAGACGTTTCTACTGTGGGTCAGGGAATTCAAAAAGCAGCATGATTCTAAGATAGCCTGGATGTGGTGTAGTGTAATTTAGGAGTTAGGTCCTATTGATCCTGGATTACGCTACCTTACATCGAGGCCACGGTACTACGTTGTTAGTATAGCAATAGGTTCTAATGCCGGGTTTTGTTTGGGTAATTGATTGGGGGTTGGCTGGGCAAATAATCCAAATTTTTTGATTAAGGTGTTAGTGTTTGGTGGATTGTTGGCAGCCTTTTTCATATTATTTAAAAGTGTTTTTCTTGGTGGGGTATAGAGGTGTAATACTTCTAACAAATAGAGAAAACACATTTTTAAGTATAGAAAGCTTAGTGTACTTACTGATCTATGTGTCAAAATAATTCTTGTGAAATTAGGATCGTTTACTTTCTTTTTTATCTCTGCTAGTCTATTTTTAATTGTTTCGTTTTCGTTAATCGCAAGATCTAGAATCTTATTAATTTCTGTGCTTTTGACACCAAGAGTCTCTGCGTTTTCAATCGAGTATTTCTCATCAATACTTTGAGTGAAGTAATTTTTAAATCGTGCAACGGCATCCATTACCAAATCCAGCTGATAATATTCTTGATAATGATCTTTCTCAAAAATACTGATTTTTGCTTGCAGTAAATTTTTTATAGATAGATTAATATCAGGCGCAATTTTAGATTGATTGATGATTGATGCTTCAAATTCTAATAAATTCTTTCTGAGCTCCTTTGCATATTCTTTATCAATATGTTCCAAGCCAATAGGACGACCACAGAAAAAGTCTAATTGATTATGAAAGGCTTCAGTCGTGTACTCTTCAGTAAATTGTATCTTTTCTTGAGTTTGAATTTCTTTTAGCGCGAGAAGAAAATCTAGTTTCTCTTTGCAAGTTTGTAATTCTATTTTATGGGTTGCTCTTAAACCTAAAACATAGTGATAACTTGCGCTAATCCAAGCTTCTATTTCAGTAAACTGGGGATCGTACTCTTTGAGTTGATCGTTACAAAGGTTATCATACCGATGGTCTTCGGCATAAACACTAGGGTTAATGGTGATTTTTTTATCTAATTTAAGTTGAGTTAATTTAGGTAGAATTTTTTTATACAGGATGGGTATTTCCTTTTCTAAAGAAGGCATAATCAAATCTTGTGTTATAAAAATTGATGTTGCACGTCCTTTATGCAGCTGTATTTTTGTATAGAGCGTAACAAAATCGGCATAATATTTTTCTTCTTGGCTAAGTTCTTTTTCTATACTAGAGGATTGTTTAGTAATTTGAGCTATTCTTTTTTCCAAAGGTTTGGTATCACAAATCAATGAAATATGCTGTTGTGAATGTAAACTTTGAGGGTGTAAGAACCCTTTAAAAAATTCATTGGTAATTTTTCGTAAAGGCTCTGATAACCTGCCAGGGGAAAGGCCTATTTTATCTTCCCATTGATCTGCCTCAAGAAGTAGAGGGGTTAATGCACTGTCTCTGAATTTGTCTAGACTGTTAAGAACTGAGCCGTGAATGGTGGTAGTAAATTCATTAAGTTTCCGAGTTAATTCTTTATATAAATGGAACATGTTAGGTGTTTGTAAAAATAATTTAAAATAAGAATCAGAGCTTTTGATTATCGCTTCAATTTTTATGGTTGCTTTCTTGGCTCGTAGATGTAGGGTTTGAAGTTCTTCTGTAGTGAGGTTATGGGTATTTTTAAAGGATCTAATATGTTTTGGACTAATGTAAAAGGCATTAAGTACATACCAGAGGGGGTTATATTTAACAGCCTTTCCTTCATGAATAATATCTTCATGCCCAACTTTATAAGCATCAGAATGTTGCAGAAATGACATGTAAAGGCTCTTGGCTCTACTCATTATATCATGTGCGATAAACTCACTATGAGGATCTGCTTTAAGTCGCTTACATGCTTCAATGATTTCGTTTAGATGCAAGTAGGCGTTTTTAAGATGTTTTAAGTATTTAATTTTATAACTTGAATCGTTGAGTTCTTCTAATTCACAGGCAATTTTTTCGAGATGGTAAAGGCTGTTGTAGATATCTTTTATCGCTCGAACTTGTTTGCCTTGAGCTAGTTGTGTGTCGCGCTTCTCCATTTCAGGGAATCGGATATCATTGAATCTAGGAACTAGCTGTTCTTGCATTGCCTTATTAAATAAGGAGGTTATTTTAAATAGAGAGACGCGAAAATCGCGGATGCCTTTTGAGAAATTAGTATGCTTGATTAAGTAGTGCGATCGATATGTGGACTCATGTTGCAAAGGGGTGTCTTGATATTCTTTGATAACTTGTTTTTTAGCAACGGTCAAACAGAGTGTTAGTCGCTTTTTCCATGCTTTACATGAATTAATAAATTTTGCTTTGCTCTCGGTTGACAGTGAAAAAAATCCTTGAAAAGTATGATTTTTTTTCGTATTAGGTTGCGTGTCTGATAAGAGTTTATTTAAGTAGTGATCAATTGGTTCGGGTGTTATTTCACTAAAATAGGGTTTAAAAATAATATATTGATTAAGTAAGTTAGTTTTTATGATGTGATAAGCGCGAGATAATTTGAGTATCTCATCGCTGCTTTTGTCTTGCGCACTTAATAGGCTTATAAGTTGAACATCGAGCGTACTATGTGCTGCCTCATCATCTTGTGTTGACTGGGCTAATGCATCAAGGAGAAGATCTTCATTATTGATTAATTTTGTAAACTTAGCACAAGCATCTCGAGCTTCCAAAATGTTAGCATGTTTATTTTCATACCATTGATGTAGGTCATAAGCTTGACTGGCAGTTAGTTGATTTACGTCGATGAGCTCTGTGTTTTCGCCAACGGATATAAAATCTAGCTTGTCTTTTTCTTGAGGGTTTTGTAGCGGTATGGACTCATCGATAACATAGACGTTTGGGACGACATGATAAGGGTATAAATAGAGTTTTGCTTCGGTACGTACAAAGTTAATTAAGTCTTGATTTAAATGGGCACGAAAACCCAGGCTATTATTTTGCTTGGTAATTAATGCTTTTAAAGGGGCATATTTTTCTATAATCAAAGTGATATGATCTGGAGGTAGGGCCCCTTTTAGCTTTTGGAATTGCTTACTGAGAAAATCGCCCCATGTTTCAATGCCTAACAGGCTGTTAATCATTTGATTATTAAAATCAACATCCAATTGGATCATAAATGATTTAAATCTTTTATAATGATCACGAAGAGTTTCTTTTATATCGGTGGGAAGCTGCGAAAGTGCTACCGATTGATATGCTTCTTGTTTTAAAATGTTAAAAAAACGTTCTAAGGCTTCATAAGCAATGATTGTTTCAAAACCTGTTTTGTTGATATCATCTATTCGTTTATAAGCTGATTTTAGTCTTAATTCCATAAAGTGTGGATCTTCAAGGGTTAACAACTCTTGTCCTGTTACTTTAAAATCCACCATCTTTTTGGGAAGAAAAAGTATGGCTTGATACAGTGCTTTTGCTTGGTGCATTAAGGGAACTGAGAGTACTCCTGGCCTAAGCATAAAATTGATTTCAATTTTATCAACGAGACTAAATAATTCTGGAAAAATGGAGTATTTAAATTGGGTTAATGTATCTCGAATAAACTCTTGCGATTTGTCAGAGAGTTCTCCCATTTGTTCTAATGAGCTCAGCGATAAGGTGATAATATTTCGGATAATATGGATGTAATTTAAAAATTTGATCGAAATAAAAAGACTATTCCCTTCTAATTTTTTAAGATCGTTGAGTAGCTCAAGTGAGGCACTTTGTACCTTCTCCAATTTTTCTTGTTTTTTAAGATCGTTGAGTAGCTCAAGTGCGGCACTTTGTATCTTCTCCAATTTTTCTTGGTTAAGTGATGGTTGATCTTTCTTAATTTTTGATGAGTACTCTTCAATTATTTTAGTAAATTTGCTTAAATAACTAGGCAACTCAGCACTGAATTTTGTTAAGAAATTGTAATCTACATCACCACCTAAGGGTTGCAAATGCTTTACAGTAATTCCCGTAATCTCACCTGTTTTATAACCCCAAGGGTATTTCTTTATAGAGACTATCGTTTCTTCGGAGTGTTGTTCTACAATTGTTTGTAATTTACCAAATAAGGGAAGAATGATAGCCAGCTCGGAACCAAACATCTCCTTTAAGTCAACATCAAAGTGAGTTGCTAAACGACTTGCTTCATACGCATTGTCGGTTATTGCGCCACAAAGTGACGGCACAACTCTTCGCAGCCCATGTGTTCGGGCATCAAGGCTTTCTATTTCTTCTACTGCGAGTAAGGCATGATGAATGGCATTAATAAATTTCTTGATTTGTGAAATATTATCGGGCTCACGCTCATAATCCACAAAAGGGACTCGGTTTTGGTTAACCTCATTAACCAGCTGATTTATTTTAGTAATAATGTCAGGACTAATTGAGAGCGCGCCTGGGGGAGTGACTTTGCAGATATCTAGTATTAGTTCTTTTAAGTTGGAGATTTTTTCTGCGTCAAGAGCAAAGTCAGTAAATGTATGTTTAATATTTCTGTCAATCAGCAGTTTTTTAATTTTGGCAAAATTTTCTGGATTCCGTTTAAAATTAATAGCAGGGATTCCGTTCTGATTACAAATTTCCGCAATTATTTTTTTTATTCTGACAGCGTATTCTCGTTTAAGCTTGAAATAGGGGGTTATTCGCAGACTGGTGTATTTGCTGTTGATTATTTCAAAAATATTAACATAGACTTTTTTTACCCGCGCAGCGATTTGGTTTTGTTTAAATGACTCAATGATTTTTATATATTCTTCACCAATCATTAGACCACCCATGTCATTAATTTTCTAAATATGGCTGTATGATACCCTATTTGGTAGTAAAAATAAATCTTTATGTTCTTATTTTTGCCGAAATTTCCAAAATAAATGCTGCAACTTGCTTTTTTTGATGAGGATAATCTGTATAAGCGGCAATGTTAATGCATTTATTGATGCGCTTACCACTCTTTTTTGTTTCAAGGATCATCTCTTTGACAGTGGCTCCCTCGGTACAAACAAAATAAACATCAGATTCCGGACGACTCAAAAATTGAGCTTGGAATGATTTAAATACGAGAGCGACCTGGCATTGAGCCAGATCTGCATGATAAAAACCATGTAATCCTCCCGCTAAATCAGCGCCTACAGCCAAGGCACCAAAATACATGGAGTTTAAATGATTTCGACTACGTCTTTTTAAAGGCAGGCAAATAACGATTTCTTCTTCATCGAGTTTAATTAAACGAGGCCTTAGGTAGCCTAGCATCGCTACTTTAAAGTGACAAAAATACCAAAAAAATAATTTAAAACGAAGTTTCCTGTTCATTGCTGATCTTTTTATTTTATAGCATTTGTACCTTGTATCAGGAAGCAAACGATCATTTCAAGTAATTTCTCTTCATGTACAGGCTCTATTTGAGATGTGTATAAGATTCAGCACATTGTTCGGGATGATGGCTATATATGCTATGATATTTAATCTGTTTTTTGACGTCGGATTTTATGCATACTATTACTATTCGTGGTGCCAGAACCCACAATTTAAAAAATCTTAATCTGGATTTACCTCGTGATAAATTAATCGTTATTACCGGGTTGTCAGGTTCAGGAAAGTCTTCTTTAGCATTCGATACCTTATACGCAGAAGGTCAGCGACGATACGTTGAATCCTTGTCTTCTTATGCGCGACAGTTTTTATCCATGATGGAAAAACCTGATGTCGACTCCATAGAGGGTTTATCGCCAGCTATTTCCATTGAGCAAAAAGCAACATCACATAATCCTCGCTCTACTGTGGGGACTATCACAGAAATTTATGATTATTTACGACTACTTTATGCACGTGTAGGCGAACCTCGTTGCCCTACTCATCACGTCAGTCTGCATGCACAAACAGTCAGTCAGATGGTTGATCAGATTTTGGCTTTACCTGAGGATTCTAAAGTCATGATTTTAGCTCCAGTAGTCCGGGAGCGCAAAGGTGAGCAACTGCAATTATTACAACAATTACAGGCAAAAGGTTATGTAAGAGCAAGGATTGATGGCATACTTTGTGAATTAGATTCCCCGCCTAAATTAGGATTACGTACCAAACATACGATTGAAGTGGTTGTGGATCGATTGAAAGTCAGACCTGATATGGCACAACGTTTAAGTGAGTCCTTTGAAAACGCATTGCTGTTAGCAGAGGGCATTGCGGTAGCAGCTTCAATGGACAATCAATTCGATGATCTTTTATTTTCTTCCAAATTTGCTTGTTCTGAGTGTGGTTATAGTTTAAGTGAGTTAGAGCCAAGGCTTTTTTCTTTTAATAATCCTGTTGGTGCTTGTCCTGCTTGTGATGGCTTAGGGGTAGATCAATTTTTTGATCCAGACCGTGTAATCCACAATGCAGCAGCAAGCTTAGCTGAGGGGGCAATTCGAGGCTGGGATAAAAAGACAAATTATTATTATTCCATGCTGGAATCGCTTGCTCGTCACTATGGGTTTGATACAAATACGCCTTTTTGTGATCTTACTGACGACCAACAAAAAATGGTTTTATACGGTAGTGGGCGAGAAGTCATTGAGTTTAATTATCACCGTCCCAAAGGTGGTTATATGAAGAAACGACACACTTTTGAAGGGATTATTCCTAATATGCAACGTCGTTATCATGAATCAGACTCTGGAATGGTGCGTGAAGAATTAGCGAAATATCTCTCATCACGCCCTTGCCAGACATGCTTTGGTGCACGATTACGTGAAGAGGCGCGTCATGTTTTTATTGATGATAAAAACTTACCTGAAATCTCTGCGTATTCAATAGAAAAATCCCATGAATTTTTTAAAAACTTACGTTTGCCTGGCTATAAAGGTGAAATTGCGGCAAAAATTAATAAAGAAATCGTCGATAGGTTAGGTTTTTTAGTGAACGTGGGTTTGGATTACCTGTCCTTGACCAGAAGTGCTGAAACTTTATCTGGCGGAGAGGCACAGCGAATCCGCTTGGCCAGTCAAATTGGTTCGGGACTTGTGGGGGTGATGTATATTTTAGATGAACCTTCCATTGGCCTGCATCAGCGCGATAACGATCGTTTGCTTGGTACTTTGGTGCATTTACGTAATCAAGGAAATACTGTCATTGTGGTAGAACATGATGAAGATGCAATTCGTCATGCGGATTTTGTATTAGATATTGGTCCTGGAGCTGGGGTACATGGAGGCGAGGTCGTTGCTTCTGGTACTCCTGAAGAGGTCATGAATAATCCTTTATCGCTCACAGGGCAATATTTATCAGGTAAACAAAGGATAGATATCCCTACAGAACGTTTGCCTGTTAACCCCGAGCGAATGATTCATTTAAAAGAAGTGACTTGCAATAATTTAAATCAAATAGATATCAGCATACCATTAGGTTTACTGACCTGTATTACAGGTGTTTCAGGCTCAGGTAAATCCAGTTTAATTAATGATACTCTTTATCCGCTAGCTGCGAATCAATTAAACCGAGCCAGTTTATTCACGCCTGGTCATGTCAAAGAAATTTTAGGCCTTGAGTTATGCGATAAAGTGATTGATATTGATCAAAGCCCAATAGGGCGGACACCGCGTTCGAATCCTGCAACGTATACCGGTTTATTTACTCCTATTCGCGAACTATTTTCTGGTACTCCAGAGTCCAGAGCCCGTGGTTATCAGCCTGGTCGTTTTAGTTTTAATGTACGTGGTGGTCGATGTGAGGCTTGTCAGGGTGATGGTCTTATTAAAGTGGAGATGCATTTTCTGCCTGATATTTACGTGGCTTGTGATTTATGCCAAGGCAAACGCTACAACAGAGAAACATTAGATATTCAATACAAAGGAAAAAACATTCATGAAATTTTAGACATGACGGTTGAAGAGGCTTGTGTTTTTTTTGCAGCAATCCCTGTTTTAGCAAGAAAATGTCAAACATTAATGGATGTTGGATTGTCTTATATTAAATTAGGGCAAAGTGCGACAACTCTTTCCGGAGGTGAGGCACAACGTATTAAATTGGCACGTGAATTATCTAAGCGAGATACCGGAAGTACGTTATATATTCTTGATGAGCCGACTACCGGCTTGCATTTTCATGACACCAAGCAATTATTGACGGTATTGTCTCGCTTGCGAGCCAAAGGAAATACAATCATCATTATTGAACATAATTTAGATGTGATTAAAACCGCTGATTGGATTATTGATTTAGGCCCAGAAGGGGGTAGCAAAGGAGGACGGCTTGTTGCAACAGGAACTCCTGAACAAGTAGCGCAGTGTAAAAACTCCTACACGGGGCAATTTTTAAAACCTATGTTAAAGAAGAGTAAAGATTAAAATAGGCCACATGGACAATTGCTTCATCACCTATCAAGAGCATTATTAAATGGCTTAAATACTGTTTTTTTTCTCATTTTCAGCTATAACTTAAGGTAGGACATTTTGCATAGGATAAAAAATGGGTACTTTCTTAGTTGCATTATTAATAATTGCTGTATTGATCGCTTTATGGGTTCTAGGTGTTTATAACACTTTAATTCGTTTAATTGAGTCCATTAATAATGATAAAAAACAAATAGATATTCAGTTAGACAGACGGTTTAAAGTGTTTCAGTCACTGATTGATTCTGTAAAAAAATACATGGACTATGAGCAAACAACATTGAAAGATGTGGTGGCTTTACGTAATCAAGCGCAAGCGGCTAAAGCATTAGGTGATGAGCAAGCGCGTATTGCCGCAGAGAATGGCATTTCTCAAATTGCATCTGGTCTTAGTGTGGTATTTGAACAATACCCTGATTTGAAAGCCAGTCAAAATGTGATGCAACTGCAAGAGGAAATAGTCAATACAGAAAATAAATTGGCCTACTCTAAGCAAGCCTACAATGACGGTATTGAGCGCTACAATGCTAAGAAAAAATCTTTTCTTGAATCCATGGTAGTGAGTGCTTTTCCAGCTGCTTTAGATAAAGAGTTTGTTTATTGGGGGCTTCCTGATGAGCAGATTCAGGCCAAAGAAGATTATACTGTTAAATTTTGAGTATAAAAAATTATGAGTCTTGCAGATTATCACGGCAGTGCAAGCGATTGGCGTGAACAAATAAGAAAAAATCAAGGCAAGACGCGCCTGGTCATTGCGATCTTTATCGCAGTGTATTTTCTGGTAGGCTTTGTTGCGGATATGTTTGTTTTACAAGCCATGTATCCGCATATTACTGCGCAGCAAAGTCTTCAAGCCATCATTCATCTCCAAGTTATCCCGTATGCCACGCTCTTAATGCTAGGCTTGGCAGGGCTCTCTTTACTCATTACGTATTCGCTCTATGATCGCATCATGTTGCTGGGGACGGAGTATCGGGAAATTACAGCTAAAACCGCCCAAAATTTACAAGAACAGCAATTGTATAATGTAGTAGAAGAAATGACTGTAGCGGCAGGCCTGCATTATGTTCCCAAGGTATTTATTATTGAAGCAGATTATATGAATGCTTTTGCTAGTGGTTACAGTGAAAAATCAGCAATGGTTGCGATCACACGGGGACTAGTGAATAAACTTGATCGCGCTGAATTACAGGCAGTGATGGCGCATGAGCTGAGCCATATTCGGCATGGTGATATTAAATTGACGTTAACGGTGGCAGTTTTAAGCAATATTCTTTTGATTGTTATTGATATTTTATTTTATTCGGTTGTATTTAAAAGAGATAATAATCGTCGCGATGATAATCGTTTATTCATGATCATCATTATTCTACGTTATGTTTTGCCTATCATGACGGTGCTATTAGCCTTATTTTTAAGCCGAACACGAGAATATATGGCTGACTCGGGATGTGTTGAGTTGATGCGTGATAATAACCCATTGGCACGGGCCTTACTTAAAATTAGCTCAGATCACGAGGAGCATGCAGAAGAGTATTCGCAGGCATATGGCAATACGCCTCACGAACAAGTACGTCAAGCCTCCTACCTGTTTGATCCTAAAGACATTGATCCAGTGAAGTCTTTAAGCAGTGCTTTTGACACCCACCCTTCAATAGACCAGCGTTTGAGCGCATTAGGTTTTAAGCGTAAATAATCTAACTATCTAATAAATACACAAAAAGATTTAAAATTATTCGTTCAAATTTAAACTATAATGTATATATAGTGTATATGAAATATCCATACTGAAGTGGAGCATGTCATGCGAGATATAGTTTGGACAGGAACGTTTGGTAAGTATTTAGAAGAAAATAGTACAGACCGTCATAAAGAATTTGTATTCGCAAGCTTAGAAAATACGTGGCCGAAATTTCTTTACCAAGGTATTTCTGACTATAAAGCGGCGAAGTCTGAGAAGATTAATCAATATTTTATAAATTCTAATGAGAATATATCAATGATTGCTAAGGAGAAGTCTTCTCCTACTTTTTTCAGAGATCGATTAATAGCATATATTAATAGGCATCCTGTCACAGCGTATCTAGTTCAAGATCCAGATATACGGAGCACCAATCCAGAGCATGCGACCATTACAATGGAAGCATTGCTCAACCAAGAAGGAATTAGTCTTTATAAGTTAGCCATAGAGGAAGAGCGTTTTAGTGAAGAGTATGTCAATGCGGTGTTTTTTAAATCCACACTAGAAGTCCCTGGAGCAACATGGGATAAAAAACGTCCTATTATTACGGTGGCAGGACCATCCAGTAGTGGTAAATCTGTGGCGGCAAGAGCAGTTTTAGAGAAAGCAAATCTTTATATTCCTACAAAACGGGATGCATCGGATTCAGATACCTCTCAAGTCACCAATTATGCAGTGTTTTCTGATGGGGGAATTGAGAGAGAGCTCTCTCAAGTTAGAAAAATAGCTATCCAGTTGTCCCTCATGAATGGTTATACAGGAGTTAGTGATTTAGAAAAAATGAGCGAAGTTAAAAATAAAGTAAAGACATGTGTTTTTAATGAGGTGAAACACTCTAATACTTTGGGTTTAGTGATTCCTGAGACTTTTGCTGGTTTGAAAAAAGGGATTGGGGAATTAAAAAAATTACAGAAAGATTCTAGAAACGTGGTGATTTTTTCACGTGTTGATGGTGAAAATCCTAGTATATTCAAAAAAGTAGTGGCTTATTTAGGAACTCGACGTGCCTTTAAATCGTCTGGCTTTGATACAGATGAGAATAACGAAATACCTTATAATAAAAGTGGTCTACCCGAGTCTAAAGCCTATGGAGCGGGTGGTTTTCGTTGGGGAAGTAGAGGTTCGAAAAAAGCAGAGGCTCAATTTATTGCCTCACAAAAAGATGCGCTTGGTTTTATCGTGACGAATGATTTGGTGCTCAAAAAATTGGGTAATAGTGGTCAGTGGGTAAATGGGAAACAAGGGGATTCAGATCTAGTTCTTGTATCTAATCGTGTTTTTCAAAAGTGGCTACAGCAACCAGATGATCATTCAATGCAGAGTTTAAAAGAATTCATGAATAAAAAGGAAAATATAGCACAACCCATTATTCATACTTATGGACAAAGTGACTTACTCAAAATACAAAGAGCCGCTCAAAAATACATTGATGCTGCTGGCGATAAAGAAAGTAAATTTCGTGCAGCCTTAGAAGAGATGTTAAACGTTATGCCTGCTCGACTAAAAGAAGGTGGGATCCAAGTCACACAAAAAGACATAGAAAAAATTAAAAATTTTCTTATGCAGTATCGTGAAGATGTAGGCCCAAAAAAAGCTGAAGGTTTGGATTTGGCAATAGAAAAATTAAGTGCGGAGGTAAGGCAGGCTAAACCAGGCATTACGCCAGTTTCTCAAAAGAAAGTAGAAAAAGAAAAACCCATTATAGTGGATGTTCGAAGTTTTGGTGATTTTATTATTGAACAGCTATCAACATCGTCAAAAGAGTATAGAACAGGAGCATCTACGCTATCAGCCCATGGAAGACCGGATTTAGAATCCAATATTAGTGTAAATCAACAATCGAGCAAAGACCTTTATTATAAAGGGCATTTTCTTAAAGAAAATGAACATATTGTGGCCCAACTCAAGAGTAAAGAAGGGGGCGTTGTCCGTTTAGAACAAGAGCGAAGCGGCAAAGTAACCGATTTCTCCAATGGTGCATTATCAGATGTAGATAAGCAAAGAGCTGCGTTAGCACAAGCGCAAATGGTTTTGAATAATTATGATCCGAAGAATGGCAAAATTGTTATTCAAGGTAAATATCCAGAACAAGCAGCGCGCGTGTATGCTGCATTGTTGTATTTAGTATCGAAAAGCCCTGATCTGAAAAAGAAATCACTAGATAAAATATTGGAATGTCGCGTATGGAGTTTTGATTCACCTAAAAAAGGATTTGGTGAAAATAGCACTTATATTAAGAGATATCTTCCCGATCTGAGCATCATATCGCGGGTGAGTAATACTGAAAAAATGGGGGTTTTAGGGGCTCGAGACAAACGTGTAATTGCAAATTTAGTCGAGCCAGAATTAATAGAATCATTTAACGTTTTGAAAGACAAGTACGGTAAAATATCCCTAGAGAATAGTAAAAAGCCAGCTCTTGATGCTGGTGCTGTTGCAAAACCAGCTGAACTTAACCCTGGCAATACCGTAGAACAAAATTGCTCAGCTCATGCTGCTCGTAATGCTTTTATAGGTATAGCGTCAGGGATTACTGCAACTGCAAACCGATTAAAATCTCGTGTAGAGGCCGTACGAAACCCCAGCTCTACATCGACTCTAGAAAAGCCGGAGGAGGGTTCTAGCGATCCTTCTCCCTCCTAGGGGTGATAGTGACTGTTGTGACAAAATGACACCACATGACCTGAGTAATTAGTAATTATTTTTGCACGATGGTTATTCTCTGAATCCCACCCCTTTTTTTAACAAAACCATATTGAGTAGCGTGAGTGAAACCAGCATGAGGCAAATAATACTCATTGCCAATGTCATATTCACTTCACTTTGACCTATCATAGCCTGACGCAGAGCATTAACCATATATAAAATAGGGTTCAGGTAGGAGATTTTTTGCCATATTGGAGGAAGCATGGAGACGCTATAAAATACGCCGCCCAAATAAGTTAGTGGGGTGAGTATGAAGGTGGGCACCAGCATAATATCATCAAAATTGCGTGCTATCATGGCATTTGTAAAACCGGCTAGCGAAAACACGGAGGAGACCAGTAATACCACCAATAAGGTCATTGGTAGGTGATCTAATTGAATGGTCAAGAAAATACTAGCAATGATAAAGACTAGTAGCGCAACGATTAATCCACGCAATACACCACCAAAAACATAACCAAATAATAAAAGCCCACTATGCATAGGGCTAATCAACATTTCGTCTATGCTTTTTTGAAAGCGCACACTAAAAAGAGAGGCAGAGACGTTGCCATAAGAGTTAACAATAACCGACATCATGATCAAACCTGGCGCAATAAACATAGGATAACTGACACCATGGATATCACCAATTCGTGGGCCAATTAAGCTACCAAAAATTAGAAAATAGAGTGTGGTCGTAATTACGGGGGGCAAAAAAACTTGGCTTGCAATACGAAACATACGAACTAATTCACGTCTTACTAGGGTATATAAAGCAATGTATTGTTGTTTAATGGCCATTTTTTATGAGATCCAAAAAGAGTTCTTCCAGGCGATTTGTTTTGTTACGCATACTATGGATGATAATCCCACATTGGGATAATGCGTTAAATACTTCATTTAAATACAGGTCATTCTCAACCCGTATTTCAATGGTATTAGCATCTATCAAAGTGGCCGCAAAAGGATGAAGATCTGGCAATGTTGCTATGGGGTTTTGTGTGTTAAAAATAAAGGTTTGATGGCGTAGGGTTTGTAGCAAATTTTTCATGGAGGTATTTTTAATAATTTGACCTTTATCAATAATGGCAATGTTTTTACATAATTGCTCAGCTTCTTCAAGATAGTGGGTTGTAAGAATAATAGTGGTTCCTTCAGCATTAGTGCGTGTTAAAAACTCCCACATACCGCGGCGAATTTCTATGTCCACTCCAGCTGTTGGTTCATCCAGAATAAGGACTTTGGGTTGATGCACTAAAGCCCTCGCAATCATCAGTCGCCGTTTCATACCACCGGATAAATGACGCACAATATCATGTCGTTTATTCCATAGTCCTAATTGGTCTAATAGTGCTTCTGCATGAGGACGCGCTTTTTTGCGTGAAATGCCGTAATAACCAGCCTGGTTTAGTAAAACTTGCTCACAATCTTCGAAAATATTCAGATTAATTTCTTGGGGTACAAGTCCCAGACATGACTTTGCCTTTTCTGGTTCGTTATCTAAGTCGTACCCGTGAATACTAATACTTCCTGCGGTTTTATTCAGCAAGGTAGTGATTAAGCCGATTGTCGTGGATTTTCCTGCACCATTAGCGCCTAGTAAGGCAAAAAAATCGCCTTTTTTTATACTAAGATCAATGCCTTTCAGCGCTTGAACCCCATTCGCATAGGTTTTGGATAATTGTTTGATATCTAAAGCATACATAGCGAGTTTTCTGTAGATAAAAATTCATTATACACAGAATTTTGGAAAAAACAGGATGATGGCTTAATTGCTATCAGGCTAAGCTGAATTTAAAACAATTACCAAGTAGGTGATGCCTCTTCGTATGAGCGGGTTTTCATCCAGCCTGTGATGCTATAACGTGGTCTATGTGTTAAGGCTACTTCATGAGGTAATTCGCTGTTAAAACAAATGAGTCGGTTTTCTTGGGGCAGCACATTTTGGATTAATTGATCTTGTTGATTATAAAGTTTTAGCTCACCACCATCTTGTGAACACCAATCTTGATTTAAATAATAAACGAAAGAAATTTTTCTGGTTTTCTGTGCTGCAAATTGGTCGATGTGTTTTTTATAAAATGTGCCTGGTTGATAGCTGGCAAAATGAGTTTCAAACTCATTTAAACCCAAAAATAGAGACTGATTAAATAGTTCGTATAAGTATTTTATTTGAGTTAGAAAAATTTGTATGCCTGGATTGGTTTCATTTTCTTCCAGCCATAAAATTTCATCGGTACGAATAGTGTGATTTTTTTGGGAGCCTAGTTTTAATCCAATTTTAGCACCACGAAATAACCCTTGTTGGTACTTTGCTTCAGCTGTAGTCCGTAGTATCTGGCAATATATAGGTTCCAATAAGTTTTCGATAATATGAAAGCCTTGGTTACAAAGATCGTGGATAAGTAGGTCGGTATTCATTGAATCGGTCTTTTTTCAAGTAAGCATTGATAGTCGCGCCATTGTGGCATAAATTGACTCATGAGCCTATAAAATCGTTGGTTGTGGCTGGGTTCATGAAGATGTACTAGTTCATGAACGAGTACATATTCTAAACATTCCTGTGGTTTTTTGATAAGATTAAGATTCAACCAAATTCGCGCTGCTCGAGTATTGCATGAGCCCCAGCGTGTTTTCATTTTTTTTATGCCCCATTCATATACTTGGACACCCACTATTTTTTCCCAATGTTGAATTAAATCAGGAAGTAGAGACGCCATTTGGCATCTGTACCAGTTGTCAATGATAGCCTGAATCTTTTCTTGCGAGCTGCCAGCCTGCGTATAACAGTGGATTAACTCTTCATTGACTTTTATTTCTGGGCGGCCATTTTGATCTTCTATAATTAATAAATAGTTTCTACCCATAAATGGCACTGTTGTTCCAGTTTGGAGTAGGGTGTTTTCTGCGGTAAAGCGAGAGCGAATTAATTGATGTTGCTCTTGTATCCAGGAGTTTTTTTGTTCTAGGAATTGAAAGATTTGTCGCTCACTAAACTTTAAAGGCACGCTCATTTTTACTCTTCCATCAGGAGGGTAAATGCGTAAGTTCATATTTTTAATGGGTTTTCTGGATATTTGAATAGAAATACCCGCAAATTCTATGATCATATAGGTGAAAGATTCTTGCAAAATTCTAAGCTATTTTACTACCTTTCTGCACCGACACAAGGACTGTCAATGTATTCACCGTTAATATCCAACACCATGTTGACATTCGCGCGTTGGTAGCGCGTCAAAATATCATATTGTTCTTGGGTAATGTAACCATAAGAGTTGCCGCAATACACTAAAGAGGAAGCGCCTGGTTTAGGTTTGACGTGAATGGGAAGCTCACAGTCCCATCTAAAATGAGTTAAATCACAATTAGCTAAGGCGATATTGATAGGCAAAAGAGCTAAAATTAGAAACCATTTCTTGTTCATTATGCTCACCATCTATATTTTGTTTTTTTTTAAGTATAGGATAAGAATTGTAAAAAAGTATTTTCATATGATGAGGAACGGTAATGCTTTCATCCAGTTCTGAATACCTTGAAGCGTTGCGAGTAGGAAATTATCTACTTTTTTTAGAGTGGCCCTTGTTTGTTCTTAAACATTATTCAGCAGAGGGTAAAGCAGAGGGCACTGATTTTCTGATGGATTGTCTTGTTTTTGAGTGGTTAAAACAGGGATCCTGTGAGCAAGACGCACAACATTTAGCACTCTTACATGCAGTTTATGAAGTCGAACCTTGCCTCTTGGTAGGGCAACTTGCGTTTAACCTAATGTCTGTTTATTCAGCTCTCTTTGTCTGCATGGCCTTGCAGACACATGATTTACATGGCCATGTCTTGCCCCAAGAAACCCTGACTGGACCACAAATAATCACGTTCATGAATAAAATAACCGAAAATGAAAAGGGTGATTCACACCATGGCATTCGTGATGAATTTATAAAGCGAAGTCAAGAAGTAGATCCTATTTTAGTCAAGACTGTTTATAAAAAAATTCATGAGATAAGACAACCCATATTAATTATTGAAAAATACATTGAAGCTTTAGCTTGGGATCAAAGAGAACAAAGCGATATAAGGCTGTACGATGCGCGTTTAGCCATTGCAAAAGGCTTACTTGTTTTTTTACGTAAACAAGAGGCATTGACCGATGCAATTCGTCTTGAAATAGACCTGTCTATTGAGGCTATCAGACAGAAGCAGCCAATGTTTTGGGAGAGTGAATACTTAGAGTTGCTTTCTCCTCCATCGCTGAAGACGAAAGCTTTGCTCTTTGTTCACTCTTTAAGATCACGTTTTTTTGAAATGGTTTTGCCTCAAAGACCAGTGATTAGGGATAAAGAAGGAAATATAGAAAATTCCGAGCCGATCTTAAAGTGATGGAAGGGGTCTATATTGGGCCAAGCTGATTTTATATCAAGCCTAGATGAAGCAAAGCGCAATCCGGGAAGCCCATGCAAAGTATGGCACCCTATGAGTGGAGTTTGAGCCGCTCCGCGCAATCCCGGATTACACTTTGCTTCATCCAGGCTTTTGATAATCAATCATCCCATTTGTTTCGTGCTGAAGTAGAGAGATTTTATAAGATATGGCTTCTGAATTTCCCATGTACCCTCCCAAATTATTTTTTCCTACAATGCGATGACAAGGAATAAATAAGACCAAGGGATTTTTTTTGCATGCTTGTCCTACCGCTCTAGGGCTGCTTTGTATTTTTGTAGACAATTCACCATAAGTTAACCTGCGTCCCACAGGAATTACTAATAATTCATTTAGTACCTTGAGTTGATGTGTACTTCCTTGGAGCTTGAGAGGGAGTTGAAATCGGTGATGAGGATTTTTAGAGTAAGCTAATAGCTCGGAGTGAATTAAATGAGAAAGGGGATGATTAACAATTTCCCCATGATCTTTAGTAAAAAGAGAACGATAAATAAAATGTTCATCATGCTCAATTTGGAGCATGCCCCAGGGCGTCTCAAAAAAAGAAGCATGAGAGGGTGACATATATGAAATTCTACTAAAAATAGCACGTTAGTCTTACTGGTATTAAGTTAGACAAAACCAGATCACGCCTACTTTCCGGGTATAAGCCACGGAAAATAGGCATGGGAAAATCTCTTCACTTAATGGCAGTGTACCTTCACCTGAATGAAAGCAAGCAGGCTAGGGTAAGAAAATTAATCCGCTTTTCTAGCGCCTAATTTTTCTTTAATACGCGCAGCACGGCCTGTTAGGTTGCGTAGGTAATATAATTTAGCACGACGTACATCACCACGTCTTTTCACGGTAATGCTGTCAACAATTGGGCTGTATGTTTGGAAAACACGCTCAACACCAACGTTATGAGAAATTTTACGTACAGTGAATGCAGAATTCAAACCGCGGTTACGTTTTGCAATAACAATGCCTTCAAAAGCCTGCAAACGCTCACGGGTTCCCTCAATTACTTTCACTTGAACCAGAACAGTATCACCTGGATTAAACTCAGGGATTTGTTTGCCTTGCATTTGCTCAGCATTTAGTTGGTCAATAATATTAGTCATGGACTACTCCTCAAATTGGTTCTTCCTATTTAGGAATCACCGTGTTCGTACTTAAACTCAGCAAGTAAGCGCTGGTCTATTTCACTTAAGTGTATTTTTTCAAGTAAATCAGGGCGGCTAAGCCAGGTTTTACCTAAAGATTGTTTTCTTCGCCACAGCTCAATGTCTCTGTGATTGCCACCTAGTAAAACAGGAGGCACCTCCAGTCCATTAATGATGGCTGGGCGTGTATAATGGGGGCAGTCGAGCAAACCATTCATAAATGAATCTTGTTCTGCTGACCCAAGATGGCCAAGACTGCCTGGTATTAAGCGAATAATGGCATCGATAAATACCGCAGCGGCCAACTCACCACCACTTAAAACAAAATCTCCAAGAGACCATTCTTCATCGACATCTTGAAGAATACGCTCATCAATTCCTTCATAGCGCCCAGCAATAAACAGCAAAGGCTGCCTATCAGTTGCTATGCGATTCAAGTCATCTTGACGAATTACTTTGCCCTGAGGGCTAAGGTAAATCGTTTTACAGTGACTTGGCATTTGACTGCGAGCCTGTTTGATTGCTGCTTTCAGGGGCTCATACATCATGACCATTCCTGGTCCGCCCCCATAAGGCTTATCATCAACTTGTCTGTAAGGTCTGGAGGCCCAATCCCTGGGATTCCAGTAATCTACGTTAACTAACCCTTGCTCAATTGCTCGTCCTGTAATGCCATAATTTAAAGCATTCAAGATTTCAGGTATTAAAGTAACGACTCCAAGATGAAGTACCACTTAAAAATCCAAATCCCAGTCAACAGTAATGAGCTGCTGGCTGTTATCTACACTTAATACAAATTGGTCAGGTAAATAAGGAATAAGATGCCTTTTTTCGCCCTGGACTACCAGAACATCATTTGAGCCTGTAGGAATGATTTCAACAACTTTTCCAAAGCTTTCGCCTTTAGAGTTAACAACATTCATGCCTATCAGTTGGTGCCAGTAATATTCACCAGAGCTCAATTCTTCAAGATGTTCTTTCGGAATCGCAATTTCTATATTCGTGAGACGTGCCGCCATATCACGATCAGCATAACCTTCAACTAGGGCAATAATAGATTTATTTTGAACTTCCACATTCAATAGCTTAATGGGCTGCCACTCATAATTTATGTAGGCATTCCAATGGGCGTATCTCAAGATATTATCACGAGGCTCTGTAAAAGAATGAACTGTAACAAAGCCTTTGATACCGTGGGGCCTTCCAAAACGACCGATTATTATCCAGTTTTCTTGATTGCTCACGTTATTAAGCAGCAGAATCTTTTTTATTAAATTCTTTTATCAGATCGCTTACGCGGTCAGACATTTGTGCGCCCACTTTTTGCCATTGACTTAATTTCTCTGCATCAATGTGCAAGCGAACTTCTTGGCCACGTGCTACAGGGTTAAAATAACCAATACGCTCAATGTAACTGCCATCGCGACGCTTGCGACTGTCTGTAACAACCATGTGATAAAAAGGACGCTTTTTGGCGCCACCTCGTGATAAACGTATAACTACCATTGTTTGCCTCTACTTAGAGTGGTTACGTAAAAATGCCGTGTATTGTACGAAAATTAACTCGGCATGTGAAGTAGTTCTTGAGAATTATCTTAAAAAAAGCTGATAAAGTGTAATTTCGTAATAAATTCAGAGAGTTGCTTTCTGTGTTTATAACCATTACATTTTAACAGAGCTTCTCATTATTACTTCAAATCATCTGGAAACATACCTTTCATTCCAGCCATCCCACCAATGCCACGCATCATTTTTTGCATGCCGCCAGGTTTAGTGAATTTTTTTATCATTTTTTGCATTTGTTCAAATTGTTTTAGTAATTTATTCACATCTTGAATTTGGGTTCCTGAGCCTAACGCAATACGTTTCTTACGCGATCCGGCAATTAGTTTAGGAATTCGGCGTTCTTTAGGGGTCATGGAGTTAATAATGGCAACGGTTTGCTTCATGGCCTTGTCACCAACTTGTTGCATCGCTTGTTGGGGCATCATTTGGCCCATTCCGGGTAATTTAGTCATCATTCCTGCAATTCCGCCCATGTTATTCATTTGCAGTAATTGTTGTTTAAAATCTTCTAAATCAAAGCTTTTACCCTTTTTTAATTTTTTCGCTAATTTTTCGCTGGCTTGTTTATCTGACTTGCGCTCTACTTCTTCGATAAGAGTCAGAATATCTCCCATGCCCAGAATTCTCGAAGCAATACGCTCTGGATGGAATGGTTCTAGTGCCTCAACTTTTTCACCACTACCTATAAATTTAATAGGTTGTCCGGTAATTTGTTTAACTGATAAGGCTGCGCCTCCGCGAGCATCACCATCTGTTTTGGTTAAAATTACTCCGGTTAAGGGTAGCGCTTCATGAAAGGCTTTGGCGGTATTCGCCGCATCTTGTCCTGTCATGCTATCCACGACAAACAAGGTTTCTATCGGATTTACAACTTTGTGAAGCGCTTTTATTTCAGCCATCATATCAGCATCGACATGCAAACGACCTGCGGTATCAATAAGCAGCACATCAATGTATTGTTTTTTCGCGAATTCTAAGGCTTTTTTTGCAATATCTAGAGGTTTTTCATGCGCTTGGGCAGGGAAAAACGCAACGTCAATTTGCTGTGCTAAGACTTGAAGCTGTTGGATTGCTGCTGGTCTATAAGTATCGACACTCACTACCATGACCTTTTTCTTTTCGGTGTCTTTGAGGTAGCGGGCAAGTTTTGCGGTGCTTGTGGTTTTTCCTGAGCCTTGTAAACCAGCCATTAAAAATACAGCAGGGGGTTGGGTTTTAAAATCGAGTTCAGCGCGCGCGCCACCCATCACTTGCACTAATTCATCATGAACTATTTTAATAAAGGCTTGATCAGGATTTAAATTGTTCGCAACTTCTTGTCCTAAAGATTTTTGTTTTATTTGTTCAATAAAGTCTTTAATAACAGGGAGAGCGACATCTGCTTCAATCAGAGAAAGCCTGACTTCACGTAATACTTGCTGTAGGTTTTCTTCTGTTAATCGACCTTGTCCTCGCAAATTTTTAAAGGTGCGGGTCAAGCGTTCAGTTAAGCTATCAAACATAGTATGTAATACCCGGAAAAAATAGGCACTATAGCACAGAGCTATAATAGTTTGCCACTTCAGATGTGTAAGTTCAGTACTCCTTAATGTATGTCATTTAATTAACCAAGAATTATATGGTTGGTTAATGAGTTCTATTGAGATCTACTGGCTTAAATGGGTTTTTTTTTGAGTCAATTGAATATAGGCCGCAGCATGTTGATCAGCATGATTTTTATAGCCTTTATAAAAGTAACGAGAAATTTTGTTAAGCAAAGGATCCGTAACGCCATTTAAAAAAGCATAATGAGTATTATCATGAAGGTGATGCACAGCATGATGTTTTTTGGAGAGTAGAATGTGATATTTTTGTAAGAGGCAAATAAATTTATTTTTTTTGACTGCATTATGACACCAGTAATGGGACAGTTCGGCAATGGAAGAAAGAATGCCAATACTAACGAGACAGACATTCACGCTATAATTCAGTGAAAAGGAATGTTGTGCAAAAACCAATCCTATCAAATAAACAAATAGCCAAAATTTAGTCCCTGTCTCGTAAAAATAAACCTTCAATGGGTGCTTGGTTTTATATTTTTGGGCATGATGAAGATGAAAGGCTGAAATGAAAGGACCAACTACTGACGTATATTGGGTATTATTGTCCATGTACATATGGACAAAGCCATTAATAAAATCGGTCATGATGTAGGCGACAATTAATGCGCCAAAGAGGGCGATAAAAAGCGTGCCATCATAAGCCCGTAGTAAATTAATTAAAGTAACTGCTTGCAACGATATGACACCCAATGAGTTTATGCGCTCGAGAAGAGTATAAATACGAATGGTATTATACTGTTGCATGGCCTGATAAAACTCTGAAATTTTAGGTTCAAAACCGTCTTGATTTATTGAGGTATTAATTTTTATTAGATCCCTAATGATGCTTTTTAGCTGAATTTCTATTCATATTACATTTCTATAGAAGTTGTTATTATAAATTAAAAACCAAGGTTTGTTGACTATGCAGATCTCGACCAAAGAGCCTCGACAGTGGAATTGTCAATAGCCTTAATTAGAATATGAAATACTCTCAGTATACGCGCATTTTTTAAAGAATAAGCAGTAGCGCGTTCAAAAATGAAGAGATTTTTTTTTGCAGTCATGTTATTTTAAGCGTCAAATAACAAATAAAATACTCTCTTTGTGTTTTTTAAGAAGAAAAATCACTGAAGTTGTTTATTTATTGTGCGATCATTAAGGTTTTCTTAAGCTTTTTCAAATATAATAAGCTTTTGCAAGCCAAACACAGCCTATGAAGGAATGCGATGAGTAATAAAAAACATTCATTAACGATTTTTAGCCTGACAATGATTACAGTGGGCTCGGTGGACAGCATTCGTAATCTACCGGCTACGGCTTTGTTTGGCAGTCAATTGATATTTTATTTTTTATTAGGGGCCTTATTTTTCTTGATTCCTACGGCCTTAGTATCTGCAGAATTAGCTTCTGGCTGGGCAAAGCAAGGCGGAATTTATATTTGGGTAAAACAAGCTTTTGGTAAAAAAGTAGGTTTTCTTGCCATTTGGTTGCAATGGATAGAAAATGTCATTTGGTATCCTACTATCTTGTCCTTTGTCGCGGGAACCATTGGCTATTTAATTAATCCCCAACTTACTAGTAATCCTTATTTTCTTTGGTCCGTTATTGTAAGTTGTTTCTGGGGGGCTACCTTATTAAATTTAAGAGGAATGAGCTCTTCTGCATTTTTTAGTAATCTATGCTCTTTAGCCGGGTTGCTCTTGCCTATGTCTTTAATTATTAGCTTAGGAGTAGCGTGGCTTGTTCAAGGCAATCCATTACAAATTCAATTTGATATTCCTAGTATTATTCCACATATTTCAGACAGTTCTATGTGGGTGTCGTTGACTGCTATTATCATGTCTTTTTGTGGCATTGAAATAGCCACAGTGCATGCAAATGATGTTGAAAATCCACAGAATGCCTTCCCTAAAGTTTTAATTTATTCAGTCGGTATTATTTTAAGTACCTTGATTCTTGGGTCTTTGGCAATTGCCATTGTTCTGCCTGGAAATGACATTAATTTAGTGTCTGGAATTATGCAGGCATTTGAGGCGTTTTTTTTCCGATATAATTTGCCTTGGATGATGCCTGTCATTGCCGTTATGTTGGTGTTGGGCGGGTTAGGCGGCGTGAGTAATTGGATTATTGCGCCTACGAAAGGATTGTTGGTGGCTGCTGAGGATGGTAATTTACCGACTGCTTTTCAGCAGACCAATAAAAATGGAGCCCCTGTTTTGATGCTTCTGACCCAGGCGCTAATAGTTACTGTATTATCGGGGTTATTCTTATTTATGCCTAGCGTTAATGGCTCTTATTGGCTCTTGACTGCTTTGGCTGCTCAGCTGTATATGTTAATGTATTTCATTATGTTTATTGCGGCGATTAAATTACGTTTTTCAGAGCCTAATCATGAGCGTGCGTTCAAAATTCCTGGGGGGATTTGGGGGATGCTTTTAGTTGCTGGTGTGGGTATTATTGGGGTATGTGCAACCTTGGCGGTTAGCTTTATACCACCTAGTAAAATTGATGTAGGCAGTGTGGTGCACTACGAACTCACTTTGATTTTGGGTTTAATTTTAATGTGTTCTCCTCCCTTTATCAGCTCTTGGTTGCAATCAAAAACTGCCGATATGGAGCCTGTTGTTTAGAATTTTAAAATGAAGGCACAGGGAAAACATGCCAAAAGAATCCAATGAAGTGCTCTCGGACTTAGTAACGCGACTTCCCGAGTTAGAGTGGAAAATTAGTCAGTTAGGCACTTCTTTTTCAAGTCGCAGCTTACCTCGAGGATTATTTCGAACCAGCATAGCCGCCAATGGCGTGTCCTTTGTCGCTGAAATTAAAGCCGATCTTGAGCTACTACTCGAACAGAAAAACGAACATAGTGCCTTTTATCTGGCGGAGCGCATTCGCCAAAAAATAAACGTTTTAGTCGCTCTTTGCCAAATTCATAGTCGAAAAAATCAACCCGAAGAAAAAGTCTCCTTTGGTGTCAAAATGTTGAGCACTAGACAACAATGGATACATGATTTAGAACTAGATATTCAAACCTTAGAAAAACAGCAACAGGCAATGACTAAGACTTTAGAACAAATGCTTCGTTATAATAAAACAGAAGCAATCCTGGATTTAAAAGCAGAATTAGGTAAAATTGAACGTCGATTAACTTTGGCAAAAGAAACCTTCAGTCGGGCAGTTTCATAAAGGATATATCATGGCTAAAACAGCATCCAACATGCTTCCCTTAGGAAGTAAAGCAGTCCCTTTTACATTAATTGATACACGAACCCATAAGCCCGTTTCTCTTGAGGAGTACAAATCCTCTATTGCGACGGTCATCATGTTTTTATCAAATCACTGCCCTTATGTAAAACATGTTCAGGTAAAAATTGCTGAGATGGCAAAACAATACCAACAAAAAGGTATTCAATTTATTGCTATTAGTTCGAATGACATTGAAAGTTACCCTGATGATAGCCCAGAAAAAATGCGTCTAGAAGCGGAGAATTTTAATTATTCATTCCCTTATTTGTTTGATGAAACGCAAGAAGTTGCTAAGGCTTATCAAGCAGCTTGTACACCTGATTTTTATATTTTTGATAAGGATCTACGCTGTGTATATCGTGGGTGCTTGGATGAGTCTACCCCGGGGAATAACCAACCAGTCACTGGGGCTCATTTGGGAAGGGCATTAGATAATATCTTGGCAGGCAAAGCAGTGAGTGCTGAGCAAAAACCAAGCCTTGGTTGTAATATTAAATGGAAAGACACTAATTCTTGCCATTGAATCAAAAATTGTTTGTTGGGACAACCTTCTTTATGTTATTAAATAAGAGGCTACACAGCTCATATTCAAATACTAAAAGGAGTTTTCATGTCCGAGAAATTTACCCATATTACTAAAGACATCAGTACGCAGCTTGCTAAAATGCGTAAAGAAATGCCAGAAGTCATGGCAGGGTTTTCAGCCTTAGCTCAAGCAGTAACGAAAGAGGGTGTTTTAAATAAAAAAACTAAAGAATTAATTGCTATTGCTTTAGCGGTTGCAAACCATTGTCCTGGATGCATTGGTTTTCATTCACAAACATTAGTTAAGTTAGGGACTACTCGTGAAGAGCTGTTAGAAACTTTAAGTATGGCTATCTATATGGGGGGTGGACCTTCTTTAATGTATGCTGCTGAAGCGTTGGAAGCTTTTGAAGAATTTAGTCAATAAGTAGCCTGGTTGCTTGCAACCGGGGTGGTTTTAGTGTGCGTTGAAATTCTTGAGAGGGAATTCCTGGTTGCAAGCAACCAGGCTACGTCTTTTATGGTCTTTTACCGGTTGTGCTCAGTCTTTATTGCGTGCCCCATGCTTGAGACAGTCCCGTTTTTGCTGTATTACCGCGGCAAGGATATTGCTTACTCACACCTAACCAAGCCACTTGAGAGACTGTCAAGGAGTCTTTGTCGCTTTGTTGGCTAGTGAGTTCTTTATAGGTTTGTTGGATTAAATCATTTAGTTCTATGGGGTTTAGTTGCTTTCCTGGGGGTAAGCAAAAAATAGGGTTTCCTTGTTTTTTAGCCTCTTCATTGGCTTGAATCATCGTTTCTTCAATACTTTCACAGGTAATAGTTAATACGTGTCGAGCCGATCTTGCCCAAGCTTGGGCTTGAGGATCAGCTTTAATTTCCATTTGGGGAATATTATTCGCGATTCCCATGTAATTTTTAATAGTATCTGCTTGTATGGTTTGACACAAAAAAAAGAAACTGACTAAGAGTAAACGCACCATAAAATCCTTAAAATTTTAAATACCATGAGGTTTAATTAAACCTAATTTAAAGCTAATTAACAAAAATATAAATAAAGTTAAAGAAATACCAATTCTTAGTGTGAGTGCCTTAATCGTGCGTTTGGAGTTTCCAGAGTCACGCAAAAGGAAGAAAAGACCACTGAATAAAGAGCCTGCGATAATAATCATTGTAAAGATGATGATGATTTTGGTGATCATTTGTTATACTCCAAAATTGCCGATTGGTGCAAAAAAATATTTGGGTAATTAATAAACTATGCCTAGTGTACTCTTTTTTAAATTTCGTTTCACCCCAAGTTGGTTAATGATTAGCCTTGCCACGGTATTTTTTTTCTTATTTTTATACTTGGGATTTTGGCAAATTCATCGCGCAGATGAAAAGACAGCGATGCTTGGCGCACAAAAAATTCAACAGAGCTTGCCTCCAAGAGCATGGAACAAAAATAAAAAATTACCATTACAATATGAGCAAATCAAATTAAAAGGAACTTATTTAACGCAACTATTTTTATTAGATAATCAACATTATCAACATCAATTTGGTTATAATGTACTGTCACCGCTCTTGTTAGATGATGGTTCTGTGGTGATGATTGATAGAGGGTGGGTTCCTGGTGATATCACACGACGTGTTTTTCCAAATGTTCCCATTGTTTCGGGCTTAATAAAATTACAAGGATCAGCCTATTTTCCTTCTAAAAATCAATGGGTTTTAGGTCCTGCTGTAGAAGAAAAAGGGAATGAAACGATTATTTTAGAACGTTTAGATGAACAATTAGTAAGCCAAATTTTGCAAAAAACAGTCTATCCGTTTATTATTCGCCTCGACAAGAAAGATACACAGGGATTTGTGCGTGAATGGGAGACAGTCTCCATGCAGCCTCAGCGGCATTTAGCTTATGCATTGCAATGGTTTGCTATGGCTTTTGTTATCTTGATATTATTTGTAGCATTAAATCTGAAGAAAGAAAATGAAAAGAAAAACCAATAAATATTATGTTTTACTGTTATTAGTTTTACTATTTGCGGCCCCAGGTATCGCGGCTTATATTGTGTATCAAAATCCTAGTTGGTTAAGCGCTGCAAAAGTAAATAAGGGTGATTTACTGACTCCTTCTATCTTATGTAAAGCGTTTGATGGAGAAAAAAAATGGCGTATGGTTTACTGGACGCCAACTACTTGTACAACATCCTGCATGAAACAACTCGACACCTTAGCAAGAGTACGCTTAGCTTTGGGGCGTCGATTATATCAGGTAGACCAATGGCTTATTTTAGGTGAGAATGCCGCTCCATTATCATCTGAAGCAAAAACCACCTTAAAAGAATTAAATTTTAAAGTGGGGTATTTGCCTGAAGCTGAGATCAAGGCAAGAGGTGCCTTATTTTCCCAAGCTAAAATATTTTTAGCCGATCCTGATAATTATTTAATTCTGAGCTATTCGTCACCAGCAAATCCTGATGACGTGTATAAGGATTTGAAATTATTACTTAATACAACAGAAAACAAGAATGGTTAATCGAATGCAAAATAAATTAGTTCGTCACTTGGCAACAGTCGCTGTATTATTATCTTTAGTAGTGGTTATGCTAGGTGCCTATACGCGTTTGACCGATGCCGGTTTAGGGTGTCCCGATTGGCCAGGATGTTATGGGCACATGGTTTTACCTAGTGATCAATCGGCTTTAGTCCATGCCCAAACTACGTATCCAAAAATTCCTATTGAGTCTAGAAAAGCATGGACTGAGATGGCTCATCGGTATGTTGCGGGCACCTTAGCCTTGCTTATTTTTTTCATCAGTTTTTCTCTGCTACGCCAGCGATTTCAAGGTCGTAAAGCACCTTGGCATTTGCCCGCGGCCTTACTCTTTTTGGTGAGTTTTCAGGCGGCCCTTGGTATGTGGACGGTTACCTTAAAGTTATTGCCTGTTGTAGTGATGGGGCATCTTTTGGGAGGGATGTTGATTGTTGCCTGCTTAAGTCGTTTGCGTTTGCAAATCAGCTCATTGAATGGGCAAGATTTTCCGAAATGGCGTCCTTGGTTGCGCTTAGGGGTAGTTATTGTCTTTTTTCAAATTGCTTTAGGAGGTTGGGTTAGTTCAAATTATGCCGGAATTTCGTGCATTGGTTTTCCAATGTGTAATGGTGTTTGGCTGCCTGATTTGCATTTTGCTCAAGGATTTAATTTATTTTCACCTGTTGGTGCTAATTACCAAGGAGGGTTATTGGATCAGGATGTGAGGGTCACTATTCAGTTTATTCATCGCTTAGGTGCGGTGTTAACAGCGCTATACACGTTAGTACTTTCATTGTTGATAATGATTAAGACTACTTTTAATCCCTTAAGAATAATGGCGTTATTGATGTTTATATTCATACTGGTTCAATTCTCTCTTGGTATTTTAAACGTGCTCTATTTGCTCCCAATTACCGTTGCAGTAGCTCATAATGGTGTGGCTGCTCTTTTATTGGCGACTTTTTTTAGTACGCTTCATTTTACGCGTAAGGAGAAAAATAATGCATGCTGAGCCCGTAGTCAGTACATCCGTCGTCTGGCGTGATTATGTTGAGTTATGCAAGCCTCGCGTCGTTTTGTTAATGCTCTTAACAGTCGTTGTTGGCATGTATTTAGCAGCTCCTGGCTGGGTGGATATTTTTTTACTATGTGCTTCGTTAGTGGGTATCGGTTTTTGTGCGGGCAGTGCGGCTGCGATTAATCATTTAGTCGATCGACGTATTGATTCCATGATGGCTCGCACCAAAAAAAGACCGGTTGCTCATGGGCGCGTATCAGTAAGCCAGGCTTTGTGGTTTGCTCTGATAATGGGTGTTTTAGGTTTAGCTATTTTAATTATTTTTGTGAATAAACTGACAGCACTACTAACTTTTATTACCTTGATTGGTTATGCTGGCGTTTATACAGGGTATTTAAAACGTGCGACGTCACAAAATATAGTAATCGGTGGTTTAGCCGGGGCTGCTCCTCCTTTATTAGGGTGGACAGCAGTCACTAATCAACTTGATCCACAGGCTTTATTGTTGGTATTAATTATTTTTACTTGGACACCACCACATTTTTGGGCATTAGCTATTTATCGTTATGAAGAATACCAACACGCACAAATCCCTATGTTGCCAGTCACTCATGGTATTCAATTTACCAAGCTTAATATTTATTTATACACTATTTTATTATTGGTGGTGAGTATATTGCCTTTTGTAGTAGGTATGAGTGGCTTGTTTTATTTGATTGGCTCTTTAGTGCTTGGTGCTCGCTTTTTATTTTGGGCGCATAAACTGTATCGAACAGATAAACCGATTGTGGCTATGCAGACCTTTCGATTTTCTATTGTTTATTTAATGTGTTTGTTTGTTTTTTTATTAATTGATCACTATTTGTAGGGGATATGAATGGGTATGAAAACTAAGGGCGTGACCTTTACCGTAGTGGTATTATTGGCTATCGCAGCATTGTTTTCGGGTATTTTTGTAGGTCAGCATCTTCATTTTAAGAAAAAAATTGATGTTGCTAAATTTCATGGTACTTATCTTGAAAATCCAAGAACAATTAATCAATTTAGTTTAATGGGCACGGATCAAAAAACATTTGATAATTCTAGTTTACAAGGCCAATGGACGTTATTATTTTTTGGTTTTACAAATTGTGGCTACCTTTGCCCAACTACCTTAGCAGAAGTGAGTAAAATGTACCGTATTCTAGAAGCACAAGGCGTAAAAGAATTACCGCGTGTAGTCATGATTTCTATCGATCCAGACCGTGACTCACAAGAAAAATTAGGACACTATGTGACTTCTTTCCATCCTGATTTTTATGGTGCGCGTGGTGAAGACGATTCGGTTAAGGCAATGACTCACGAGATGGGGATTGCTTATACAAAAGTTATCGATAAAAACAATATGGATCCACAAAACTATGATGTACAACATAGTGGAGCATTGATGCTATTTAATCCTCAAGGGGAGTTGAATGCATTTTTTACTACACCACATCATGCCGATCTCTTAGCCAAGGATTATATCTTGTTGGTTTCTTAGGCGTACATCGTGAAAGCGGGGATGACAATATGATCCGCCAAAATTACTGTACTACACTATAGTTATACTTTAAGTAGATAAAAAATATTGAGGAATGCTTTATTCATGAAAATTGCAATATTGGCCACTAACCCCCATTTGTACTCACATAAGCGCTTAAAAGCAGAAGCCGAAGCTGCGGGCCATGAGGTTAAAATCATTAACCCGCTTTATTGCTATATGAACGTAGCTGCTTCATGTCCGAAAGTGCATTATCGAGGAGGAGCTCCTTTACCTCATTTTGATGCAGTGATCCCGCGGATTGGTGCTTCGACCACTTATTACGGTACGGCGGTTTTACGTCACCTTGAAACCATGGGGATGTATACAGTCAATGAGTCGATTGCGATAGCGCGATCACGAGATAAATTTCGCTCCCTACAGGTTTTGGCGCGCAAAGGAATTCCTATGCCACTAACCAGTTTTGCGCAATCTCCAGATGATACGGAAGATTTAGTGCGTATGGTCGGCGGTGCACCTTTGGTCATTAAATTATTAGAAGGCACACAAGGAAAAGGCGTGATATTGGCAGATAGCCATCAATCAGCAGTTAGTATTATTAATGCATTCAAAGAAATGCATGCGAATATTTTGGTACAAGAATTTATTGAAGAATCACGTGGCACAGACATACGTTGTTTTGTTATTGGTGAAAAAGTAGTGGCAGCGGTGAAGCGGCAAGCGAAAGAAGGTGAGTTCCGCGCTAACGTGCATCAGGGTGGCAAAGCCATGAAAGTGAAATTAACCCCGCAAGAGCGAGCTATTGCTGTCAGTGCTGCTAAAACCATGGGACTTAAAGTCGCCGGTGTGGATTTAATTCGTTCCAACCATGGTCCTTTAGTTTTAGAGATCAATTCGTCGCCTGGTCTTGAGGGAATTGAAAAAGCAACAGGCCTAAATATTGCTGGAAAGATTATTGAATACATTGAAAAGCATGCAAAACCGATTAGTTTAAGCCATCGTTTTCATGGTTAGTGAGCAGACTCACTTTTACCCACTAACCAATCAGCAGTCACTTCAAACTCTGCTGCTAAGGTATTTAATAAGGCTTCATCGGGGCTAATTGCTCCACTAAGCAATGATTCTGCTTTAAATTTAGGAATTTTGAGCAACTTGGACAGTACTTCAATACGCTCCTCGCTGGGCTCAGGGGCACCGATGTTGTCTAACTCCCGATTAAGGCGTTCTGAAAATCGCTTATTAAGCATTTTGTTTCTCCTAATAATGATTTGTTTGATTAATAAACATTATTTATTATATAGCATAAAAATAATGTTTTGCAATTTGAAGGTGATTTTAATGCCCTTACCCACAGCCTAGCAAAGGATCTCTGTGTTACATTCAAGAAATCCTTCGCTATGCTGAGGATAACATGGGCAGTCTGGATGATTAGGAGCGGAATTAGTTGATCTAGATTATCTTTCACTTTAGTATGGAAACTCAAAAAAACGATAGGTTGTTTGGGATAACATATGATTGAAGACGTTGCAGCGAAACATCCGTGTGATTTAATCATTTTTGGCGCTTTAGGTGATCTTTTCTGTCGAAAACTTTTTCCCGCCTTGTATCAGCTTGAACGTGCTCACTTATTACATGTAGATACTCGAATTATTGCTTGTGCTCGTGAAGAGCTAGCTTTACCTGACTATCTTCAATTCATTAAAAAAAAATTACAGACGCTTTTAAAAGAGGATTTAGATGAAGTTGCCTGGTTACGTTTGAGCCTGCGATTAACCTATTGTTCATTAGATTTAACACAGCTGGATCATTACACTAAATTAACCGATTATGTAAAACCCACAGAACGAATAACAATTTCTTATTTTGCCATTCCGCCTTCTATCTATACGCAAACGTGTCAAGGTCTTTCAGGGATTGGTTTAACCAAGCAACCCTCACGCGTGGTGTTAGAAAAACCCATTGGACATGATTTATCTTCTTCGATGGTGATTAATAATGAGGTGGCTCGTTTTTTTGCAGAAGATCAGATCTACCGCATCGATCATTATCTGGGTAAAGAAACGGTATTAAATCTGTTAGTCCTTCGTTTTGCCAATGCTATTTTTTCATCCAATTGGGATCGGGCAGTTATTGATAAAGTGGAAATTACTGTGGCCGAAGAGGTTGGTGTGGAAGGGCGTTGGTCTTATTATGAGAAGTCAGGCCAAGTAAGAGATATGTTGCAAAATCATTTATTACAAATCCTGACCTTGGTGGCGATGGAGCCACCCATGAGTCTTTCAGCAGAATGCATCCGTAGTGAAAAATTAAAAGTATTAAAATCGCTTCAGTTGATAAGTGATGCGCAGGTTCAAGATCAAACAATACGTGCCCAGTATATTGGAAATGTTATTAAAGGTGAGAAAGTACCGGGTTATTTGGAAGAAGAAGGTGCCAATCAAGGATCAACCACAGAAACCTTTGTTGCCTTAAAAGCTTATATAGACAATTGGCGCTGGTCAGGAGTCCCGTTTTATTTATTAACTGGCAAACGATTATCTAAAAAACAAAGTGAAGTAGTCATTTATTTTAAACCACAGCCATATAATATTTTTAAACAACTAAACCAAGAATTATCGCCTAATCAACTGATCATTCGTTTACAACCAGATGAAGGGGTTGAGGTCCGCATGATGAATAAAGTCCCTGGTTTGAGCGACAGCATGCAATTACGTGATAGTAAATTGGATTTAAATTTTAGTACGCAGCGCATAGCAGATGCTTATGAGCGTTTATTATTAGAGGTCATGTTAGGGAATCAGTATTTGTTTGTTAGCCGAGAGGAAGTCGAAGAGGCTTGGAAATGGATTGATGAGATCAAGCAAGCTTGGCAAAGACAAGAGATGCCATTGCATACTTACCCTGCAGGAACTTGGGGGCCTCTTGAAGTAATTCGCTTGTATAATGGAAAGGCGCATGTATGGGGAGAGAAAAATGCAGTTACGTAGTTTTGGTGAGGCACAGTTATTAACCTCTGATTTGGTTTTACAACTTAAACGAATTCTTCATGATGCGATCATTCAACGTGGCCAAGCTTATTTAGTAGTTTCTGGTGGAAAAACACCCGTGGATTTATTTAAGGTTCTAGCAAAAACAGAGCTTCCTTGGGATAAAGTCACTATTATTTTAGCAGATGAACGTTGTGTACCAATCAACGATAGTCATCGCAATGAGCGTTTAGTAAAAGAGCTTTTGTTACAGCATGTTGCTGCGCAAGCCAATTTTTTAAGTCTTTATGATGAGCACAAAGATCTCAAGGAAGGCCTGCATGTTGTGGAACAGGCTGTTGCAGCTTGTCCCACTTTTGATGCTGTCATTTTAGGCATGGGTGAAGATGGGCATACGGCTTCGCTATTTCCTTGCGCAGACGAATTGAGTTTAGGTTTGAATGATCCTGCCGCGGTTTTGTTAGTTAACCCTAAAAAAGCACCTTTTCAGCGGGTGAGTTTATCTAAAAAAAGATTATTAGACAGCCGCGCTATTTTTCTTCAGGTACAAGGCCGACATAAATTGACTGTTCTGCATCAAGCAATGGCAGAGTCAGATCCTATGGTCATGCCAGTGAGTGCTTTTTTAAATAATTGTCAGGCTAATGTCCAGGTGATGTACGCACCTTAAGGAAAAATAATGCATTCAGTTGTAGCCCAGGTAACTGCTCGAATTAGTGAGCGTAGTGCAAGAAATAGAACCTCCTATTTGGAGCATATAGAAAAAGCGCGTATCAAGGGGCCTCAGCGTAGCTTGTTACATTGTGGCAATTTAGCTCATGGTTTTGCTGCTTGTGCCAAACAAGATAAAGCTAATCTGCGTGGTGATACCAAAGCTAATATTGCTATTATTTCAGCCTACAATGATCTTTTGTCAGCACATCAACCTTATTTAAATTATCCTACTTTGATAAAAGAAGCGATTACAAAGGCTGGTGGGGTAGCCCAATTTGCAGGGGGAGTTCCAGCCATGTGTGATGGGATTACCCAAGGCCAACCCGGCATGGAGTTGAGTCTATTGAGTCGGGATGTGATAGCGCTATCTGCTGCCATTGGCTTATCACACAATATGTTTGATGGTGGGTTAATGCTGGGTATTTGCGATAAAATTGTTCCTGGTTTACTGATGGCTGCATTAAGTTTTGGGCATTTACCTTTTTTGTTTGTGCCAGCAGGACCTATGCCTTCAGGAATCTCTAATCAGGAAAAAGCGAAAATTCGCCAACTTTATGCTGAAGGAAAAGTGGATAAAACCGCCTTGTTAGAAGCCGAAGCAGCTTCTTACCATTCTGCTGGGACTTGCACTTTTTATGGCACGGCCAATTCCAATCAATTGGTGATTGAGGTGATGGGCTTACAACTTCCAGGTTCTTCCTTTATTAATCCTGGTACTCCATTACGAGATGCATTAACTCAAGCCGCAGCAGAACAAGTACTTTCTTTAACTGATTTAGGTGAACATTACATGCCTATCGGGCGGTTAATGGATGTAAAAAATATAGTGAATGGAATAGTGGCGTTATTGGCATCAGGTGGCTCAACTAATCATACCATGCATTTGATTGCTATTGCTGCTATGGCGGGTTACACGGTGAATTGGGATGATTTTGCGCAACTTTCTGCCGTGACCCCTATGATTGCTAAAATTTATCCCAATGGATACGCTGATATTAATCATTTTCAGCGTTCAGGTGGCGTGTCTTATTTTATACGCACTTTATTAGATGCTGGGCTATTACATGTGGATGTCAATACCATAATGGGTCATGGTTTGGTGCAATACACGCAACAGCCTGTGTTAGATAATGGGAAATTAGTATGGGTTGCAGGACCTACTGAATCTCAAGATGACTCAGTGTTGTCTTCAGTCACAGCGCCTTTTAAAGCCCAAGGTGGATTACAAGTATTAAGTGGCAATATAGGCCGTGCAATATTTAAAACCTCAGGACTAGCGGCAGGGAATAAGCACATTCAGGCCCCGGCCGTAATTTGCTCTACACAAGAAGAGTTTAATGCTTTATTCAACGAGGGGGCATTGAATAAAGATTGTGTCGTGGTGATGCGTTTTCAAGGCCCTAAAGCTTGTGGAATGCCTGAGTTGCATCAGCTAACTCCGAAATTAGGCGTGCTCATGGATAAAGGATACCAGGTAGCCTTAGTTACCGATGGTCGGATGTCAGGTGCTTCAGGTAAAGTTCCTGCTGCAATTCATGTGACTCCTGAGGCCATTGATAATGGGATCCTGGCACGAATAAAAACAGGCGATATGATTTTAATTGATGGCGAACAAGGTGTATTGCAGCTTTTAGTTTCTGAGGATGAGCTACAGCAACGTAAAGTCGCTGTTAAAGAGTACACAGAGCCCTATCAGGGTATGGGACGCGAGCTATTTTCCAGCTTAAGAGTGCAATTTACTGGCGCTGAACAAGGTGCTTGTAGTTTATTTCAAGGGAAAGAGTCTTGTTATGAGGTTGAGCCCTTTTGAGGCAGTTGCGGCGAAATTTTTGGTAATTTCAGAAACAAAAAGAACTTCTTACAGATTTTAATGCTTAAATCCCTGCTTATATCATTATTGCAGAGCAACCCATAACATCAGGGGCTGCGGTTTATTTAAAGCAAAAATTAACCAAAAAAAACAGGAGATGGTGGATGTCATGTTTTAATTGGGTGATGCAGCCCGAAGTGGTTTTGGGTTCTTCGCCAGTGATGCCGGTTATTCAGATTAATGAGATAGAACAGGCAATTCCTTTGGCTAGCGCATTATTTGCTGGCGGAATAAGGGCACTTGAAATCACGCTAAGAACACCCATCGCTTTGGATGTAGTCCGTTTACTCAGCAGTACGTTTCCAGACGCATTCATTGGCGTTGGGACTGTTGTTACTCCGGAACAATTATTACTTGCTATTGATGCAGGGGCAAAATTTGCCTTTAGCCCTGGCCAGACACAAGCCTTATTAAAAGCGGGTCGTGAATCTAGCATCCCTCTAATCCCTGGGATTGCTAGCATCTCAGAACTCATGGAAGGATTGACTTTGGGATATACTCATTTTAAATTTTTCCCAGCAGTAGTTGCTGGAGGTATCCCCATGTTGCGTTCCATATATGGACCTTTCCCTCAGGCACGATTTTGTCCAACAGGTGGTATTAACCAAAACAATTTCAACGACTATTTAGCGCTACCCAATGTTGTCTGTGTTGGTGGTTCGTGGATAGTGCCTGAAGATGCTGTTAAAAAAAATAATTGGTCATTAATTACCGAGTTATCTAAGAATGCGCATGGCCCAAGCAGCGAGGGATGACGTGTAAGGCTCATTTAAAATTTAATTAACTATAAATCAGGTCTATTACTCAATTTATTTCTTAATTCAATCGCTCGCAAAACAGAAACATAACTCCATGTCAGCGATTTTGCTCCTTGTTGTACGCCAGTATTTAAGTTGATTTGTTCGCTTAAATTCATGTCTTGGGCGAAGTTTTTTATGAGTTTTAAATAGGTGTCGCCGGTGTCAATGTAATGTGCTCTAAGAGCCTGGTTTCCCTCTAAATCAGCAGCAAGAGTAAAGTAATATTCAGCCATCGTTGCTGTTAAGATAAACCAGGGGTTGCCAATGCTATTTGTTTGGTAACCATCATAAGTATCACCGGGATAGCGGCCAAATAAAATGGCGCCTTCATGGTGGTTGTTAATAGGAAACATTAAATTAAATTGCTCATGCAAGGCATTAATGGTTTTGTGTACGTAAATGTTATTCAGTGAAAAAAGATCATGCTTTGGATTAAGTAAAATACCTAAAAGAACAGATGAATCTAGCTCAAATGCTTTTTGTGGTCCAAGATGAGGGGGTAGGGTGGCTTGAATAAGTTGATTTTTTTGATCTAGATGTTGATATAAACGAAAATTAATTAACTCAGCTTGCTGTTCATAATACACCGCAGCCTGGTCATCATGAAGCCTTCGGGCCAAAGCAGCGCCATCAATCAGGGCTTTTTGCTGTGCTGTTGCTGTGAAAAAATGATCGCCATAAATTTCTTCCCAAAGATCAAAGTTAGGATCAGCCCAATGATGAGCGGTATATTCCAAATCCATTTTAATGATACTCATGGTTCTGGGATCCATGCCGTTATGGTATAGATAACTTTGGACGTATTCGATTTCATTTTGGTTTAATAATTCATTGGCAAAGCGAATTAGAACAGAGGCTCTTAGTGCAGGGCCATCATTTTGAGGACGTCCCCACGGCTCGTCAAAGGGGTACCCTTCAATATAAAATTTAGGTTCACCTAAAATATCTTGGCCTGGCAACGGATCGTTTTGATGTTGGATGCTTTTAGTCCAGGAGGCATAGTGGAATAAGCGATCTTTATATTCAGCTGCATGGGTCGACTCATACCATGTTTCGATTAAATTCATTGCAATGGCAGAATCTCGAATCCAATCGTAGTAATAATTAGGGTTTTGTTTCGAGGGTGAGGCAACGATTGCCCCATTAGGATGAATGTTTGCAAAAAAATTTTGTTTTAGTTTTTGAACATCTTCAGGGGAAAATACAGCGCTAATCGCTGGAGTAATGATTAATGTTAATAAAAAAAAGATCCCTTTCAATATAATCTCCTGATTAAAAAAGTGGTTTTGTGAGGCCCCTGGTTATAAGGAACAAGGGTATTTTCCTAAGGAATTTATGCCCTTATAGCCTGACTCGGGGATCCGTGACACCGAATTAGGCTCCCTCTCCTTTTTGGCTATACAGTTCAGTAATGGCTTGTACCCATAAAGGATGGTTATTTAGCGAAGGAACAACAGTTAATTGCTCACCACCTAGAGCCTGCCATTGTTCTTTTCCACGTATTCCGATTTCTTCGAGTGTCTCTAAACAATCAGCAACAAAAGAGGGGCATACAATAACTATTTTTTTAATTCCCTCAGCCGCTAATTCCTTCATTACCTCGTCAGTGTAGGGTTTTATCCAGGGTGTTTTACCAAGACGGGATTGAAATACCGTACGGTATTGATTGTCGGGCAACTGTAATTTTTGAGCTAGTAAGCGTGAGGTTTCATGACATTGTGCTTTATAACATCGCTGAATTTTATCAGTGAGTGGAGGACACTCTTCAGCGCAGACCGTATGGCAGCTACTTTTAGTAATTTGTCGCTCTGGAATCCCATGATAACTAAAAAGAATATATTCTTGTTCAGATAAATAGTTTTTAATTAATGTTGCTTGAGCGTTGATATAGGAAGGAAATTGAAAAAAATCTGAAATAATGCGTATGGAAGGAATTAGGTCCCATGATTTTATAATTCGCATGACTTCTTCGATAGTTGAGCCATTCGCAGCTGAAGAATATTGGGGATATAAGGGTAAAATGGTAATGGATTGACATTGTTTTAAATGAGTTAAAGCAGATTCGATGGAGGGTTCGCCATAACGCATGCCCAGTTGCACTTGACACTCCGCTCCCATTTTTTCTTGGACATCACGGGCTAAATTTCGGCCATGGCACAACAAAGGAGAGCCTTGCTCAGTCCAAATTGTTTGATAGGCATGAGTTGAACGCGTGGTTCTAAATGGAAGAATAAACGCATAAACCAGTAAATAGCGAATCAAAACAGGGAGATCAATTACTCGTTTATCAGTTAAAAAAACACGTAAATAACCCATGACGCTAGAAATATCTGCGTTTTTAGGGGTGCCTAGATTAACAAGTAATAAACCATGTTTCATTAAGAGGATGACAATCTTAAGTAAGTTGCGGTAATCATACCTGAGAATGGTTTAAAATCCAGTAAGTCAGCAAAATTTAGTTATTGGCCGCGGCTTTATGCAAGCCGCGTTAACGCAATTAGGCCATTTCTGCTTCGGCATCTTCCATTGTTACGATCACGTTAGCAGCATGAAGTCCTTTATCGCCATTTCCTACTTCATAGCTGACAACTTGTCCAGGAACTAATGTTTTGTAGCCTGTGCCATGAATTGCTGAGAAGTGTACAAAAATATCGTCACCGCCATTTTCTGGAATAATAAATCCCCAGCCTTTAGCGTTGTTAAACCATTTAACTTCACCCTTAGCCATATCCTTCTCCCTTTACTCAAGTTCTCAATTGTTCATTGATTTTTTATTAAAAAACAATTGCATTTATCCATAAATGAAACCTATATTGATATAGGAACTTTTACCATAACTTATAATGGGCTCATTACTCAATAGAATTGATGCAAAAAAATTATTCTCTGCCTAATTTTTTAAATTATTTGTCTTAACTTGTAACTCCCTAAATCATCTTGAACGAAGCATGGGACCTCCCTGTGTCGGCACAATAGTTAACATATCGAACAATATAAATCACCCTGATCAGGATTTAATACATTAATCAGAACATTCGGCTATTTGATTATAACCACGCCCTCGCTTTGCTGGGGATAACATAGGGAGTTACGTTAAATTTTCTTGATACTTAAGGTGCGAAAGGTTATTTTTCAGTATATACTTTTTTTATAGTAGATTATTTTTTGAGGCTTCGGTTATGGCAAATCGCTTTGCTGAAACAGCGCATTGGCGAGATTCTGCGCGTAGTGCTCGTTTTTTTATGGTCGATGCACGGGCGGCTTTTCCTCTATTTCTTTTTTTAATGCACATTAGAGTCTGGACGGGCATATTAGTTTTAGTTTCGGCAGTATTTTTTGGTATTATCGAACACTATGGTTTTACTGTGCCGGTTTTTTTGCGCTGGTTAAGAGGTTTTCTCGCAGGAAATTTAAAATCTGCATTACCATGGTGGCGATCATAAATGGAAAGAGATATCAGTAAGTGCATGGGAATTATTGCAGCAAGTTTAAATTCCAAATTTTATTTGAATGACCGCTTTTTAAGTTTTGATGAGGTGTTTGCGGAGACAGGCTTATTACCAGCTATTGCAAAGCGAGCTGATCAGCTTTGCTCCTTATGTCTGGGTTATGGTTTGGGGGCTACTTATGAGGAAGCAGAGGGTGCTTTGCTTGGGCTTAGAGTAGTGTTTGATGAAGTAACACCGAATGTTTTACGTTTATTGTGCATGACTGATGTGTTAAATGAGTTAATTCAAGGTGGGCCAAGCCGGGATTATACGCCTTTAGATGAGTTAATGTACGATTGAGTCTATTCTTAACGTGAAGTGTAAAGAATTCGAAAGTAATGGTATATTTAGATTCACTTCATCATTTTTTTTGCTAGACTGAAATTATAAGTTTTAGGAGAAGTAAGATGTTAACGCCAAAGATAACTAATGGTTTTTTTTCTAGGTTGAGTGCTATGGTACCTACACCGCAGGATATTCATCAAACGGTAATTAGTCCTATAGGAAATTTAGTAGAGCAAACTACAAAAGCTGCCGCTATTAAGCCCGGACCAAATCAATCAGCAGTTGAGACCTTATCTACTTGCCTCAAGGAAATAACAAACACCATAGCAATGGGCGTTGTTGACAAACGCGACAATGATCATGCAAAAAGTCCTTTGAAACCCTAAAATGAAAGACACTCTCTCCAATGAGCAAAATGAAGCTGTTCTCAAGGCTTTAGATGAAGCCATTAAAAATGGCCCTTGGGAGCAATCTAATTTTTTGCGTGCTATTGGGGAAAATTTAAATAAAATTCGAGATAATTTTATTAGTCAGCTGGATACGCGCACTCAACAACAAATTAAAGCAGACCTTCATTTAGCGGATCGTGTGGCAGGACGCAGCGGGAAACAAGAAATTTTTGTTTCTCTGTACACTGCTGATGGTTCAAATCTTCAATCTTGGGAAAAAATAGTCGCTAATTTACCACGTCAAATGATTTCACGTCCTATTTATGCTGATGAAGAGCATGTGCGCAATTTAATAAAAACAAAAGAAAATAAACAAAATGAAGCCTACGTCGCTGTCTATATTAACCAGACTGATATTATCCCACTTCCCCCTGATAGGGTTTTAGTTGATAAATTAAATAATCCCTTGTTAACACTGAAAGATAGAGTTTTACAGGTTGAAAATATAAGCCGCTTTGTACATTTCACAGGTGTTTATCAATTTGATCGGGGACATTTGATTAAAGCGAAGCCTGAATAAATCAATGTATTTGACTCAATTTTTATTAGAACTCTGTTTTTAATCGGGAAATTCTCGCAAAAACTCTCAAGAGCAGTATATACTTAATATTAGATAAACTAATTTAAGTAAGCATTAATGGCCCAGCAACCTCAACAATCATCAGGTTCAGATAATTCAATGGCACCAATTTGGATCATGGTGTTGTTATTTATTACTGGATTTATCATTTGGAAAACGGGACATCAATACATCGTTTCAACAGTTTTTCAAATTAACATATGGCAAGCAAGATTAGTTAACTTATTCATTCATGATGAACAACTAGCGAATTTAATTTATTTGATGCAAACAGTTGATCCAAATGCTGTAAACTGGAATGAACTGGTGGAAACAACACGTGCCGTGGGAAATTTTATGCGCTATCCCGTGATTTTTGTGTTGGTGATTTTGGCTATTTTTCTTTATCACTCTAACATCAAGCTTAAATTTCGCAAGGCGCATAATATGAAGACCTTACGAACACAAGAACAATTCAATTGGCCTGCGATTATGCCTATAATCAAGGAAGATTTAGTTAATCAAGATGTGAATACAGGTCCTTGGGCAATGGCATTAACTCCAATGGAGTTTGCTCGTAAATATCAATTATTAAAAAAAGATGACGCGCTGCTCGATAATCCAGTTCCAGGTCAAGAAATGACAGCAGGGATACGACGTGGTGATGCAAAGCGGGTGTTTACCTTACAACTAGGACCTTATTGGGATGGCTTTGAGCGCTGCGCACCACATGTGTATGCTCTAGCGGCTGTTTTTATGGCAAGAATGAATCGTGATCGAGATGCAGCAAGTAAGATTTTATTGGTGTTAGATAAAACGTTTGTTTCAGGGAAGCCGGATTTTTCTGTCGCAAAGCCAGTGATTGAAAAATATAAAAACACTGAATTAGTTCAAGATATAGTAGTAAAGCATGCTTACACCTTAACGGTTATGGCCTCACTGCTTGCAGGTGCACGCGATGATGGAGTCGTTCCAAGCTCTGAATTTTTATGGTTAAAACCTGTCGATAGGCGATTATGGTACATGCTTAATTGTGTAGGCAGGCAAACACCTTATTCTGAAGTGGCAGGACCTTTTGCACATTGGCTTGCGGAGAAAGAAATGGGGCGGCCTTCTTTAGTTCCAATGATTAGTGAAGCAACTAAAGCTTTAGAGATAGCAATTAAAGAAATTAAATTAACCCCTCGTCAAATGCAGGAGTTAGAGCCATGATGCGCGGTATTGAGTCACGCAATGAATTAGATCCTACGCTCTTACTTAGAGATACTAGGACTTTGACCCAAAGATTGGCTGATTTTTTCGCAGATCCTACTAATATCTCGATGATATTATTTAGCTTTGCAGGGGTATCTTATTACTTCTCTGAGGCGGCAACTTTATTAATGCTCACCGGAGGATTTTGCTTTCTTTATAGTTACACCCGGAAACAAAAACTGCCCTTTCGTCTTCCTCAAATTGCTCATGTGAAAGACTACAACGACATCAAGCCTGGTCTTAATAAACCTAACATGGCTCGAGGCATCGCATTTTTTGGTAATGATCGTAAGAGTGGTGAAGAGTTATGGTTTGGCAATGACGACATGCGTACTCATGCATTAATATTTGGATCCACTGGTAGTGGTAAAACAGAATGCTTGGTTTCACTTGCTTATAACGCTTTAATTCAAGGCAGTGGATTTATTTATGTTGATGGAAAGGGTGACAACTCGCTTTATGCAAAAGTGTTCTCTATGGTCCGAAGTATGGGACGTGAAGATGATTTATTATTAATTAATTTCATGACAGGCGCACGAGATATTGTTGGTCCGCAAGAAAAAAGACTATCTAATACATTAAATCCATTTTGTCAGGGTTCTTCTAGTATGTTGACTCAGCTTGTAGTGAGCTTGATGGGGGGATCTTCGCAACAAAGTGGTGATGGTGATATGTGGAAAGGGCGAGCAATCGCTTTCGTTGAGGCACTCATGCGCTTGTTAGTTTATATGCGGGATGAGGGGGCCATTCTTTTAGATGCGAACTCAATTCGAAATTATTTTGATTTAGGTCGTTTAGAATCAATTGTCATCGATAAGGTTTTTCCTCGTGACGACATGGAAAGTATTAACATCGAAAGTATTCCAAAATTAGTTACCGATCCCTTGCGTAACTATTTGAATACCTTGCCTGGATATAATAAAGAGAAAAAAGGAAAACAAGTATCCCAAGTATTAGAACAACATGGTTTCATTACTATGCAGCTGGTACGAAGCTTCTCTTCTTTGGCTGATACATACGGACATATTATTCGTACCAATCTTGCAGAGGTAGACTTTAAAGACGTGGTATTAAATCGAAGAATTTTAGTAGTACTCTTGCCTGCATTGGAAAAATCACCCGATGAATTGTCAAATTTAGGTAAAATTATTGTTTCTTCATTAAAGGCGATGATGGCCTCAGGTTTGGGAGAGGATGTTGAAGGGGATTATCGCGATGTGATTTTAAGAAAACCCACTAATGCACCCACTCCTTACCTGTGTATTTTAGATGAGTATGGGTATTATGCGGTTCAAGGTTTTGCAGTAGTTCCTGCACAGGCTCGTTCTCTTGGGTTCTCAGCGATTTTTGCAGGGCAAGATTTACCAGCATTCCAAAAAGCATCCAAAGAAGAAGCGGCATCTATTGGCGCCAATACAAACATTAAAATTTGTATGAAATTAGAGGATCCCACTGAAACTTGGGATTTCTTTACCAAAACAGCCGGTGAGGCATATGTGACTAAGGTAGATTCTTTTCAAGTAAAAGATACTAGTATGTCCAATAGTTATCTGGATAGTAAGAGTTCTTCATTTGAGAAAAGAGCACGTGTAGATCTATTAGATCTTAAAGAGCAAACAGAGGGTGAGGCGCACATCTTTTTCAAGTCAAAAATTGTCCGCGCGCGAATGTTCTATGCCAATCCTCAACCGGTAAAACAATTAAAAGTAAATCAATTCCTAAAAGTTGAGCCGCCAGCCGATGATTATTTAATAAAGTTACAAAAACAATTAATCGCATTCCAAAAAATTTTAGAAAGTGGTGATTTGAGTATTAGAAAAAACGTAGAAGATGAAGAAATTTCACTTATTACCCAGTTATTAAGTGAGTCTGCTATCGAAGATCCTATAGAGCGTGGTGTAGCAGCTCTCATTGCATTCCATAATCATAATGAACCCGAACCAGTTGAGGAGTTGATTGAAGAAGAGGTGGAGGGCGCTCTCACTATATTTACACCATTACGTGATAACCCTAATGCACCACCTTTATTGGTTAGTGATAAAGTGACATTTTCTGAATCTTTGCTGCCTATCAATGAAACCCGTAATCAAATGATGAATATTGAACGTCTTACTGGCGCTAAGGATAAATACGCCGGTACGGTTGCGAATGAGCTGATTAAAGATTTCCAATTAGCCACCAGTTATCCTCCTGAAGAGCGAGATGTAATTGATCCGAACGAATTAACAAATATTGTAAAAGAGTTAGCACAAAAAATTTCAACCGAACGTCAGAAAGCCTTTGAAAAAAGCACCGATGAATTAGGTTAGAAGTTACCTGGATGCAATGCACTCAAGGCTCTAGACGGCCTAGGGTGTGCGGATCATACCCCTCCAAATAAATATCAAAATCATTCAAAGCGGTACAAAAATGACCTAAAATTATTAAAAAAATAGTTAAGTTACAAATATCCATTAAAAAAATAGCAATTTTATTGAATTCATTGTAACGTAATAATTTATTGCATATACAGATCCGCTTCAAACCATAACTTCATTTAATGATTATGATATTGAACTATAAGGACACCAAGTGAGAGTCGTATTTATTCGTTATATCGGCTTACTTATCCAAGCCGCCGGGCTAATTGCCTTAAGTATGATTGTTTCTTGCAGTAAGGAATATAATTCATTGGATCCAGAGCCTCCTAAGTGGCCTTGCAAGGTTCAGGGAGCATGCGATGCGACCATAGCGAAATATATAAAAAAATTTAATAAAAAAGGAATAAAGGTAGTTACTATAGGCCAGGATTATATGATTAGTATTCCTGCACCGTATTTGTTCGAAACAGAAACACCCCATATTAAATGGAAATCCTATGCGTTGTTAAATGAAGTCGCTGTTTTTTTAAAACAATTCCGAAAAATTTCAATTTATATAACAAGTTATAGTAGTAAATATGTATCTGTACAAAGAGAAAAAGCTTTAACAATGGCTAGATCGCGAGTAGTTGGTGAATATTTATGGTCTCAAGGTGTTGATAGTCGATTTATTTTTACACAAGGTTTAGGAAGTGAAAAACCTATTCTTGCTGGTGAAAATTCTGCTATGAATGCAAGAATTGAGATTACTTTTAGGCGCGCTGTGGTTTAGGAAAAAAAATGATTGGCGAAACATGGGAAATAATAAAGAACAATAAAGCCTTTGATGTTAGTATCTATCGAAGGGGTTTAGTTGCCTTGGTTTTTTCGTTATTATTAAATAGTGTTTTGGGGCTTTTATTATTTTATAGTTATTTAGCACAGCCTGAACGAGCATATTACGCTACTAATGGGGTGACACCTCCTGTGAAATTAACCGCCCTATTTGCGCGAAATTTATCACCAAACGCATTGCTTGCGCCTGATCCGCCAACAGAGCAGGAAGTACGTGTAATACCGCAATAAAAAATAGAGGATATTATGGCCGAAGATGCCCTTACACTGGTGACACTAAGAAATAATTTTTATAAAGATAGTCAACACAAGGTGATGCTCTCTTTGATGGTGGCTGTTGTTCTGAATTTCGTACTCGCTTCCATGCTGGTATATATGTTGACACATCCGCCTGCACCTAGATATTTTGCTACTAGTATTAATGGACGTATTACCCCGTTATTTCCATTAACTGAACCTAATCAATCTGACTCAGCGGTATTACAATGGGCCAATCAGGCAGCGATAGCTTCTTTTACGTACAATTTTGTAAATTATCGAGATGAGTTACAAGCCTCCTCAGGATTTTTTACTCCAGAAGGTTGGGATCAATTTCTAACAGCATTACAACAGTCAAATAATCTGGATGCTGTAAAAGCCAAAAAATTAATCGTATCAGCAGTAGCTACGCGAGCTCCTATTATTTTACAAAAAGGAATTTTGAACGGCAATTTCTCTTGGCGAGTACAAATGCCTATGTTGGTAACTTATCAGAGTGCTAGTGAATTCACTCAGCAAAATAATGTCGTCACAATGCTTATCATCCGAGTTTCTACTTTGAATTCGCCTCGAGGAATTGGGATATCACAATTTGTAGTTGGTCCTGCTAGTGGTGGGGTTAGTTAATGAAAAACATGAGCCATTTTTTTAAATTTTGCTTACTTTATGGAATAGCTCATTTATTGACGCCTATTGTTTTTGCTGCTTCCGATAAACCTGATACTGCACAGCAAGCATTACAGCAATTACGTATGTTGCAACAGCGTTTATCACAAAATAATAATCCTGCTTCTGCTGGAGGTCAGCTTCCATCTTCAGCAGCATTATCGTCACCAGAAAATAAGACTACTCTTCCTTCAGCTGATGAATCTGCTTCACAAAATCAGTCGAAGGGAAATAGTGCAGCGAATACAGATCAAGTGATTACATCCAACGATGCGGAACTTATTGATAATAAAGCATTTAAAGACATGACAAAGACAGTTTATCCTTTGACACCCGAGCAAATTATTGAATTAAAACAAATGCAACAAACCATGGAATACGCTAAGGCTTCAACGCCAGGAACTCCACCTAAACCTACTGCTACCTCACAGTTTGTTAATTTATCTCCAGGTTCTACGCCGCCAGTTATCCGCTTAGCTCAGGGATTTGTTTCTTCCTTGGTTTTTCTTGATTCTACTGGAGCTCCATGGCCTATTTCTGCATATGATCTAGGCGACCCTACCGCATTTAATATTCAATGGGATAAAACCAGTAATACGATTATGATCCAGGCCTTAAAATTATATAATTATGGCAATTTAGCGGTTCGCCTAAAAGGTTTAAATACGCCTGTTATGCTAACGCTAATACCTGGACAAAAAGCGGTGGATTATCGCGTCGATTTGCGGGTTCAGGGTTATGGTCCAAATGCTAAGGATATGCCTTTGGAGGAGGGTATTCCTCCTTCTGCTAGCGAGTTACTCCTTCATGTTCTGGATGGTGTTCCACCACCAGGAAGTCAACGTTTAGCAGTGAGTGGGGGAGATGCTCGCGCTTGGTTATTCAATAATATGATGTATGTTAGAACTAATCTTACTATATTGTCACCGGGCTGGTTAGCAAGTATGACTAGTGCAGATGGAACGCATGCTTATGAAATGCAAAAATCCCCGGTTTTATTAGTGTCCTGGCATGGGAAGGTCATGCAGCTCAAGGTAGAAGGGTTATAAATGGCTGGAAAAAAAGAAAATCTTAAATCACTTTTTTCTAATACTCGTTCACGAGTAATAATCATTTTTACCGCAGCATTGTTAATACTTGCTGTAGTTATTGGTTATGTGAAATTAAGTTCTATCAATACTGGTCCTGGTGCTTCTGCTGAGCTGAATAGTGCTCCGGGTAACATTCAGTCAATTCCTGGTGCCCTTGACCCTACGGCTCAATATGCAAAATTACAAGAAGAACAAAATATTACTCAGGCACAACAGGCTGAACGTACAGGTGGCAGTGCAATTCCCACCATTATTCGCACACAAACGCTTGGGCAGGGTGTCGGAGTTATAGGTGCTCAAACCGGCGTGGGTTTTGCGGCTTTGACACGTGAAAATGAAGAAGGCAATCAGAATAGCCTATGGATTCAATCTTTACAAAACAGCGGTTGTTCAAAGGCGTCAATGAATCAGGTAATCAATGCAGGCGGACAATTAAAAGACTTAAGGGCGGCTTGTAGTTGTGTGCAATTAAAAGATAACGGTTACAGTTTGCAAGATTTAAATCAGGTTTGTGGTTGTAAAGATTTAAGGGCGGCAGGATATAACGCCCGACAATTAAAAGACGCAGGGTATACTGCTGAACAATTAAAAAATTGTGATTTTAATGCCTGTGAATTACGTAATGCAGGTTCTACTGCTCAGGCTATGAAAGATGCGGGTTTTTCTGATGATGAATTAAAAGGAGCCGGTTTTTCTGATGCAGATATTAAAAAAGCCAGCGGCTTACCTGATGGAATCACGGCTGCTGATATATTGAAAAGTGGCTGTGGTGTGGAAGCATTAACTAAATTACGTCAACAAGGTGTGTCAGCTGCAGCTATTCGTCGTATTAGCGGATGCAGTGTGGAACAGCTTAAAGCCGCAGGCTATAACGCGAATGAATTGAAAGACGCAGGTTTTACTGATGCTGACTTAAGAAAGGCAGGTTTTACTCCTGCTCAATCAAAAGCAGCGGGTTATACGGCTAAAGATTTATTAGATGCAGGACTTACTCCCGCAGATCTAACAAATGCAGGTTACACAGCGGCTCAAATAAAAGCAGCCCAAGCCTTACCTGATATAGTTGAAATACCTAAAGGGGATTGCACTGTCGTCTCATTACAACAAGCGCGAGCAAATGGAATAACTCCTACAGCTATCACAAAAACTTTAGGGTGTTCTGCCAGTCCTTTAAAAAATGCGGGTAATACAGCTAAAGAGTTAAGAGATGCTGGATTTACTGTTGCTGAAGCAAAAAATGCGGGGTTTACTCCTAAAGAGTTGAAAGATGCAGGCTACAATCCTAAAGAACTTAAAGATGCAGGAGTTAGTGCGAAAGATTTAAAAGACGCAGGATTTACGGTTGCACAGTTAAAGGGTGCTGGTTTTGGGGCAAAAGCGTTAAAAGATGCAGGACTTAATGCGGCACAACTAAAAGCTGTTGGATTTGATGCACATGATCTGAAAGAGGCAGGGTTTGATGGGTCTCAATTAAAAGCAGCAGGATTTGGTGCAAAAGATTTAAAAGATGCAGGATACAGTGCTGTAGATCTTAAAAATGCAGGCTTTATACCAGAAGAATCTCAAGTAGCGGGTTTGGCTAATCCTAATATACAACCAACGGTATCTGCTGTAACTGGAGTACCGAGCGCCTCAGGAATTGCGCAACAGGCTACAGGTTCTAATCAACAGCTGCAGGCGATTCTAGGCAGACAAAATCAACAAATGGCAGAACAAAAATATCAGCAAAAAATTCAACAAAAAAGCTCTGATATGTTATCAGCCGCAAACCAAGTGCTAGCAGAGTGGAAAACCGTATCAACGCAAACTTATATGGCAGGCACACCTGATGAAAAAGCTATTGCGAACGCCGCTGCAGGAATCGGAACAGGTGCAGCAGAGGGTTCACCAGGTTTTCAGGGTAATGTAGCACCTCAAGTGTCGGTGATTAAAACAGGAGATATCCTTTTTGCGGTAATGGATACAGCAGTTAATAGTGACCAGCCAGGCCCTATTCTTGCAACAATTGTATCTGGAAAATTGAAGGGGGCTAAACTAATAGGTAGCTTTAATTTGCCGTCCAATTCTAATCAAATGGTAATTACTTTTAATACAATGTCGATTCCAGCCGCTTTAAATACCATACCAATTGCGGCTTATGCAATTGATCCTAATACGGCAAGAACAGCTCTCTCTAGTAAAACAAATCACCATTATTTATTACGCTATGGTTCTTTATTTGCGTCTTCATTCATGGAAGGTATCGGTAATGCATTTCAATCAGCAAATACGACGGTAACTATCGGTGGAACGGGTGCGGGTAATGATGTGACTGTATCCAATGGTGTTGGTCGATCCACTTTAGAAAATGCGGTGATTGGACTGGCAACAGTAGGTAAGACATGGGGTCAACAAGCGCAACAATTATTTAATAAACCGACCACTGTTGAGGTCTACTCGGGTACTCCTTTGGGTATTTTGTTCACACAAGATGTAAAAATTAATTAATTTGATGGCAGAGAATAATGGCAGATAACGATCAAAATGATGAATACAAGTTCGATGAACATGATCCATTGGAAAATAATTCTCAAGAGGATGATATCTATAGCTCTAGTGAATCTATATCTCCAGAACAATCACTAGAACCCCCCCAAAGTGATGTAAAGCGAAATGCTTTAATTGCGGTAGGACTGATTGTCTTTATTGTCATTATGTATAAGCTTATTGCAGGATTGTTCTTTGGGAAAAGTAGTGTAGAGGAAACAAAAACAAGCATTAATTCCGCCCCTATTACGGCAAGTCAACCTCTGCAGACAGAAATTCCACCAGAGCCTCAACTTGTTCAACAAGCGCCGACTGTAGTGCCAGATAATAATGCGGCACTAAAACAGCAAGTTGATTCTATTGAAGCCAGCGAGCAAAATCTTCAATCACAGGTCAGCTCAATGAACGACCAAATTAATAACATGAATAATAATATTGCAAATTTAAGCTCACAAATTACTAAACTAGATCAGATTATTAGTGATTTATCGACGTTGGTAAATAAACAGTCAGAAGAAATTAGTGTTTTGATGCTGCGCACTCAACCTAAACCAGTAAAGCGTGCTCATTCCCCACGACATGCACAATCAGCAACTATTTATTATATTAACGCGGTTATTCCGGGTCGAGCTTGGCTAATTAGTACAAATGGTTCTACACTTACAGTAAGGGAAGGAACACTAGTCCCAGGATATGGGGTGGTGAAACTAATTGATTCAATACAGGGTCGGATACTCACTACGTCAGGGCGGATAATTAAATTTAGTCAAGCAGATAGTTGAGGCATATATATGGCTGATACAACATGTACAGGCGGAGCGTGCTGGCTTGCAAGCCAGGTAGATATTTTAACTAATATTGCCAATTCCTTGGTTCCTGTGCAACGCATGATTACAGGAGGCGCTTATATTTTAGGTTGTGCCTTTTTATTTAAGGCAATCTATACCTTGAAGATATATGGTGAATCTAAAACGATGATGTCTAGTCATTCCAGTGCTAAAGAGCCAGTAGTTTATTTAATGGTAGGTGCCATACTTATTTATTTTCCAACAGCGTTTGAAGTATTTATGCAGTCTACTTTTGGCTACCAAAATATTCTTCAGTATGCTCCTGTCAATTCCAATAATAAGGCACTTGACACGCTATTTGGTAATGGTAGTGCAGTAGGGAAGCCTTTGGCAACTATCATTCAAGTTATAGGACTGGTTGCTTTTGTACGAGGTTGGGTATTAATTGCTCGCTCTGCGTCACAAGGGCAGCCTCCAGGAGGAACGGGAAAAGGTTTAGTGCATGTTTTCGGAGGAATTTTAGCAATCAATATTGTCGGCACTATCAATATGATTAATAATACTTTATATGGTACCTGATTATAAATCACCATAATTTTTATTACTTAAACTGGGAGAAAAAAGTGAGTACTAAAGTCATTAATAAAACAGGTTACAAGTATTGGCTGAGCAGTATTGCTTGCCTTAGCTTGATTGCCTTAGTTTGCCAAGATGCAGTTGCTGGGGGGAATATGACTATAGGTGCGATGGCCTCATCAATTACTGCATCATTCACTAATTTAACTAAGTTAATTACAGCAGGCTCTTATTTAGCCGGGCTAGGATTTTCTATTGGTGCTATCATGAAGTTTAAACAGCATAAAGATAATCCAACTCAAATTCCAATTGGCACACCAATAGCTTTGGTTTTCATTGCTGCCGCGTTATTGTTCCTACCTTCAATTTTGGGTGTAACAGGAGCAACTATGTTCGGAAGTTCCGGTGGTAAAACAGCAGGACCTACAGGAACTGTCTATACAAGTTCATAATGGTTATTCTATTCTTAATCTCTCCTCCATTGGGGAGATTAAGAATTTTAATTTTGGATAAATGTAACTCCACAAGTCCATCGTCTGGAGCGTGGGGTTATTAATAAATAATTATTGCAGGCAACGTGGGCCAAAAATATGGCAACAAATCCAGAAAAAGATAAGTTGAAATTAATGGCGACCCCTGGCTCATGGCGCTTGTATTCAGCTAGAAAAGTAGACGAAAAATTTAAGTCATATCAAGAAAAAGTTTTTCAACGAGATAAATATACCTGCCAATTTTGCGGGTTTCAAGCTCGCCTATTTCAAGAGGTTATTAATCTTGATAATGACTATACAAATAATAAATTATCTAATTTAGTCACTTCATGTTGCTTTTGTGCTCAGTGCTTTTTTATAGAATCAGTCGGTGTTGGTGGTTATGGGGGTGGAACCTTAATTTATTTACCCGAACTCACACAAACTGAATTAAATAGCATGTGCCATGTATTATTCTGTGCTATTACTAATAACACTGGATATAAAGCAAGTGCCCAGAATATTTACCGCAGTTTTAAATTTCGTTCACAAATAGTTGAAGAAAAATTTGGCGAAGGAACTAGTGATCCAGCCATGTTTGGCCAACTTATGATTGATTCAAATGTTAAGGATGAAGAGAGACGAGCTCAATTATTCCAAAACATACTCTTGTTGCCGTCACGAGCAAAGTTTCGTAAACAAATAGAAAGATGGGCTGCTAGTGCCTTAGAAGAAATTTCAAGTTAGTAGGATATGAATAAAGTATGGCTAGGGCTCTTACAATAAAACCGCAGTTTTAACGTACCCAAGTTAATAGGGTTTGTATAATAAAAAGTGAGGATAGGGATGGCGCATTGGTCAGAATCATTTTTTGAGGGAGTTGATACCTTCTTTGCCTGGCTAAGTACTTCGCTCAAGCAAACGACAGAATCCTATATTGATTTAGAAACAGCAGATAGTCCGACTGTTTTGGTCAATCATGATGGTTCTTTAGTGTCCGTAATAAAAATAGAGGGAATTTCAGCCCTTGCTGGCGCATCGGAATTTGAGACTTTGGTTTCTGGTTTAAGTAATGCTTTTCAAGGAGCGATGGGCCGACCTGGTCATGCCTTGCAAGTCTACTTCAGTCATGACAAGCAAAATATAAAGAAATTAATAGGAGATATTTATTCTCCTGCAATAGCTACAGCAGAACGATTAGATCTTAATTTAAACGATTTATTTGAAGAGCGCACCGAATACATGGCACAGTATTGTGCCGAAGAGCGAGTGTATTTTGTATTAATTACTCGTCCATTCAATTTAACGAGTGAGCAACTTAAAGCATCTAATAAAGCAAAGATGAAGATGCTTAAAGACACTAAGGCCCCTCCTTTTAAAAACAGCCAAACCATTTATGCAGCTGTACCTGAACTTCGTGATACTCATGATGCTTACGTTCGCGCTATAGTAAACGATCTAGATAGTCTGCATTTATTTGGTAAGTTACTAGAGGTTCATGAAGCTGTTCATGCAATTCGGATGACAGCTGATCCTGATTTTACTGCGGATGATTGGGTGCCTAGCCTGCCTGGCGATAAAATCACAGTAAGAGAGTACAATAGTTTTGAGGGTGATCCATCTGATTTATTATGGCCATCTTTGGCAAAGCAGGTGCTTCCCCGTGACGCTGAGGTTTTAGATTTACGTACAGTGCGCGTTGGCGACAAAATTTATTCATCGACTTATCTGGATTTGTTTCCTAAAGATGTAAGACCATTTATTCAATTATTTTCACGTATTTTGCCGGCCCATATTCCCTGGCGAATTTCATTTTTAATTGAAAGCGAAGGTCTCAGTACGATAAAGCTTAAAGGCCTTTTAGCGGCCATTTTAAGTTTTAGCTCAGCACAAAACCGTTTAATCAGCGATTCAGTCAATTTACTCCAATATTTAAATTTAAACACGGATGAATCCATTGTTCGGTTACGAGTTGTGGCCTCAACTTGGGCACCAGAAGGTCAAATTCCTTTATTGCGACAAAGAAGCTCTGAGTTGGTCAAAGCGATTCAAGGTTGGGGATCTACGGATGTGTCAGAGATTTGTGGCGATCCTTTTGCGGGTTTTGTGTCAGGCATGCTTGCGAGTACGTTAAATAGTACCGCTGTTCCTGCAGTTGCACCACTAAGTGCCGTTGTTTCTATGTTACCTATTACGCGTCCTGCCTCTCCATGGGAAAAAGGCGCTCTACTATTTAGATCACCCGATGGAAAACCTTGGCCATTTCAACCAGGTTCCACAGAGCAAACGACTTGGATTGATTTGGTTTATGCGCGTCCAGGCTCGGGTAAGTCGGTTTTATCTAATGCGATTAATTTAGCATTATGTCTTTCTGGTGGTTTATTGCGTTTGCCACGCATCGCAATTATTGATATTGGTCCTTCAAGTAGTGGCCTTATCTCGCTGTTGCAAGAAGCCTTACCAGCATCAAAGCGACATTTGGTTGCTTATCATCGTTTAAGAATGACTCCCGAATATTCAATTAATCCTTTTGATACCCAACTCGGTTGTCGTTACCCAACGGCTTTGGAGCGAGCTTTTTTAGTTAATTTTATGACATTGCTTACTACCCCCTTAGGTGCTGAAAAACCTTATGATGGGATGCCTGATTTAGCAGGTATGGTTGTTGATGAGTTATATAAAAGTATGGCTGATGAGTTTAATCCTACACCCTATTCTCCTGGGGTAGAGTCATTTTTGGATACTATTTTAGAAGAAATTGGCTTTGTTCGGGACTCGAAATCGACTTGGTGGGAAGTCACTGATGCCCTTTATTCTGCAGGGTTTGTACATGAGGCGATGCTAGCTCAACGTTATGCAATGCCTTTATTAGCAGACGCGGCATCCATTTGTCGCACCTCTTCTATTGAAGATTTATATGAACGAATTACTGCGCCTACTGGAGAATCATTAATTAATGCATTTTCGCGAATGATTTCTTCCTCAGTGCGGGAATATCCTATTTTATCGAGGGTTACTGCTTTTGATATCGGGGATGCTCGTGTGGTTTCATTGGATCTGGATGAGGTCGCTAAAAGTGGAGGCGATGCTGCTGACCGACAAACTGCTGTGATGTATATGATCGCACGCTATGTTTTAGCTCGGCATTATTATCTAACCGAAGAAAGTCTAACTAATATACCCGAACAATATAAAGAATATCACAAAGAAAGAGTTCATGAGATTCGCGAAGATCATAAGCGTATTGTTTATGATGAATTTCATCGCACCTCTAAATCTGCTGCTGTGCGTGAACAGGTGATTATTGATATGCGGGAAGGGCGAAAATGGAAAGTACAAATTGCCTTATTATCACAATCAGTAGATGACTTTGATCCTATCATGATTGATTTTGCTACCTCCATTTACATCATGGATGCTGGTCCATCTCAGGCTATAGATAAAACCACTGCTATTTTTGGACTGTCTGATACTGCAAAAGCAGCATTACGCAATCGGGTGCATGGCCCACGGCAAGGTGGAGCCACTTTTCTAGCACAGTTTGCTACTAAAACAGGTGTTAACGTGCAATTATTAACGTTAACACTGGGTCCAGTAGAGTTGTGGGCTTTTAGTACTACAGCTGAAGATGCTGCGGTGCGAAATAATTTATATCGTCACTTAGGCCCTGGTGAAGCCAGACGTCTGTTAGCTGCCTTATTCCCTAACGGTTCTGTTGCTAAAGAACTTGAAAATCGTTTAGGTAGTATGAAAGAAAAAACAGGATTAATTGAAGAGGAAATGAAAGAAAGTCTTATGGAACAATTAATTAATGACATTCTTGACGCTTATTCAAAAAATCCAGATGTGAAGAGTTTGCCTGCTAAAAATACATAGTCAGATTAGCCTAGATTGACTGAGGCTGTGAGAAATCTCCTCCTTTTTCTCGGTGCAAAAGTCTTCTTGCAGGTTTATCTAAAACCCAAGACCTGCAAGAAGGCTCTGAGAGCTCATAAAAATGAGACCATAGATCTATCTGTTCAACCCCTGTATTTTTCCATCAGGCGTCCCACCATCATGGCGCTAACAGTATTAGTCGTTACGCTTATCATAGTAGCTAGTGGATCAATAATAATGCTTATTGCTGCGATGGCAATTAACACGCTTGGAGGGAACCCATAGATGCTTAGCAGAAGTAATTCACCTAGCATTCCACCACTAGGAATAGCTCCCATTACAGTACCTACTAATAAAGAGACTCCAAGAGCGGTTAACAATACAGGTAGGTCTGTAAAATTTAAATGAAAAATACCAAACAAAAAAGCAATCTTAAATAGGCCACCAATAACAGATCCGTCTTTATGAATAATAGAGCCTAGAGGAATCACTGTTTCATAAATTTCAGGAGCAACCTTCATTTTTCTGGTCGCAATTAAATTAGCAGGAATACTGGCAGCACTGCTGCAAGTTGCAATCGCTGTTACCATAGGAAGAAAAATATTGCTCCAAAATAATTTAATACCTTGGGTTTTTCCTGCCAAATAAGCATAAAAAGTTAAAGCAAGAAAGAAATAAATTAAAGAAGATACGTAGTAGAGTACCGTAATTTGCAAATAATTCTGCATTAATTGAGGACCAATTTCATTAACTAAAACAGCAAAATAAGCCAAAAAACCAATGGGTGCATAATACATAATCAGCTTAAAAACTTGGATGAATACCTCTTCACCCGCATTTAAAAAGTCAATAAATGCCTTTCCTTTGGTTTGGGCTTTAGCAGCAGCAACACCTACTATGATGGAAAATAGAATGAGTGCAAGAATATGTTCATGAGAAAGCAATTTGCTAAAGTCAGTGACAGTAAAAATACCGGCGATTTGGCTTAGGAAACTAACAGAAGAGGGTTGCGCAAGGCCAGTAGGCCATGAGAAAGATATCCCTTGAGCAGGTGGAAAAATAGAAACAACAACAAGAGCGTAAACAGAGGCAATGATACTTGTGAATAAAAAGACAAGTGTCATGCAGGAAATAATTTTACCCAGAGTACCTAAAGAACCAATTCGTGCAATGGCTGACGCAATGCTAAAAAATATCAGGGGAACAATCGCGGTAAAAATTAAATTAAGAAAAATTTCTCCAAAAGGTTTTAAATAAGGGGTAACTGAACCAAAATAATGGCCAATGAGCCCACCCAATAGAACAGAAGAAATTAACACAAGAGGGAAACAATAGGTGCTTAGCGTCTTTTTTAAGGTGCTTATCATATAAATCCTTTTGAAGCCTGGATGCAGCGTAGCGAATCCGGGATCTGTGACACGGTTTCCCTGGATTCGTTACGCTGCATCCGGGCTACAAAAACTTTGATAACGATTACGGTAAATAATAATAAGGATTAGGTAATTTAAATCCTTTTTTTGCATAACCGCCTTTTATATCACTGTATTGATCACCAATTGTGGCAATAATCGTATAACCTTTTTGGCTAATTAATTCTCTAGCATGTGATTTGAAAGGAATTATCGATTTAGATTTATAATCGCCAGGTCGTAAATAGAGTCCAGTCCAATGACTATAACCGGCTTTCTTTAGGTTATTTTCTGTGGCCTGACGTTCTGACTTAGAACGACCAGTAACAAAAAATACATTTACACCTTGTTTTAATACCTTTTTGTAAAGCGTCAGCATCGGCTCAATTCTCGGCGTGCTAGCTGCCAAATGGTCTTGGTGAAATTGTGCATGTGTCCCAGTAAAATCACGCGCTACCATATATTTGTAATTGGATAAGCTGGTTTCATCAATATCTAAAACAATGGCTAGTTTTTGTGGATTTTTTTCTTGCCGATTCAGTAACACTTGGCTTGTTATGTATGTCTGTGCTTTTTTAATGACGTCAGAGAGTTCTTTTTCATACAAACCAGAATCGTGGTATTTTTTAACTTCATTTTTTACCAGAGATAAATTCGGTGGCTCTGAAAAGGATGGTGTAGAAAAAATAGCCAAAAAGACCATGAAAAAGCTTATTAGTGATGATCTGTTGAATATATGTTCCATTATCTGCCCATTTGTTTATAATTTACCGTATTATATAACGATAATGGTCTTTGTCAAAGCAGTGTTTTTGGTAGCGGTAATTCCTCATACTCAGTTATAATAAGCGTTTATCTTATTAAATTGCGATTCCTATGCATTTAAAGCAATTAAAATTAGCTGGTTTTAAATCTTTTGTTGATCCCACTGTGGTTCATTTTCCCAGCCAATTAGTTGCCGTAGTTGGCCCCAATGGTTGTGGGAAATCGAATATTATCGATGCAGTACGTTGGGTGATGGGAGAGAGTTCTGCACGTAATTTGCGCGGGGACTCTATGACAGATGTTATTTTTAACGGCTCATCTAGTCGAAAGCCTGTTGGGCAGGCCTCTGTTGAATTGGTTTTTGATAACAGTCTTGGACGTTTAACTGGGCCTTTTGCAACCTATGGCGAGATTGCTGTAAAACGTATAGTGACTCGTGACGGCGATTCTTCCTATTATTTAAATGGCAGTCGTTGTCGACGAAAAGATATTACAGATATTTTTCTTGGAACAGGAGCTGGTGCACGTGGTTATTCCATTATCGGACAAGGCACTATCTCGCAATTAATTGAAGCCAAGCCTGAAGATCTTCGTGTTTATCTGGAAGAGGCTGCAGGCGTCTCAAAATATAAAGAGCGCCGCAAAGAAACCCTACAACGTATTGCCCATACTCGAGATAATTTAACTCGTGTGGCTGATATTAGAGAGGAGTTAGAGAAACAATTACAGCGCCTGGAACGACAAGCAAAAGCTGCGGAACGTTATCTTATTCTCAAGGAAAAAGAGCATGTCTGTCGAGCAGAAATTTTGGCGTTCAAGTGGCAAGATTTTATTAAGCAGCAAGAGACAAAACAAGCTGAATTGCAAGAGTTAGCGGTTCAGTATGAACAACAACAAAGTCTGCTTACTGATGCAACTACTCAGCGCGTCATTTTAAATGAAAACCTTTTTGAGATGGATGAGCAAACGCAGCACGTACAAGAGATTTTTTATCAAACAGGGACTGAAATTGCTCGATTAGAAGAAATCATTCAGCAGCAGGCTCGTGAGAAGAAGCGTCTAGAATCCGAGCAGCAGCAAATGCAAACTGATTGGCAAATGGCGCAAGAGCGTTTAAAACAAGATACCGACGAGCTCCTTAACTGCCAATACAACGCAGAAAATTTAGAGCAACAGCTCCAACATTTGAAAATTCGGTTTACAGAGCAAGAATCAGAGTATCAGGCCACACAAAAGACACAAGCGCAGTGGGATTTACGATGGCAGCATGTTCAAACTCAATCCAATACATTAAAAAGAGAATTTCAAGTCGCACAAGTCAATGTCATGCATTTGGAACAAAGACAACAGCAGACTTTAATTAGGCTTGAAAAACTTAAATTAGAGCAAGACTCTATTTCAATTGCCTCTTTGCGAGAAGTAAAAGAGAACTTGGAAGAACAGCAACAAAAGTTAATTGAAAATCAGAAATCAGAAGCCGTTCATCTACAGCAAAAACAAGATGACTCTCATCAGCTGCGCAATAAAATTCAAGACATAGAACAACAACTGCATCAATTGCAAGATGATTTTCATCGGAGCAACAGTGAATACGCAGCGTTAGTTGCAGCTCAACGTGCGGCACGTCAAGGAATGCACAGCAATAAAAAGGAGATTCAGGAATGGTCTGATAGGCCAAGATTGATTGATATTTTGCAGGTTGATTCAGCCTGGCAAATTGCGTGTGAGCGAGTATTAAATGATTCCTTACATGCTTATGTTTTGGAATGTTTTGATGATCTTTGGCCGCAACAAAAAATTTGTATGCAACAAGGAGAGCATGTAGTGACGATGCGTGCAATCCCTCATAAATTAGGAACTCATCCACGTCTTATTGATAAAATTCATGGCGCCATTCCTGCGACAATTTATTCTCTAGAGCATATTTATACAGCCGAAGATTTTGATGAGGCGTTGAGCTGGTTGCCTGATTTATCAGATCAAGAGTCAGTTATTACCAAAGATGGTTTTTGGCTTGGGACAGGTTGGGTAAAATTTGTAGCTCCTGGAGAACCAGATGAATTAGGATTACTCGCGCGACAACAAAAAATTGCGGATTTATCGTTGCTTGTTAATTCACTACAAGAAGAAATAAAGCGATTAAGAGAACAGCGTGATCAATCACAGCAAGATTTACAACATGCTTTAAAAGATCTTGAAGTAAAACAACTTCTACTTAATGAGAGTAATGATGCATTAAGAATCAATACGAGTGCATTGAACGAAAAAGAACAGGCTATTTTTCATGCAGAAAAACGGATAGCGGCATTAAGCTCAGAATACAATGAATTGCTTCTTTTATTAGAGGAAATAGCAACAGAGCAAGAGGTGCTCAAAGAGAGTTTGCATTCTTTAGAGGAGCAATCACATCAAACTGAAAAACAGCAACAACAATGCGCGCAAGAAAAGCAAGAGTGGTTAGATACGTTGGCAATTCAGAGTCAGTCTGTTGAAGAAAGCCGTAAGCTCCTTCATCAGGCGGAGTTAAGCTCAGATAGAGAAAAGAATAAAATCCAACAACTGCAGGAGCGAATTAATCGAGAGCAAGATCGCTTAAATATTTTGCAAGATCGTTTAGAAAATTTGGCTCATTTAAGTTTACAAGCGCAAGAGCCTCGCACAGAGATTAAAGAGCAGCTCAATTTACAATTGTTAAAGCATGCTGAAGTCGAATCACAATTGGTCTTGAGTCGAGAGAAATTATCTCAATTAAGAATAGAACTTGAAGCATTGGAAAAAAATATTTTAAACTATGATCGAGAGGTCAAGCGTGTGCAAGAGCTTATTGGACAAGCTCGCATGCAAGAGCAGGCAATGGCTGTGCGCGCCAGTTCCATTCATGAATCATTAGATGAGTTAGGTTTGAAAGCAGTGGCTCTTTTGGAGCAAATTCCAGAGGGCATAACCCAAGGTTTACTAGAAGAAGAGCTCATTGCTCTTGCAGAGCAAATCAAACGTTTAGGTGCTATCAACTTGGCGGCCATTGATGAATTTTCTACAGAACAACAGCGTAAGTTGTACTTAGATGAACAGTATGATGATTTATTCCAGGCTTTGACAACTTTAGAAACAGCAATACAAAAAATGGATACAGAGACACGACAGCGTCTTGAAAGTACCTTTGCTGAAGTTAATAACTCGTTTAAGTCGCTTTTTCCACGCCTTTTTGGAGGAGGGACTGCACATCTTGAACTAACTTGTGATAATCTCTTAGAAGCTGGTATTGTGGTCATGGCGCAGCCACCTGGAAAACGGAATAGCACCATACATTTGTTGTCAGGCGGTGAAAAAGCAATGACAGCGGTAGCATTAGTATTTGCAATTTTTCAATTAAATCCTTCACCGTTTTGTATGTTGGATGAAGTCGATGCGCCTTTAGATGATGTGAATGTGGGACGCTTTTGTGCATTAGTAAAAGAAATGTCGCAAGTCGTACAGTTTCTTTTTATTACGCATAATAAGGTAACTATGGAGTTAGCAGAACATTTAATGGGGGTAACTATGCGTGAACCTGGAGTATCGCGCCTGGTTACCGTGGATGTAAAACAAGCTTTGGTGATGGAGTAAATGATGCACGCAAATTGGAGCTTAATTCTTAATGTCCTATTGTTAGTTGGTGTTGTCGTAGCGATTGGTCGCTTAATGAAAGCTCGAAGAAAGAGCGCAAACTTTGAGCGATATCAGCCTAATTTAGGGACTGAGGATAAAGAGAGGTCAACTTATAACGATGATATTATCGCGGTACGCAAGGTGACTAATGAACCTATGCTGTATACGGAAAATCCTTCATTTAAAAAAGATTCAATAAATACCAATCAGCCGCGGTTGTTACCGGATGATAATGAAGAGGTTGTATTAAAAGCAAAACCACAACCACAACCTGCACAAAGTAGAATGGCAGTTGACATAGACAATATGCCATCAGGCTCTACGATCATGATGTTTCTATTGGCAAAAGAAAATAGGCAATTTGCTGGATATGAGTTGTTGCAGACAGTTTTAGCCGCAGGTTTACGCTTTGGTGAAGGAAATTTATTCCACCGACATCAATTTTCTAACGGTGATGGGGTTGTTTTATGCAGTTTAGCCGCAGCTACAGCGACAGGAATTTTTGATTTACAAAATATAGGGGCATTTAGTGCTCGTGGTCTGTGTTTATATATGCACTCAACCAACGATCCTAGTACTAATGCTGAGCGTTTTTCCGTGATGTTAGATACGGCACGACAATTAAGTGATGGTTTAGATGCTTATCTGCTTGATGATCAACGTCGCCCATTAACTGAAGAACGTATTGAACGGTATCAGCAACTCTTACAAATTGAACCTGAATTTGCATAGGTCATCTTTATCTCTAGATTCCGCCGCGTGAGCGCGGGATCCAGTGATGGTCCAAGATATCTAGATTCTGAGGGCAAGCTGCGGCACCTAGGTGGTGGGGATGAGTTGTAAATACCTAGCATGAAAAAAAGTTTAATTTTATAAGGCTTCCATTAAAATTTTCATTTATTAGCATACTGCCTTATATCATATCGATATCTCTAAGGACTAAAAGAATTTTTATCAGCTAGGATTAACTCTTGAACTCTAGGCTCAAGTATTAGTACACTAGACTTTTAGCCAATGCTGAATACTATGAATCTAAATACTGTCGCTGCTTTACTTGCACAACCGACGCAGATAAATGCTGAAATTAATGGTGTTTCTACTGACAGTCGGGATATTAAGCCTGGGTATTTGTTTGTTGCCATTGTGGGTGAGCGTTTTGATGGCCATGATTTTGTTAAAGAAGCTCAGGCTCAAGGCGCTGTTGCTGCAGTGGTCAATCGAATGGTTGATGGAGTTAATATTCCACAATTTGTTGTTCCAGATCCTCTTTTAGCGTTAGCAAAAATTGCCGCAGCTCATCGACAAGACATGCACTGTCCCGTTATTGCCTTAACTGGATCTAACGGAAAAACAACCACTAAAGAAATGATCGCAGCTATTTTACCCGTGCCCTCCCATGCGACAAAGGGAAATTTCAATAATCATATTGGCGCTCCTTTAAGTGTATTGCAACTGAATAGTCAGCATCGTTATGCTGTTTTTGAATTAGGCGCAAATCATCCTGGTGAAATTGCTTATACGGTAGGAATTGTTCATCCTGATGTCACTTTAATTAACAATATTGCTCCGGCGCATGTGGAGGGTTTTGGCTCCATAGATGGTGTGGCTCAGGCTAAAGGCGAGATTCATCAAGGTCTTTCTACAGCAGGTACAGCAATTGTTAATGATGATGATGCTTATGCTCATTTTTGGGACAGCTTTTTGTTAGATAAAAAAGTACTTCGCTTTTCTATTGAGCACACTGCTGATATTTATGCAGAAGATATTCGTTTAAATGAACAAGGTTGTGGACAATTTTCTTTGATATTACCTAATGGCTGTACTGATATTCAATTACAAGTACCTGGGCTGCATAATATTCGTAACGCACTAGCAGCAGCTTCGTGCTGTTATGCAGTAGGCATTGCCATAAAAGACATTCAAAAAGGATTGAATCATTTTAGTGGTGTTAAAGGACGTCTCACGGTGATTGCAGGGAAAAACAACGTTACCGTGATTGATGACACTTATAATGCGAATTTACGCTCGGTTTTAGCGGCTTTAGAAGTATTAGCAGCATATCCTGGTAAAAAAATATTTGTCTTTGGTGATATGGGTGAATTAGGCGATTGGGCTATTCAGCATCATCAAGAAGTAGGGCTTGCAGCACGTCGACTAGGAATAGATCTTTTATTGAGTTATGGTTCTTACACTAAGTTAACAGCTGAGTCCTTTGGTTTGGGTGGGCATTATTTTGCTAGCCAGGATAAATTAGCTGAAAATTTGATCAAAGAGATCTCTCCTGGAGCTGTTGTGTTGGTGAAAGGATCACGGTCTAGCGCAATGGAAAAAATTGTGCATAAACTGCTTAATTGATAGAGTTGTAGTGTGGTATGCTTGGCCGCTTTTTTGGCTCCTTTACCTAGGATGCAACTTAACAAGAGGAACAATTATGCTCTACTGGCTAACGCAATTATATCAGGGACAGTATCATGCGTTACGAGTTTTTCAATACCTGACTTTTCGCTCTATTTTGGCGGCATTAACTGCATTAATTGTAGGCTTAGTCTGTGGTCCCTTGATGATTCGTTGGTTAAGTAAGTTGCAAATTGGTCAAATGGTTCGTGATGACGGTCCTCAATCACATTTATCAAAAGCCGGTACTCCGACGATGGGAGGAGTATTAATTTTATTGGCAGTGACGGTCAGTTGTTTGCTTTGGGGGGATTTAGAGCAAACCAGTCTATGGCTTGTGCTTCTTGTGACTCTAGCAAATGGTGTTGTTGGTTGGATTGATGATTATCGCAAATTAGTATTAAAAAACAGCAAGGGCCTTCCTGGGCGGTGGAAATTTTTTTGGCAATCGCTAATTGCCTTGATTGCCGTTGGTTATTTGTATATGAATGCTACGTTGCCGGTGCATACACAACTGACCTTGCCTTTCTTTAAAACAATTACGGTGAGTTTGGGTGTTTTGTTTCCTGTTCTGGCTTATTTTGTAATTGTTGGAAGCTCTAATGCAGTCAATTTGACTGATGGTTTGGATGGTTTAGCCATTATGCCAATAGTGATGGTGGCTGGAGCTTTAGGGATTTTTGCCTACGCTTCAAGCAACACAGTTTACGCACATTATTTAACCATTCCTTTTGTGCCTAATGAAGGAGAGCTCACCATTTTTTGTGCCTCTATTGTAGGGGCAGGTCTTGGCTTTCTTTGGTACAATAGCTACCCCGCACAGTTATTCATGGGAGATGTGGGCTCTTTAGCTTTAGGGGCTGCCTTGGGTATCGTTGCAGTTGTGGTAAGACAAGAGTTAGTATTATTAATGATGGGTGGGTTATTTGTTATTGAGACGATCTCAGTTATCCTGCAAGTAGGATATTTTAAATATACTCATGGGAAGCGCTTATTTCGAATGGCTCCCTTACACCATCATTTTGAATTAAAAGGTTGGAGTGAACCAAAGATAATCGTACGATTTTGGATTATTACTGTGGTATTTGTACTGTGCGGATTAGCTACACTAAAACTTCGATAGGCAAGGTACTTACATGAATCGTCCTTTATATTTGGTTGCAGGCTTAGGTAAAACGGGTTTATCGGTTGCGCGGTATTTGCGCCGTACTCATCGATCGTTTATTGTTTTTGATACGCGACCACAAGCACCTGGTTTAGATGAGTTCGTCAAGGAATTTACTCATACTCCTGTTTACCTAACACAGCTTCCGGATGAAGTATTAAGTCAGGTTACTGATATTATTGCGAGTCCTGGATTATCATTGGATCTGCCCTTATTCAAACAAGCCAAAGAGTTAGGTATTCCTATCTATGGTGATATTGAATGTCTGGCGCGTGAAATTCATGTTCCTGTCATTGCTATTACAGGAACCAATGGGAAATCCACAGTGACCACTTTGGTGGGCGAGATGGCCAAAGCTGCAGGGTATAAAGTAGCGGTTGCTGGAAATATTGGCACACCAGTGCTCGATATGCTAGATGATGAACATCCCTATGATTTATGGGTTTTAGAGCTCTCTAGCTTCCAGTTGGATTTAACGAATTCTCTTGCTCCTGCTGCTGCCACGATTCTAAATATCTCTCCTGATCATTTAGATAGGCATCATACAATGGAATCATATATTCAGGCCAAGCAAAAAATTTATCATCAGGCTCAAGTGGCTTTATTTAATCGTGATGAGGCCCATACGGCTCCTACTATTCAGATAAACACTATCTCTTTTGGCCAGGATACCCCTACGGAAGAGAATTGGGGGCTAATCAATCAGGACAATAAAATTTATTTAGCAAAGGGCAGGACTTGCTTTTTACCAGTAGAGTCTGTATTAATTAAAGGAGTACATAATTGGCTCAATGCACTAGCTGCCTGTGCTTTAGCTGATGCAGTAGACATATCGCACCATCATATTATAAGGGTGTTGACTTCATTTTCTGGTTTATCGCATCGCTGCCAATGGGTGAGAACGCTAGATGGTGTCGATTGGATAAATGATTCAAAAGGGACGAATATTGGTGCAACAATCTCTGCTATTAATGGAATAGGAGGTTCTATGCAAGGAAAGATTGTGCTTATTGCCGGTGGGCAAGGAAAGGGGGCCGATTTTAGTGACTTGGCTCAGCCTATGGCCGATTTTGTCAGATCAGTTGTTTTAATTGGTGAAGATGCCAGTAAAATAGAAGCAGCCTTGACGGATATTGTGCCTATTTCTCGTGCTTCATCGCTAGAAAATGCGGTTATTGTGGCTAAAGCACAGGCAAAACCTGGTGATGTGGTTTTATTATCACCCGCATGCGCTAGCTTAGATATGTTTCGTGACTTTAATCATCGAGGTGATGTTTTTACTTCCTTAGTTGGTGGGTTGTAATATTATGCGTCCAAGACATCTAAGCCAACGAGGCAAACCTATTAGCAAACCCATTTCATTGTATGATAAGTGGCTCATTAGTGTGGTTATTGGTTTACTCATTATTGGTTTAATGATGGTAGCATCAAGCTCAGTGATGATTTCTACCAAATACTTCCACCAACCGTTTCATTTTTTAATTCGTCAGGCTTGTTATTTATTTGCAGGGCTTATGATGGCGCTTATTGTTATCAGAACAGACAGTAGCTTTTGGGAGCGGATTAGCATGCCCATGCTTATCACGTGTTTGTTTTTGTTACTGATTGTATTAGTTCCTGGAATTGGAAAGTCTGTTAATGGAAGTAGGCGCTGGCTTTCTTTAGGCCCCATAGGTATTCAAGTCTCTGAATTGGCTAAATTAACAATGATATTTTATCTAGCAGGTTATTTGGTGCGTCAACAAAAGGCCGTTAGTGAAAACGTTCTGGGGTTTATTAAGCCCATGCTAGTTTTAGCTCTAGTCTCTGTATTGCTCTTAAGAGAACCTGATTTTGGTGCCACAGTAGTGATTTCAGGCACTGTGATGGCGATGTTATTTCTTGCTGGGGTAAAATTACGGTATTATATCGCTTTGATGTTAGTGGTGATGGTGGCATTGGCTTTTTTAGCAGTCTCTTCTCCCTATCGATTGGCCCGTTTAACAGCTTTTCTAGATCCCTGGGCCGATCAGTATAATAGTGGTTACCAGTTGACCCAGTCATTAATTGCATTTGGCCGTGGCGGGTGGTTTGGAGCTGGTTTAGGTGAAAGCATTCAGAAGTTATTGTATTTACCTGAGGCCCACACGGATTTCTTATTTGCTGTTTTAGCAGAAGAGTTTGGTTTAGTAGGCATTCTCGTCGTTATTGCCCTATACAGTATTTTAGTTTTTCGCGGGATGACTATCGCGTATAATGCTCATGTACAAGGACGTTTTTTTGCTTCATACACTGCTTATGGTCTAACATTTTGGTTAGGCTTGCAAGCTGCTATTAATATGGGTGTGAATTCCGGTTTGCTCCCAACAAAAGGTTTAACCTTACCACTTTTAAGCTATGGTGGGGCGAGTATTGTTATTAACTGTATTGTTATTGCATTGTTATTACGTATTGATCATGAAAATCGTTGGCAGTCATTGGGGTTAAGACCACTGTCAGCATAAGGGGGAACTGTGAGCAACTCAGGACACTTTGTATCTCCAAGGATGGGGCGCGTCGAGCAAATTCATTTTGTTGGGATTGGTGGTGTGGGTATGTGTGGTATTGCAGAAGTACTCCACAACCAAGGTTATCGTATTACAGGATCGGATGCTGGTGATGGCAGCGCTGTACAGCGTTTAAAATCTTTAGGGATTCCGGTATATCTTGGTCATAAGGCAGAACATATTCGCGGCGCTAACGCCGTAGTGCGCTCCTCAGCCGTTGGAATGGATAACCCTGAAATTGCTGCCGCACGCGCACAAATGATTCCTGTGATTCCCAGAGCGGCAATGCTCGCAGAATTAATGCGCTTTCATCATAGCATTGCTGTTGCAGGGACTCATGGTAAAACCACCACCACGAGCCTTGTAAGTAGTTTATTAGCCGAAGGTGGCTTAGATCCCAGCTTTGTTATTGGCGGCAAATTAAATAGCGCTGGCGTGAATGCCAAACTCGGTCAATCACCTTATTTTGTTGTGGAAGCCGATGAAAGCGATGCTTCATTTTTGTTCCTCAAGCCCATGATGGCGATAGTGACTAATATCGACGCAGATCACATGGGAACTTATCAAAATGATTTTGATAAATTAAAAAAAACCTTCCTTGAGTTTTTGCATCATTTGCCATTCTATGGTTTGGCTGTTGTGTGCGTTGATGATCCTGAAGTACGCACTATTTTACCAGCTATTGAGCGTCCTACGGTAACTTATGGGTTTAGAGAAGACGCGCATTATCGCGCTGAAAATTGGACACAAACGGAATTAGTCAGTGAGTTTACAGCGGTAAGACCTGCACCTCACGCTCCATTAAATATTCGTTTTAAATATCCTGGTCGTCATAATGTACTTAATGCATTGGCTGCAATTGCTATTGCAACCGCGCTAGAGGTTGATGATGCGTCGATTATTAGTGCATTGGCAAAATTCCAAGGCGTAGGACGTCGTTTTCAAATGCTTGGTGAAAAGCAATTCCAGAAGGGTTCAGCGATTGTAGTAGATGATTATGGTCATCATCCTCAAGAAATTTCATCTACCATTGACGCTTTTCGGCGGGTTTGGCCTAATCAGCGCTTAGTTCATATATTTCAGCCACATCGTTACAGCAGAACAGAAGCTTTATATGGGCAATTTGTTGATGTCTTAAGTCTTTCTGATCAATTATTTTTATTTGATATTTATTCGGCTGGAGAAACTGCTATTCCTGGAATTAGTAGTGAACAATTGGCCTTGAATATTAGAACGAAAGATAAAAAGGTGACCTTGGTCAATGAGCAATCACTTAAAACAGCTCTTGATGAATTTATTCAAGATGGTGATGTGATTTTGATACAAGGGGCTGGAAATATCGGACAAATTGCTGTGAACTTGATGAAATAAGTGAGAATCCTGATGAGTTCAGTGGAGAATGATTGCAAATTAGCAACAGAATATGAAGGAACTTTGGTTTATAATGAGCCTTTAGCAGGCTACACTACGTGGCGCGTTGGTGGACCTGCAGCCAGGCTTTATAAACCGGCTCATATTGCTGACTTAGCATTGTTTCTTCGCAGGTTACCTGCAACTGAGCCATTATTATGGTTAGGCTTAGGTTCTAATTCTTTAATTAAGGATACTGGATTTTCAGGCACTGTTATTTTGACGCAAGGATGTTTGAAAGAAATTACTTTATTGGATGATCAATCCGTTAAAGTGGATGCAGGCATTTCTTGCGCGAGTATGGCACGTTTTTGTGCGCGAAATAACCTCTCTGGGGGTGAGTTTTGGGCAGGAATTCCAGGCACCATGGGTGGTGCTTTGCGGATGAACGCAGGTTGTCATGGTGGCGAAACTTGGCAATCCGTTGTTGAAGTTCAGACCATGACGCGTGATGGTGAAATTAAAATACGAAAACCAGAAGAATATGACATAGCTTACAGACACGTCGTAGGCCCTATGGATGAATGGTTTATCTCTGCAACGTTTCGATTAATGCCTGGCAATAAAGAGACCTCCTTACAAGTCATTAAAGATTTACTCACCCATAGGGCAAGTACACAACCGACTAATGAATACAATTGTGGGTCAGTTTTTAGAAACCCTCCGGGAGATTTTGCAGCGCGTCTTATTGAATCTTGTGGATTAAAAGGGTTTAGTATTGGAGGAGCAATGGTTTCTTTGAAACATGCAAATTTTATTATCAATAATCAGGGTACAGCAACAGCTGCTGATATTGAATCATTGATATATTTGGTGCAAACTAAAGTTTATGAGCAGACAACTATCAAGTTAATGCGCGAAGTACATATTATTGGGGACTATTGATGCCTAAGCCTATCAGCCTGGTACTGCTTTATGGAGGAAAATCTGGAGAGCATGAAGTCTCGTTAGTTTCTGCTGCATCAGTATTAGCACATTTAGATGCTCAAAAATACCATATCATTCCTATTGGCATGGATAAAGAAGGGCTTTTCCATCTTCATCAATACCAGGACTTACTGCCTTATAAAGATAAGCTTCCTGTGGTTACCGAACATTCAAAGCCTTTGCCTAATTTATTGATCAATGGACGCCTGGCGGTTGATGCAGACGTAGTGTTTCCTGTGGTTCATGGTCCTTTATATGAGGATGGATGTTTACAAGGCATGTTGGAATTAGCGGGTATAGCCTATGTAGGATGTGATGTATTGCCTTCTGCGATAGGAATGGATAAAGACATGACACGCCGTGTGGCCTGCATAAAGGGCTTAAAATCAGCAAATTATAAGGTGTTGTCCTGGCATACCCAGGCATCGGAAAGACAACGCTTTTGTCAGGATGTTGCCGCTGAATTTGGCTGGCCACTTTTTGTGAAACCTTGTGCTATGGGATCTAGTGTTGGGATTCACAAAGCTAAAAATATGCCAGAGCTTTTGGCTGCTGTAAACGATGCTTTACGTTATGATGAAGAAATTTTGGTTGAGTCATTTATTAGTGGCCGAGAAATTGAATTATCTGTGTTAGAGAACAGGATACCTTCAGAGTCACCCAGAGTTAGTGTTGCAGGAGAAATTCGGGTTAATCATCCTGATGGTTTTTATTCTTACTCTGCAAAATACATAGAAAGTAATCAAACAGATTTAATTATTCCAGCAGTATTAAGCCCAGCCTTACAAAAAGAATTAAATCAAGCCGCAGCTGATATTTTTACACGCTTAAAATGTAAAGGGATGGCTCGTGTGGATTTTTTTGTCAATGATCAGGAAGAAATCATTTATTTTAATGAAATAAATACATTGCCTGGGTTTACCTCCATCAGTATGTATCCAAAACTATGGCAGGCGAGTGGTTTAGCTTACCCTGATTTACTTGATGAGTTGATTTGTATCGCGATGGTGCATCAAAATTGCCGTCGCCATCTAGTAACAAACTATTTATGAGAGCGATGATTAAAAATAGGGATAATGATTCTGGAGATTTTCGTTATATTTTCCTACTGTTAGGATTAAGTCTTAGCGCCTTATTCCTGGCGGGACGCTTAGGTTATTATTATTTATCTGATGCGGAACACTTCCCCATTACCACGATTAAAGTCGCTGCAAGTTATGAACATGTAACGCATAAGGAGTTAGAAGGTGTATTGTCTAAATATGTTGCTGAAAGTTTTTTTGCAGTGCCTGCAAAAAAATTGCAAAATGAATTAGACGAAATGAGTTGGGTTGATACTGCGACGGTGGAAAGAGTTTGGCCAGACACATTAAAAATAAAACTTGTTGAAAAAAAACCGGTGGCTATTTGGGGCGATAAGCTCATGACGGAAGACGGCAAACTCTTTAATGATAGCTCAATTCCTGACAATTCAAATATGCCAAGATTAAAAGGACCATTATCTCAACAAACTGAAGTCTTACAAATTTATGAAAAATTGAGTAAGATATTATCAGGATACGGATTAAGTGCTACCGGTTTGCATTTAAGAGAAAATCAGTCTTGGGTATTGATGCTAAATAATGATGTCAAAATATACCTAGGAAAAAAAGAGTTGGATGCACGATTACTGCGCTTTTGTAAGGCATATCCTGCAGTGTTTGCTGAAAAAATAGAGCAGCTGGCCAGTGTGGATTTACGTTACCCACGTGGAATGGCGGTGCAGTGGAAACAACAAACGGAACGATAATGGCTAAGAAAATAGAAAAAAATATTATCACTGGGTTGGATATTGGTACTTCTAAAATTATTGCGCTTATTGGCGAAGTAACATCCGAGGGCACAATAGAAATAATTGGAATTGGGCGCCATCCTTCTCGAGGCTTAAAGCGTGGAGTTGTAGTGGATATAGAAGCTACAGTCAACTCTATTCAACGCGCAGTGCATGAGGCGGAACTGATGGCAGGCTGTGAAGTAAGAACGGTATATGCCGGTATTGCTGGAAGCCATATTCGCAGCTTGAATTCTCATGGAATTGTTGCAATTCGTGATAAAGAGGTTTCTCAAGCGGATGTAGAACGCGTTATTGAAGCGGCAAAAGCAGTGGCAATTCCTGCAGATCAGAAAATCTTACACATCTTACCTCAAGAGTTTATCATTGATAATCAAGGTAGCATCCGTGAGCCTATAGGTATGGCAGGTGTACGGCTTGAATCACGCGTGCATCTCGTAACAGGCTCTGTCAGTGCTGCTCAAAATATTGTCAAATGTGTTCGTCGATGTGGGCTAGAAGTGGGCGATATTATTCTTGAACAACTGGCATCAAGCCATGCTGTTCTGACTGATGATGAAAAAGATCTTGGCGTTTGTCTTATTGATATTGGCGGTGGTACTACTGATATTGCGATATTCTCCGAAGGAGCAATTCAACATACGGCCGTAATCCCTATTGCAGGTGATCAGGTTACGAATGACATTGCCATGGCCTTAAGAACACCTACAAAGGCTGCAGAATCAATTAAGCTCAACCATGCTTGCGCTTTAATAGAATTAGCGAACTCTAGTCATATGCTAGAAGTTGCCAGTGTGAATGATAGACCCGGTAGAAAGATTTCAGCTAGAGCGTTAGCAGAAGTAGTCTCTGCACGTTATGAAGAATTATTTACTTTGGTACGTAATGAATTACGTCGTAGTGGTTTTGAAGACAGAATGGCTGCAGGAATCGTGTTGACTGGAGGAGCCTCAAACGTTAATGGTGCGATTGAGCTAGCAGAACTTTGTTTTGAGATGCCAGTAAGAAAAGGTTGTGCTCATCATGTTGCTGGTTTAGCTGAGGTGACAGAAAATCCTTCTTTTGCAACGGGTGTTGGTCTTTTATTACACGGTTTTCAGCAGCAGTATGATGCACGTTATACCGCTCCTGCTGCGAATGAAAATGTTCGTGGGATGTGGTTACGGATGAAGGAATGGTTTCAAGGTAATTTTTAAATTTCGGTAGCATGAGTATAGGTTTACGTGAAGTAAATGATTTTTCTTATGGTTACAATTACAGCATGAACATAGGAGCACGGTTATGTTTGAATTAATGGAAGGCCAGTTACAAGGCAGCAATGCAGTCATTAAAGTAATTGGTGTTGGTGGCGGTGGCGGTAATGCTTTAGAGCATATGGTTGCTGAGAATATAGAAGGAGTGGAGTTCATTTGTGCTAATACAGACGCACAAGCTCTTCGCGCCTCTAATGCAAAAATACACATCCAACTGGGTGATGAATTAACCAAAGGTTTAGGTGCTGGCGCTGATCCGCAAATTGGTCGTGAAGCAGCTGAAGAAGCACGCGAATTGATTCGCGAAATCCTAACTGGAGCAGACATAGTATTTATCACTGCAGGAATGGGTGGTGGCACAGGAACTGGTGCTGCACCAGTTATTGCTGAAATTGCGAAAGAATTAGGTATTTTAACCGTAGCAATTGTCACAAAACCGTTTTCATTTGAAGGCAGTAAACGTACTTTATCTGCTGAAGATGGTATTCGTCGTTTAGCTGAACATGTGGATTCACTTATTACTATTCCTAATAATAAATTACTCAGCGTATTGGGTAAAAATATTAGTTTATTAAATGCGTTTAAAGCAGCAAACAATGTGTTGCTAGGTGCTGTAAAAGGTATCTCTGATTTGATTACCCGCCCTGGTTTAATTAATGTTGACTTTGCGGATGTGCGCACAGTAATGTCTGAAATGGGCATGGCAATGATGGGAACTGGAAGCGCTACGGGTGAACAAAGAGCGCGTCAAGCAGCTGAAGCTGCAATTGCGTCACCTTTATTAGAAGATGTGAATTTTTCAGGAGCTCGTGGAATTTTAGTTAATATTACAGCGGGCCTTGATATGTCAATCGGTGAATTTGAAGAAGTCGGTGATGTAGTCAAAGAATTTATTTCAGATGATGCTACCGTGGTTGTTGGTACAGTAATTGATCCTGAAATGACTGCAGAAATGCGTGTTACTGTCATTGTTACCGGTTTAGGTGATATGAGACATCGTCATCAACAGGCACAACCCGCTACTCATCGTTCACGTTTAGTTGAATCCATGAGAAGCGATGGTTCATTTGATTACCAAAACTTAGATAGACCCGCAGTTGTTCGTAAAAAGGCTCAATCTAATCTTGTCTCGGCTGGAACACAAAATAATGAGCAAATTCCTGATGTAGATTATCTTGATATTCCTGCCTTTTTACGCAGACAAGAAGAAGCCTAGTCATTTAATAAGTATCATGCCTGGACGAGGAAAAATACCTTATCCAGGCTTTAGGAATTACCTTACGTACTGTATGGCGAAAGGCAATTCCTAAAGCCTTAAACTTAGAAAAAAAATAGACTAATTTTTAAAATTTTGCTAGTATTACCCGGTTTTTTGCGTCAAAAATAAAAATACCAAGAGGAACTAGGAACAAGGTGAGCACTGAATGATCAAACAAAGAACTCCTAAAAAAGTAATCCAGGCCACTGGCGTAGGATTGCATTCAGGTGAGAAAGTGCTTTTAACATTAAGACCTGCTCCTATTAACACAGGTATTGTTTTTAGGCGAGTTGATCTTTCACCTGTCGTAGAAATTCCAGCTTCCTTTGAAAACGTTGGTGACACCACTTTGTGTACCACACTTCATCAGGGCGATGTAAAAATTGCTACCGTGGAGCATCTACTTTCTGCTTTAGCTGGTTTAGGTATTGATAATGCCTATATTGATGTCAATGCGCCTGAATTACCTATTATGGATGGTAGTGCGGCCCCCTTTGTTTTCCTGATTCAATCTGCGGGTATTCGCGAGCAAAGCGCTCCAAAAAAATATATACGTATTCTTAAGCCTATTTGCATAGAAGATAAAGGGAAATATGTTAAATTTTATCCTTATAACGGGTATAAAATTTCTTTTACTATCGATTTTGATCATCCTGCGTTTAATAATAAACCACAAACGGTGAGTTTTGACTTTTCTACCGCTTCTTACGTTAAAGAAGTATGTCGTGCTCGTACCTTTGGTTTTCTTTCTGATTATGAAAAATTACGCGAATGTGATTTGGCTAAAGGTGGAAGTTTAGATAATGCAGTTGTTGTAGATGACTACCGTGTTCTTAATGACGATGGTCTTCGTTTTGAGTCAGAATTTGTAACGCATAAGGTATTAGATGCCATTGGTGATCTTTACTTGTTAGGAACTAATCTAATTGGTGCATTTGAAGGGCATAAATCTGGACATGAGTTGAATAATCGATTATTACGCGAGCTTATGGTAAGACAAGATGCATGGGAATACACTTATTTTGATGTTGAAGAATTCCGTCCTACATTTCACGCTGAATTTTCTCCTATCGAAGCGTAATTCATAAAAAAAATCAAAAGTAGCCTGGATGAAGCACAGCGTAATCCGGGAAGCCCATGCAAAGCATGGCACCTTCTTATAGATGTTGAGCCCAAGATTTTTTACAATTTTAACCAGTAGCAAAGGAGTTGCTCATGAAATTTAATCTCAAATTACTCATTCTAACCTTGTGCTGTAGCTCTTCGGCATTTGCTGTAGAAACTAAAACAGATGATGTACTTCACCTAAGCTGGTTAAATACTAATATATCACCAGCTCAAGATTATTATTTATACGCCAATGGATCTTGGCAAAAAAACAATCCAATTCCACCAGAGTATGCAAGCTGGGGAATTTTTAATCTTGTCAATGAAAAAGTTCAAAAACAGATTCATCAAATGCTGATTAAAGCTGCAGCAAACAGTCAGGCAACACCTGGCAGTATTAGTCAAAAAGTAGGTGATTTTTATTTTAGTGGTATGGATGAAACACAAATTAATCAATTGGGTATCAAGCCATTGCAAGCCGAGTTTAACCGGATTAATGCAATTAAAAATTTAACGGATTTACAAGGTGAAATTGCACATTTGCACTTGATGGGTGTGAATGTATTGTTTAGTTTTGGAAGCATGCAAGATTTTAAAAATAGTGAAGAAATGATTGCTGCGGCATTTCAGGGTGGCCTAGGCTTACCGGATAGGGATTATTATCTCAAAGATACCGCCAAATTTAAAAAAATTCGTGAAGCATATGTCAATCACATGACTAAAATGTTTGAACTACTAGGTGAATCTTCTGTGCTTGCCGCAACTAAAGCCGATACTGTCATGAAGATAGAAATGCAGTTAGCAAAGGCCTCTATGACTCAGGTTGCACAGCGTGATCCACATGCGATTTATCACATAGTGGATAAAGACGCACTTGCTAAAATGACACCCAATTTTGCCTGGTCAGCCTATTTCACCGCAATGGGGCAAGAAAAACTTCAACATATTAATCTTGGGATGCCTGAGTTCTTTAAGGTCATGAATGAGCAATTAACAAAGGTTTCTCTTGAGAATTGGCAAACCTATTTACAGTGGCATTTAATTAATAGTTTTGCAGCTTATTTATCAGCACCTTTTGTCGAGCAAAATTTTAGAATGATGACTGCTTTAACCGGAACTGAAAAAATTTTACCGAGATGGAAGCGTGTGGTAAATACTGAAAATGGAGCTTTAGGTTTTGCTATTGGTAAAATGTATGTGGAACGCTATTTTTCTGCAGACGCAAAAAAACAAGCTTTAGATATTCTCAAGAATATAAGAGCTGTTATGAAAGAGGATATTAATCAATTAGCATGGATGACACCGGCAACGCGTATTGCTGCGTTGAAAAAATTAAATTTAATGGAAGAGCGTATCGGATATCCCTCTCAATGGTGGGATTATTCTTCTTTGAAGATTGATAGAGGCCCTTACGTATTGAATGTGATTCGCGCCAATCAATTTTTAGTTAAACGAGATCTGAATAAAATAGGAAAGCCTATAGACAGAAGTGAGTGGGCTATGACTCCCCAAACTATTAATGCTTATTATGATCCATCAATGAATAATTTGAATATTCCTGCGGGAATACTTCAAGCACCATTCTTTGATCCTGATGCGCCAGCAGCAGTAAATTACGGAGCCATTGGGTTTATTATGGGACATGAAATGACCCATGGTTTTGATGATCAAGGGGCGCAATTTGATGGGAATGGAAATTTAAAAAATTGGTGGACCCCTAGTGATTTATCAAAATTTAAGGCCGCTACACAATGCATTGATGATCAATTTTCGCAATATGTAGTCAATGGTGATTTGCCTGTGCAAGGCAAATTAGTGGTTGGTGAGGCTGCGGCTGATTTGGGTGGCATTACCTTGGCATACAAAGCATTTCACCGTTCAAAGGCGTATAAAAATGCCAAAACCATTGATGGTATGACACCCGATCAGCAATTCTTTTTGGGTACAGCACATTCTTGGGCGATGAACATGAGGCCTGAACAGTTACAAAACCAAGTGACTACAGATCCTCATCCTCCAGCGCAGTATCGTGTGAATGGCAGTTTGGCTAACATACCTCAATTTCACGAGGCTTATAAGCTTCCCCAAAATAGCCCGATGGTTAATCAAAAACGTTGTGTTATTTGGTAAAAGATAAGCCTGGATACATTGCCTTTTTTGTTCTCTCCAAAGCGGGAGAAGAGAAAAGGCTAGGTTTAATGTTAATAAAGCTATGATAAATTTGAATCTGATGGCTCGACATTGTCAGCTAAATTCAATAATGCCCTTTGTAAGGGTTCATAATGGCAATTTTGACTTTCACTAATGATGGAAGCTTTTGCCTTTTCTGATAATAAATGTTTTTTGGATGTTATTTTTGTCTTAGGTTTGAGTGGAGGTATAACCACCGATACCTTAATTGATGACAGCTGATATAAGCCTGCCTCTGTGCGCAACTTATCACGAAGCTCAGGAATAAGATAACGAATCTGAGAAGCCCAGGCTGCATTAGTGGTAATAAGTATTAAACAGCCTTTATTAAAGCTTCCCACTTGGCATTCGCCCACTAATTCGCAGGGGAGCCATTGAGATAATTTATTGGACAGTTCTTCCAGTTGAACTGAGCGCTGACAAATGTCAGCAAGCTGTTTATTGAGGCAATGACTGATAGAGCGCATAAGGTTATCTTCGGTAAGCTGGATCAATATAGAATAGCAAATTAATTGGAAATGCCCTATTATATTTTAATATTAGACGACGGGACGCTTCATGATTGAGAAGACCAATAACAGCAATATTATCTATTTTACTCGATTACATTGGATCATATTTTTTTGGCCTATTTTAGCCTTATGCACTGCACTAGCAGTTTCTATTTATGCGCCGCAATTGCGAGCAATTGATTTTACTTTAATTGGTTTTTCGTTGATATGGATATTAATGACCTGGGTGACCTATTATTTTTCTTCTCTCAGCATTAAAAAAACCCACATTATTATACACAGAGGCGTCATTATTAGAGAGACCATTGATATTCCATTAAATAAAATTGAAGCAGTTGATATTCGTCAATCGATTTTGGGGAGTATCCTACGTTATGGAATGATTTCCATTACCGGAACAGGTGGAACCTGTCGAGTGATGAATTATATTGACAGCCCACTGACTTGTAGACGTTATATTGAGCAGTTGCTTGGTGAAATGAATCAATAAAATACGCACAAAAACATAGATTATTAAATTACTTAGAAAATGGATTGGGTGGACGGATGCGAGAGAGAAAAGAGAGACGGCTTTTGTTATGGATTTGGTTTTTGTCATTTTCGACGCACGCAGGAACAATGAGTTCATTGACACACCCTATTTTTCAAGAACATTCTAAAGTAATAACAGCCACTTTCGGAGCTGACTTTGTACGTCAAGGGGGCTCACAACGCTTGATTCTTTTTCCACCTTTGCAGAACGACTATTCTTCAAATAAGCAATGGAAAACCGTAGCTGATTTCGGTGGTTTTCTAGGGGCTGAATTTCCATTGCAAGGCCATTTTCGTATGCAAACAGGTGTTGCGGGGTATGGCGCCACACCAATGCCTATAGAGGGTAGCGTATCTCAATCAGGGGCTTTAGGGCCTAATGAGTTTACTTATCATTATAAGGTTCAAAGTAGCCGCCTGATGTTGAGCAATAAAATTCTGTCGATTTTGAATAAATACTCCCGATTGCATCCTTATATCACAGGAGAAATAGGAGTCGCCTTTAACCTTGCCAGTAGTTATCAAGACGCATCGGCAGTCCCACCCTTTGAAAACAGTGCATATACTTCATTTAGCTGGGCGCTTGGGGCTGGTGGCGAATATGATTTAAATGCAACGACTCGAATTGGTATAGGCTATCAAATTGCTGATTTAGGCAGGACATCACTAGGTATTGTTCCTGAGGCCACAACCAGGCAAACCTTGTCCATACCCCATTTATGGAGTAATCAATTACGTCTCCAAGTGAGCTACTTATTAACTTAAGGATAATACCTTACCCATTAATACGACTTAACAGCTTATGTCTTGTTGGTTCATCAATAAAAGCAGACTTGATTGCCATTTGAGTGATGTGATTCATTATTTCATCGCTGTAATGATAAGCCTCTTGTACTCTTTGATACTCTTTGCCTAATGAGGTGCGCATAAATGGGGGATCGTCAGAGTTAATACTCACTTGAATGCCGGCTTCATAAAATTTAGGGAAGGGGTGATCTGCCATGTCTTTGAATAAGCCTAAAAAGAGATTACTGGTAGGGCAAATTTCTAAGGCAATGTTTTTATCTTTGACCATGGCCATCGTTTCAGGTGAATAAATGGCATTTACACCATGGCCAATTCGTTGAATAGGGAGATATTTCATTGCTTCAACCATGCCACTGGCAGGGGAAAACTCACCGGCGTGTACAGTGCATTGTAAACCAGCATCAGCCGCTATATGGTAGGCTTTGGTAAATAATTTGGGCGGAAATTTCGCCTCATCACCGCCCAAGCCGAAACCTGTTACACAGGGAAAATGATCATGATGGGCTTGTTGTGCGACCTGTTCTGCTGCTTTGGCACCAAAATGACGAACCGCAGTAATCAAGATGCGCCCTACAATATTAAATTGGCTTTCGGCATCATCGATGGCTTGTTGAATCGCTTTTAAATGCTCTACAGAGGGTATTTGGCTAGACTTCTCTGCATGATCGGGGGAATACATCATTTCTACATAAATCGCATCTTCCAGAGCTCTTTCTTTTAAATAGTCAAAAGTAATATCATAATAATCCTGAGGCACTTTAATGACGGCTGCAAGTGTGTCATACACGTTTAAAAAATCTAAGAAACCTTGAGACAAATAACTCTGCCTATCAGGAGCGATAAGTCCATCAGGAAGGATTAATTTATTTCGTTGGGCTAATAGTATGGCTAAATTTGGAGTGATAGTTCCTTCTAAATGCACATGAAGCTCAGCTTTTTTTAAGCTCATTTCTTTGCCTTATGATTTCTTTAAAGAAGGTTAATGGTAACTTAGATAAAAAAGCGATAAAATACCTACTCTAAATAAAGTGATAGTTGGATTTTTATGAACACAAATGATATCGATAAATCTTATGTAAGTCCTTATGACAAATTTTTATATGAATTTGATGCGACTCATAGTAAATCGGAGTCACAAATAAGAGAAATTGAAAAGCATGAGCGTATTGCACTAATGCGTGATGATAAAGATTATAAAGAAGAAAGAGGCGAAATCTGGGAAGCGTTTTAACTCAGATTAAAAGTAGCCTGGATGAAGCTGCGCTTCATCCAGGCTACTTTTGATATACACTCAGCTGGTTTTTTATCCCAAAAACGCATGTAACAATTTGTAAGATAAAATAGTCAAAATAGATGCCGCAGGTAAAGTTAGTACCCAAGACATAAAAATATTACGAATTACGATGAGGTTTAATGCGCCGATACCTCTTGCTAAGCCAACTCCAAGTACTGCCCCAACCAATGTTTGAGTGGCAGAGACCGGTATCCCCGTGCTTGTTGCTACGACCACAGTAGTTGCTGCAGAAAGGGTAGCTGCGAATGCGCGGCTGGGTGTTAGTGCAGTAATAGAACTTCCTACTGTTTCAATCACTTTTCGACCGTACATTAATAGCCCTGCGACTACACCTACGCAACCTAATAAAATAATCCAGGATGGGTAGTTGTTCGCATCAAGTGCCTGATGAGAGTGCATCACTAAGCTGTGTATTATTGTTAAAGGACCTACTGTGAGTGCCACATCATTAGAACCATGAGCAAAAGCCATAGCGCAGGCAGTCATGGCCATCAGTACGGCAAAATATTTTTCCACTTGAATAAAACGCTCTCTGCGTCCAAGAGTTGGGCTTTCAGGGATGCGCCGAATAATGACCATCCCAATAATGGTAATAAAAATGCTGCTTGCCAAAGTGACTGCTAAATTTTGTCTTAGGTTCAAATGAATATCAAAATGATTCAGCCCTTTGAATACTGTAATAAATGATAAAATAGAACCAATTAAAAGGAGATAAAGAGGAATATAAAATTTTGCTTTAGCTAGCGGATTACTTTTCACAAAAATAGTTTGCTGGATACTAATGAACAGTATATAGGCGGTAACTCCTGAAATCATCGGGGAGGTAATCCAGCTAATGGCAATACGGCTGACCTGATGCCAATGCACTGCTTCTGGTCCCAGCACTAGTGCTCCAAAGCCTACCATCGAACCCACTAATGCATTGGTAATTGAAACAGGAACGCCAATGTAGCTCGCAAGATTCATCCAAATTGTACAAGCTAAAAGAACACCTAACATGCCTTCAATGAGAATTAAAGGTTGCTCTGATAATTGGCTGGTATTGATGATTCCTTCTCGCATGGTTTCTGTGACGCCATTTCCGCCTAAAAAAGCGCCTGCAAATTCAAAAATAATAGCGATTAGCATGGCTTGCTTGACAGTAACTGCCTTAGAACCCATCGTAGTGCTCATGACATTGGCTAAATCATTAGCTCCAACGCCCCAATTCATTAGAAAGCAAAGAACAATGGCTATAACAAGATAAGTGATTGAAGAATCCATAGGGTTTATTACCGAGCAATTAGAATTTGGAGCCGACTGCCTACTGTTTGGGCATTATCCGCTAAGTCATCGATCCATTGGACCAATTTATAAAGAAAAATGGTATCTATAGCAGATAAATCTTTCTCGATTTCAAAAATACGATGTCTTACATCAGTTAATCGTTCATCACTATCATGTTCAATTTCATAAAGAGTCATAATCATTTCTTCAACAACTTTAACTTCAGACCCTCTAAATCCAGTTTCCAGCAATTCATCTAGCTCATTAATGGCGTTACATGCTTGTTTGGACGCATCCAAGCATCGACTTAAAAAAGGCATAAAAATGGATTGAAGCGATTCAGGAATAGTCATTTTTCGGCTGGTAATCAAGGTGGCAATATCTTCGGCTTTATTGGCAATGCGATCTTGTGCACTAAGAAGCTCGAGCAAATCCGTACGAGAAACCGGTAAAAAAAGACCAGTTGGTAGATGAAGACGTAAATCACGCTTAATAAGATCCGCCTCTTTTTCAAGGGCAATTATTTTATCCTTGATATTTATGGCAGTGTGCCAGTCTTTTTGTAAGACCGCCTCAAAAAATGGGTACAACTGTTTTGCGCACTGATGCACTTTACGCATGTGTTGTTCAATTGGTCTTATTGGAGAAGGACCAAACATATTAAATATGCTACCCATGATGATCTCTCTAAAGCAGGTTTTCTTGAAGTATACCCAAACTTTGATAGGAACAAAACCATTGATTGCTAATATTAATGTCACCATTGAAAATAACAGGTGTTTTCAATGGCTGTCTCTTTCTGAACAGAGGATATGCAACTAATCGATAATCATGAGATCTCAGCCAAAGTGATAAGAGATTTATGGTATATACTTAGATAAACAGATCGTTCATTTTGGAGCCATAATGACAGCTAATTTTTTGTCCAATCACTTGTTAATCGCTATGCCCTCACTACGTGATCCTAATTTTGAGAGAACAGTCATTTATCTTTGTGAGCAACGCGATGAAGGAGCTGTAGGGCTAATTATTAATCGTCCCATGCAATTTTCTTTATCATTAATTTTCGAGCAATTAAATATTGATCCCATACAAGTAGAAAAAAATAGGGTGCCTTTGATGTTTGGTGGACCAATACAACCAGAGCGCGGGTTTGTTGTTCATCGACAACTAGGTCAATGGCGATCAAGTTTGCTTTTGGAAGATGAGGTGACGGTTACAACGTCTAATGATATTATTCGTGCTCTTGCAATAGACCAAGGGCCTAAAGATGTTTTAGTGACTTTGGGCTATAGTGGTTGGGAAGCCAATCAATTAAATAAAGAAATTGCAGATAACGACTGGCTGGTTTGCCCCTCACGCCCAGAAATTCTTTATGAGGTTCCTTTTGAAGAACGCTGGGAGTATGCGGGTTTAACTTTAGGTATTAAAATGAATCAATTAACTATGGGTGCTGGGCATGCCTGATGGTGTTTATATAGGCTTTGATTTTGGTTATAAGCGTATTGGGGTAGCAGTAGGGCAGCGATTGACGTGCAGTGCCACTCCTTTGGCAACGATCAATGCGCAACAAGGTATCCCCGATTGGGCTATTGTGGCCAAAGTCCTCAGTGAGTGGACTCCTCAGGCTTTAATTGTAGGTTTTCCCACCTGTATCGATGGGCGAGAGCTTTACACTACAGCTGCTGCAAAGCGTTTTGCCAAGGAATTGCGTAAGCGTTTTACGCTACCTGTTCATTTAGTTGATGAGCGTCTTTCTACTGTAGAGGCGCGAGGCCAATTATTTGCGCAGGGAGGCTATCGAAAAATCAAACAAACCGCCGTAGATAGTGTGGCTGCCTGTGTTATACTCGAGCAGTGGTTGCAACATCCTGAATGAGGTTTTATGAATCATTTTTTAGAAATTAGTCAATTATCATCCCAGCAAATTGAATCTTTATTGCAACGCGCCTTATCTTTTAAGTACCAAAATAATTACCCTGACTTGAAGCAGCATTCAGTTGCTAATTTATTTTATGAACACAGCACGCGAACTCGCGTCAGTTTTGAGTTGGCAGCCAAACACTTATCCATGCCAGTGATTAATTTAGATTTACAGAGCTCTTCAGAAACAAAAGGTGAAATCATTGAAGACACTGTTCGTACGCTGGCGGCGATGGGAATTGAGTATTTTGTCATTCGTCACCAACAAAATGGGTTGCAGCAACAGTTAGCGGCTAAATTAGATCCTTCGACTCATATTATCAATGCAGGCGATGGCACTCATGCTCATCCCAGCCAAGCATTACTTGATATGATGACTATCATGGAACAGAAATCTCAATTAAATCAATTGAAAATTGTAATTATAGGTAATGTGAAGCATTCGCGTGTGGCTAATTCTTTTCAGCATATGTGCAGTAAACTGGGTGTGGGGGAGTTGGTTTTTATTGCGCCAGAGTTATGGCAACCAAGCATTCTTCACTACGGTTGTCAAACAAGCAGTCTTGCTGATGGCTTAAAAGATGCTGATGTAGTGATGTGTCTCCGTGTGCAGCGCGAACGCTTATTGGCCTCAGAACATCTGGATTTGGAGTCTTATAGAAACGATTTTTCCTTAACCAAGAAAAGTTTGGCCTATGCGAAACCTGATGTCATGGTGATGCACCCTGGGCCTATGAATCGAGGTGTAGAAATTGACAGCGATGTGGCTGATGGGGCTAATTCATTTATTTTACAGCAAGTCAAAAATGGTGTTTTTGCGCGTATGGCCATTTTTGATGCTCTAGTGAATTCATAATAGATTACGAGCAAGCCTAGTTGCTTGCCACAGGGATGATTACAGCGTACACCCTTATTTCTGGAAGGAAACCCCGGTTGCAAGCAACCAGGCTACTTATTATTTAGGTGTCTGCAAGGTATGCTTGAACGATAAAGCCTGTTGTAAATGGCCCAGCTCCACGTCCTTACTCTCCTGCATGTCGGCAATAGTCCGCGCCACTTTTAATAATCGATGATAACCTCTGGCAGATAACTTTAATTGGGTCATGGCCTTGCTTAAAAAATCTTGCTCCTTGGCTCCTAAAACACAGACTTGCTCGCAGGCTTTCGCACTTAAATTGGCATTAATACAGTCTTGTCTTTCCCATTGAATAGCCCGCACTTTCATTACATTTTCTCGAATGATCTTGCTTTGTTTTTCAGGATTCGTATTCGGCTTTATCAATTCTTCCTGGCTTAAAGCATGTACCATAATATGCATGTCAATGCGATCTAGCAACGGTGCGGATAATTTACTGTGATATCGATTAATCCGGTCTGGAGTACAGACACAATGAGCTTGAGTATTTCCCCATTGCCCACAAGGACAAGGATTCATAGCGGCTAGCAATTGAAATTGAGCTGGAAATTCAACCTGTGCTGCAGCTCTTGATATGCATACAGTTCCCGACTCTAAAGGTTGTCTTAATGTTTCTAACACCTTCCTATTAAATTCAGGCAATTCATCTAAAAATAAAACGCCATGATGTGCTAAAGAAATTTCCCCAGGTTTAGGGGGGGTGCCTCCACCGACTAAGGCAATAGGCGATGAAGTATGATGTGGGGCGCGAAAAGGCGGAGAGCACCATTGAGAAAAATCAGGTAATTTACCGCGGATAGAACTAATCGCCGCGCATTCAAGTGCTTGGGTTTCCGATAATTGTGGCAAAAGCGTATTAAATCGTTTAGCTAACATGGTTTTACCGCTTCCAGGGGCGCCACTTAGTAAAATACTGTGTCCACCACAGGCCGCAATTTCCATGGCTTTTTTGGCATGAAATTGTCCCTTAATATCAGACCAATCTAAGTCATGTATTGATGAGTGAATTTCTGGTGGCGGTGGTAAGCTTTGTAATGTGGTACCTTGACAGAGATAAGCACAAATTTCGCGCAAATTATGAGCGGTGAGTACGCCCTGACATCCTGTTAAAGAAGCCTCAATGGCATTGGCATTAGCAATAATGAGTAAACTGTCTTCTTTATGTGCGGCTAAAACAGCAGGAATAATCGCTGAAACACCTCTTAGTTCGCCGCTTAAGGCTAATTCACCAATAAATTCATGATTGAGTAAGCTTTTTTGAGGAATTTGATTAGAGGCTGCTAGGATACCTAAAGCAATCGGTAAATCAAAGCCACTACCGGTTTTGGGTAAATCAGCCGGGCCTAAATTAACGGTGATTTTGCGACATGGAAATTCAAATTGGCTGTTAATAATTGCTGAGCGTACACGGTCTTTGCTTTCTTTGACCGCAGTTTCAGGAAGGCCAACCATGGTAAAAGCAGGCAATCCATTGGATAAATGAATTTCTACTGAAATGGGGTGAGCAACAATACCCACGGTACTTCGTGTTTTAGTAAAGGCAAGATTCATTGCGAACGAATTCCTTGTAATGAGAGTTGGACTGATTGGTCGGCACAATTTCCTATTGACGACGTATTATTTAGTTTTACTACTCTGCTTTATTAATTCTTCAATTTGGTGTTGCAGGTGATCTAGTTTTTCACGGGTTCTTGCTAGCACTTTACTTTGCACATCGAATTCTTCTCGCGATACTAGATCAAGATGCGAGAAAGCAGATTGTAAAATTTCTTTAAATTGTTCTTGAATATCTTTTTCAATATTTTGTAGACTGGAAGGAAGTGCTGCAAAAAGTTTTTTGGCAACATTGTCAAATTTTTGGGGGTCGAACATAATCACTCCATGCTTATTTTTCAGCAAGTCTAACAAAAGTAGAATCATAGCGGAACCTATTATGAAAATGATCACAGCAATTATTAAGCCTTTTAAACTAGATGATGTGCATGAAGCCCTGATGGAGATTGGCGTGCCAGGCATCACGATTTCTGAAACGCGTGGTTTTGGTCGTCAAAAAGGCCATACGGAACTGTATCGTGGGGCAGAGTATGTGGTTGATTTTCTCCCTAAAATTAAAATTGAACTCGCACTTCCTGATGAGATGGTTGAGGCGGCCATTGAGGCAATTTGTAAATCAGCATACACCGGGAAAATTGGTGATGGGAAGATTTTCGTGTATGAATTACAACAAGTCATTAGGGTACGAACAGGTGAAATAGGGGCAGATGCTCTAAGTTAGAGCGTCTTCCAGTAAATGGCTCGCTGTGTGATCACCGCGTCTAAGGGAATATCCCAAGGATGGGGCTGAATAAAATCGGCACGTTGGAATTGATAGGCCACACCAAATAAACAGCCGTGAGTTTTATCTTGAAACGTCCTGTCGTAGTAACCAGCACCCATTCCAAGGCGAGTACATCGCACATCAAAAGCAACCAGAGGCATTAAAATCAAATCTAATTCCTCTACAGAAATCGCCAAATCGTGACTGACATCAGGCTCTGGAATTCCAAAGCGATTTTTTTTAAAAGGAGTCGCTGGTGTTGCAGGTAAAAAGGAAAGGGTGAGATATTTTTCATTGATGACAGGAAAATAGCAGAATTTCCCTTGTAATGGGGCACTTTTCCAAATGGAATCTAAATCCACCTCACCATTATTTGCAAAGTACAAGGCAATTCGCTTGGCTTGTCGATATTGTTCTAGTGAGCCTATGCGAGTACAAATTTGTTTTGAAGCGGAGGCACGATATGAAGCGGACATTTTAGTGCGTATCTGTTTCATCGTAACGCGTAAAGCGGTTTTTACTGGATCAGACATAGTGATAGTTAGTTCTTAATTTTCTTTTTCGATTATCAATTGTTTATTACTAAAGTTCAATAGCTTGAATAAATGGGCTTATGATCGCTTGAAATGAAGTTTATTCAATATGCCACACTTAAGCACACAAAGAACAGTTAGAGCTATTCCCAAGATAAGCAGGCCGCTATTGCGATAAAAAGTTTCTTGTTTTGATAATAAATCCATTCCTGCATAACCAAAATAAGTATAGATAATTTCAGCAGGAATCAAAAAAATAAAGGTAGTGATAAGATAGGTGCGGAATTTAATTCCTGTCACACCCAAGCCGTAATTAACAATATTAAACGGAATAATGGGGAATAAACGTAAAAAAGCGACCGATATCCAACCTTTTTGGTCAACCTCATTGATTAGTTTGCTTAGTTTTATTCCTTTTTTTCGGGAGAACCAGTCGGAAATTAGGTGTCGAGTAATTAAAAAAGAGCATGCCGCACCCCATGTTGCACCTAGTAGATTGAGCAGCGTACCAAAAAATGGTCCGAAAAGAGCCCCTCCTGCGAGGGTAATGACCATCGTGGGTAAAAACATCATGGATGCTAAACAATAAATGACTAAAAAGAGAATGGGTGCAAACCAGCCTAGGCGTTCAACCCAGCCCATGATTTCAACAGAATATTTGTGAAAAACGATAGTTGTTCCAACGAGAGTAATTAAGGCCAAAAAAATAAAAAAGAGTTTCGTTGGATGAATGTTGTACTTCATTGTACTCACTTATATTTAAGATGCCACTTTGTAACTGTGCTCAGTATATCATAAAATCGATTGGACTCGGTCACAATCTTGCAAAATAAAGAGTGATTGGGTATAAACAATGCCAATTATTTTAAGAGACAGTAACTATGGAACAATTGACGTGGAATGAAAGACAAAAACAACGCGCACAACGTTGGGTTAAAGCAATATTAGTACGCTGGTTTCATGTTGAATTACGGGGCGAGTATCATCCGGATGCGAATTCAGTCATTATCGCGAATCGCACCTCAAAAATTGATTTGCTTTTGTTGGCAATTTTCTTGCCGGAGCGGTTAACTGTTGCTTTACATCCAGGGGCTTCAGGAAAATTATGGATGAGCATCATGAAATTGTTCGCTGATGTCATTGCTATCGACCCTACCAGAGCCTTTGCTGCCAAGGCTTTAATTAAAGCGATCCGTTCAGGGAAGCGTTGTGCTATTTTCCCTCAAGGAATAGGCTTACAAGAAAATAGTTTACGTGTTTTTGATGGCCCAGGAATGGTATTGCAAAAAGCCGGCGCCTCAGTAATCCCTATTCGTATTGATGGTGCGCAGTACAGTATTTTTTCTATCAGCAAGGACAAAAATCGCATTCGTCTATTTCCTAAAATTACTCTTCATATATTACCAAGACAATCGTTTCTTCCCGCAAAAAGCGAGCCTGTGGATAGATATGCTGTGGGCTTACGTTTATTTCGCTTGATAAGCGAGTTAAGTTTTGCAAATAGCTTTCAACCTAAACCGTTATTTAGTGCCTTGATTGAGGGGGCAGATATAGGGATTAAGCGGAAAGCAAAAATTGAAGACTCAAATCGTACGCCATTAAGTTACCGACAGTTTGTTGCTCGATGCTTTATTTTGGGTCGACAAATTAAAAAACAAACTCGGGTAGGTGAGTATGTGGGCGTGATGATGCCTACAACTATTGCGGGAATGGTAACTTTCTTTGCTTTACATGCCTACCGACGTATCCCGGCGATGTTAAATTTTAGTATGGGGGCTTATAATTTACTTGCTGCATGTGCTTCTTCAAGTATAAAAACCATTTATACTTCAAAGCAATTTATTGCAACGGCAAAGCTTGAGGCCTTAATAGAGGAGCTAAAAAATTCAGAGTTGCAAGTTGTCTTTTTGGAAGATTTTAAAGCCTCTATTCATTTAGGAAATAAATTGTCAGGGTTAATAAAGGGCATGTTCCCTGCGCGGGCTTATCAATTGATTGGCGAGCCTGTAACCCCCGAGCAGACTGGTGTTGTGTTATTTACCTCAGGTTCAGAGGGGACTCCTAAAGGGGTTGTATTAAGCCATTCTAATTTGTTAGCTAACTGTTGGCAGTTACTTTCTCGAGTGGATTTTTCACCAAAAGATATATTTTTTGATGCCTTACCCATATTTCATTGTTTTGGATTAACTGCAGGAGCCATCCTTCCCTTGGTTACTGGTGTTAGTTGTTTCTTTTATCCTTCGCCACTTCATTACAAAATCATCCCTGGTTTGGTCTATCAAACAGGAGCTACCATTATGTTTGGTACGGATACTTTCTTGACCGGATATGCGCGAGCAGCAGAGCGTCATGATTTTAGTAGTGTTCGCTATGTTTTTGCTGGGGCAGAAAAAGTAAAACCAGAAACGATTAGGCACTGGATTGATAATTTTGGGGTGAAAATTTACGAAGGGTATGGTGCTACAGAAGCATCACCGGTTATTTCCATGAACTGTCCCTTGGCATCTATTCCTGGTAGTGTTGGAATGATACTGCCTTCTATGGAAAGTCGAATTGAGCCCGTTGATGGAATTCCAGTAGGCGGGCGTTTATTCTTACGTGGGCCTAATGTCATGCAAGGTTATTTATGTAAGGATAATCAAGGCCAAGTGAATCCCCCTAAAGATGGATGGCACGATACAGGCGATATTGTCACTATGGATGAAGAGGGTTTTATTACGATTGCAGGAAGGGCAAAACGCTTTGCGAAGATTGCTGGGGAAATGGTTTCTCTGACAGCAGTTGAGGGGATTGCCTCCTCAATTTGGCCTGAATTTTTGCATGCGGCAGTTTCTATTAAAAGTGATAAAAAAGGCGAACAAATTTTATTATTTAGTGAAGCAGGTCCAGCAGATAAATCTAGCTTTATTAAGAAGGTGCAAGAGCAGAGTTATTCTGAATTACTTATCCCCCAACAAATTTATCCTGGTAGTAAAATCCCTGTGCTACCCTCAGGGAAAATTGATTATATAACGCTTGAAAAGCAATTAGTCTCATTATGTGCTGGTGAAAAATGACTTTGGTTTAGTTCAATGTAAAAGATTAGAGGTAGCCTGGTTGCTTGCAACCAGGCTACGTTTTGAATGGCAGAACCTTGGTATGTGACCTTTTCCGATACTTATTTTACCTTTTCAAAACATAAGTCCCAGGTGCATCCATTAATGGTGGATAAGCCATCGTGCTCAAATTTGGAGCTGGAATAGATTTTCCAGAATGGACTTTGAGCCATTTTACCCATTCAGGCCACCAAGATCCCTTATGTGAGGTGGCACTTTCAAGCCACTGATCGGAGCTAGCAGTAGTGTCGTTGTTCGTTTTATAGCTGTATTTTTTAGCTTGGGGTGGATTAATAATGCCTGCAATATGGCCTGATCCTCCCAAAAGAAAACGTTTTGATCCGCTCATCGCTTGGTACCCTATATAAACCGTTTTCCATGGCGCAATATGATCTTTTTCTGTAGCTACAAAAAAAACAGGAACATCGATGGTTCTTACATCGATGGGCGTATTATTTAAGTGAATTTTATTCGGTTTAATTAAATTATTGTGTAAGTACATCCAACGTAAATATTGCGAATGCATAGTGGCTGGCATATTGGTCGAGTCTGAGTTCCAATATAAAATATCAAAAGGAACCGCATTTTTTCCACGTAGGTAATTTTTAATAAAAAAAGACCATACCAAATCATTTGCCCTTAATGAGTTAAAGCTGGATGCCATAAACTTCCCAGCTAAATAACCTTTTGATTTCATTTCTTTTTCTAGTTTTTGTATTTGTTCTTCATCGATAAATACCGAAATATCACCAGGATCACTGAAGTCTATCATTGATGCTAAAAAAGTAGCGCTGCGGATGGAGTTGTCCTTATGAGCTTTATTATAGGCAAGTAAAATCGATAAGAGTGTACCACCAATACAAAAGCCCAAGGTATTGACCTGAGGAACATCTAGTTGCTTTTTAATAACCTGAATCGCTTCTTGTGGGCCCTCTTGCATATAATCATATAAGCTTTTTTTTGCAAAACTTGCATCTGGATTGACCCAAGAAATAACAAAAACAGTTATCCCTTGTTCTACTATCCAGCGAATGAATGAATTATGCGAACTTAAGTCTAAGATATAATATTTATTAATCCATGGAGGAATAATTAATAAAGGGATGGATTTTACTTTGTCTGTTTGAGGTAAAAATTGAATTAACTCCATCATGTTATTACGAAATATTACTTTTCCTGGAGTGGTTGCTAGGTTTTTGCCAATTTTGAATGCTTCTGCATCAGTCATTTTAATATTCAATCGCGAAGAGCCTATCTCTAAATCATTCAGAAGGTTATGTAGACCTTGTAATAAATTTTTGCCATGATTTTTTAGAGTTTCATCTATTAATTGAGGATTGGTTTGAAGAAAGTTTGCCGGGGATAAAGCATCTAAATATTGTTTGGTATAAAATTGCAGACGCTTTGCTGCATTTTTATCAGAGTATTCCATGTTTTTGAATAAATTATTCATATGTTGGCTGGCAAGCAAGTATTGTTGGCTTAACAAGTTAAAAACAGGATTGTGCAACCAATCTTCTGTATTAAATCGGGTGTCCTCAATTGGTACGTGGTTGCCTGCCAGCCAATGAGTTATTTGGTTTTGTGCCAGGTTAAAGACATCTTGCCAATAAGCAAATTGCATTTGCCATATTTTTTCTGGATTATTTAAAATAACGGTCATGATGTCTTGAAAATGCTTAGTCAACTCAATGTATTGACTAACTAACTCCGGGATTTGCACGGGGTTTTCTTGTATCTCTTTAATAATATCAAAGCTTTTTTCAGTTACTGCGTGCAATAAATCACGAAATTCTTTGTCGTGGATCATCCTGAGCTCCTAAAGACAAATCATGGTAATGTCTCACTGTAGTCGCTGTGTGCGTGAGACATTATAGGTTTATTGTGGTTCGTTTATTGAAGTTTAGCAAGACGAATGAACACTATTTGCGAGTAAAAACTAATAGTGACCATCCATTGAGAGTTTCTTGACCTACCAGCAGAAATAAAGACGCATAGGCTTCAATTAAGAGAGGGGCTTGCTCTTCAAGCAGTCCTGAAACGACGAGCTTACCCTCTGGATTTAATAGCCCGTGGAAACGTTCTTTTAAGGTTAACAAAGGATCTAATAAAATATTAGCAATGATTAAATCCACCGATTCTTGGAGATCTTCGGGAAGGCTAATAGTTAACTTCGCATCAATGTGATTGGTCAACGCGTTATTATGAGTGGCTTGTAAGGCTTGTTGATCAATATCTACAGCATGCAGCGATTGCGCGCCTAATTTTAATGCGGCCAAAGAAAGTATGCCTGAGCCACAACCATAATCAATCACTGATTTATGGTGCAATTGGGCCTGCTCTAACCAGCTAAGGCATAAAGAAGTAGTGGGGTGAGTGCCTGTTCCAAAAGCTAAGCCAGGATCAAGCATTAAATTCACCGCATTAGGATCCGGAGGCGTGGACCAGGTTGGACAGATCCATAAGCGATCACCAAAGCGCTGAGGTTTAAAGTCATCCATCCAGGCTCTTTCCCAATCCTTATCTTCCAAAATTTCAAGATTTAACTCGAGGGAGGGGTGAGTTAGTGCCAAATACTCGCGCGCATATTGTGCTTGAATGGCCTCTGAAAACAGTGTTTGAATGGTTACTTCAGGCCATAGAGGCGTTGTGCCAGGGGCAGGTTCAAGCACTGGGTTATCGTTTTTGTCCGTGAGCATAATCGACAATGCGCCCAACTCTTCTAACTCTTCACTGAACCGTTCTATTTCCTCTACAGGACAATGTTCTATTTTTAATTGAAACCACACAGCATTAATCCTTGAGCATTTTTTCTAGATAGTGAATATTAGTACCACCTGCTATAAAAGCGTGGTCATGAAGAATACGATGATGTAGTTCAATATTTGTTTTTATGCCATCAATAATGATCTCATCTAGTGCATTACGCATTCTGGCAATAGCTACCTCACGCGTGTCTCCATAGCTTATCAATTTGCCAATCATTGAATCATAATTAGGGGGTACGGTGTAACTGCTGTAAATATGCGAGTCAAAACGAATGCCAGGTCCGCCAGGTTGGTGTAACAATTTGATGGTTCCGGGGGAGGGCATGAAAGTTTTGGCATCTTCAGCATTAATACGACATTCAATAGCATGGCCACGGAATATAATATCTTCTTGATTCAGCGTCATGGGTAGTTCACTGGCAATTTTGATTTGTTCTTTAATTAAATCAATACCAGTGATCATTTCAGTGACAGGATGTTCTACCTGGATTCGTGTATTCATTTCAATAAAATAAAAACAACCGTCTTGATATAAAAACTCAAAAGTTCCGGCTCCACGATAATTTAAATCTTGACATGCTTTGACTACAGAGGCTCCGATTTCTTTTCTAAGTGTTGGGCTGATACCTGGGGCAGGCGCCTCCTCTACCACTTTTTGATGCCGTCTTTGCATGGAGCAGTCGCGCTCGCCAAGATGAATGGCTTTGCCGTTTCCATCACCTAGGACTTGGAACTCAACATGCCGTGGGTTTTCAAGGAATTTTTCCATGTAAACGATAGGATTATTAAAAGCAGCCTTTGCTTCACTGCGAGTAAGCGCAATGGCGCTAAGTAAATTAGATTCGCTATGAACCACGCGCATGCCACGTCCACCACCACCGCCGGCTGCTTTAATAATTACTGGATAGCCAATTTTTCGGCCTATTTCCAGGTTATAATTATCATCTTCAGTTAAAGGGCCATCAGAACCAGGAACACAAGGCACGCCGGCTGCTTTCATCGCTTGGATGGCAGAGACTTTATCTCCCATCAGACGAATGGTTTCTCCTCGAGGACCAATAAAGCGAAATCCACTTTGCTCAACAATGTCTGCAAAATCAGCATTTTCAGACAAAAATCCATAACCTGGGTGAATTGCGACGGCATCAGTGATTTCTGCTGCTGAGATGATGGCAGGAATATTAAGATAGCTTTTTTGTGCGGGAGCAGGGCCAATACAAACAGTTTCATCCGCAAGACGCACATGTAATAAATCTTTATCTACATCAGAATGTACGGCTACAGTCTGAATGCCAAGCTCTTTACACGCACGTAAAATACGAAGTGCAATTTCGCCTCTATTGGCAATAACTATTTTACTGAGCATGAATACACCTCTATTCTATAACAAATAAGACCTGATCGTATTCTACAGGTTCGCCATTAGCTACCAGTATTTCTACAATTTTACCAGCGCGATCGGCTTCAATCTCATTGAACATTTTCATTGCTTCAACAATACATAAAACATCACCTGCTTTGACTGACTGACCAATAGTTACAAAAGCAGGGGTTTCAGGAGAGGGGGAGCTATAAAGAGTGCCCACCATCGGTGAGCGAATTTTATGCCCAGAAACAGCTGCTGTTGAGGCAGGTTTGTTTTCTGATGGGGGCGATGCTTCTATAGGTGCATGGCCATGAGTTTGTGCATGCGTTGCTGGAGAAGAGATGTAATGTGTTTGAGGAGCAGGCACAGCATGATTGCTGTATCTGCTCAAACGTAGTGATTCTTCACCTTCTTTAATTTCAATTTCGGCAATGCCAGTTTCTTCCAGCAATTCGATTAATTTTCTAATTTTGCGAATATCCATTATTTAATTCTCTCTAATTCTTGAATAATTGAGGTTAATGCTAACGAGTATCCAATTACCCCCATGCCACTGATAGTGCCTTTGGCGATATCAGAGAAATAGGAATGATGGCGAAAAGATTCTCGGGAATAAATATTACTGATATGTACTTCGATAAACGGAATGGCAACAGCAGTTAATGCGTCTCGTAAAGCGATGCTGGTGTGTGTAAAACCAGCTGGATTGAAGATAATATAGTCTAGTTTATCACTGCCTGCTTGATGAATAGCCTGGATTAATTCCCCTTCTGAATTACTTTGATAGCATGATAGTTCTATGCCCACATGACTAGCCTCTTGGTGTAATCGTGCATGAAGTTGATCTAAAGAGGTACTCCCATAAACCAAGGGCTCTCGTATTCCCAAAAGGTTTAAGTTGGGGCCTTGTAACACCAGAATTTTTTTCATCATGTAATTATTATAGAACTATTTTCGCAAATTCTGCCTGATCTTTATCAAATTGTCCATATATCTAAGAGGATATCGGCATGATCTCGGCATATTAGCTTTGTGTAACCCTTCAATTCAAGCTGATTTTTTTATAGGGTCTCTTTTCATTTTCTTGTCTTCGTGTAAATATAGTCACATGGAAGAGCAAGTTGGCTGATTTATTTTTAGAGGTGATAAAATGGGCGCAAGTAAAATGGAAAAAGAGCTCAATTTGAAGACAGTTGCCAAAAAACTTAATGAGTTAATCAATGATAGTTTGAGAGACGAAACGAGTTTAGTTATTCGCTGTCAATCCTTAATCGAACAATATGGTTTTTCACCATTCAAAGATGCGTTTGATGTCTTTTTGATTGATAAAAAAACGCTCCAAAAAATTAAACGCGATCAGTCATTTTCTAAAATTTTATTCACAATAAATAAAATTCTCATGGATATAATGGGAGATACGTTTATTGTTGTGATGTTAGAGGGCGCCAAAATACAGGCAAAAGGTATTTTAAGCACACTAGGCAAGCCAGATGTTTTTTTTATGGAACAGGCTCGTGCGCTAGCTGAAAAAGATAATTATAGAGAAGCTAAAGAAGTCATGAAAAAAAGCGCAACAGAGGTTGCGATGGAGAAAATTAATGCTACAGAGACTACTGATGAAACGGAAGCCATAAAAAAAGAGCGAGTTTCTGGCATACAAACAGAGTTATCTCATCTAAAAATTGCAATTGATCAAATGAAAACCACCCCCTTGGATTATTATTGTGATAAAGCGCGCTTAGTCAAATTAAAAAAAGACAGAGAGTTTTTTTTACCCGACTCAGGACAGAATTTAGACGGAATAGATGCATTTATAAAAAATGATATTCTTTCGAAAAGTGCTATCAAACTTCGTACCTTAACGATGGAACGCTATATTTTAATAGCAGAACAGTTAATTGATTCAGGTAATGCGGCTGCCGCATTGCCGGTTTTCACGGCATTTTGTAGCCCAGAAATTCATCGTTTAACTGCAACAAAAAAAGGATTATCAACGCATGCAAAAGCTCAGTTAGAGCAATTAGAACACCTATTTAATCCTACTTTAAATGCGACAGTTTTTATAAAATACGTTGAGCAAATGCCGGATGCTTATATTTGCCCCAATTTAATTGCCGGCATGCTGGAGTTTGTTAATTCAACACTGATTCATGTTGATGAGCATGGTCATAGGACATTACCTCTTCTGAAAACGCCTGTAATTTATAGAATGGATATCAATAGCAGAACGATAGAAAATAAAACCTCTTTGGAAGAGGTGAATCAACAATTATTGGCAGAAATTTTCCCCGAGCGATACAGTTATAGTGCGCTAACACATGAGGAAATGGCTAGCCTTATTAGGGTTCAAACTCAAAAAAAAGAAGTAATCGATAATGTTTTTTACGATATTTCTCTTGGTCTTGAGCCAAGGAATCACGCGCCTTCATTTAGTTTAATTATGCGAAAAATCGAACAGATAATCCGTCCTATGACTGAAAAAGAACTCAGTAGAACCCGGTGGGAACGTATTCTCGTAGATATAGAGCAATTAACTCATTTTATGGGAAAAATTCCTCTTAAAATGGGCCGGATTAAAGGCCATGTAGCGTCTTTTTTTGAACATATGCACCATGGGATATCTTTTGCTTCTCAGCGAGTTCAACAAAGACTTCGTCATTCACACACAAATTCTTTTAATTCCCGAGAGGTTAATGAGTCGGAGCCATTGGGTGATAAAAGGACATTGTTGGTAGCAGAGAGTCGGCTGTCGACTGATGCTCCTTTGTCGTATAGTCCCACCCTGTTTAAAAAAACGGTAACTTCTTCTGCCAGCTCAAGTGAAGCAAATGCCCTCTCTACGGTGGCGTTATCTTTGACATCATGAGCCGCAACACCTGGCTGAGGTTTTAGGCCCTGGTGTTGCTTTGCAGTGTTTGAGTAGTGTTATAAAATTAATAATTTCAAAAATAATGAAATTATGCTAGTTTGAAGTTGTTTGTTGAGCTGTATGTGGTATTTGAACGATGTACCTTGGTGTGATTCTCTTAAAATTATAAATTATCCCTGATCTGGACTTTCAGGGTTGTTTAATAACTTAAGGATCAAAGAGTCACTTTATGTATTAGTTTAGCGTTGTAATTTAGGAGTTGGTTTCAATGCATCATAATTACTATTTGTCGCCCTTAGCTGTCGCTTTGGCTTTGGGGATAGCCTCCCCTGTTCGTGCCGCAGAGCCGATGCCTTTACACAAGATGTCGATTGTTCAATTAAAACAAAAATTTGCTTTTGCTAATCGCGGTATTGCCGCCACTGATAGCTTAGCTTTTGTCAGAGAAAATATAGACCGTAATAAAATAAGACATGTTCGGATGCAACAGCAATACGCCGGATTTCCTGTGTTTGGTGGCTATGCCATTTTTCATAGCACTCATAATGCAAAGACATTGGCTGCTGCAGAATCTAATGTAGCCATGAATGGTATCCTCTATAAAGGTTTAGATTCTGAGTTAGGTAAACCTGAGCCTACCTTTATAAGCAATGGGGCTGATGCCTTAAGTCATTTTAAAGCGCGATTCGCGGGCAAAAAGCTTAGTGAAGAGCAAGTAACCCCGATGGTTTATATCGATGAACATCATCAAGCGCATTGGGCTTATCAAGTCAGTGTTTTTGTCACCTATACAGATAAAATCCCATCACGCCCAACAGCGATTATTGATGCGAAAAGTCATAAGCCCTTTATACAGTGGGACGATATACAAACTAAAAAAGCGGATATAAAGGGGGTTGGTTTTGGCGGGAATCATAAAGTAGGTCTATATCAATATAGCACTGATTTCCCTTATCTTGAGCTAAGTCGTAATAACGAGACTGAATCCTGTTTTATGGAAAATACCAATGTTCGAGTAGTGGATATGGGGCATAAGTACGAAGCTAAAAGCACCCCAATGAAGTTTAACTGCCCTACAAATAACACAGGAGTCTACCTGACTGGTTATAAAGCAGATGGATATGATAAAGAAAATGGTGCTGCATCTCCAAGTAATGATGCACTATATGCTGGCTATGTGATTAAAAATTTATATCATGATTGGTATGGAGTAGAAGCACTTACTAAAAACGATGGTACACCTATGCAATTGGTCATGAGAGTTCACTATGGTGATGGTTATGAAAATGCCTATTGGGATGGTCGTCAAATGACTTTTGGTGATGGTGACACCATGATGTATCCTTTGGTTTCGCTTGGGGTTGGTGCTCATGAGGTGAGCCATGGTTTTACTGAGCAACATTCGGGCCTCCTGTATTACGGACAATCTGGTGGTATGAATGAATCATTTTCTGACATGGCAGCACAAGCAGCTGAATACTATTCCTCTGGTAAAAGTAGTTGGAGTATTGGTAGCGAAATCATGAAAGAAGATAGTGGCTATGATGCATTGCGTTATCTGGATTTGCCAAGTCGAGATGGTGCATCTATTGATAGTGCAGATGAATATTATGGCGGCTTAGATGTGCATTATTCTAGTGGCGTATTTAACCATTTATTTTACATATTAGCGACCAAGCCTAACTGGAATGCTCGATTAGCATTTGAAGTGATGGTTAAAGCGAATATGGATTATTGGACACCCTATTCTAATTTTGAAGACGGTGGCTGTGGAGTGCTTAGCGCTGCGAAAGATTTAGGTTATTCTTTAGATGATGTGAAAGAGTCTTTAAAGACGGTTGCTATTTCTTATGATGCTTGTTCGTAATAATCAGTTGATTGGGTCATTTTGCCCCAATCAACTCAGGGTACACTGCGATTAAGTGAAGAATGTAATGCTTTCAATTTAACCACTTATTGTCTTTCCCGCGAAAGCGGAAAAGACAATAATCCTTAACTCTTTATTCCATATCACTTTGGTATTCACCAATGCATGCTAAGCCATTTAAACGAGCACGTTTTAATAGTACTTCTTGCGCACGCAAGGTATTTTCTTTTTTTCCACCCCAAGCAGCCAAACAATCTTCTTGTAAGGCTCTGCCATAGGAGAAACTCAGCAACCAAGGTTGGTGGCCAATGCTATTGATGGCATTTAGGTTAGCAGTTGCTTGTTGAGGTGTTTGCCCTCCGGATAAAAAATTAATCGCAGGAACTGCAGCAGGAACATTATTACGGAATACGCTAATAGTGTAATCTGCAATTTCATCAGGCTCACTAAAAGGAGCATGTGTTTTTCCAGATGTGACCATGCTTGGCTTCAAAATAATGTGCTCTAATTCGACTTGATGAATAAATAAAGCATGGAACACTTCATGTAGAACGATTTCACATACTTCAGCGCAATGTTCGATGCTGTGATCACCATCCATTAATACTTCTGGTTCTACTATGGGTATAATACCCGCTTCTTGACAGGCTGCAGCATAACGGGCGAGATTTTCAGCGCCTGTTTTTACGGCAGTTAAACTGGGAGTAAATTCGGAAATAGAATACACATTTCGCCATTTTGCAAAACGGGCACCTAATTTTTTAAATTGTGCTAAACGTTCCGCTAAACCATCTAAACCTTGAGTGACTTTTTCATTTTCAGTATTGGCTAAATCAACAAGACCTTTATCTACTTTAATCCCTGGAACAATTCCTTTATCAGCAAACAATTTGGCAATAGAAGTCCCATGCTCATCGGTTTGATTAAAAGTTTCTTCAAATAAGATCACGCCATTAATGTATTGCTCCAAGCCAGGCGTGTTGGCAAGTAATAATCGATAGTCTCGGCGATTTTGCTCTGTATTCTTGATATGAATTGAATCAAAACGTTTGCCTATGGTGGCATTACTCTCATCTGCTGCTAGGATACCTTTTCCCTCTTGCAGCATTTGGTCCATCGTAGCTGATAATTCTTCATAACTCATAATATACTGCTCCTGATCGTTATCTTGAAATGTATTTTTCACGAATAATTTGTTGCATGGCAAAGCCTTGATCTTGTAAGTAATTAAATGCGTCATCGATCATACCTGGATTTCCACATAAATAAACAACATCTTGTTCTGGATTTAAATTAAGTGAAGAAAATGCGTCTTGTACATAACCATGGTATTCATTTTCTTTCAGCTCATCGATAGATTGACGACTTAAGTGGGGTTGGAAGGTTGCTCGTGGGTATTTTTGTGCAAACTCAAGAAAATCTTTAGAATACAGTATTTCTTCTCGACACTGCACTCCTTGAAGGATAACGACTTGCAACGCCGGATTTTCTTCTAGGCGCTTACTTAGCTCAGTTAACATAGCCCTGTAAGGCGTGATTCCCGTACTGGTTGCCACTAAAATATAACGCCCAGGACATTCGTCTTTTAAAATTAAGCGACCAAATGGGCCGTTGATGTGAATCACATCTCCAGGTTTTAAATTAAATAATAATTCAGTGCCTGGGCCATTTTCAAAATATCCAGCGGCAAATTCAATCTGGTTATCTTGTTTTGGTACATTGGCAATACTGTAACTGCGTTTTAACGATTTACCTTCATGTTCAAAATGGATAGTAATAAATTGCCCTGGTTTATATTCAAAATGGGGAGACAATTTACAATGAAAGACAAAATGCTTTACTTTAGAGGTGATCATAAATGATTCTTTTAAAGTAATCGGGAAAGTATTTATTTGCATGGAAACATCAACTTTATATTATAAAGTGTTTAATATAAGGAAATAATTATGCAATGCAAGGGTTAACGGCATATAATTAATTTATGACCGGTATCGACTTAGTTACAATTTTAGGCAATATTAGCCACTCTTTATACCCAGTGCAACGATTGATTACAGGGGGCGCTTATGTATTGGGCATCCTGTTTTTCTTCACGGCAATTAATAAAATGATGAAAATAGCCGATAAAAGAGCTCAATCCTCTTCCAGTGAAAAAATGTTTGCTCCTATGATGTACCTGGTATTTGGATCCTTACTCATTTATTTACCTTCAGCTTTAGATATAATGGCAAATACAGCTTTTGGGGTAGGGAATGTTTTAACCTATGTGAATTATAATCCTGCAAATATTTATAGCTCAATGGAGTTGTTGATTCGTACTGCAGGAATATTATGGTTTGTGCGTGGTTGTGTATTGCTTGCTCATGCGGGTGAGCCAGGAAAGCAGCATGGTTCCAAAGGTCTTGTATTTGTTATGGCGGGGGTTTTATCCATGAATTTTGATAACACAATATCGATGTTTAATGGGATGATAAACCATATTACCAGCTGGAGTGTGTCAATTAAGACTAGTCAGGGATATTAGGGTTTTTTAAGGCTTAATTTAGGAAATGATAAAGTAGCTTTAACTGTCCTCTCCGCAAATTTTTAAATTGTTTTCTTTAGCAAAATTTAGAATGGATTCATAAAGAAGAGGGCTTGATTCCTTAAGTTTAGGATCAAGTAAAACGCATTGATAGCCATCACTATTAACACTTGGACGTAGTAGGGGCGAGTAATGGATGCGGCTGTTTTTAAAACTGGCAAGTGAGCCACTCATCCGCTCGGCCCAATCACTAGGGCGAAACGTTTTTCCTTGGGCGGTAACGCCCTGAATCACGATAGTTTTTTTTTCTGGATCAGTCATGGCTCTATGCAATTTAAATACAGTGTGCTAAGTATAGCATCATGTGGGGGTGGCTGTATTGCAATATACATATATTTATTTGCAAATGCACGTTTTATCCCTATTATGTCAGGTTGTTACTATTTATAAGGTTGATTACGAATGAAAAAAGAAAGTCATTCAGGTATTTACTTATTACCTAATTTATTTACTACAGCAAGCTTATTTGCTGCGTTCTACTCTCTTGTTTCTTCAATGCAAGGAAATTATGAGGCCGCAGTAATTGCTATATTCATTGGTATGATTGCTGATGGTTTAGATGGACGTATTGCTCGTTTAACCAATACTCAAAGTGAGTTTGGGGCACAATATGATAGCTTATCTGATATGGTAACCTTTGGTGTTGCACCTTCTTTATTAATTTATCATTTAACATTAATTCAACTTGGAAAAGTGGGTTGGTTAGTTGCTTTTGTTTATACGGCCGCTGTTGCATTGCGTCTTGCTCGTTTTAATACACAGTTAGAAACAGCAGATAAGCGTTATTTTCAAGGCTTACCTTGTCCACCAGCAGCGGCAGTGATGGCGGCATTTGCTTGGTTATGTCATGACAATGAGTGGTACAATAATATGTTTGTTGCTGTAATAACCGCATTATTGTCTTTGATTATTTCTGCGTTGATGGTGTCTAATTTTCGCTATTATAGTTTTAAAGAAATAGATTTTAAGGGAAAAGTTCCTTTTTTATATGTTCTCGTGATGATCATTTTATTTGTAGCCATTGCTGCTAATCCATCTTGGGTTATCTTTATTGGGTTTGGCTCCTATGCTTTTTCTGGATTAGTGTTGACGGCCCTTGCTTTAAAAAAGATGAGAAAACAAAAAAAGAATGTGTGATTAATATAGAGTGAATTGAAGCGGGTAGCTTATGAAAGATAGACGCCTACTCGCCTTCACCGAAGAAATTATTGATTAACTCCACTAAAGCCTCATTCATGCGCTCTTCATCGGGCCCGTCTATTTCCATAAGGAGCTCGCTCCCTTTATTGGCGGCGAGCATCATAACACCCATAATGCTTTTGCCATTAACGGTTTGAGAGTTTTTGGTGACATCAATATGACTTTGAAATTTTGCTGCGGTAGAAACAAATTTCGCCGATGCACGCGCGTGCAGGCCTAGTTGATTGATGATTGTAATTTTAGTTTTTATCATAGCCTACAATGTACCATGAAGTATTCTTTAGGTACAGGGGTTTTTGCTCAAAAAGTAGCCTGGATTATGGTGTAAAATCCAGGCTATGTAGCACTGTCATCAAGTAAAGGGATGTAGTGCTTCGACAATGAAATTACCAACAGATCCTAGTGATCGCGAATTTTTTCTTTGTGTTTGATAAGTTGTCGATCCAATTTATCAATTAAAGTATCAATTGCAGCATACATGTCTTCTGATTCTGAACTGGCATGTAACTCACCCTTGGCTACATAAACAGTGGCCTCAGCGATCTGTCTTAATTTTTCCACATCAAAAATAACATTGATGGATGTGATGTGATCAAAATGACGCTCCAGTTTATCAAATTTTTCTTGAGTAAATGCTCTGAGAGCAGGAGTAACCTCCAAACGGTGACCAGTAATATTGATTTGCATAATAAACTCCTTTAGTTACGAATAGTTTTTCTTTCATTTGATGGGGCAATGCTCATTGCCTCACGATATTTTGCTACAGTTCTTCGGGCTACTTGAATTCCTTGTTCCTCCAGAATTAGAGCAAGCTTACTGTCGCTTAATGGTTTTTTTCCATTTTCTGAGGCGATTAATTTCCTTATTACTGCGCGTATTGCTGTAGAAGAGCATTCATCACCTGCCTGTGTATTGACATGGCTGGAAAAAAAATATTTTAGTTCAAATACGCCGCGAGGCGTATGGATAAATTTTTGTGTGGTAACTCGCGATATCGTTGATTCATGCATATCTAGTGCCAAGGCGATATCATTTAAAACAAGGGGTTTCATTGCTTCTTCACCTAGCTCAAGAAAAGCATGTTGATATTCCATAATGCACACCGCTACTTTAAATAACGTCTCTTGACGGCTTTGAATACTTTTTATAAACCATCGCGCTTCTTGCAGGTTATTTTTTAAAAATTGATTGTCTGCACTTGTATCTGCCCGTTGAATAAGCGATGCATAGTGGTTATTAATCGTTAAACGGGGGAGGGCGTCCTGATTCAATAAAACTCGCCATGTCCCATTTATTTTTTTAACTGTTAAATCGGGAATAATATATTCCGTGATGTCTTCATGAATGAGATGACCTGGTTTGGGATTTAATCCTTGAATGGTCCGTAAAATTTCCTCTAGTTGCTTTTCATTAATTTGATGATTTTTCATTAACAGTTTGTAATTATGTTGTCCTAGGAGATCAATACTCTCATGAATGATTCTTTTCGTGAGCTCTAAATGAGGAGTCTCTATTGATAATTGTTCCAGTTGAATGATCAAGGCTTCTGCTAGGTTAATTGATGCGCAGCCCACAGGGTCAAATAATTGCACTCGGTGACGTACCGCTTCAATTTCATCAAAATCAATGGGATGCTCTATGCTGTTTAAGCTGGCATGGAGCTCGGTAAGAGGGATATTGAGAAAACCGTCATTACTCAGAGCATCAATGATAGATGTGGCTATTACCCTATCTATATCGCTCATAGTAGCCAAATGAAGCTGCCATCTTAAATGATCTTGTAAATTAGTAGTGGTGCAATGCAAATTATCAAAATTATAATCATTGTCACCAACATGAGTATTTTTACTGGAGTTTTGGTAGAGTTCAGACCACTGAAACTCAATAAATTCATCATGCTGCTGTTGTTCTGAATTTCTAGAGTCGTCTTTCTCTTCACTGGATGTTGCTTCCAGCATAGGGTTAGATTCAACAATAAGTTGAATCTCTTGTTGTAGGTCAAGAGTAGACAATTGCAAGAGTCTAATGGCTTGTTGTAACTGCGGAGTAAGCGTCAGATGTTGGCCTATGCTAAGCTGCAATGACGGTTTCATGCAAATCCTCTTTGTTCACCGCTATTAATATTAGTTTAAACGATTCGTAAGGATTATCCAGTATTTACTTGGAAATTGGAGGGATTTATGAGAATTGGTTGGGAATAAAGCCAAGAGGCTACGATAGGTGTATTTCTTTTGTATTAGTTAAAAAAAAGCTCCTAAAAAGGAGCTTTAAATTATTTAACTTTTTTCTCTTTAAAAAGCACGTGTTTACGAACTTTTGGATCATACATCATCAGTTCCATCTTTTCGGGATGGTTACGAGGATTTTTAGTTGTAGTTTTATAGTATCCAGTTCCTGCTGTGGATTCCATTTTCACTTTTATAGTGATAGCTGCCATGGTTCATCCCCTTAAATTATACTTTTTCGCCGTTAGCTCGGATTTTATCCAGAACTGCCTTGATGCCCAATTTATCAATAATGCGCATGCCTTTAGCACTTACTTTTAAAGAGATAAATCGATTTTCTTCTTCAACCCAAAAGTTATGGTTTTGAATATTAGGCAGAAAACGTCTTCTGGTTTTATTATTAGCGTGCGACACTTTGTTGCCAGTTATGGGTCGCTTGCCAGTTACCTGACATACTCTAGACATGGTGTTACTCCAAATAGGTTCTATATATTGTTGTCTTTGTAAAATTCTGGGCAAATAGCCGGATGTGAAATACAAGAGCGGTTTTATAACAAAAAAAAGCAGTAGTTGCAAGATTTTTATAGAAACATATAATCTCATTTTTAATAAATTGAGTCATCATGATGCATCGAAGAATAAAAAGTTACGTACTTCGTGCTGGTCGAGTCAGTAATCGTCAGCAACAAGGGTTGGATTTATGGATTAAAGATTATCAATTAACCGTGAATGGCCTACCTTGGAATTTATCTGAAAAATTTGCGCGCACAGCAGACACTATCGCTGAAATTGGCTTTGGAATGGGAACCTCCTTATTAGCAATGGCCCAAAATAATCCAGAACTTAATTACATTGGAATTGAAGTCCATCAAGCCGGTGTAGGGAGTCTGGCCGCGGATTTACATGATCATCAGATAGCTAATGTGCGTATAGCGGCGCATGATGCCGTAGAAGTTTTTCAGGCTCAGTTAGAGGATAACTCGCTGGCTGGCGTGCAAATTTTTTTCCCAGACCCCTGGCATAAAAAACGCCACCATAAACGACGATTAATTCAACCAGAGTTTGTGCAATTATTGGTGAAAAAAATTAAACCAGGTGGTTTCATTCATTGCGCTACAGATTGGCAAGAATATGCAGAGCATATGTTAGACGTTTTATCTGCCAATAAAGAGTTGCATAACTCACAAGCAGATGGCGGCTATTCTCCAAAACCAGCTTCACGACCACTGACAAAATTCGAAAAGCGTGGAGAGCGCTTAGGTCATGGGGTTTGGGATTTGCTATTTATCAAGTCTGATTTAACTGAGGCATGAATAAAAGAAAGGTTTTTGTAGCCCGGATTTCGCAGCGCTGCATCCAGGCTACTAAGAACTTCTTCTTTCGATACTTGCTTAAACTTCATATACCCCATAGAATTCTACCTTTCTTAAAATGTGTCACGGGAGTAGTCATGGGGTGGAATGAGCCAGATAAAGGCAAAGATCCCTGGAAAGGCAAGAACCAGCCTCCAGATTTAGATGAGGCGCTTAAACGCATACAGGCCAAATTGAAGAAGGTTTTTTTTGGTTCTAATACGAGTAAGAACCTCAAGAATCAGCCCTTGAACACGTCAAATGGCGGTTTAATAGCAGCTATTGCAGCAATAGCCCTTCTTTTTCTTTGGGCTCTTTCTGGTGTTTTCATAGTTGATCCGGCAGAGCAAGCAGTCATCCTTCGTTTTGGTAAATATGTGGAAACAGTAGGACCTGGCCCGCATTGGATACCCCGGATGATTTCATCCAAAATCGTTACGAACGTTGACAGAGTGTTAGATTATTCTTACTCAGCACAAATGCTGACTAGCGATGAAAACTTGGTGTCGGTGTCATTAGCCGTTCAATATCGTATTGGTGATTTGCAACAATATCTATTTAACGTTGCTAATCCTGAAGAAAGCCTACAACAAGCCACCTCAAGTGCATTAAGGCAAGTAGTTGGAACAACTACTTTAGACCAAATCATTACGGAAGGCCGCGAAGTTTGGGGAAATCAAGTTTTAGAAACCCTAGTAAAAACCTTAGAGCTCTATAAAACAGGCATTGTTATTGTCAATGTGTCACCACAACCAGCGCGTGCGCCTGAAAGTGTGCAGGATGCTTTTGATGATGCGATTAAAGCACAAGAAGATGAAAAACGATTTAAAGAACAGGCATATGCTTATGCTGCTAAAGTCGTACCCATTGCGGAAGGAAATGCCAGTCGTATCAAACAAGAGGCAGAAGCTTTTTCTCAGCAAGTGGTGTTACGAGCTCAAGGAGAGGTCTCAGAATTTTTAGCATTGCTTCCTGAATACCTGGCATCGCCTAAGGTCATGGCCGAACGCATGTATCTGGAAACCATGCAAAAAGTCCTTAATAACAGCAGTAAAGTGATTGTTGACAGCAAATCCAGTAATTTAGTGTATTTACCTTTGGATAAGCTATTACAAAATCAACCTGCAAATCAGATGGCTTATCGCTTAAAAAATAGCAAAGTTGAAGCAAATACTGATGCCGATAGTTTAGTGGATGGGCGAGAGCTTGTCCGACCTATTTCTCGACAAGGGAGAGATTAATAATGAAAAATACTAAACTGGTTTTGATTGGTACCGCCTTATTTGTTCTTTTTTTATTATTCATTGTTAGTGTATTTACTATCAATGAAGGGCAGCAGGGTATGGTTTTGCGTTTAGGACGGCTGGTTAAAGAGTCCCAAACGGACAAAGTGAAGGTGCTAACTCCAGGCTTGCACTTTAAAGCCCCATTTATTGAAAATGTACGTGTTTTTGATACACGTATTCAAACCATGGATATTAAATCAACTCGCATCGTGACGAAAGAGAAGAAAGACGTCATGGTTGATTATTATGTAAAATGGCGTATTACTGATTTATCGCAGTATTTTAAATCAACAGGAGGCAGTGAATTTAAAGCTGAAACCTTACTAGAGCAACAATTAAATACCTTATTACGCGCACAATTTGGAAAGCGAACCATTTCTGAAGTGGTTTCTGGTGGTCGCGATGATGTGATGGAACTATTACGAAATGCTGCAGAGAAACAAGCCGGTGAGTTGGGCATTAATGTAGTGGATGTGCGTATTAAAGGAATTGAGTTGCCGGCTAATACGAGTAATGCCATTTATCAACGTATGCGTGCTGATATGCAAAAAATTGCTAATAGACATCGCGCAGATGGTCAAGCTGCTGCCGAAAAAATACAATCTAAGGCTGATGCGGATGTCATGGTGCTATTGGCTCAAACTCAAAGTAAAGCACAACAGGTTCGCGCGATTGGTCAAGCCAAAGCAGCATCGATTTATGCACAAGCTTACAGCAAAAATAAGGAATTTTTCGCTTTATATCGTAGTTTGCTCGCTTATGAAGGTAGTTTTCAAAGCAAAAATGATATTTTAGTTTTAGATCAAAGCAGCGCATTTTTTGATTATTTTAAGCAACCCATTCTAAAAAATGATGGTATGGCTGCTAAAAAGTAATTATAATGCTCGATTCTGCTGAAATCAGGATTGATGCCTGTCAGCATTTTGCAACTTAAGAGTGGATCATGGGTAAAAACGTTGTTGTTTTAGGTACACAGTGGGGCGATGAAGGCAAAGGTAAAATTGTCGATTTGTTAATGCAAGACGCATCAGTCGTTGTTCGCTATCAAGGCGGTCATAATGCAGGGCATACCTTAAAGATTAATGGGGTTAAAACGGTTTTACGTTTAATTCCTTCAGGTATGCTGCGTCCTCACGTGACTTGTTATATTGCAAATGGTGTAGTGCTTTCGCCTGATGCCCTGCTCAGTGAAATCAAAGAGCTCGAAAATACTGGGGTAGATGTGCGCTCTCGTCTACGTATCAGCATGGCCTGCCCACTGATTCTTCCTTGTCACGTTGCCTTAGATAAAGCCCGTGAGACTTATATGGGTAAAGCAGCTATTGGCACAACAGGGCGCGGTATTGGCCCCGCTTATGAAGACAAAGTCGCTCGTCGTGCACTGAAGGTAGGCGATCTTTTTCATCCTGAGCGATTTAAGCAAAAACTAATCAGTTTATTGGATTATTATAATTTTGTTTTAACACAATATTTTAAACAACCAGCAGTAGAAATTCAGCCTATATTGGATGATGCCCTGGTTTGGGCTGAAGAGTTACGCGCAATGAGTTGCGATGTTTCCGCAGCCTTACATGAGCACAGAGAAAAAGGTGAGAATATTCTCTTTGAAGGAGCTCAAGGCGTTTATCTAGATATTGATCATGGTACCTATCCTTTTGTTACGTCATCCAATACTTGTGTTGGTTCCGTCATTAATGGCGCGGGTTTTGGTCCTAAGTACATTGATTATGTGTTAGGCATTACTAAAGCCTACACCACTCGTGTTGGTGGTGGTCCTTTCCCCACAGAGCTTTTTGATGAGGTGGGTAAAGAAATTGCAGAGCGTGGCCAAGAATTTGGTGCTGTAACTGGCAGACCAAGGCGCTGTGGGTGGTTTGATGCTGTATTGCTAAAACGTTCTATTGAGCTTAATAGCATTACCGGTTTATGTATCACCAAATTAGATGTCTTGGATACTCTCGACGTGCTTCGCATTGCAGTTGCTTATAAAGATGCCAATGGCAATATAATCTCCCGTCCTCCTCAAGCGGCGGATGATTTTGAAGGTTTAGAACCTGTTTATGAGGAAATGCCTGGTTGGAAAGAGTCTACCGCTGATGTCACGGACATCAATAAATTACCTGCTAACGCGATAGCTTATTTGAAGCGAATAGAACAAATACTCAATGTTCCTATGGCCATGTTATCAACTGGCCCAGAGCGTGATTCTACGATTATTCTACAAGACCCCTTTATTGCCTAGTGTCTCTTGTTTGAAATACAATTCTTTATTTGTTGTCTTCATGAAGTTGCATAGCCATCAACTAAGCCACTCTTAAGAGCTGCTTAGTTGATACCGGGGTCATCATCATGATTAAAAACGTCCATATCTTTCTACCATCACTAGACTAGTTCATTTTTTCCATTTCATGCCTTTAGGCATACGCTCTTCTTTTAAAATTAACAGCATAAGCACGTTTGATCTTGATATGACCATATTTTTTTATTCAAAGAATATTGCTTGACATATAGTAGTCTATAATTGTACATATAGTAATCAGTCAAGGATGTTGTCATGTTAGATACCATTGAGCCACGTAAAAAATCGAAATCTTTTGACAGTGGGATTTCTGAAGGCCCTGAGATTACAGATCCAGTGTCACCAGCAGTTGATTTATCGACTTTAATTACATTACAAGCTAATGGTAGTGGTATTTCTTCTACATTAGTTGTTAATTTAGAATCCTATATTGAAAGCTACAAAGCAGAAGACCTAGAAACCCATGCATTAATTAAAGACGGCCTATTAAGTTTAGTGAGTGGTCTTGCTGGCAGTATACTGTGGAAGGATATGCTTAAATGCGCTATGGATAACGCGGTGGCTCATGGTCAATTAAGTCCTGATGAATGCAAATGTTTGATGCTTGAAAATTTACCGATAAATGTCTTCTTAAGAGATGGACTTGTTGAAATTGTGAAGAATGTGATGGATGAAGCCATTATTGGCTATTATCAAGCAGGCAAACAAGCACGGTTGGAGCTTACTTTAGCCATTGATTTATCAGTTCCTGATCAGATTGGATTAATGCTAACAGACACTGGACGCGGGTTTTCTGAGACATTTTTAAAAAAAATGTCTATTCTTGAGGGGCAAGATGCCTATATTCTGGGAGCAGGTAGTGACAAGCAACGCGCTGATCAAACCATGCCTACATTATTCGGTGGGGTTGGTTTAGGATTACGTATTTTAATGGCCCAAATTTTACATGGGGCCGAATTGATGAGATCGGGGTATCTAAAGCAAAAATACGAAAAGTCGGCTATATCAGAGATAAGATTTAGCAATCGTGAAAGCAGCTCAGGCGCCCAAATTCAAATAACAACCTCACGAGCTCCGTTACAAGAAAAAGTAGACCTAACAGCCTCCCTTGTGGTGGGTGTTCCCTCGATTAAGCTGGATAAAGTGCCCCAGAAGGTTAAACAGGCTGCTAGGAGCGCTGAAGCAGGTATTTTTGCAGCAAAAAAAATCATGACGGATATTCGCACAGAGAATACCGAACCGAATGGCGACGACTCCAGGCCACCTAGGTTATCTTAGGGCGTCTAATCTTTTAAAATTGGTGGATTGGTAAATTTATCCATTTTTTCAATCCGCCTCTCAAAATCATTTAATTTCTCTTCTAAATTCCATTGTAACTGCGCTTTTTGATTATTTTTTATAAATTTCTTACAGTCCTCACTGTGTAACTCTTGGCAGTTTGGAGTGAGTTGAGCTTTATTTGCATCCAACCAGATACTAGTGCCTGGGATAAATGCATAAGTTAAGGTGTTTCTATTAATTTGCTTCAATGTAGGGTAATCCAAATGATGGTTCAGTACCGCTTCTACGTATTGTGAAGTTAAATCCGTTCTGAGAATACCCTCATCATCTGTGGAAAAAACCACTGGGACAGAATTCGCAAGATAATAAGTTAGAGGATGATTCGGGCCAGCAACATGGAGGAGTTTAAGATTACTAATCAGATTTATTTCTACGGCTTTTTGCTGGGTTGCCATATATTTTAAAATGTCTTTTGCTTTGGTTTCATGAACAATATCCACCCCATGCCCAATTCTTTGAGCATGTCCTGTAAAAAGAGCATCTTCAATGTGAAAATTCAATGCTTCTGGCGGTGCCAATTCTTGAGTTAATTCACCTGCATGCAGGGCAATATTAACTTGAGGGTAGAGCTTATGGAAGTATTGATACATTAGCATTTGCTTATGATAGTCACGTAACGAAATAATCCCATCTTCAGGTTGAACTAAATTAACTCCAATTAAGGGGCCATTCATCTTTTGTGATTGAGCTACTGCTTCAAATGCATTCAATGTCTGTGCAAAAAGGTTATCTTGAGGTTGTTCTCGTAAGGAATAATACAAAAATTTTATAGTGATCTGACAATATGCTGCTTGAGTATTCATATCACAGCCTAAGCTCTGATATGCCTCCTGTAATATGCGCTTTGATTCGTTAACCGTGCGTTGAATATTTTTTTGAAAATCTTTATTGGCTAATAAGAGTTGCCGTTTTTTGTCAAAGGATGATGTCTCTTTTAATAACTCCCCAAAAAGACTTGAATTCCCATTGTCGGGTAAAATAATTAACTCAAGGTATTCTTCGTGTTGTTTCGCTGCCACCTTAAGTACTTCGGCAATGAGCTCAGGTCGGTAATCAACTACAAGGGGCATGAATTGATTGAAACTATTAAAAAAATGATCATGGGCTGATTCTGTTTTAGGTATAAAATCTTTCAAAGACCAACTTCGTATTATTTGTTCATACAGATTAGGTTTAGTTAAAATATCTTTACTTGCAATGCCATTACAAGAAGCAAGTCCTTTGCTAATGGCAAATGTTGTTGTATTGAGGCAATAATTACCTTTAGCAGCTAGTTCTAGCATGATTTCAGGATAAGGACCTCCTGCTAAGTGATAATGTAGTTCTCCACCTTTAGGCATGTCTTTGAAGAATTCATAGAGAGCTTGGGGATTATTTTTTATTTGATTAAAATGAGATTGGATATTGGCCTGGGTAGCAGATAAATGAAAAAGAGCAGCTAGGTATAAAACTGATTTAATAAAATTCATAATATCCTGTCCGCCATCAATGAATTAATATTATCGCACAATAAATAAAATATCCTATGAAACTTTTAAAAACAACCATTGTATTTCCATTCCATTCATAGCAAAATAATTTTTACCAATCCTCATTTATTAAGACAAATATGACTTCTTCTCTATCGAAATTGGGTGTGGCTCTAGGTGTATTTTTGCTTCTTATTCTCTCAGGCACTGCCTCTGCCGAGACTGCTGGATCCACTAAACCCACTATCAATGTCGGTATTTACGCTCCATTTTCTAATCAATCAGCATCTGTTGGTAGAAGCATGTTAGGTGCAATGGAAATGGCACGTGATCAATTAAAATCCTCAGAAATTAATTATGAGTTTTACACATTAGATACACACTCTGAACATGCGAATGACCCAGCAACATTGCAGAAATTTATTGATGCACATCATATTAATATACTCATGACAGAGGGAGCTGCAAGTGGGGCTTTAGTAGTGCCTTTGGCAAAAAAGAATAACTTGATTCATTTTTGTTTAACAAGTGACGAGTTAACTACAGATGGAAAAAATAATTTCGTGGCACAAAGCCCAAATCATCAACATGCCGCAGTACTCAAAAGAGCAATGAATCCTAAATTTGTGGCGCAATTTCAGCAAGAGTATTTCAATAATCCTGTGACTGAGGCTGGTTATGCCTTTGATATTTTCAAGCTTGTAAATAATAGTGCGGTCATGGCAATGAAAAATAAATCAGGGGTTTCCAGCCAAGCAATTGCAAATCAGTTATTAGCGCTTCAATCAGGAAAGGGTATTATGGGCGCGTTTAATTTGGATAAAAAAGGCATCTCCTATAAGAAGGGAACGATGATGGGTTAGGACCATTCTGCTGATAATTTTTTGCTTATTCTTATACGTAATGAAAACAGCAAATTAGGGATAAGAAACCAACGTTACTGCAATGATTTTTTTAAAGAAACAATATGCTGATACGCTTCATTGATTCTTGCTTGGCTAATTTCACCTGATTGTACTTTAGCTTCAATGATATTAATAAGTTCTGCTGGATCTTGATTTTCTGGAGATAATGCATTTCCAAAAATGAACATGTCAGCGCCTGCATTGATTGCTAATACTAGGGCTTGCTCTAAGCCATAATGTGCACTGATGGCTTTCATTTGCATGTCATCAGTAATAATTACCCCTTTAAAATGAAGCGTATTACGTAAAATGTCAGTGAGAATTTTATGAGATAAAGTCGCGGGCAAACCGGAATCATCTAATTGGCGGTTTACTATGTGAGCAGTCATAATGACCCCACAGGAATTTTCTTGATTTAATAAGTATTGATAAGGCTCTAACTCATTAGGATGCCAAGTTTCAGTGACGTCTACAAAACCCAGGTGAGAATCAGTAGTTGAGCTGCCATGACCGGGAAAATGTTTATAAACACACTGAATTTTATGTTTTAAAAAATAGCGAGAATAAATTTCTGCATGACGACCTACTACGGCAGGATCACTAGAAAAACTACGTTCCTTTTTTGCAATTACTGGATTATCAGGATTCACATTTAGATCAAGCACAGGCGCAAAATCTAAATTAAAGCCATTGTCTTTTAATGTGTTGCTCATCAGTGTTGCATTAGATTCTGTATCTATAAGCCTTCTTTTACCTAACTCAGCAGCAGATAGTGTGGCAGGAAATCCATACTGCTCACTAAGGCGAGTAACTATTCCACCTTCATAGTCTACAGAAATTAATAAAGGTAACTTTGGTCGGTGATGTTTTAAATTAGCTTGCTCTGTTGCCTCTTGTAAGTCATGAGTCAAGCGTTTGACTTGTTCTGGGCTTTCAATATTTTTATCAAAAATTTTAGTTTTTTGGTTATAGTCAAAAAGAATAACACCACCAATATTATTTTTTTCAATGATTTTGACGATATCCGATTCTGAATTAATATATTTTCCATCAAATCCAATTAATAACATTTGACCAATTTTATTGCGAAGAGAAATCTTTGATTCTGTGGCTGCAACACTTTGTGAGGATAAACCCAATACAAACAATATTGATAAAAAATAATTCATAAAGAGTTCTTTGTTCGTTAATAGGCTTATATTCTATCTATATGGGCATATTTTGTCAATTCGGATGCTTCGAGTTGATTTTGCTTCCTTCGCTAATAGGAAGGAAGCAAAAGGAGCGCTATTTATTATTTGCTAGAGACATACCTTCCAGTACTGTTAAAGCCGTATAGAGTTGATAATCATTATGCAATAAATCCTCAGGTTTTACAGTGGTCTTTTTTAAGACTGCTTGTTCTTGAGAATTTTTATTGATGATGTGGCCACTCAAATCAGCTTCACTAAAGCCAATTGAATCATTGGGCTTTGCAGAGGCAGCTTTAGGAATTTCTAACTCATTTACTATGATATCAGGAGTAATTCCTTTCGCTTGAATCGAAGTTCCTGATGGCGTGTAATAAAGAGCAGTAGTCAGTTTAATTCCTGTTTTACTGTCAAGAGGTAATACGGTTTGTACCGATCCCTTGCCGAAACTGGTGTTGCCAAGAATAAGGGCGCGTTTGTTGTCTTTTAATGCTCCTGCAACAATCTCGGCAGCAGAGGCTGAGCCGTTATTAATTAGTACCACCATAGGCGCCTGATTCAGTACGTCAATGCCTTTGGCCAGCGCAATAAAATCCGAACCTGGCAATCGGCCTTTAGTAGACACAATGGTTTCTTGCTTGCCAGCCTTGTCTTTACCAAGGAAAGCATCAGACACTTGAATGGCTGAGTCGAGTAAACCTCCAGGATTGTTTCTTAAATCCAATACTAAACCTTTCAATTTTCCTCCAGACTCTTGTTTTAAACGATCAATTGCCTCTAGCATGTCTTTTCCAGTTAATGCTTGAAATTGAGTGAGGCGAATGTAGGCATAGCCTGGATTTAATAACCTACTTTGGACACTTTTAATTTGGATAACTTCGCGGGTTAAATCAAATTTTAAGGCTTTATTGCCCCCTTTACGCAAGACAGTTAATTGAATCGTGCTACCTGATTTACCGCGCATTAAATTAACGGCATCTTTAAGCGATAAGCCTTGTACGGACTCTTTGCCCAGTTTAATGATGTAATCACCAGACTTGATTCCTGCTTTAAATGCGGGAGTATCTACCAAGGGGGTAACCACCTTCACGACACCTTCTTCCATCGTGACTTCAAGACCTAGGCCCCCAAATTCGCCACTTGTAGAAGTTTGCAAATCTCTAAACTCCTCTTCATCCAGGTAACTGGAGTGAGGATCAAGGCCACTGAGCATGCCCCGAATAGCATTATCAAACAAAACCTTATCATCAGTGGGTTTAACATAATATTTTTTAATTTCACCAATGGCATTAGAAAAACGTTGTACGTCTTCCAGGGGTACGGCTTTAGGATTAGAATCAGCACTCTCTGTTATGTTGTCTTCGGCAGTAAAACCTGTCAGAGGTAATATCAGAGTAAACGCATATACGGTTGCTAGCGCACTTGGATATAATCTTCTTATCAACATAGCGATCTCCTAAGATACAAGCCATCTTGTTTATTATTATTAAATAGTAAGATGCAATTTCAGTGCCAGAGATGAGGGCAATTTTTTAATCACGCTATATTCATTTTATTTAATCAATATAGACAGTGTTATCAATGCCACTTCTATCCCAAGGACAACCAATCAAGAGGAGGTACTGCTTTTCCTCTTAGTCTTATCTCGAAGTATAGACCGTTTTGCTTGATTCCACCGCTGTGGCCTACTTTGGCGATTTGTTCATTTTGGCGTACGCTTTGTCCTTTCTTTTTAAATAGCGACTCATTATGGGCATATAAAGTCATGAATCCTTGGCCATGATCAATGATGAGTAATAAGCCATAACCCTTTAACCAGTCACTAAATACAACTGTTCCTGGATAAACAGAGGTAACGGTGGTTCCTTCTTCGGCAAAAAATGTCACACCCTGATTCATTTTTTGAAAGGATCGGCCTGGGGCCTGGATTGGAAGCGGCAATTTTTTGCGCATTTGGAGGAAAGGTTTGTTCGCTTGGACAACACTGTGTTGTGATAATGTTTTTAATAATTGAGCTAAGTTCTCTTTATTTTTTTGTACGTTACGTAGATTATTTTGTTTATTTTGAATTTCGCTATCGAGTGATTTAATTAAAGCGGTATGATAATTTTTATCGTGTTCTAATTGTTGCTGTTGTTTTATGAGATCTGTTTTTAATAGGGTAGTGGTAGCAAGTTCTTGACGTAAAGCTTTTTTATTCTGATTCAAAGTATTTTTAGTTGCATCAATTTGATGAATTAGGTCTTGTCGTGATTTAACCAGATATTGGTAATAAATGAGAATCCGACTGATTTTATAAGGGTCATCTTGATTAAGTAGCCATTTTAATGGTTGGTATTCCCCCATCTGGTAACGAGCCCGCACATGATTTGCTAATAATTGTTGTTGTGCTGTTAAATGTTGATTTAACTGGTTAGTTTGATTTTGTAATGCAGCAATTTTAGTCGATTTTTCACGCATTGTGTTCTGAATTATTTGAAGCTCATGAATAGCATTGCCAATTTGTTTTTCCGTAATTGATAGTTCTCGATTTAAAACACCTTGCTTATCGTGTGCTGAGTGTAGCGTTTGCTGTAATTGATTGATTTGTGCATCTAAGTTTTTTAATTGGATTTGTGTTTGTTGCAACTTAGATGGTTGGGCACACAGACAAAAACAAAATAGGCTAAGAAGCAAGGCCAGGAGATTTTTTTTTAGTAACTCCTCGAGAGTTGTTACTATTCTTAATTGATTCTTCGAGTTATTCATGAGTATTCATTTCTAGCAATTGATGTCCTGTCATTTCTGCTGGAGGCTTGATACCAAATAATGCCAGCATTGTTGGCGCGATATCAATTAAGCTTCCTGCCTTGTGTGTGAAATGCCAATTACCCCCAACATAGACCAAGGGGACTGGTTCACTTGTGTGAGCAGTATGAGGCTGGTGTGTGGTCTCGTCAAACATTTCTTCTGCATTACCATGATCTGCTGTGATAAGTAATTGCCCATTTTGTTTGGCTAAAACGTGCCAGACTTTACTCATGCATTGATCCAAACACTCAATAGCGCGCACTGTTGCTGGAAAATCACCACTATGGCCCACCATATCAGCATTGGCATAATTACATATAATGACATCATATGCTTGTCGGTTTATTGCGTCGATTAAATGAGCTGTTAATTCTGGAGCGCTCATTTCAGGTTTGAGATTGTAGGTGGCAACCTTTGGTGATGGAATTAAAACACGGTCTTCATTAGCAAAAGCCTGTTCATGGCCTCCATTAAAGAAAAAAGTGACGTGTGCGTATTTTTCTGTTTCTGCGATTCGTAGCTGACTCAGGCCATTCGCCGCAAGAACTTCTCCTAACGTGTTGGTTAATGGAAAAGGTGGGAAAGCAGGCTTGGTTGGTAAGTTTTTGTCATATTGAGTCATGCTGATAAATGAGAATAAGTGTGGATGTGCTGTCCGATGAAATTTGGTAAATGAGGGATCAATAAATGCAGTAGTTAATTGTCTTGCCCTATCTGCGCGAAAATTAAAAAAGAAGATCGAATCGCCATCTTGAATGGCATGCTCTTTGCCTATTCGTGTCGGGGGAATAAATTCATCTGAGAGGTTTTGTTGATAATAATGGTGTATAGCCGTTTCTATATCATCAAAGTGATATTCGCTTTGAGCTTGTGTTAGTAAATTATAAACAGGCTCTATTCGTTCCCAGCGATTATCGCGATCCATTGCGTAATAACGTCCACTAATAGAACAGATTTTGCCGACGGGGTGTTTTTTAAGTTCATTATTTAAAAGCTCAACGCTTTGTAAAGCGCTTTGTGGGGGGGTGTCGCGCCCATCAAGGAAAAGATGCAAACAAACAGAATGGAAATTTTGCTGTGCGCAAAGCGCTAATAAAGCAAATAAATGTTGTTCGTGACTGTGCACACCTCCGGGTGAAAATAACCCCATAATATGTAAGGAATGGTGAGTTTTTTTTAATTGATGGAGTGTTTCACAAAATAAAGTTTTTTTTGCAAATTCCCCTGTTTCAATGCTTTGATTGATGCGCGTAAAATCTTGTTGAATAATACGACCAGCCCCAATATGCATGTGTCCAACTTCTGAATTACCCATTTGTTCATCGGGTAATCCAACCGGTAGGCCTGATGCTTCAAGAAGAATATGTGGACGGGTTTGCCACCACTCGTCCCATTGTGGTGTACGCGCTTGGGCAATGGCATTGTGCTCATTACTTTTGTTGTAACCCCAGCCATCTAAAATCATTAGCAGCAAAGGTGTTTTCTTTGGCATTCAACACTCCATCGTCCAAAATTTATTTTAATTATACGCGTAACACTTAAATTTTCACATTAAAAAGGTTAGACTACGAACCATTTTGTAAGTAGGAAGAGCTGTTTTGGAAGATAAAATTCCCCAACATGTCGCCATCGTGATGGATGGCAACGGGCGCTGGGCTGAAAGTCAAAATTTGCCTCGCATTGAGGGGCATAAAGCAGGTGTTGGATCAGTAAAAAAAATGATCCACATTTGCATGAGAAAAAAAATTAATTGTCTGAGCTTGTTTGCTTTCAGTTCTGAAAATTGGTCACGCCCGGTTGAAGAGGTCTCTTTTTTGATGGAGCTATTTATGGAGTCTCTACGTAAAGAAGTGGCTGAGCTAAATCAGCATGGCATTAGAATGCGATTTACGGGTGACCGCAGTGTCTTGTCTCCTGGTTTACAACAGCAAATGAGGGAAGCAGAAAGTATCACGGCCAATAATAAACAACTTATTTTAAATATTGTTGTTAATTACGGAGGCAAGTGGGATTTGGTTACAGCAGCAAAAAAAATGATTCAAGCGGCTAGTGTGGGTGAGCTGGCTTTAGATGAAATTAATGAAGCATGTTTTGCAAAATATTTAGATACTGATGGCCTGCCTGATCCAGATTTATTTATTCGTACGAGTGGTGAATTGAGGATTAGTAATTTCTTTCTTTGGCAACTGGCATACACAGAGCTTTATTTTACTGATGTGCATTGGCCTGATTTTGGTGAGACAGAATTTGAATTGGCTTTAGAGTCTTTTAGTAAAAGAAAAAGACGTTTTGGGCATGTGCTCAAGCGTGTAGATTAGTAGTGCATCCATGTTACGAAAGCATTTTTTAGATTAATAAAAGGGAAGCCATGTTTTTATCACGTTTAATTACCACTTTAATTTTAGTTCCCCTAGTCTTACTAATAATTTTCTATGGCAATCCCTGGGTTTTAACAGGCATTGTTTTACTTATCCTTTTAATAGCAACAAAAGAATGTTTGTTATTAATTCCCTTGAAAAAACTAAGCACGCAAGTTAGCTTTTTGGTATTAATGCTCATATCAGTATGGGGTTGTGGCACCTTTTTTTCCTCGTGGTTGAACGTGGGTTTAATTTTTTGGATGTTTATTATTTTATCTATTTTGACCTTCCCTCGCTCACAGTCTTATTGGGGTTATCCGGCTGTAGTGGGTGCTGTTTGTCTCATCTTAATTCCTTTATTTATTCAAAGCTTAGTTCATTTATATTACTTCCCTAACGGAAAAAATTTATTGGTTTATTTGCTTTTTTTAATTTGGGCTTCTGACATTGGTGCCTATCTTAGTGGAAAATGGTTAGGAAAACATAAACTGATTCCTAGGGTAAGCCCTGGAAAATCTTGGGAAGGTGTTTTAGGCGGCGTTGCCATGGCGATGGTAATCGCTTGGAGTGGCAGCATGTATTTTGCCCCTGTGCACAAAAGTGATTGGTTTCTTTTGGCATTCAGTACGGTGATTATTTCAATTTTTGGTGATTTGTTTATTAGTATCCTAAAACGACGTTGTCACTTAAAAGATACAGGGGCTATTATTCCTGGTCATGGTGGGGTGTTAGATCGTTTAGATAGTTTAATTGCTGCCTTGCCTTTATTTTATTTTGGGTTAACTCTAGGATAGTTTATGTTAACAACAATGTTGTATTTTTTATTGGCTTTGTTATTGCTCGTTACGGTACATGAATATGGCCATTTTCAAGTTGCGCGATGGTGTGGTGTTAAGGTGTTGCGTTTTTCTTTTGGTTTTGGCAAGGTTCTGGCTTCTTGGCGCGATAAACAAGGAACCGAATATGCTTGGTCTTTATTCCCCTTAGGCGGCTATGTCAAAATGCTGGATGAGTCTGAGGGGGAGGTTGCCCCAAACGAAAGACATTTAGCATTTAATAATCAACCTGTTTGGGCGCGTTTTGCGATTGTATTGGCAGGACCTTTATTTAATTTTATTTTTGCGTTTATTGCGCTATGGCTAGTTTTAGTGATTGGTACGCAGTCTTTGGCTCCCATGGTTGAGAGGGTAGAGCCCAATAGTCTTGCTGCCAAGGCGGGACTGACTGCAAAAGAAGAAATTATTGAAGTGAATCATACCAAAATAAATAGTTGGCGTGATTTTCAGTACATCATGATGCCGCTTATTGGATCAACAGAAACTCTCGAATTGACTGTCAAGTCAGGGCTAAATGGTCAACAAAAAAAGCGGTTGATGCCTTTATCTGACTGGAAATTAAATAATAAAAAGCCTGATCTGCTGAAAAGTCTTGGAATAGAGCCTTTTATTCCGTCTATTCCGCCTATTATAGGTGAGGTTGTTGCTGATTCGCCTGCGTCTAACTCAGGATTACAAACCACAGATGAGATATTAAGTGTTAATGGCGAAGCAGTTCCTGATTGGTTATTTTTAGTTGATTACGTCAAAGTCCGGCCAGACACTCAATTAGCTTTACAAATTAGGCGTAACGGCAATGTGCAAGAAGTCCTGGTACAAGCTGGGAGTCATAACATTAAGGGAAGAAAAGAGGGGTTTTTAGGCTTACGTTCACAGCAAGTGAAATGGCCTGAGCATTGGTTGCGAATGGAGCGAAAACATCCTGTTGAAGCGCTTGGTGCGGCTCTGACACAAACTGTTCAGTTAACAGGAGCCACTTTTACCTTAATGGGCCGGTTAATCACGGGAAAATTAAGTTTAAATACTATTAGTGGTCCTGTGGGTATTGCTCAAGGAGCAGGAGATTCTGGCCGAGGTGGCCTGACTTCTTATTTATTTTTTTTAGCTTTAGTGAGTATTAGCTTAGGGACTCTAAATTTATTACCTATCCCTATGCTCGATGGCGGGCATTTGTTGTATTATGCCTTGGAAATTATTCGCCGTAAGCCCGTTTCAGATGGTTTTAAGTCAATGGGATCTTATATCGGTCTTTTGCTGTTGGTAGCTTTGATGTTTGTCGCTCTGACGAATGATATATCAAGGCTGGCAAGCTAGATTAAATAATATTTCTTCTTTCTCACGCGTGGGAGAAGGAATCTTGTTGGTGGAGACAGAAACTTGACAGTAGTTTCGACTTCCTATAAAAAGTATTTCAAATTTCGGTGTGACTGAATCTCATGTAGTTCAGAAAAACACGTAGTACTGGACGTAAAATAATAATGAAAAAAATCAGTAGTAAATTGATAGCTGGTGTTTGTTGTTCCACGCTTTTAGCCTGGTCTTCGCATACGATGGCAGATGATGGTTTTATAGTACGCGGCATTAAAGTTACCGGTTTACAACGAGTATCTACTGGAACCGTATTAAATTATATTCCCGTGCAAGTGGGTGAAGAAGTCAATTCGAGCTCTACTGGCGAGATTATTCGCACTCTTTATGATACAGGTTTTTTTCAATCAGTCTCACTAGAGCGTCAAGGCAATGTATTAATTGTCAATGTGATTGAGCGAGCTACAATAGGGACTATTAATATCACCGGAAATAAAGAAATTCCTACTGATAAAATGAAAGAATTTCTTAAAGAAATGGGCTTAGTTAAAGGCCGTGTTTTCCAAAAATCCTCTTTAGAACGCTTAGAAAAAGAGTTAAAAAAAGCATACAACTCTCGTGGTAAATATAATTCTCGCATTGAAACACGAATATCTCCACTAACTGATAATCGTGTTGCTATTAATATTAATGTGTCTGAAGGTCGTGTATCACGAATCAAGAAAATAACAATTGTCGGTAATCACGATTTTAAAACGAGTGAGTTATTGCCGGAATTCACCTTGTCCAAGGCGAGTATTTTCACTTATTTTACAAAAAAAGATCAATATTCAAAGCCTGGAATGGATGCATCTTTAGAGGCACTGCGCTCTTTCTACTTGGATAGAGGGTATTTAAAATTTAATATTGTTTCATCTCAGGTCTTATTATCTCCAGATAGAAAAGATGTATTTATTAATGTTCATATCAATGAAGGTCCTCAATATCATTTTTCTGGTTTTAAAGTCGTAGGTAAAACAATAGTTCCCAAGGAGAAAATTGATTCATTAGTTCAAGTGCGTAAAGGCGACGTTTTTTCTCGTAAAAAAGTCACTGAAACCATTTCTGCTATTGGTTTAGCCTTAGGTGATGTAGGTTATGGCTTTCCGGCAATTAATGCTGAACCACGGTTAGATGAGACAAATAAGACGGTATTTATTACTTTTGTTGTTGAACCAGGTCGACATGTCTATGTGCGACGCATTAAATTTCATGGGAATACTAAAACCAGTGATTATGTGCTGCGAAGCGTTATTCGCCAGCATGAAGGCGGGTTATTATCCCTACACAATATTAAAGAATCTGAGCGCCAATTGCGTTTATTAGGCTATTTAAAAAATGTGGATGTGAAAACCACCCCTGTTTCAGGGGCAAATAATCAAGTAGATTTAGACGTGCAAGTAGAAGAGGCTCCTTCCGCAGAAGCTAGTGCGTCAGTAGGTTATGGTACTAACGGATATCAATTAAACGCTTCTGTGAATCAACACAATTTCATGGGAACTGGTCGATCTATGGGGGCTGCATTTACTTCCAGTAAATGGGGGCAAGATTATTCTCTTAATTATTACAACCCATTCTATACAGATACAGGAATAGGGCGCGGAATAAATCTTTATTTTGCACGCGTCGATCCTCGAAATTTGAACGTTAGTACATACAGCTCCGATCGATTTGGTGGTGATGTAAACTATAATTTCCCTTTAGGTGAAGCAAGCAGTCTCCAAATGGGTTATGGTTATCAAGATGTGGCAGTAAGAACAGTAGGATTCGTTATTCCTATTCAAAATTTTATTCTTGACTATGGAAAGCATTTTCAAGAAATTCGTTTATCAGCCGGTTGGGCTCGAAACAGTTATGATCAGTTTCCCTATCCTACTCGAGGGCTAAATCAACAACTTTCAGGAGTGGTTGCGTTACCTGCTGCATCTAATTCATTATCTTATTACAAAAGCTCGTATCAGGCTCGACTATATCAACCCATTACTCACGGATGGATATTTTCTATTCAAGGTTTCGCAGGCTACGGAAATATGTTTAATAACAATGGGTTACCATTCTTTGAAAACTATTACGCAGGGGGTACGGCGCAGCCTGGTCAAATACGCGGTTATGATAGTTTCTCTTTAGGTCCATTGGATAATTTCCATAACTCAACCGGGGGTAACTTTTTAGCCAGTGCAACTGCAGGTCTTATCTTACCTTACCCATTGAGTCGTGATAATGTAAGAACCACGGTATTTGCCGATGCGGGTAATGTTTTTGCATATAATACATTGCCTATTTATACGGGTGTTGATGGTGGGCCAATACGTTACTCAGCAGGTTTATCAATAGAATGGCGTTCTCCATTTGGACCACTGGCATTTAGCGTAGCAAAAGCAATTAATCCGCAACGTTATGATCATCAACAATTATTCCAATTTGCCTTATCGTCTGGATTTTAATTGAGAGTGCTGCGATTGAGATTACGGTTATTAAAAAAACCGCAGTTTTAATCGCACCCCATATCGCAACCTATTTCGAATTGTGCTAGCATCTTCCTCTTTAATTGAGGAGATAATTTATGAAGCGGTTTGGTGTCGTCGTAGCCTTGGTTTTGAGTGCTTTTTGTGTAAATGTATTTGCCGATTCAGCAAAGATTGGAGTTGTTGATTTACAAAAAATCATGCAAACCTCTAGTCAGATGAAAGATATTCAGCAAAAACTTGAAAAAGAATTTAAGCCACGCCGTGATAAATTAATGGCGATGGAAGCTAATTTAAAAGCAGACATGGAAAAGTTTAAACGTGATAGCGCAATCCTGAGTGCTAGTCAAAAGAAAGAGTTAGAAAAGAAAATTATCTCTACTCAACAGCAATTTGAGCGTGATGGCCAACAATATCAGCAAGAATTAAGCACCGCTAATAATGAAGCAATGGAAGGATTGTACACTAAAGTTCGTGCTGCAATTTCTAAAGTCGCTAAAGATGATAAATATGACATCATTGTACAAAAAGACGCAGCGCCCTTTAGTGCTGAACCTCTTGATGTGACAGATAAAGTAGTTAAAGCAATTAATTAATTTGAGCTTGGCTATATAATATAGATGGCGTGTGACATCTCAGTGTCATCACGCCTTTTTCTTATACAAAGCAGCCTGGATGCAGCGCAAGTGTAATCCGGGATTAGTGACACGAATTCTCGCAATACGCTTGCGCTGCACTCAGACAACAGAAAGCTTCAATAAGCACTATCTTAAAATAACCATCTCCGATAATTAATAAAAAATAGGATAAATACGGAATAATCAACAAATACGTGGATTTACAATTGATTTGAGCAGATTAAACCAGGATAATAATTTCTCTTTCTGAAAAACCTAATAATAAAAATGAGACATTGCGTATGAGTGAAATAGTAGATATAAAACAAATTATTAATTTGTTGCCTCACCGTTACCCATTACTCTTGGTTGATAGAGTTCTAGATTACAAATCCTTCGACTATTTAACTGCCATAAAAAATGTCAGCATTAACGAGCCTTTTTTTATGGGACATTTTCCAGAAAATCCTATAATGCCCGGTGTTTTGCTGCTCGAAGCTTTGGCTCAGGCCAGTGGAATACTAGCATTTTTATCTCAAACACCTGAAGAAAACAAAGGAGTTTTACATTTTTTTGCAGGGATAGATAATGCGAAATTTAAACAAATAGTCACTCCCGGAGATCAGTTGCGTCTGGAAGTGAAATTTATTGCAAAGAAAAGAGAGTTTTGGCGTACACGTGGCGAAGCTTATGTTGGCGACAAACTCGCTTGTTCTGCAGATTTATTAAGTGCAGCAAAGGAAATTAAAAAGTGATAGATGAACGAGCAATAATTCACCCATCTGCAAAACTAGCTAAAGGGGTAACGATAAGTCCTGGCGCAGTTATTGGTGCAAATGTAGAAATTGGTGAAAATACATGGGTGGGTCCTTATGCCGTGATTGAAGGTCCAACTACCATTGGTAAAAATAATAAAATCTTCCAATTTGCTTCTGTGGGTGATGCACCCCAAGACATTACCTATAAAGGTGAGCCAACTCGTTTGGAGATTGGTGATAATAATATCATTCGTGAATATTGTATGATTAGCCGAGGAACCACGAAAGGTGGTGGGGTGACTCGAATTGGCAACAATAATTTTTTAATGGCTTATGCGCATATAGGGCATGACTGCATGGTTGGTAATGATATTATTATGATCAATTATGCGGCATTATCTGGCCATGTGACTGTAGATAACTATGCCATCATCGGAAGTTATGCTGGGATACATCAATTTTGCCATGTGGGTGCTTATGCTTTTATTGCTAGGGCAACTTATGTTCCTAAAGATGTGTTGCCTTACGTGATGATTGCGGGGCATAGTACTTCTGCGTGTGGTATTAATACGGTAGGACTACGCCGACGTGGGTTTTCGTCTGAGGCAATTGACGCTTTACGACGCGCTTATAAAATTATTTTTCGTAAGGGATTAACAGTACAACAAGCTTTGGCGGAATTGGAGTTGATGCAGGCTGAATACCCTGAAGTTGTTCCTATGATTGATGCATTAAACCAATCAACCCGCGGTATTGTAAGATAAATGAATTATTAGAGTGATCATCTATGTTAGACAGTCAATTATTACGAGAAAATCCACAGTTTATAGCATCACAATTAGCAAAACGAGGCTTTGTTTTTGATGTCGGAGCCTTTAGTGCTTTAGAAGAGAAACGTAAAGCATTACAAATTGCGACGCAAGCTTTACAAAATGAACGAAATTTACGATCTAAGGCAATAGGCGAGGCAAAAAGTCGCGGTGAAGACATTGAGTCAATGCGTAAAGATGTCAATCGTTTAGGCGCTGAGTTAGAACAAAAAAAAATAGAGCTTGACGACCTATTGCTGCAAATTGAAGCGATTGCTTTGAGAATGCCAAATATCCCTCATGAATCTGTACCTGAGGGAGAAAATGAGCATGATAATAAAGAAATTCGTCGCTGGGGAGTTGTTCCTACATTCAATTTTTCTGTGAAGTCCCACGATGAATTAGGTGAGGCTTTGGGTCAAATGGATTTTGCACTGGCTACTAAATTGACAGGTAGTCGTTTTGTGGTCATGAAAAACCAGTTAGCACGCTTACAGCGTGCACTCATTCAATTTATGATGGATGTTCATACTCAACAGCATGGATATCAAGAAATTTATGTTCCTTATGTAGTGAATGCAGACAGTTTGCTAGGTACTGGTCAGCTGCCTAAATTTGAAGAAGATTTATTTAAATTAACAGGTGATCAAGGATATTATTTAATTCCAACAGCAGAAATTCCAGTGACTAACACGGTGCGTGATGTTTTATTGTCAGAGGATATGTTGCCAATACGCCATGTTTGTCATTCACCTTGTTTCCGTAGTGAAGCTGGTTCATATGGTAAAGACACCAAAGGGATGATAAGGCAGCACCAATTTGAAAAGGTGGAGTTGGTATGGATTACAAAGCCTGATGCATCTTATGCTGCTTTAGAGCAGTTAGTTCACCATGCGGAAACCATCTTACAAAAATTAGAGCTACCTTACCGGGTTGTTGCCTTATGTACAGGGGATATGGGTGCAAGTGCTGCAAAAACCTATGACATTGAAGTTTGGCTACCAAGTCAAAATACTTATAGAGAAATTTCCTCTTGTTCTAATATGGAAGCTTTTCAGGCTAGACGAATGAAGGCTCGCTACCGGAATGCCGAAACACGAGAAACAGAACCTGTACATACTTTAAATGGCTCAGGTTTGGCTGTAGGAAGGACTCTAGTTGCTTTAATGGAAAATTATCAAGAAAAAGACGGCACAATTCGTATTCCTGAGGCATTAAAGCCATATATGGGTGGACTAGATAGAGTAGGATAGGAAACCAGAGCTTGCCGGGGCGCGTATTTAAGAACATCGCCCTTGTAGCCTGGATGCAGCGCAGCGTAATCCGGGGATTCTGTGCCACTGATCCCAGATTCCGCTGCACTGCATCCAGGCTACAAGGGCGTTTATGATTTCAAATTTGCTAAGAAAGTGCTATTCGTGATTATTGTTGGTAATCTTTCGCACCGGCAATAATCAATTTGTAAACTCGTTCACTAATAATGCCCTGTTCAAATTTCGCTTTGGCATCCCAGGTCATCAACTGTCCTTTTTCTCTTACTAGTTTGCGGGTAGCTGAGGTCACATCATTAGGATCGCCATCAAGAAGTATGTCTCGAACTTCTTCATCAAAAACCAAGTATTCTCGAAGAGCCACACGTTTATCATCCACTGTGGGAACCAATTTTTGCCAGATACATAATCTAATGGTTTCAAGGATATCAATGGTTCTACCTAAGCGCTCATCTCCAGAAAATGAAGTGACAAGACGACGCATGGTTTCGGCCACACCTGAGGTATGTAAGGTGGTATAGACAGGATGCCCTGTGAGCGCAGCTTCCAGCGTTGCACTAATTGTTTCTGCGTCACGACACTCACCCACCATAATTAAACGTGGCTTTCTTCGTAATGCATTACGCACCCCATCCGCAAAGCTAGGTAAATGCCTAGGAATTTCTGATTGGCTAACAACTGAAGATATAGTTTCAATTTCATCATAGACGAATTCAATAGGTGATTCGTAGGTTAATACTTTACGATTTGAATCAGCCGTTTCTATCAGCTTACGAATAATTGAGGCTAATAAAGTGGATTTTCCTGAACCTGTCGCTCCAGTAATGAAAACAATGCCTTCTTGAGGTGCTATCGCTTCGAGAACTTGATCGGGAAGGTTCATTGTTTCTAACTGTGGTGGTGTTGTTGGAATCGTTCTGAATGTAATCTGAATGGCATCATGCCCTTCTACTAAACAGGCTGTTGCATTAACTCTGTAACGGTATCTTACCCCACGATTAGGGCGAAATTCATAGTGGGTATCAATGTCTTTACCAGATAAAAGTTGCGTGGTTGCATTCGGACCATAAATTGAATTAATTAAGTCGCCAAGCTCAGTATTAGATAAACGTCTATTAGTAATTTTAAATAATTTACCATAAACCTCAGCATAAATAGGTTCACCAGTTTGGATAGTAATATCAGAAGCATCTAAATTTTCTGTATGCTCCAGCATCTTATCCATAAACAATGGTGTAAAGCGCGTAGGTTCATCAGGCATTAAATGAAGATTAGTCATAATTTATTATCAGTCAGTTGGTGTAATAGTTGGTTGCCATGATTTATCTGTTATTACAATTTTAGACTGGTTTGCCAATTTTTCCATGTTTTTAAATTGCTCTAAGACATTTTCATCTTTTGCAACAGCCGCTCGCCATTCGCTACTGTTCACGTTTAGGGCTGGCAACGCAGTAATACGTAATACACGATCATCAATATGAATTTCAGACTCATCGCCAGTGACACCTAAATCGGTGTGGGACACATAAGGAGGAGAAACCATATTCATCGCTAGTAATTTTCTATAAAGAATCATGCCGCCGAAATCTTCTTTGATTCGAGCGATGTTATCCTCAAGGATAGTGTTTGCTTGATCAACGCCATTTTTCCATCCTTTGGCGGTGTAAGCACACCAAATTTTCTTTTCAATTTTAGTTTTGGGCAGCATGGTATAGTTAGGAAACTCAGGTTTAACATAATCTAACCATAAATATTGTCGCCAAGTAGGTGGGGTAGTGACAAACCGCGCTTGTTTTGAAACTTTATAGGTACGGTCAGAAACGCGTATATTTTGCGCATCAGCAAGATTTAGTGTATTTCTACCTTCTAGTAAGACTGGGGGTAAAATATTATGCTCTAATGTGAGCGAGTTAAAATCATAGATGGTATCTAGTGTTCTTGATTGCTTTGTAAGTTGTTCGTCAATGGTTTTTGCGCGCCAAGCTAACCCTGCTTGTGCCCCTAGACTTAAAGCGGTTTCCTTTAGTGCCATTTGGCGAATTTTGCCCGTTTTTTTCTTATTACGCTCTTTGGTATTGGTATTTGCCATAGCCTGTATGCCAGCCAATGAACCAGTATCTCCCATGTAACCAGACTTGGTGCAGGCCGGTAGTAATAAAGATAAAATAACTATGAAGCTAAGAATAAATTTTGGCATAACGTAATTCAACAACCTGACTGTTAGGGTAGACGTGAATAAAAGCTTTTTTACCAGCTTGGTAATCAATATCACGCAAAATTTCAGCTAAACTTTCGTCTTTAATGGTAATGCTAATTAAAACAGGGACCGCAGGACTTTTACCTAAAACACGAATTTTGAAATGAGCCGCTTTAGCGATGCGTGCAGTTAATTCTTCTATGGGACCAGACCAATCAACGCTTGCTCTAGCCTGTAAATTATAGGCATTAGGTATAGTTAATGTGTTGTCTTTGTTGGGTGGGGTTACTACTTTTTCAATGCGAGCTATCTCCTGCATAGAATCACTTACAGATACAGCAGCTTCTGCTAATTTAATGTTGGCATCATCGCTTGGATTGTTAGCCGGGGGTTTTTTAAAAAGCACCATGGACTTACAGCTAACAAGCAGGATAGTGGCAATAAAGAGTATGATGAGCTTTTTGTTCATTCAATGTTCTTTTATATCTGGAAGTATTAGTTCGATTGAAACAGGAGCTAGGCTCCTTGTCAAGCTTTATAGACATCCGTAATTTGTTAATATTAATAAGTTATTTGAATTTACTGTTTTTCAAACAGCCCATAAATTACTTGTCCAGCTTGTTTCAATTTCACTTGTCGCCATTGCTTTTCATCCATAAGAGGCATTGAGCCTGATTCTATATAAACAAGCCCCCCACATACTAAAATATTTTGCTTCTCAAGTGCGCTAATACATTGAGGAAGGTAATTGCCTGCAAAAGGAGGATCTAGAAAAATAATATCAAATGGTTCTTTGCTGCTTTCCAGATAATGTGCGGCGTCTGTTTTAATAAGTTTTAACTTAGAGCTATTAAATGAGTGAATGATTTTATGTAAATTGGCATGTGCTTTAGGTGATTGCTCAATAAAAACAACCTCTAAGGCTCCCCGGGAAAAAGCCTCTAAACCCAAGGCGCCACTGCCAGCGAAAGCATCTAAACAACGGGCATCTCTGATGTCATGCATTAGCCAGTTAAATAAAGTTTCACGCACTCGATCCGGAGTAGGTCTTAAGCCTTCTACTTCAGGTACCGGTAATTTTTTGCCGCGGTATAGACCACCTATAATACGAATTTCCTGCTTCAAGATTGCCCCACTGTAACCAATAATAATTTATCAGGATGAACTTGTTCCTTGAACGCCTCTTTAATTTGGTCCTTGGTCACTGCTTGAATGCGCGAAATATAGGTGTCCAAGTAGTTTTCTGGCAGATTATAAAAAGTCATGCGTAATAAGAGGGTTGCAATAGAACGATTGCTGGCAAGCGAGAGGGGGAAGCTGCCGGTAAGGTATTGTTTAGCTGCAAGCAATTCTTGATCACTAGGGCCCTGATTAATATACGTATTTAATATATTTCTAACCATATCAATTGCTTGCTGAGTTTGGTCATTACGTGTTGACAAACTAATAAGAAATGGTCCCTCTCCTGGCATAGCAGCAAATTGACTATCTATGCCATAAGTTAGACCCTTTTTTTCACGCACTTCAACCGCTAATCGCGAAACCAAAGAACCTCCTCCTAAAATGTAATTGCCAAGTATCAGAGGAAAATAATTAGGCGTATGATGATCAATACCTATTTGACCAAGGCGTATCATGGTTTGTGATGAGGGAAAGGGGATGTTTATTTGCTCTGCTTGAGTTAATTGAGGGGCACGCGTAATAGGTGCAGGAAGTGTTCCCTTGGGTAGCTCTTTAGTCAATTTTTCAGCTAATGCATGTGCCTCTTGGCTGTTAATGGCACCCACCATAATTAATACAGCGCTATTGGCAATATAATAACGATGATAAAATTCAATCAGTTGATTTTTAGTTAAAGCACTCACGGTTTCTTTTGTTCCGTTAACCGAGTGAGCATAGGGGTGTTGTCGATAAAGTGCTTTAAAAAAATTCAGATCAGCTATTTCCTCAGGCGATTCTTGAACTTGTTCAATGGCCATTAACTGTTGTTTTTTCTCACGAATAAATGCTTCATCAGGAAAATCAGGGTGATTAATAATTTGAGTAAAAGTTAGTGTGGATTGCGCTAAGGCTTCTGGGCTGACTAATGTTCGTAGATTAAATACCACCATATCCCTGGTGGTTTCTATGCTTGATTGGGCTCCTGTATCAGCTAGTGCTTCTGCAATAGCTGTAGCATCCTGCCCAGCACTTCCCTGATTCATCATATGGCTGGTTAAGGCACTTAAACCGTGTTGGCTACCATCATAGGCTGAGCCGGCGGCAAAAGCTAAGCTGACATCTAGCATAGGCACTTCGATAGCTGGATAAAAGACTACTCGCACACCATTTGATGTAAGCCATTTTTCGGTTTCGAAGGTATTTGCTACGCCTACCTGGGGGAGTCCTAGTATCAGTGCCATCATACAGGTGTTAAAAAATTTCATGGGTTCACCTCAGCGTTTGTTGCAGGCTCAAGCTTGGCAATGGTCATATTATTTTCTTGAAAATAACGTTGAGCTGTTTGTTGGATTTGTAAGGCTGTTACTGCATTAATCGCATGAGTGTAGTTAATTCCTTTTTTCCAGCCAAGCCCCACTGTTTCTAACAGCCCTAATTCCATTGCTTGTCCAAAGATAGAATCTTTCTCATACGTTTTTTGGGCGATAATTTGGTTTTTTATTCGTTGTAACTCTTTCTCGCTGACAGGTGTTTTTTTCAAATCATCTAATTCAGCAATTAATGCTTTTTGTAACTCGCGGATACTTTTATTTTGAGCAGGGGCGCCGTAAATAATAAATTGGGTCTGATATCGGGAGTAAAGGTTGTAATAAGCGTCTGCACCTGTTGCCAGATGTTTTTCACGAATTAGGTTTTTAGCAAATCGTGCCCCCTCGCCGGCGTCTAAAATTCCTGTAATTAGTTCTAACGCGTAAGGTTCGTAGGCAGTTTTTGCAGTGCTCACTCCTGGTACAGAATAGCCAATCATTACCAAAGGTAATTTAGCTGTACTGTGTATCTCCAAAGATTTTTTACCTAAAACAGGAGGTTCCTGTTGTTCTTTGCGTATGGGGATTGCGTGTTGTGTTAGAGGACCAAAATATTTTTCTGCTAAATGATGCACCTGTTCTGCTTTGACATCGCCCACAACAACTAAGGTAGCATTATTCGGAGCATAATAAGTTTGATACCATTTTTTGAGATCGTTCACCGTCATCTGTTGCAGATCACTCATCCATCCGATCACGGGATGATGATAAGGAGCTGCTAAATGCGCTGTTGCTAAAAAACGCTCAAAAGTCAGAGCTTGTGGATTATCATCTGTGCGTAAGCGACGCTCTTCTTGAATTACTTTTATTTCTTTAGCAAATTCATTGGCATCAAGAAGCAAATTGTTCATCCGATCAGCTTCTAGCTGTAAGCTCACTTCCAGGTGTGATGCATCAATTTTTTCAAAAAAAGCGGTATAATCATTGTTGGTAAAAGCATTTGATTGGCCGCCAATTGCTGCGATTGTCTTTGAAAAAACACCTAAAGGATACTTTTTAGTTCCTTTAAACATCATGTGTTCCATGGCATGAGAGACCCCTGTAATCCCTCCTGGTTCATCTGCTGATCCAATATCGTACCAAATCATAGATACAGCAATTGGAGCACGATGATCTTCTTGAACTAGTATTTTTAATCCATTATTCAAGGTAAACTCTTGAACTTGGCTGAAGGTCTGGCAAGATAGTACCATTAATAAGGTGATGAGTATTTTGCGCACTAATTAACCTCAAAGCAAAAAAGATGATAGAATTCCACACTTTTTAGGATTTGTATACTAAATGATTAAATGGTTTAAGCGAAACCAAGATGAGAAGCTACCAGAAAGCATGAGTAAACCGGCTCTTACCGACTCTACGCCCGAGTTACCTCATGGGCCTGTTTCCCAAGAGCTGGAAACTACGAAGCAAGGTATTTTTGCTCGTTTTAAAAAAGGATTAAGTAAAACTCGCCATCAATTGGGTGATGGTATTGGTCGCTTGCTATTGGGTAAAAAAGAAATTAGCCAAGATTTATTGGATGAACTAGAAACGCTTTTAATCAGTTCTGATTTAGGAATAGAGACAACACAAGCGGTATTAAAGAACATGACGGAAGGGTTGGCGCGCAAACAATTATCAGATGGTGATGCTATTTATAATGCGCTGCAAGCTTCTTTAGAGGCTATTTTAACTAAAAAAAATAAGCCCTTTGATATAAAAACAGCTGATCATACCCCTTTTGTCATCTTAATGGTGGGCGTTAATGGAGCGGGTAAAACGACTACCATTGGTAAATTAGCCAAACAATTTCAACAACAAGGTAAAAAAGTGATGCTGGCTGCTGGCGATACCTTTCGTGCAGCGGCTGTCGAACAGTTACAAGTCTGGGGTGCGCGAAATAACATTCCTGTGATTGCTCAACAGACGGGAGCAGATAGTGCTTCAGTAATTTTTGATGCATTACAAGCAGCCAAGGCGCGGCATATAGATGTACTCATTGCTGATACAGCAGGAAGATTGCACACACAAACCAATTTAATGGAAGAATTGAAAAAGGTAAAACGGGTTTTACAAAAACTATGTCCTGAAGCACCTCATGAAACCATGTTGATACTGGATGCAAGCATAGGCCAAAATGCATTGGTACAGGCTCGGCAATTTCATGAAGCGGTTGAACTAACTGGGATTACTATGACAAAATTGGATGGAACTGCCAAAGGCGGAATATTATTCGCTATTGCTAATGAATTAGAAATCCCCTTTCGTTATATTGGGATTGGGGAAGGAATTGAGGACTTGCGGCCCTTTGATGCGGCGCAATTTGTGGGTGCATTATTTTAATGATGATCACATTTGACCAAGTCAGTAAAAAATATCCTGGTGGCTTTGACGCTTTAAGTCAGGTTAATTTTTCATTACAAAAGGGAGAGATGGCATTTCTTACAGGGCATTCAGGCTCTGGAAAAAGTACCTTGTTGAAATTAATCGCCTTGTTAGAGCGACCTACCTCGGGGCAAATTGTCGTCAATGGCGCACGTCTGAATCAGTTAAAAAAACGTGATATAGCCGCTCATCGTAGTCAATTGGGGATTACCTTCCAATCCCCTTATTTGCTTAATGATCGAACTATTTTTGATAATGTTGCCTTGCCGTTGCAAATTCACGGGGTACCTCATCCTATGATTGCGAAAAGAGTCCATGCAGCTTTGGATATGGTGGGATTATTGTCTAAACAAAAAATGTTACCTACTTATTTGTCTGGTGGTGAGCAGCAGCGAGTAGGAATTGCACGAGCCGTAGTACATAAGCCCGCGCTTTTATTGGCAGATGAGCCTACTGGTAACCTCGATCCTAAATTATCCGCAGAAATCATGTCTCTTTTTGAGCAATTTAATCAAGTCGGGGTGAGTGTGTTAATCGCAACACATGACTTAACCTTGATTGCCCGAATGAAGCATCGCATTATGATGTTGAAAGGAGGGCGATTATGCTAAAACAACTTCGGGTCCTGTTTGCTTATCACTTGCAAGCGGCAACACAGAGCTTTAATGACTTATGTCATAAACCAGTAGCTACAATAATGACGACTATCGTCATTGCTATCGCCTTAGCATTGCCGGCTTTATTTTGGGTATTTGCAGAGAATTTGAGTAAACTGACTTCAGATTGGGAAAGTGGCGGCCATATTTCTCTTTATTTAAAAATTCAGTTACCTCCAGCAGAACAGCAGCATGTATTACAGAGTGTTCGTGCGACTAATGGGGTTGGACAAGCCTCTTTAAAATCTGCGGAAGAGGGTTTATCAGAGTTAACCCAGCAAGAAGGAATGCAGGATATTATGCGTTATCTTCCTAAAAATCCTTTGCCTGCGGTGATTGATATTATCCCTGCTTTTATGATTGATTCACCGGCTAAATTAGATTTACTGTCTCGAGAGCTACAAAAATTAGCAGGAGTCGATCAGGCAAAAGTAGACATGGAATGGATTCGCCGTTTGGATGCTATTTTAAGCTTTGCTGCAAAATTTGCTAATGCGTTACTTACGCTATTAGCCTTAGCAGTGGTCTTAATTATTGGCACGACATTACGTTTAGCTATTCACAGCCGTCATGATGAGATTCAGGTTTTAAAGTTAATTGGTGCAAAAGATCCTTTTATCATCAGGCCATTCTTATATTCAGGCATTTGGTATGGGGCAGTGGGGGCAGTTTTTGCCGTTTTTTTAGTTAATATTTTTATATTAAGCCTAGGTGCTGCAGTAAATCAATTGGCCGTTGCCTATCAAATGCACTATCCGTTGTCCTTGTTGTCAATGCGGCAAATCTTGCTACTCGTGTTATTTGCTATTATACTAGGATGGTTAGGCGCTCGCTTGTCTGTTAAGCGTCAATTAGCCGCCATAGAACCACAATTATAAGTTTTTGTCTTACTAGAGGAAGTCGTATGAGTCAACAGTTACAACTTGCCGCGATGAATTTACCTGTAGGTAGTCTTGATTCCTATATTCATATGGTCAATCAAATCCCTATGCTCACTTTAGAAGAAGAAATAGCTTGTGCTGAGCGCTTTCATTCTGAGGGAGATATTGAGGCGGCTCGACGCTTGGTATTAGCTCATTTACGTTATGTTGTTCGTGTTGCTCGTGGTTATCTAGGGTATGGTCTCCCATTGAATGATTTAATTCAGGAAGGCAATGTGGGATTAATGAAGGCGGTTAAACGTTTTGACCCTAAAATGGGTGTGCGGTTAGTTTCTTTTGCAGTTCATTGGATTAAATCTGAAATTCATGAATTTGTATTACGTAATTGGCGTATTGTCAAAGTGGCTACGACCAAAGCGCAACGTAAATTATTTTTTAATCTTCGCCAAATGAAAAACCGTTTGGGCTGGTTGAGTAATGAAGAGGTGGAAGCTGTTGCCAAAGATTTAGGCGTGAGCACTAAGGATGTATTAGTGATGGAACAACGTTTAAATGCGATGGATTCTCCTTATGACGCGCCAACTGCAGATGAACAGGATGATTTTCATATGGATCCTGAGCGCTATTTATTTAACGCGAATGACGATCCTGCCTTGATATTAGAAAAAGAAGATACGGGCGATCAAGGGCGTGAAAAGCTTTTCGTCGCATTAGATCAACTCGATGAGCGCAGTCAGGATATTCTCCAGCACCGTTGGTTAGCTGATGATAAATTAACTTTGCATGATTTAGCCGAAAAATACGGCATCTCAGCCGAGCGAGTGCGCCAGCTTGAAAAAAATGCGATGAAAAAATTGCGTCAATATCTGGAGGCTTAGGGTTATTATCATCACTTAATATACCCTCTCCACGTGCGAGCATGGGCGTCAAGCCAAATTGATTGTGTATCAAAAGTAGCCTGGATGAAGCGAAGCGCAATCCGGGAGGCCCATGCAAAGTATGCTACCCTATTATAGAGTTTGAGCCGTTTCGCGGCGCTTCCCGGATGATGCGCTTTGCGCTTCATCCAGGCTACTTTTGACATTATCTTCAAGGAGCGAAAATTGTTTACTTCAAATTATATTTATCATCAAGAAGCAGAAGATCTACATGGTTTTCTCGCCTATGATAAATCCATCACAAGTGCTCGTCCTGCCGTGCTGGTTGCTCATGATTGGTCAGGGCGAAATGAATTTGCCTGTGATAAAGCGAAATTACTAGCAGAAATGGGCTATGTTGGCTTTGCTTTGGATATGTTTGGCCATGCACGAATTGGTTCTACTAACGAAGAGAAAGCCGCTTTAATTCAGCCATTAGTTTCTAATCAAAAACTACTGCGTCAACGTGTTACAGCCGCTTTAGATACTATTCGTGCACTACCTGAAGTAGACAATCAGCGCATTGCCATCATTGGATTTTGTTTTGGTGGGATGTGTGCTTTGGAGCTAGCAAGATCAGGTGCGGAAATCAAAGGAGCAGTAAGCTTTCATGGTTTATTATCTAATCCAGGAACTCTTAAAACCGAACCCATCCAAGCTAAAATTTTAGCTTTGCACGGTTACGATGATCCCATGGTAAAACCTGCTCAAGTGAATTTATTTTGCCAGGAAATGACCACAGAAAAAGCAGATTGGCAAATGCATATGTATGGCCATGTACAGCACGCTTTTACTAACCCTCAAGCGCACGATGCTCAAGCCGGTTTAATGTATAATGCGCTAGCAGCAAAACGCTCTTGGTTGGCAATGACTAACTTTCTTCAAGAAATTTTTTAAAAGTAACCAGGTTGCTCGCAAGCAGGGCCTTATTGCAGTTAAAACGGTAAGCAGCCAATCGTAGTGCTTGATCAAGACTAGTAATGAAAATCTTGTCAAAGTGGCTCATACAAAATCGCATTTAATTTAATGGTATATGTCTAGGCATATACCATTAAGCGGTAATTATCAATCAAGCGTATTTCGCCAATAAGTACAGCAGCAAAGCGTCGGTTCTTATAATCTTCGATGTATTCCACAGCAATGCCTTTCATCGATAATTCATCAATAATTTGTGGGCAGCTTTTTTCTTGTTGATGAAATAGTTGCGCAAATTTTTCCGCCAAGTGTTTTTGTTCTGGAGTGAGTCGATTATTACGTGAACTGTATGCCAAACCACTGGATTCACGAACTGTTGGGCATTTTTTAATTTCTATATCCATAAAAAACGCTTTGGCCATACTTTGAATCAACAAGTATTGTTGATAATCTTTTTCACCAAAATAGGCCCGATGGGGCTTCACTAAATTTAACAGTTTCATGACCACTGTTAATACCCCATTAAAATGCCCAGGGCGATGTTTGCCCTCCATCAATTGGCCTAATTGTTGTTCATGAATTTGATAATTGTATTCATCGGGATAGATCGCTTGTTCTGTTGGCAGGATGCAAAAATCAACCCCGGAATTTGCCATAAGCTCCAAATCTGCTTCTAAGGTGCGAGGATAATGCTTAAAGTCATTTGCTTGATTAAATTGCGTGGGATTAACAAATAAGCTTGAAACAGTAAGGTCATTCTCTTTTTGGCTAGCTAAAAATAAAGACGCATGCCCTGCGTGTAAATTACCCATGGTCGGTACAAAACCAATAGTTAATTCGGTGGATAAAAGCTTACGACAATTTACCCACTCATTGATATCATGAAAGATTTGCATGAATTGCTCCTACCCTAGATTAAAACGTATGCTCCAGTGCTGGAAATTGCACTTGGTGAACTTGTTGGGCATAGGCATTGATAGCTTCAAGAAGAAATTCTTTTCCCTTAGCATATCGTTTTACAAACTTAGGATTAAAATCAGTTTGCAGTCCGAGTAAATCATGCCAAACCAGAACTTGACCATCGGTATAAGAACCCGCACCAATACCAATAGTAGGAATAGTTAATGCGGCTGATATCTCTTTGGCCACGTTCTGGGGTACACATTCAATGACCAAGGCAAAACACCCTGCTTTTTCTAAACTAAAGGCTTGTTGCAAGAGGGCATCTGCTTGCTCTTGACTCTTGCCTTGCACCTTAAAGCCACCTAGTTGATGAATGGCTTGTGGGGTTAAACCAATATGCCCCATGACAGGAATGCCCGCGTTAACCAGGTATGAAATAGTGGCGCAGGTATCGACATCAGCACCTTCAATTTTTACGGCATGCGCACCAGCTTGTAGCAGTTTAGTGACATGGTCTATGGTTTGAGGCAATGAACTTTTATGACTTAGAAAGGGGAGGTCGGCCACTAAGAATTGATGATTTAAACCTCGAGCTACGGCTTGAGTGTGTAAGGCCATCATCTCGATAGTTGCAGTAATTGTTGTGGGGTGTCCATGTACTGTCATAGCTACCGAATCACCTACAAGAACACAGTCAATCTTGGATTCAGCAATCGTACTTGCAGAAGGGTAATCATAACAAGTGATCATCGCAATCTTTTGTTGCTCTTGTTTTTTTCGCTTAAAATCATGAATTTTCATGCATCACTCCTTAGGTTAATGGAGTAAGCACAATGTATTACAGGTACCTGTCGCATGGATCAAGTCCTCCGAAAAATTAAAATACGATGTCGCCGCTAGATTAGAGTCAGCGCAGGGGTATCATATTGCAAATCTAAAGAATTGAGAAGGTGTTTTATATTTTATTCATATTTGATTCTAAGGTATTATTGAAGCACTTTATAACAACAGGTTTTTTATGCAATTTACTGACAAATTAACCGTCGCTGGAGAACATTCTTTGGTTTTGCAGGGTGGTTCTGGGCAATTAGAGGCTGTTTTAACTGTTCCTGAAAAGCTTCACTCGCATTACATTGCCTTTTTAGGCCACCCTCATTCGTTACAAGGTGGTTCGATGAACAATAAGGTAGTGACTACCCTAGCTCGTACTTTTAAAGATCTTGGTATTCCTTCATTGCGTTTTAATTTTCGTGGCGTGGGTTTATCCCAAGGGGTTTATGATGCTGGCATAGGTGAAAGTGAGGATATGTTATCTTTAGCTCATGCTTGGCATAAAGAGCAGCCTTCGGCCTTATTTATTTTTGCAGGGTTTTCTTTTGGCTCCTATGTTGCTTATCGAGCAGCAGCCCAATATGCTCATCAATTACTAATCACTGTGGCACCGGCAATTCAAAATTATGATTATAAAGAATGGAGCCCTGCGTTGTCTCCTTGGCTAATCGTACAAGGTGATGAGGATGAAGTGGTTCCTCCATCACTGGTTTTTGATTTCGCAAAACAGACACAGCCAGAATTGCCTGTGCTTCGTTTTGCAAATACCAGTCATTTTTTTCATGGAAAACTCATTGAGTTGAAAACAAGATTGACCGATTATTTGGTGTCCCAGATAGGATTATCATGAACTTAATCGTCCAATATGAAGCGGCAATTAATCGAGGTGAGATTGAGGATGATCCCTTACAACGAGACATTTTAAGCCATATGCAACGCTTGGCAAAAGACTTACAAAAAGCCAATTCCTCTTGGTTTTCTTGTTGGTATCGACCTCCAATTCAAGGATTGTATATTTATGGCCCAGTAGGCGCTGGTAAGACTTATTTGGTGGATTTATTTTATGATTCGATTGATGAGTCTAAAAAGGCCCGGTTTCATTTTCATCACTTTATGCAACAAATTGATGGGCAATTAAGATTGATGCAAGGACAAAAAAATCCTCTGCAAATTATTGCAAAAAAATTAGCAAAATCAACCCGTGTACTCTGTTTTGATGAGTTTTTAGTGCATGATGTGGCGTATGCGATGATTTTAGCCGAATTGATTCAGGCCATCACTGCACATGGGGTGATTTTAGTTATTTCTTCGAATACTAAACCAGATGATTTGTATCTAAACGGCGTGCAGCGCCAGCGATTTTTACCTGCTATTGCTGCATTGAATGCGCACTGTGAAGTGTTAAATTTGAATGAGCAGCGAGATTATCGCGTAGGGCGAGAGCCTTTGGTTGATGCTTATTTATATCCTTTAAATGCATATACTAACCAAACCATGGAAGCACAATTCTTAAGTTTAGCAGGTGATTTTCAAGAAAATGGCGCTATTAAAATCCAAAATCGCGATATTCCTTATTTGAAATGTGCTGAAAAGGTAATTTGGTTTGCTTTTGATGTTATTTGTAATTTACCGCGGAGCCAATTAGATTATTTAGAGCTTGCTGATAAGTTTGATGCAATTTTTATAAGTGACGTACCGGAATTAACAGAGAAACACACACTGCAGACTATTATGCTGATTCATTTGATCGATGTGATGTATGATCGTGGGGTGAATATGATTATTTCAGCCCAAGTGCCTTTAGAAAAATTATATACTACAGGTGAAATGGCAGAGACCTTCAAACGCACCTTAAGTAGATTAGTAGAAATGCAATCTGTTGATTATTTAAGTAGGCATCCAAAACGGCAAGCACAAGAAATATAGGTACAGTGCAGTTGAGGAAATCCTGGTTGCAAGCAACCTGGCTACTCTTATTTAAAAGAAGACAATAAAATTAACAAGATAGCGATGCTAATACTGGCTTTAAAATAAAAAGACAATGGGCTTCGAGTAGCTAGGTGATAAAGATAGGCAAAGGGATGCCGCTTGATCAATTCCCAGATCACTATGTTGGAAACTGCTATTTTTTTCCCCTGCGGGGTGAGCTCATGAAGTGTCATATCAGGGCCAATATTAGCTTCGATGATAAGCCATTTGTTTGTGTTGTGGAATGGAACATTAATGTCAGTGCAAAACATATCTAATCCGGTATATTCAAGACCTAGGGCCCTTGCAGCTTTAATTAACATGGCTGCATTTTGCGGATGAATTTTGTTTCCAAGTGAGTTGATATCTCCTCCTCGACCCGTGTTTGCAGTGTAGCAAAGCCTAATTTTTTGGCCGTTAGAGGGAATGCTTTGTAGTTTGAGGCCTTGTTCTTTTAAACACAGCTCATACTCTAAGTCGTAAGTCATTGGAGAAATAGTGACGGTTTGGCTTAATAAAATTTTCTCTTTGTTTTTAATGGCGATCAACTCGTCAATGGTATGTTTTCCATCACCAATAACACTTGCACCTACCCGCTCTAACACCCCAATGACTTTATTTTTTAAAATTAAAATACGGTACTCTTTTAAATTGCCATGAAACTCTTCAATTTCAACGTCTTCAAAATGTTGGAAAAAGAGATCAAGATAGTTAGCCAAGCTTTTTATATCAGGGATTTTACAAAAAACACCATGACCTCTCGCCGTGTTTTTCAGGGGTTTAGCGACCAAAGGAAATTGTAATTTTTTAATTAATTCAGCTAGAGGTTCATTACGCCATGATTCCTTACTAAAAGTTACTGCTTTAGCTACTGGGAATCCGGCTTTTGCCAATAAGGCATTATTGATGTATTTATTGACAGAGATATAAGCACTTGCCCCGTAATTAAGTGGGGTGATTGCATGATGAAAATAATAGCGTTTTTTACCTAAATGAATCTCTAAAAAATTGATTTTTGGGTAATATTTATAAGGTAAGTGTAAGCACTTCGCTGCTTGATGAACTAAGGTGACATTTCTATCCATTATGCACCTTTCTTTTGTTTGTTTTGTAGTCGATGTTTTAAATAAGCAAAGGGGTGGCGCCAAATTAATCGTTTTAAAATGAGCTTGCTCGCCTCAATTTTTTTACCCGTTTCTGGTGATTCATGGAGGGTAAGATCAGGGCCAAAATTAGCTTCCAAAACTACCCAAGCTGACTTTTTGAAGGAATGATAAATATCTTCACACATAATATCTAAGCCCACCAATTCAAGATTAAGGCGTTTTGCTATTTGTTTGAAATAAGTCTGATTTATTGCGGGAATTTTTTTAGAAAGGGCATGTACTCTACCACCTCGAACGTGATTAACGGGATAAGTTAAGCGAATGGCCTGACCATGAGGTGGGATGCTGGTGAGTGTGACACCCTGATCCTGGAGGCAATCCTCATCTACAGTTTGAGCTTTCGCATGTAAACGAGCAACTAACTGCGTTATGTTATGTTTTCCATCTCCAATAACACGAAATGGAAAACGCTCTACAATACCTAGGATGCGATTTTTAAAAATTAAAACGCGGTATTCTTTGAGTCCTTGGTAAAATTCTTCCACATGCATAGAGGTATATTTTTTTATGCCAGGGAGTAAGAACTTTTCTAGGCTTTCTATATCTTTGATGTTGCACTGAACGCCATCTCCACCATAAGTGCCGTGAGTGGGCTTTATCACTAAAGGGAAGTGCAATCCCTTAATTAGTTTTTTTAATTCATTTTGTTCTAATAGTTCATTATCAATAGTAACGGAGTTAGGAACCGGAAAACCGGCTGCATTCAAAATGAGTTGACACGCTTCTTTGCTTTTAGATAAATAAATGCTTGAGTGATTATTAAATGGACTAATGCTTAAAGTAAAGGTGTAGTTTTTTTTGCCCAAAGGGATCGTCATGCAATCAATTTCAGGCATGTATTGCATTGGTAAGTGCAAAGCCTTTGCACTCGTATAATATGGAACTAACAATGGATTCATTTTGTAACCTAATGGTAGTACCGTAGCCTGGATGAAGTGCAGCGTAATCCGGGAAGTCGGTGCCACTGATTCCGGATTACGCTGCACTTCATCCAGGCTACTCTTAAATCAATTCACGTTAAATTTATAGTACAATTAAATTAGAAAAATGTATAATTTTTCTTAATTGAGAATGATTCTCGATATCATTTATGTTAGAATTTATTTTTTACCACAGTGTTTTTATTACATGTTACGAATTACCGAACTACAACAAGGCGATAAAGCGCGATTAATAGGCTTTGGTACGACTGATATTCAATACAGGCGTAGACTTTTGTCTTTAGGTGTGACCTGTGGTGCTGAATTGGTTGTAATACGTCTTGCTCCTTTGGGGTGTCCTATACAAATTGAGGTGAGGGGCACTGCTTTGGCTTTGCGTAAAGAAGAAGCAAACCAATTGCTTTTGGAGCGGATATGACGCATGTTTTATTAGTAGGAAATCCCAATTGTGGTAAGACCACTTTATTTAATGCCTTAACGGGTGATAATCAACGGATAGGAAATTGGCCTGGAGTCACTGTTGAAAAGAAAACAGGTTCTTTTTCTGTGGGTAGTCAACTCATAGAAGTGACGGATCTGCCAGGAGTGTATTCCTTAGTAGCTAATTCCGTAGGCTTAAGTGAAGATGAAAAAGTCACAGCACAAGCAGTGGTTGCCTTGAAGGTGGATTGCATTATTAATGTGGTTGATGCTTGTCATCTGGAACGCCATTTGTATTTAACCAGCCAAATTTTAGAATTAGGCAAACCGGTTATTCTTGCACTGAATATGATGGATATTGCTCAGCAACGCGGTATTTTTATTGATACAAATGCCTTGTCGCAACAATTAGGGTGTCCTGTTATTCCAATTCAAGCCTCTAAAAAAATTGGCATCTCATTGTTAGAAAACACATTACTTAATATACCCCCAGTAGCTCTTCCGTGGACTCTTTCTTTACCAGAATCAGTTCGGGAGGAATTAATATTACGAGAGCAAGATTTGTGTAAAGAAGGGCATAGCCAAGCATTCGCTTATTATTATTCTCGTCGTGTCGCGGAAGGCAGTGTGTTGGGTGATGCAGATACGGGCTTAGATATTTTATTAGCGGACGCACGTTACCAAAAAACGCATCAAGTCGTCACTGCAGTACAGCAAAAACTTAGCGATGCAAGTGAACATTTTACAGCAAAATTGGATCGCATTGTATTACATCGTTTTTTGGCGTTACCACTATTTTTTGCAATCATGTATTTCATGTTTTTATTTGCGATTAATGTAGGGGGAGCATTCCAGGATTTCTTTGATATCAGCACGAATGTTATTTTTGTTCAAGGGGTGACATGGTTACTGCAGCAGGTCTATGCGCCCAATTGGGTCATTGCTTTGTTGGCAAATGGTGTGGGCAGAGGCATTAATACGACGTTAACATTTATTCCGGTCATTGCCGCGATGTTCTTTTTTTTGTCATTACTTGAGACCTCGGGATATATGGCAAGAGCGGCTTTTGTTGTTGATAAAATCATGCGCTTACTAGGATTGCCTGGAAAGTCATTCGTGCCCATGATTGTAGGTTTTGGCTGCAATGTTCCCTCCATTATGGCGGCACGCACTTTGGATTCCGAACGAGATAGATTATTAACTATCATGATGAGCCCATTTATGTCATGCAGCGCACGTTTAGCTATCTATGCGGTGTTTGTTGCGGCATTTTTCCCCACAGGGGGGCAAAATATTGTTTTTTCTTTATATCTTTTTGGTATTTTGATGGCAGTTTTAACGGGATTTATTTTACGTAAAACAATATTAAAAGGTAAAGCTTCCCCATTGATTTTAGAGTTACCCGCATATCATAAGCCGTCTCTTTCACGTTTGTGTAAAGAAACATTAATGAGGTTACGTTTTTTTGTGCTTCGTGCAGGTAAATTAATTGTTCCTGTATGTGTTATTTTGGGTGCTTTAAACGCAATTACTTTAGAGGGTGGGCTTAATACCGGCGAGGCAAGCACTCAATCGTTATTATCAGTCATGGGGCAATGGATTACGCCTCTATTCGAACCTATGGGCATTCGTCAGGATAATTGGCCTGCCACTGTGGGCTTATTAACTGGCATGTTAGCTAAAGAAGTGGTTGTGGGTACTTTAAATTCATTGTATGCCCAGGCAGGGCAGTTTGGTGAAATAGCAGCAGCAAATTTTGATTTTTTGGCAGGCATAAAAGCGGCATTATGGTCTATTCCGCACAATGTTTCACAATTAGGCTCTGCATTAATGAACCCAGTTATGGCTAGTGCTGGAGACAACTCTATAGCCCAGCCAGTCTATGGAATGATGGCTAAGCGTTTTGATGGAAAAATTGGCGCTTATGCTTATTTGCTTTTTGTGTTGCTGTATATTCCTTGTGTCTCTACTATGGCTGTTATTCGACAAGAAGCCAATAAAAAATACATGTGGGCATCAGTGATCTGGTCTTTGAGTGTGGCTTATGGCTCTGCTGTAGGGTTTTATCAAATCGCTAAATTCATTGATCGCTGTCCTCAAAGTATCTCCTGGGCTGTGACGATATTGGCACTGATTGGTTTAATGGGTGTATTGCGCTATTACTCTAAACGATATTTAGGGGGGCGACATGTTATTGCAAATACGTGACTATATTTCTCGTGAGGGCGTAGTAAGTACTCAGCAATTAACCCGAGAATTTAAGATGGATCTTTCGGCCTTGCAGCCTATGCTGGATAAGTGGGTCGACAAGAGAGTCATCAGCAAATGCCAGGAAAAAGCAAATTGCCAAAGTACCTGTTTTAAGTGTCGTACTCAAGCGCCCGAGTATTATCAATACATTTCTACGAGTTAGCCTGGTTGCAGGTAACCAAGCTACGCCTATAAGGTCTACTTTTTTTATTTATCTTTCGTGCTCATCTGCTAAATTTGGGCTAATATAAGCATATTAGCTTGATTACTTTTGGTAAACACATGGATAACGAGTCAGACAATATTAATCCAGATAGAGCAGAAGTGCTTGAGAACGATCTAAGACTGGAAATGGAAGCCGATCTAAACGATCCGGTGGCTTTGGTTGAACGAGTTTATCAAATATGGTGGCATTGGGCAGACTTTCATCTGTACATTATTTCTCCTACCATTCCTAGTATTCATCCTCCTGTGGTGATTAAACCGAAGCTTATCCCTGATACTGATGAATATGAATTTGTTTATGATATCCATGATTTAGGCTCCAAACTTTCTACCTCTAAAGCAGAAGATATGATGAGTTCGGGTATGTCCATGTGTAAATTATTTTTGACTATAGAAAAAATCATTTATCTTTTGGTGGAGCGTTTAAAGTCGGGTGGTATTGATCCAGAAACCGAGGTTCAAGTTGCTTTTAGTGGGCATTTATTACCACAAAGAAAAGCATTTGAATCCATTATTAATTTGAGCTACAACGTCGTAGTTACCAATTTTGATCCTGGAGCTTGGGGCGAGCGTTATCTGCAAATAGTCAAACAGAATGTAGAGCGACTTGGCTATCCTTCTGAAGCACCTCGAGATACGTTTAGACAACCTCATCGCTCTCTTGGTATGAAACCAAAGTAGTTGTGATTTTAATAATCACATAACGTACTAATTTTAGCCTGATAATGCTTTAATAGTTTCATTCCAATAGACTTAACCTTGCGCGATAAAAACAGAGTGCTATACTTCGTATTTCTGCATCATTTTATAACTTATTTCTATTTAAGGAAGAAACTCACAGTGAACAAGAAAAGACCCGTTAATCTTGATTTGGGTAGTTTAAAATTTCCCCCTATGGCGATAGCGTCCATATTGCACCGAATTTCAGGGGTTGTTTTATTTTTATTATTACCTGTGATGCTGTTTATTTTTAGCCAATCAGTACGATCAGGCGAATCTTTTGTTGAGACAAAAGCGATGTTAACTCATTTGCCTTATCAATTGGCACTTTGGGTATTTGGTGCGGCGATGATTTATCATGTTCTAGCAGGGATTAGACATCTGTTAATGGATATGGGATTTGGTGAGCATCTTTGTGCTAGTCGGCGTACTGCAATTTTAGTGATTGCTCTTGCTGTTATTTTGTCAATTTTTCTAGGAATCTGGATATGGTAGCTAATGTCACTAGTTTAACTGGTAATGGGTTAAAAGATTGGTTAATTCAGCGTGTTACGGCCGTTTATCTTGCTGCGTATACCTTTTTTATTTTGGGTTTTTTCTTGTTACATCCTGGCTTAACTTACGAACAATGGCATGTTTTATTTTCTCATCCAGCAGTGCAGATTGCTTCAGCCATCGCTTTGATTTCGATGACTTTACATGCATGGGTAGGGATTTGGACAGTTACAACAGATTATATGAAATGCACGGCGATACGTTTGACAGTGCAAATGATGGTTTTTTTATGGCTCTTTAGTCAATTGATTTGGGGCTTCATGATTCTTTGGGGGCGGTAAGCATGGCTATTGCACGTAATACATTTGATGCAGTAATTATTGGTGCTGGTGGTGCTGGAATGCGTGCCGCACTACAGATGGCTAATTCGGGTTTAAAAGTTGCCCTATTATCTAAAGTATTTCCAACACGATCTCATACAGTTTCTGCACAAGGAGGTATTACCTGTGCTTTAGGAAACTCTCATGAAGATGATTGGCGCTGGCACATGTATGACACCGTAAAGGGTGCTGATTATATCGGTGACCAGGATTCCATTGAGTACTTGTGCAAAAACGGACCGGAAGCGGTTTATGAATTAGAGCACATGGGATTGCCTTTTTCGCGTATGGAGAATGGTAAAATTTATCAACGCCAGTTTGGTGGTCAATCCAAAAACTTTGGTGGCGAACAAGCTGCTCGTACTTGTGCCGCAGCAGATCGAACTGGACACGCTTTATTACATACACTCTACCAACAAAATTTAAAAGCTAAAACGCATGTATTTAGTGAGTGGTATGCTCTGGATTTTGTTAAAGATGCACATGGCCGTATTGCAGGTGCGACGGCAATGAATATAGAAAATGGCGAAGTGGTTTTTTTTGAATCACGCGTTTGTATTTTAGCGACTGGTGGTGCAGGACGAATTTTTCAATCCACAACCAATGCTTTTATTAATACAGGTGATGGTTTTGGTATGGCTTTAAGAGCTGGCATTCCATTACAAGATATGGAAATGTGGCAATTTCATCCCACGGGTATCGCAGGTGCTGGTACCTTAGTAACAGAAGGGTGTCGTGGTGAAGGCGGCTATCTGATTAATAAGGATGGCGAACGCTTTATGGAGCGTTATGCGCCACGAGCTAAAGATTTAGCTTCACGAGATGTGGTAGCTCGTTCCATGGCTTTGGAACTTCGTGCAGGCAAAGGTTTTGATCCCAAAGGGATTGATCACGTTAAATTAAAACTAGATCATTTGGGCGCGGATCTTATTATGTCACGCTTACCAGGCATTCGTGAACTGTCCATGAAATTTGCAGGGGTTGATCCCATTCTGGAACCTATCCCAGTAGTGCCTACTTGTCATTACAGTATGGGCGGTATTCCAACTAATATGTACGGACAAGTCGTTACTAAAACACAGGGCAAAGAACATTTGGTGGAAGGCTTATATGCCGTAGGTGAATGTGCTTGCGTGTCTGTTCACGGGGCCAATCGTCTAGGTGGTAATTCATTACTCGACTTAGTCGTATTTGGTCGCGCTGCAGGTCTTCATGTAGAGGAGTTATGGCAGTCGAATCACCTGCCAGACATGCCTTATGTCAGTGATGATGATATTGATGCTTCTCTAGCACGTTATAATCGTTGGGATAACTCAACTGAAGGGGATAGTCCCGCAGTAATTCGCGATGCCATGCAACGTGTAATGCAGGAGGATTTTGGCGTATTCCGTACAGGAGAGGTGATGGCTTCAGGTCTCAAACGCTTGGATGCCTTACGTGAGCGTCTTGCTCATGCCAAACTAGAAGACAAAAGCCATGTATTTAATACAGAACGTGTAGGAGCCTTAGAGTTAGATAACCTAATGGCCACTGCCTATGCAACAGCTCAGTCAGCTATTGCACGGACGGAAAGTCGTGGTGCACACAGTCGCGAAGATTTTCCTGAGCGCGATGATAAAAATTGGATTAAGCACACGTTGTATTTTGAAGAGGGCGATGCCATTGATTATCGCCCGGTTAATGCATCACCGAAACATATCGCGCCTTTTGAACCAAAAGAACGCATTTACTAAAGAGGATATATCACATGGCAGATAGTAGAAATATAACTCTATCAATTTATCGCTATAATCCTGAGGTGGATGCAAAGCCTTACATGAAAGATTATGTATTAGCGATACCTGCTAACAGCGATCCCATGCTGCTGGCGTTGCTGGAACGCTTAAAGGCAGAGCAAGATCCTACTCTTACTTATCGCAGATCGTGCAGAGAAGGGGTATGTGGTTCTGATGGGATGAATATTAATGGCACCAATGGGTTGGCTTGTATTACTCATATGTCTCAGTTAAATACGGATAAAATCATTATTCGTCCTTTGCCAGGTTTTCCGGTTATTCGTGATTTAGCAGTAGATATGTCTTTGTTTTATCAACAATATGAGCGTGTAGAGCCGTATTTACAAAATGATAAATTAGCACCTGCTCAAGAGCGCTTACAATCTCCTGAGGAGCGTGCGCAACTTGACGGTTTATATGAGTGTATTTTATGTGCTTGCTGCACGAGCTCATGTCCGTCTTTCTGGTGGAATCCAGAAAAATTTATCGGTCCTGCTGGTTTATTGCAGGCAAGACGCTTTTTAGCAGACAGTCGCGATACAGCAACCGAGCATCGTTTGAATAAATTACAAGATCCGTTCAGTGTTTTTCGTTGTCGCACGATTATGAATTGCACGAATGTTTGCCCGAAGGGACTCAATCCAACGCAAGCGATTGCTCAAATTCGTACACAAATGTTGACTCAGGAAACTTAAAATACTTGAGAAAACACCATTAAGTTAGCGCGCGCATGTCTTCCCCCTCCTTTGGGAGAAGACGCCGAAGGCGAATGAGGGCGGAAATCAACCGGCCCCGCCCTTCATCCGTCGTTGCGCGACACCTTCTCCTGTCGGGGGGTGAAGGGATATATTTTAGGAGAGAAAAAAAATGAGCAGTTCCAATCTGCAAAATGAATGGGCTACTTCCTATTTATCTGGTGGAAGTATGGCTTATGTGGATAGCCTTTATGAGGATTATCTAGCTGACCCTAATTCGGTTTCTGCTGATTGGCAAGCCGTGTTTAACGCCTTACCTAAAGTAAATGGCGCAAACCAAGAGCTGTCTCACCGCGATGTCCGTGAGTATTTTTTGCAGAATGCCGATAAAAAGCCTACTCAAGTCATTCAATCATCCGATAGTCAGCAATATCAGGTGGCTAATTTAATTAATGATTTTAGATCCTCAGGTCACTTGGCAGCGAAACTTGACCCGCTAGAGATGACGGTACGTCCTTCTGTTCCTAATTTAGAATTAGCAGCGCACGATTTATCTCATGTGGATAAAAATCGCAAGTTTTTTTCTGGCACCTCGTTTAATGGTCCAGAGATGTCGTTAGATGAAATATACAAAGCATTACGTCAAACTTATTGTGGCAGTATTGGTATTGAGTACATGCATATTTCCGATGTTCAGGAAACAACCTGGTTACAAGAAAAAATGGAATCAGTGCGTGGGCGAGCCACTTTTGATTCTGAAAAAAAATTGGAAATCTTAAAAGATTTAATTGCTGCAGATGGATTAGAGCGCTATTTAGGTACCCGATATGTAGGTCAAAAACGTTTTTCCCTTGAAGGGGGTGACTCCTTAATTCCGATGATGAATGAAATCATCAATTGTGCTGGTCGAGATAAGGTCAAAGAATTAATTATTGGCATGGCGCATAGGGGACGTTTGAATGTTCTAGTTAATGTATTGGGTAAAGAACCTAACGAATTGTTCCAAGAATTTGAAGGAAAAATAAAATATGAACGCACGGGTGATGTGAAATATCACTTAGGCTTTTCTTCGAATATTAAAACAAAATCTGGTTCCGTATTGCATTTAGCACTAGCATTTAACCCATCACATTTAGAAATTATTGGTCCAGTAGTTGAAGGTTCCGTCCGGGCGCGGTTGCGTCGTCGTAATGATTTGATTAAAAAAGATTTAGTTGTGCCGGTTGTTCTGCATGGTGACGCGGCGTTTGCAGGCCAAGGTGTTGTCATGGAAACATTTAATTTTTCTCAGGCACGTGGTTATTCTACTGGCGGAACAATTCATATCGTTATTAACAACCAAATTGGTTTTACTACCAGTAATCCTTTAGATGCTCGTTCTACATTGTACTGTACTGATGTAGCCAAAATGGTTCAGGCACCAGTGATTCATGTGAATGGTGATGATCCTGAAGCAGTAGTCTTTGCAACTCAGATAGCTTTTGATTTTAGAATGAAGTTTCATCGTGATGTAGTGATTGATTTAGTATGCTATCGCCGACATGGACATAATGAAGCGGATGAGCCAGCAGTGACTCAACCTGAAATGTATAAAAAGATTAAATCTATGCGTCCTTTGCGTGAGATCTATGCGGAGGAATTGATAGGACAAGGTTTGCTAACAGGTAAAGATGTTGAAAAATTAATGGATGCCTATCGTGACGGTCTGGATCAAGGTAAACCTGTAGTTGACCTGGTTCAAGGGGATTACGAAGGAAAGTTTTCTATCGATTGGACACCTTATATTAATGCCAAATGGACTGATAAAGCCAATACCACAGTGACGCCAGAAAATATTCAAAAATTAGCAAAACAACTGGCTACTTTACCTAAGGATTTTTCTTTACATCCAGTGGTTCAACGTTTATTAAGCGAACGTGATAAAATGACGGCTGGCGAGCTACCTATGAATTGGGGTTATGCTGAAACTATGGCTTATGCCAGTTTAATTCAGGAAGGTTATGGTGTGCGTTTGTCCGGACAAGATTGTGGACGCGGTACTTTTGCTCATCGTCATGCTGTGCTACACGATATAAAAACAGGAGAAAGTTTTACACCTTTAGAGCAAATAAAAAATGATCTTAATCGATCGTTTATTGTTATTGACTCGGTTTTATCTGAAGAAGCAGTTTTGGCTTTTGAATATGGTTTTGCTTCTTCTGAGCCTAATTTCTTAGTGCTTTGGGAGGCGCAATTTGGTGATTTTGCAAATGGCGCTCAAGTTGTTATTGATCAGTTTATCAGTTCAGGTGAGCAGAAGTGGGGACGACTTTGCGGATTGGTCATGTTATTACCACATGGCTATGAGGGACAGGGACCAGAGCACTCCTCAGCTCGGTTAGAGCGTTTCATGCAACTTTGTGCTCAGCATAATATTCAAGTGTGTACACCCACAACACCAGCACAGATATTTCATTTGCTAAGAAGACAAACCATTCGCAATTTCCGTAAGCCTCTGGTTGTTATGACGCCTAAAAGCTTATTACGTCATAAATTAGCTGTTTCTCCTTTAGAAGATTTATCTAAAGGTAAATTCCATACTATTATTCCAGAAATTGATGCATTAGATGCACAAAAAATTACAAAAGTGGTGTTATGTGGTGGAAAGGTTTATTATGACTTATTAGAAATGCGTCGCGATAAGAAGTTGAATCATGTTGCCTTGGTACGGATAGAACAATTGTATCCCTTCCCTAAAAAGGCACTGATGGCTGAGTTAAGTCGATATCCACATGCGAAAGAAGTAGTTTGGTGTCAAGAAGAACCTAAAAATCAAGGCGCGTGGTTTTCTTCACAGCATAACATGAAAGATTGTTTACATCCCGAACAAACATTACGTTATGCGGGTCGAGAATTTGCCGCAGCACCAGCAGTGGGTAGCCCGACTTTACACGCACAGCAACAAAATGCTTTAGTTGAACAAGCCTTATTCGGGTAAGGCTTGTTCACATTGTAAAATAAGAAATTAACTAATTTAATAATACATACAAAACAAGAAGGTATAGCCATGTCTATTGAAGTCAAAGTACCTGTTCTGCCTGAGTCAGTCGCTGATGCAACGATTGCTGCTTGGCATAAAAAAGTAGGTGACAAAGTTACTCGTGATGAAAATTTACTGGATCTTGAAACAGATAAAGTGGTTCTTGAAGTTCCAGCCCCAGCCGATGGAGTGCTCACTGAAATTATGTTCCAAGTAGGGGATACTGTTCGTTCAAGTGAGTTATTAGCTAGAATTTCTGAGGGTGCCGCCTCTTCTACTAAAGAAGAAACCAAAACAACCTCCAGTGACATGAGTGCTAAAGAGGACAAATCAACTAGTCCTGTGGTGCGTCGTATGATGGCTGAGCATGACTTACAGCCAGGACAGATTCAAGGCAGTGGTAAAGAGGGTCGGATTACTAAAGAAGACGTGCTCTCTTATATTGAATCCAACCGTGAAAAATTAAACACGAAACCTGCTGAAACTAAAAAAACTCAAGCACCAGCAGCAGCGCCAATGGGTCCTCGTGAAGAACGTCGTGTGCCAATGACTCGTTTACGCGCCAAAATTGCGGAACGTTTATTAGATGCACAGCATAATGCAGCTATGTTAACTACGTTTAACGAAGTTAATTTAAAAGCAGTGATGGACTTGCGCGCTCAATACAAAGACAGCTTTGAGAAGAAACATGGCGTAAAACTTGGTTTTATGGCTTTCTTTACCAAAGCAGTGGTTGAGTCACTAAAGCGTTTTCCTGCAGTCAATGCCTCTATTGATGGACAAGATGTGGTCTATCATGGTTTTTATGATATTGGTATTGCCGTATCCACGGAAAGAGGCTTAGTTGTCCCAGTTATTCGTGACGCAGATCAAATGAGCATGGCAGAAATTGAATTGGCCATCAACGACGCAGCAAAACGTGCTCGAGAAGGCAAATTGTCCATGGAGGAAATGCAAGGTGGAACATTTACTATCACGAATGGTGGTGTATTTGGTTCTTTATTATCGACGCCAATTATCAATCCACCTCAAACCGGCATTTTAGGAATGCATAAAATCGAAGATAGAGTTGTAGTGGAAAAGGGAGAAATTGTTATTCGCCCTATGATGTACGTGGCTTTATCTTACAATCACTGTTTGATTGATGGAAAAGATTCAGTACAATTTTTAGTAAGTGTTAAAGAATTACTAGAAGATCCAGCGCGACTTTTACTTAATATCTAGTACCTTGCTCTAGTTTTATCGATTCGTAGCCTCATTGGCGGTATTATCCCTTCTCTCCGGGAGGAGAGAAGGAGGCACGTAGTGACGGATAGGGGGCGTGCGAGTCCCACTCTCATTTGCCTTTGCACCTTCTCCTGTAAACGGGAGCAGAGAAAGGCTTAAATGGCTACGGACTGCTCAAAACTAGATGGAAACGGTACTAATCAACCACAGTTAACCGCAAGCCCTGTCTTTATGGGATTTGCTTTTTTAGAAAGGTAATTGCAATGAATTTACATGAATACCAAGCTAAACAACTTTTCGCCAGCTATAACTTACCTGTTCCAAAGGGTGAGGTAGCTTATAATGTTGAAGATGCACTACAAGTAGCTTCTCAACTATCTACTTCAAAGTGGGTTGTTAAAGCCCAAGTTCATGCAGGCGGTCGAGGCAAGGCGGGTGGCGTTAAATTAGTTTCTAATAAAGATGAATTAGCAGCCGCAGTGAAAGCACTGTTAGGAACTCGCCTAGTTACTTATCAAACAGATGCTCATGGTCAACCGGTGAATGCGGTATTAGTTGAAGAAACATGTGAGATTGCAAGAGAGTTATATCTTGGTGCTGTGGTTGATAGAGCAACACGTCGTGTGGTGATTATGGCATCCACAGAAGGTGGTGTTGAAATTGAAAAAGTAGCCGAGGAAACCCCTGAGAAAATCTTTAAAGTTATCGTTGATCCTTTAGTAGGTGTTATGCCATACCAATGTCGTGATGCGGGTTTTAAACTAGGTTTACAAGATGATCAAATCAAACAATTTACTCATTTAATGATGGGATTAGGTAAAATGTTTGTTGAATGCGATTTAAGCCTATTAGAAATTAATCCATTAGTCGTTACTAAATCAGGGCAATTAATTTGTTTAGACGGTAAAATTAATATCGATGGCAATGCGCTATATCGCCAACCTAAATTGAAAGGCATGCGTGATACTGCTCAAGAAGATGAGCGAGAAAATCGTGCTAGTGATTGGGAATTAAATTACATTCCTCTAGATGGATCCATTGGTTGTATGGTGAATGGTGCAGGTTTAGCAATGGCTACGATGGACGTTATCAAATTACATGGCGGTGATCCAGCAAACTTCCTAGATGTAGGCGGCGGCGCGACGAAAGAGCGCGTGAGCGAAGCGTTAAAAATTATTTTATCTGATGATAAAGTGAAAGGTATTTTAGTTAATATTTTTGGTGGTATTGTTCGTTGCGACTTGATTGCTGATGGTATTCTTGCCGCAGTTAAAGAAGTGGATGTGAAAATACCAGTCGTAGTCCGACTAGAAGGTAACAACGCCCAACTAGGTGCTGACATTCTTAATAAAAGCGAGTTGAACATCATTGCTGCAACCAGTTTAACGGATGCTGCAAAGAAAATTGTAGCAGCTGTTGCTTAATTACTAGTGTTCCTAACCCACAGAGTGAATAGGGTTTTAAACAAAATTTCGAGGTTACAATGAGTGTATTAGTTAATAAACAAACTAAAGTATTATGTCAGGGCTTTACAGGCAAGCAAGGAACTTACCATTCAGAACAAGCTATTGCATACGGAACACGTATGGTTGGTGGCGTTACGCCCGGTAAAGGAGGTCAAACTCATCTAGGTTTGCCAGTATTTAACACCATGCGTGAGGCAGTTGAAGCAACTCAAGCAGATGCGAGTGTCATTTATGTTCCAGCACCTTTTTGTAAAGACTCAATTATAGAAGCTGCAGATGCAGGAATTCTATTAATTGTTTGTATCACTGAAGGTGTGCCTGTATTGGATATGCTTGAAGTGAAAGTATATTTAGAAAATAACACCAGTGCTCGGCTAATTGGCCCTAACTGCCCAGGAATTATTACTCCGGGTGAATGCAAAATCGGTATTATGCCAGGTTCTATCCATTTGCCAGGAAAAGTAGGTATTGTGTCGCGTTCAGGCACTTTAACTTATGAAGCGGTAAAACAAACCACGGACAAAGGATTTGGACAAAGTACGTGTATTGGTATAGGGGGCGATCCTATTCCTGGCACTAACTTTATTGATGCATTAGCTTTATTTGAAAAAGATCCGCAAACCGAAGCTATTATTATGGTTGGTGAGATTGGAGGCTCTGCAGAGGAAGAGGCTGCCGAATACATTAAATCGCATATCAGCAAACCAGTTGTTTCATATATTGCCGGTGTGACTGCACCTGCTGGCAAACGTATGGGTCATGCTGGAGCAATTATTTCTGGTGGTAAAGGCACTGCAGCTGAAAAATATGCAGCGCTTGAAGCAGCCGGAGTAAGAACAGTACGTTCACCTGCCGATTTGGGTGATGCAATTGCTGAAGTAACAGGTTGGTAGCAGCCTGGATTTCATGTTGCAAAGTCTAGTCAACGGGCCCTGGCCATTAAGATAAGATTTTGTAGGTTGGGTCATGACCCAACAACTCTCCCGAGTCAAGCAGGCCCCGGACGTTAGGTCACGACCATCAAGCTAAGGATTTAGGTAGGTTGGGTCATGACCCAACAATTCCCCCGAGTCAAGCAGGCCCCGGACGTTAGGTCACGACCATCAAGCTAAGGATTTAGGTAGGTTGGGTCACGACCCAACAATTCCCCTGAGTCAAGCAGGACCCGGATATTAGGTCACGACCATCAAGCTAAGTATTTTGGTAGGTTGGGTCACGACCCAACAACTCTCCTGAGTCAAGCAGGGCCCGGATGTTGGGTCACGACCCAACCTACGTTTTAAGCAGTATTTCCTTTTTCAAGGTATTTTATGACGGATTTCAGAAGCATTGCCGATATAAGACGAGATTACGGGGTATTGAGTTTAAATGACGACCTAGTTCCCTCAGATCCCATTATTCAATTTCAGTCATGGTTTGACGATGTTTTAAAAAATGAAACAAATGATCCTACCGCTATGGTACTGTGTACCGTAGATAGCAAGGGCCAACCTGATTCACGTGTTGTTCTTTTAAAAGGTTTAGAGGCTGGCAATTTTATTTTTTATACTAATTATGACAGTGTTAAAGCCACGCAAATTCAACATAAGCCCTATGTGGCGCTGAATTTTTATTGGCCTCAAATGTCTCGCCAAGTTCGTATTCGTGGAGCTATTCAGACCGTGAGTGAAGAACAATCAGACAGTTATTTTTCATCACGACCGATTAAGAGTCAGTTCAGTGCGATTATTTCGCCGCAAAGCCATGAAGTAGCTAACCGAGATGTTCTAGAAAAAGCGTTAAATGATTTAATTCAACAACATCCGAATGCCACCGTTAGTCGTCCAAAAAATTGGGGTGGCTACCAAGTCGTTCCAGATGAAATCGAATTTTGGCAAGGAAGAGATAACCGACTACACGATCGAATCCATTATTATCGTCAAGATGGGCAATGGAAACATCATCGGTTGGCCCCTTAGGTTAAAAACACCGGCAAATTTTGCCGGTTTTTTTTAAACCACCTCTTCGCTGAGTAGTTTTGATTGCACATCGCGCAGTCAAGTGATCACACACATCACCTTAATTTCCTTGATTATGCAGTGTGAAATCAAGGTTACCCTCATTTTTAACAACTTATTTTAACACTTTAAAAAAGTTGGCCCGTTACTTGCATTACTCTATGTAGGGAAAGAGAAAAATAAATTCTGATGTTTGACAATAAATTGTCAAGAATTAGTAAATGTTTTTACTTTGAATGTAAGTAGCGGTTTAAAGTTTTAAAATTGCTTTAAGTGTATATGGTTATAGCAGATTTAAAAAAATATACACCGCTTTAACAATAATTTAGGAGTAGCTTCAGTTGAACTTTATATTTGACGCATAAATTGAGGGTAACATCATGAACGACATTACAGCCATACTACCAGACATCAAATTACGCTTTAACATTGATCACCCAACCTATGAAGAGAGTTATTCTTCAGGCTACGAGAGCGCATTAGCCTATCAGTCTGAAGAAGATAATCCTTTTCAAAAAGGTACTCAAGAAGCTAATCATTGGTTAGAAGGTTGGTGGGATGCTTTGTCCGGAGATGAGCCTCTGTTTAACACAAGTTCACTTGAAGCTAATGAAATGGCTTTAGAAAAAGAAGTTGCTGCAAATGATCAGCACTATTGTCAAAAGCACAGCTTCTTCTCTTTAGTGATGGAAATTAGTGGCGCACTCGCTGCTTCAGCAATAGTTGGATATCAATTATTTGAATTAGTAGCCTAATCGCCCCAAAAACATTAACTCTTGAGATAACTTGAAATCAATTTATCTCAAGAGTTAATGATTTTTTGGGGTAGTGTTATCTGGTTTCTTATTATCTATTGTTACAGCAGCCCTCAAGCGCTTTAAGCTGGAGGTTTCATGATTTGCAAAAAACCTACCCCAAAGTCGTTCGATTTTTAAAGCTTTATATAATGGGCTGTCCAAATTTTGAAGCGCGGCCTTAACATTTTCTTCCAAGTTTGTAGGTTGTTTTTTAAGTTCATTATAAGCATCTAAAACCGCTATTTTTTTTGATAGAGCATTGATGCTCATCGCGTTTAAGCTTATTTTAAGAGCATTTTCAATTGGGTTTAAGGAATCTAAATTATTTATATCTAGTTTAACTTTATCAAAGAGAATTTTTTTATACTGAGATGTATTAATCAGTGTAATGAGCGGATCTTTATAAAGTAATTGACCCGGCAGGCAGTTAACTAAATTATTCCGGAATTTTTTATTGTCTTCTGCAAACTTTAAGAGGCTCCAACCTGTGGGAGTTTTTTCGCTTAATAGTTCAGCAATTAATTTTTGGGGTTCATGTGTCGTAAGGGCTGCTTCAATTAGACTGGGTATTGCATTGGGGTCACGGAGGCTAGCGGCTAACATCAGAGCATTCTTGCCTCTAGAGGTTTTTGCGCTTAATAGTTCAGCAATTAATATTTGGGGCTTACTGGTCGTAAGGGCCGCTTTAATCAAATTAGGTATTGCATTGGGTTGACGTTCCGCAGCCAACATCAGGGCATTCTTGCCACCAGAGGTTTTTTCGCTTAATAGTTCAGCAATTAATTTTTGGGGTTCATGTGTCGTAAGGGCCGCTTTAATCAAATTAGGTATTGCATCTGATCTCCATTCCGCTGCCAACATCAGGGCATTCCTGCCAAAACAATTGCTTGCGCTTAATAGCTCAGTAATTAATGTTTTGGGCTCACTGGTTGTAAGGGCCGCTTCAATCAAACTAGGTATTGCATTGGGTTGATAGGACACAGCCAGCATCAGAGTATTCCTGTCAAAAGAATCTTTTGTACTTAATAGTTCAGCAATGAATTTTTGGGGCTGATCGGTTTGAACGGCCGCCTCAATCAACTTAGGTATTGCATCGGATTGATATCGCGCGGCTATCATCAGGGCATTTATGCCATTAGAGTTTTTTGCGCTTAATAGTTCAGCAATTAATGTTTGGGGCTGATCGGTTTGAACGGCCGCCTCAATCAAATTAGGTATTGCATCGGGTTGATATCGCGCGGCTATCATCAGAGCATTTATGCCATCAGAGGTTTTTGCGCTTAATAGTTCACCGATGAATGTTTGAGACTGGGCCGCCTCAATCAACTTAGGTATTGCATTGGGTTGATGTTCCGCAGCCAACATCAGGGCATTCATGCCATCAGAAGTTTTTGCGTTTAATAGTTCAGCAATGAATGTTTGGGGCTGATCGGTTTGAACGGCCGCTTTAATCAAATTAGGTATTGCATCGGGTTGATATCGCGCGGCTATCATCAGAGCATTTATGCCATCAGAGGTTTTTGCGCTTAATAGTTCACCGATGAATGTTTGAGACTGGGCCGCCTCAATCAACTTAGGTATTGCATTGGGTTGATGTTCAGCAGCCAACATCAGGACATTCATGCCATTAGAGGTTTTTGCGCTTAATAGTTCAGCAATGAATTTTTGGGGCTGATCGGTTTGATCGGCCGCTTTAATCAAATTAGGTATTGCATCGGGTTGATATCCCGCGGCTATCATCAGGGCATTCATGCCATTAGAGGTTTTTTCGCTTAATAGTTCAGCGATTAATGTTTTGGGCTTATTGGTCGTAAGGGCCGCTTTAATCAAATTAGGTATTGCATCGGGTTGATATCGCGCGGCTATCATCAGGGTATTTAGGCCATTAGAGGTTTTTGCGCTTAATAGTTCAGCAATTAATGTTTGTGGCTTATGGGTATTACCGGCTGCTTCAATCAGACTGGGTATTGCATTGGGTTGACGGCATGCGGCCAACATCAGGGCATTCCTGCCATCAGAGATTTTTGTGCTTAATAGTTCAGCGATTAATGTTTTAGGCTTACTGGTCGTAAGGGCCGCTTGAATCAAATTGGGTATTGCATCTGGTTGATAGTACGCAGCCATCATCAGAGCATTCATGCCATTAGAGTTTTTTGCGCTTAATAGATTAGTAATTAATCGAGTGCTTAGGTTGTGCTTTGAGAAGACTTGTAATAATAGAAGGGTATGAGGAACAGTCAAATAAACTGGTGATCTCCATATTTTCGTCTGACTAGCAATAATGTTTATTGACTCTGTAGGTAGTTGAGGCAGTATAGACAGCAGTTTATTTTTCACAGTAATTAATGTTTTTTCTTTAAACAATAAAGGTAACAAACGAGCTTGGTTATTTTTTTTCGAAAGCCATATTTTCCAACATTGTTGGCTATATTCTTCTATGTCGGGAGAAAATAGCTTAATAAAATTCAATTGTTGGACTAGTTCATCACTTGTTAAGTCTTCATTAATAGGTTTTGCACAAAGGTTTTGAGCAACAATATGTTTCTTGGCATCCGAAAAATATTTAAACAATTCCGGATGGTTCATTTGCATTAATAATGCACGATACTCTGCTTCTTTTAATAAATCATTGAGTTGGATGTCGTTGTTGGGATTGAATAAAGCATCAAATAAGAGATGCTCTTTGTCGGTAAATATAAAATACCCTTTATCTTTTAGGGTGGTTATCAGGCGACTACAGACAGTGGGCCAGTTGATATCACAAGGGGTATCCTCGGTATCTAATATAAATACATCTCCATAGTCTAATTCGGTGCCTAAGAGCTTTTTGAGAAAGTCCATCATTTTGCGATAGGCATCCAATTCATAGCCCTCTGTTGCTCCCTGATAGCCATAATAGGTTCTTAACTCAGACTCTATGTTAGTTTGCAATTGAGTCAATATAGATAAAGCAGTATAACGCTCCTTAAAAGCAGCGGTGAGAGCAGAGACATTGGTTGATTTTCTTGAGTAAACATCTTTAGCGTTGATAGGTCGAACACCGTAGCCTATGCTTGCCGCGAGGATAAAAAAGGAATTATGTTTGTGAACATCATCACTGTCTTTTCTCGCCACCCCTTCTACAATAGATATCCTTATGAGTAGCAATATGTCATCAATGCTTTGTGGTCGAACTATCCCTAATAGGATCGAGTTAACTCGATTGTGAAAACCCGGGGCGCATTGATCAAGGCCTTCTATTAGCTTATCTGTAATGACCTGTTTTTCTGATTCATTGATACTGGTGTTGTTTAGATGCGCTTGTATGGCAAGAATAGTTTCTTTAAGAGATGATTTATAGGTGTAAGTAGAATTATTGCCTACAAATATTTCGAGTTTGCTTTGAACATGCGCAAAATCTTGCTTACTAGGACAATGTGTAATAAGCAGTTGAGCAAATTCATCGAGCTTTAATTCGCCTTTTATAGTTATTTTTTTATCTGGAGGAGTTTTATAACAAAGTGATGGGTTGATAATAGGCATGTACAACTACTCCCATTAATAATAATGAAATGTTACCCTAATCTATATAGGTTGCGATTATAGCACACATTTTTGAAAAAGTGTATTTTTAAAGTCCTTATAGGCCTTTCGGTCACCATTGCCTATAAGGTAGTGATGGGATAACTTGATTTCAATTTATCCCAAGAGTTAATGCTGAAGAGAGATTGGTGGCGGGTATGATTTATTCGATTTGGTACATTAATCTTTAAAAAACTTTAATACCATCGAACGCATTCGCGCGATTTCCGATGGATTGAACTCCTTATACAGGTCACTATTAATATTGAGACAAACAGTTACTTGATCGCCAATTCCTTTCAATAAATCGACACCAGATAATTTGAGCAGGCTGATTTCTTGATTAATTTCGCTAGCCCAGGCATCAAGATAGGTCATTTCAGTAAACACGGGTAAAAAAATATCCTCGTTATTTTGCAAAAATAATACTTTTGGTTCTTCATCCGCATTATTTTTTTCAACAGGAATAATGAAATTTGCTTTAATAAATTCCAGATAGGCTTTATTTGCTTCTTTTGTGTTACCCGAGGAATCAAGAGCTGCTTTGATGGCAAGATGTAGCGCATTCATAAATAATAACTTTTTAAAATGATAAAGGTTGATTATAACCGAGTCTGATTGGTATTAAAATGCAATCAAGTAACGTGTTGAAATAAATGATGACCTCAGTATAATGTAACTCGAACTTGCAGATTTATTATCCATGTTTTAAATAAATATGGCACGTTGAGTTAGGGTACTTATGAACACACTAAATGGGTTAAAAATGGAAGATTGTAAAAAAAGCTCTTTAGGCGCTGCCTGGTTGATTTGGGGATTAGCTGCTGCATTTTATTTCTCTGATTATTTAGCACGAGTCGCTCCTGGAGTTATGCACCGTTATTTACAGGTTGATTTTGGAATTAATGAAGCAGGATTTGGCATATTAACCGCTTCATTTTATATTCCTTATATTTTAATGCAAATACCCGTGGGACTCACCGTTGATCGTTTAAGTATCCGTAAATTGCTGACCATCATGTCTCTTATTACTGCTTTTGGTTGCTGTGTATTTGGTTTTGCTGGCGGCTTAATGGTGGGGTCTATTGGTAGAATGCTCATTGGTTTTAGTGCGGCTTTTGCCTTTGTTTGTTCTCTTCGCTTAGCAACTTCTTGGTTTCCGCCCACCATGTTGGGTTTATTAGCAGGATTGACTCAAGCAGTAGGCATGTTAGGCGCTGCCGCAGGCGAGGCTCCTGTCTCCTTTATGGTAAGTAACGTGGGCTGGCGCAATAGCATGTTTGTTATGGCCTGTTTATTTATTGTTTTAGCGGGTTTTATCTATCAATTTATTCAAGATACTCCCCATGGAAATCATAATGAAACCCCTACTATTAATCGACTAAGTATTCTTCAAAGTTTAAAAATTATTTTATCGTGCAAACAAACATGGCTTAATGCATTTTATGCCGGATTTTTATTTGGGCCTACAGCGGTAATTGGTGAAGCGATCGGACCCGCTTATTTGCAATTTGGTCGAGGTTTAGGGCCTCATGAAGCAGCTTTTGCTACTGGATTAATTTTTATAGGCTGGGGTATTGGCGGTCCGATATCTGGTTGGATTTCTGACAGGCTGGGGCGTCGCAAGCCTTTAATGATTATTTCGGCTGTTTTGGGTATTATTTTTTCCACCTTATTTGTATTTAGCCCAACGTTAAATCAACATTATGTTTACTTATTATTTTTTCTTTTTGGCTTAACAAACACAGGCGTTGCTATTGCTTATGCTGTTTCAACTGAATTACATGAGCGGAATGTCGTTGGAACATCCCTTGCTTTTACCAATATGATTTCAATTTTTGTGGGCGCATCAATGCAGCCTTTGGTGGGGCGGTTAGTCGATTTAGTATCTGGCCCACGTGGTTATCATGTTGAATCTTTATTGTTATCTGATTTTCAGGCTGGATTAAAATTATTACCTCTGTGTTCGGTCATCGCATTAATACTAGCATTTAGTGTTAAAGAGACGCATTGCAGACCAGTCGGAACCCTCAAATAGTAACACTATATCAAAAGTAGCCTGGATGCAGCGAAGCGAAATCCGGGAGGCCCATGCAAAGCATGGCACCTTATAGAGTTTGAGCCACTCTGCGCGCCATCCTGGTTACTTTTGATTTTTTCTTAGTTTTCAGCTTATCCCTTATCGCACTCCTATATTATTTGCTGCTATACTTTGCTCTGCAACTTTACTGTATGCGAATGACTAACATGGAGAACATAATGAAAAAATTGACAGGATTAGTGATTATCCTGGCCGCACTACTTTTAGGCGGATATTATGGTATGGGAGTTCTTACTGAAAGAACAATTAAAAAAAATATTGCGGTTATTGATCAGTCTAACGGACTGTATGCTGAAATCAGTCAATATGACAGAGGTTTGTTTAATTCTAACGCTAAAATTAAATGGAAGCTTCATATCCCTTCTCGTGTGGTAAAAGATGCTGCAGGCCAAGTACAAACAGCTCCTGCTCAAGATTATAATGTTGATATGCCAATGGTTATTCATCACGGCCCAATTATTGTTGCTAACCATGGGGTAAGATTTGGCCTAGGTTATGCGACATCATCCTTTACATTTCCTCAAGAATACGTGGCTAAGTTTGATGAAGTATTTAATAAAGAATCCAGTAAACCTACGCTAGATCTTAATATTTTTGTAAATTATTTGAATCAAAGCACTGTAGATCTTAGCGTTCCACAGTTTAAACTGTTTGCTAAAGAAGGAAATGGTAGTTTTAACTGGGTAGGAATGAACGCAACGACCACTATATCTTCTGAAATGAAAAAAATTAGTGGGGGTCTCACTCTGAATGGGATTCAATATACGAATGAAGACATGAAGGCGACTTTGGCTAAAGTGTCTAGTGATTATGACCTACATGAAACGCCATCAGGGCTTTATCTAGGTGATGCTAACTTCACATTGCCATCTTTTCAGGTGGAAATTAAAGATCAGAAAATATTTGAGATTAATGATCTGATTTTTAAATCGGATAGTGACATTGAAGAACATTTATTCAACACTCATTTTACAGCCACTGTAGAATCGATCTTAGTGAATAACAAAAATTATGGCCCTGGCGATTTTGAAGTGGCTTTGAGAAATTTGGATGCTGATGTTCTAGCTAAAATAAATCAACAAACATCTGAAATGCAAAATGGCACAGAAATACAACGTCAACAAGCTATGATTGCTTTGCTTCCTGAACTACCTAAATTATTTAGCAAAGGTGCTGAGTTTGAAATTTCGAAGTTGAGCATTAAAATACCTGAAGGACAAATTGAAGGAACTATGTTGATCTCTTTACCTAAAGATGACAATGCAAATCCTTTCGGGTTAATGCAAAAAGTTCAAGGTAAAGCTAAGTTAAAAATGCCTGCAGCGACAGTTAAGCAAATGATGCAGCATTCAGTAATCCAGCAAATTGCAGCACAACCTGATTTGCAACAAACATTAACTCAGCAGTTACAAAGTGCTCAACCTGCTGCAACAGCAGCTACTTCAGCTAAACCCGCTCAACCAACATTAACTATCGATCAAGTTGCCACAATGCAGGCAGATAAACAGTTAAGTGCATTACAGCAAAATGGTCTTATTGTATTGCAAGGGGAAGATTATCTAGTTGAGATCGATTTAGCTCAAGGCAAATTTATTGTTAATGGAAAGCCTTTTGACTCTTCCATGTTGAAATTTTAAGGGTTATTACCTACTGTGATAGGTTTGAAATAAAATTTATCCCTGATGTAATTTGTAACGAGCTATCAAATCAACAAGAAATTAGCTGACGCATTGATTTTTAATAGAGTTTTTTCTATTCTGCCCTTGTCTCACACTGTTTGATTCGGTAATATATTGTTTTTAAAAGGAGGAGCTAATAATAATGACAACAATCAGTAATGAAGTGGATAGCACCGCTTCACTAGCCGAGAGCGTAACCCATTCCGTACAAAAATATTTTTCAGAGCTTAAGGGAACTGATCCTGTTGACTTATACCAGTTTGTACTAGAAGAAATTGAGACACCTCTATTTCGCGCAGTCATGGAACACTGTAAGTACAATCAATCACGAGCTGCAGTGATGTTGGGAATTAGTCGTGGAACATTAAGAACTAAATTACGCCGTTATTTTGATGATAAATATGTCGGTACGCGTGATTAATTGATTTGAAAACATAAAAAAGAGAGCTTGGCTCTCTTTTTTTCATTTAATAGACCTCATTATGAAAGAGGTCAGGGTAAATTGTGCTGCCGTGTAAACATTTGGTTGTTTTTTAAGCAATAAACAAGTTCATCGATATTGTTAACTTTTACATTAACTAGTTCGTAGGTCTCGTTTGTTTGAATAAATTTTTGCAAGAGTTTCCCTAACCTGCCGTTGCGTAATGCGGGTAAGTGAAGGTGTAAATTTGAACAAGCATTTCCTTCTAATGCCGATTTTAACGCTTCTACAGCTTCCTGTTTTTCGTTAAAGCTCTTTTGGAAAGTAGAAAATAAACTCCCATAAAAGTATTTTTTCGTATTACCATGAGCATCTTTAATTTCTTTTCTATTTTTAATATATTGATTTAAAAGATCTATCAATTCGTTTTTAATTTGATTTTTAATTTGTTGTTCTTCTGCATCATTAGTAGGGGGGGTTGAGGCGTATTCTTTGGGCAAAGATTCCAAGTAGGCGCTGCAAACTTCCCTTCGTTCCGCATCATTTTGAATCTGAGTTATAGAAGAAAATTTCTCCCGAAGTCTTGCACTAGCATATTCAAGAGCAAAACGGTTTTGTGCGACCGCAGCAAGCACTATTGAGGGAATGTCTCTACATCGGCCTGTGTACACTAGTGCACAACCATTTTGTTGAACTGCAGCTAATGCCATTCGAAGATTTATTCTAAATCGGTAATAATTCATTTCCTCTAGCAAGAGGCCATCTTTTTTTATAGCAGCCAATACTAATTTAGGATTATTTTTTAAAGAAGGATCTATATACTTTATTACCTCTGCTTTTTGTGAGATTGCTAAAAGAATAAAATCAAAGTCATTCTTTAATCTGTTGCTAGCAAGGGAGATTAGACTAGCACCATTTTTTTTTATTAAAGCAAGCATAAATTCAGCATCATCACTTAACTTATTATCAAGATAACCTAAATTCTGATTGCAGCCTAATACATAAAAAAAAGACTCTCTTAGATACTGAGGTGTCGTTTCGTTTAGACGACCGCCGCTGATTTTTAAATATTCTTTTATCTCTTGGTGTTTTTCTTTGAACGCATCTTTGAAACTTTGATTGGGCCTTGGTTTCTGATTGGGAAAATAATGTTCAAAATGAGGGCGCCAAAGACTATTGTCTGCACTTAAGTTATTTAAGCGTTTAGAGACAGAGGAGAGCTTTATAAGTTCCTTCCATGTGTAATCTTTGAGTATTTTTAAAATCATTTCATCTGGCAAATCATCCCAGGATTTGTGAGTTTGTTCTTCAGGCATAATTCCCCCTAGATACTATTCTTTTTAACAAAAACGGAAGCATTAAAAAACACTCTATTTAATTATAGACCAATTATTAAGAAAATTTTAAGAGTTCAATGGATCACGGCAGGACAGGTTTAAGAGTGATATTTGCTGGAGTATGGATCCTCGATCACAGAAGGCGATATATCTTTCTCTTTAGCTAATTTTCTGATTGATATATTCTATTTTTTATCGAAACTAAAAAGTTGATCAGTCTTTTTTCCCTAGATAAAGAGCCTTATTTACAGATTGCTCTAATTCCTTTAATGTCTTTTCGTGTATACGAGGGAAAAAATAATTACGATTTTCGTTAGTACTTTTATTTTTAACTGATTTAAATGTTAAATAAACAATTCCGATGATTGATAAAATTAACCCGATTGTTTTTAAAGCTTTTTAATGTCCATCTTGCTAGTTAGCGCTTTATTTTTATAAGCATTATTTATTGTAGTAGTCCATTTCATATGGAATTGATTAAGATCTGCTGAAGTCTTTTTTGAATTATTATAAATAGTGAGATCATTATTTAACGAATCATATAATATTCGAGAAGGATTGGTCTGCGGAGTACTGGGTTCTGGCTCTAATTTTTTTAAAAGCAACTGAATTTTTTTTAATAAATCACCAAGACTTATATCTTTGCTCATGTTTAATTTTGATTTTCTAGTCATGACAATCATCCGTTTGATGAAATTTTAATTAATTATAGCTAATAAATATTAAAATTGATCAAAGTTACTTCTGCCTATTCTAAATTTGATGGGTAGGTTGGTAGTAAAGAAGTTGTTTATTTGTTGTGGGGTTGCACTTGTACCGTAGCCTGGATGCGCGAAGCTTAATGCAGGCTACGTTAGCCGATGAACGGTTACTCAGCAAACATGGAGCTCACAGACTCTTCAATATTCACTCGTGTAATAGCTTGTGCTAGCATGTCAGATAAGCTGACTACGCGGATTTTTTTACAAGCACGTGCTTCTGTAGACAAGGGAATAGTATCTGTCACTACAATTTCATCTAGCACAGAATTGGTAATGTTATTAACGGCGGGACCCGATAAAACTGGGTGGGTAATATAAGCCCTAACGCTAAGAGCGCCATTTTTCTTAAGCTCATGTGCTGCAGAACAAAGAGTGCCCGCAGTGTCAACGATGTCGTCAATAATGATGCAGTTTTTATTCGTTGGATCACCGATAATATGCATTACTTCTGACTTATTAGGCCCACTACGACGTTTATCGATGATAGCAAGTTCTGCGTGTGCCAGTCGTTTTGCTACAGCGCGAGCTCTAACCACACCACCTACATCAGGAGAAACTACCATAATGTTTTCAAGGTTCTGTTGTGTGATGTCCCCTAGAAGGATGGGTGTTGCATAGACGTTATCTACGGGCATATAGAAAAAGCCCTGGATTTGATCCGCATGCAGATCAACAGTCAAAACACGACAAATACCAACAGAAGCCATCATGTCTGCGACAATTTTAGCAGTAATAGGAACTCGTGCAGAACGAACACGTCTGTCTTGTCGGGCATAGCCAAAGTAGGGGACAACGGCAGTAATTCGCGCAGCAGAAGATCGTCTCAGGGCATCTGCCATAGTCAGCAGTTCCATCAAATTATCGTTGGAAGGAGCACAGGTAGATTGAATGACAAAAACGTCTCTACCACGGACATTTTCTAGAATTTCAACCATGGTTTCACCATCGCTGAATGTACTAACAGTGGCTTGGCCTATGGGTAATTGAAGGTAAGAAGAAATTTTTTGGGCTAATTCCGGATTGGCATTCCCGGTGAATATCATCATTGTGGACATGTGTAAAAAGCCTTAGATTTAGGGTCGTCAGTTAACCTAAACACATAGCAGAAGACAGCAAAAAAGATATTATTATTATTTGAGCACAACAAGAATGCATCCTTTAAAGTTATCTTCTGCTGTCTGTTTACTCGTTTGAATCAACAAGAAAAATGGCAGGGGTGCTAGGATTCGAACCTAGGTATGCAGAGATCAAAACCCTGTGCCTTACCGCTTGGCGACACCCCTAAAATTTGTAGATTCTAAAACTCCATGAATCAAAGCTGCTTTCATCCTTGCAATGTGCTGGGTATTTTGCAGTGGTTTTTGAATCATGTCAACTTTGAAATCAATAAATTTAATAATTTTTTAAATTTATTTAAAACTTATACTCCATCGGTTTTTTTCTTGACAATTTCGTTCAATTTAAACGCGCCAATTCTTAATGATTACTTTAATCATAACCCCATTTCCTTCCAATCGTAGGTAACCAGGTAGATCCGCGCCTTTAATGCGGGTGTATTTTGCAAAATCAATAGCATAGCCACTTTGCTTTAGCTGAACTAGATGATTATATTGATCGCGCTGCTCACCACTAACTTTACCTGGTGCCGGTAAACCTCTAACCCAATAATAGAGGTTAGTTACTGGAAGTTTTATACCAGTTTGTTGTAATAGTAATTGATCTGCGTTACTAGAGGTAATTTTTTTCGGTCCATCTTGAAGTGAAATGATGTCGCCATTTTTACTAATCAGTACAGTGCCAGCCCCTAAAGGCCCCATTAAGCGAATTTGATAAGAGCTTGGGCCATTTTGTATCCAATTCATCGATGCAGACCATCCCTTGGCCTTATTTTTGGCAGCTAAAGCCCCTCGAATTTCCCACGATGAAATTGTCTTTGTTTCGGCTTTTCGTTGTTCGACGGACACTACTTTATTTGCTGTTGTCGGTTGATTAGCGGTTTTGTGTGCGGTACACGCAGCTAATAAACAAATAGGTACAACCATTAACTGTTTTAAATTATCCATAATTCACTCCCGGTCCATTTTTGTAGTTTTTTTATCAACAATACGCTAGACTATTTTCATATGCAATCAGTCTCAAAGATTATGATGTTAACTGCAATTTACCCAGGGACATTTGATCCCGTCACCAACGGACATATTGATATTATAGGGCGGGGGGCGCGCATTTTCCCCAAACTTATTGTGGCTGTTGCTAGTAATAAAGCAAAACGCCCTTTTTTTTCATTAGAAACCCGCATTCGACTTTTGGAAGAAGCCGTTGGCCATATACCTGGCGTGGAGGTTCTGGGATTTGATAATTTATTAATTGATTTTGTAAAAAAGCAAAAGGCAGGCGTTATTTTAAGAGGATTACGTGCCGTTTCTGATTTTGAGTATGAATTTCAATTAGCCGGAATGAATCGAAAGTTATCCACGGAAATAGAAACTATTTTTTTAACACCATCAGAACATTTAATGTTTATTTCTTCTACATTGGTGAGAGAGATTGCGCTTTTGAACGGCGATATTTCACAATTTGTTCCTCCTTGCGTTATCAAGGAGTTAAATGAGAGATCAAATGGTTGTGTTTAAACGGTGCATTTTACTTATTCTTAGCAGTGTATTTATCAGTACACTGGTTCATGCAAAAACACTCACTAACTTACATCCCCCGGGATATGCAGTAGCTAGTGCTAATCCATTGGCGACGAGTGCAGGGCTTGAAATGTTAGCGCAAGGGGGAAATGCATTTGATGCGGCTGTTGCTGTTGCTGCGGTATTAGGAGTAGTTGAACCCTATCACTCAGGGTTGGGTGGGGGAAGTTTTTGGCTATTACATCAGGAAAAGCTTAAAAAAAATGTTTTTATTGATGGACGCGAAACAGCTCCTGCAGCTGCTAGAAAAGACATGTTTTTAACTTCTGATGGGGAGATAATTCCTGGTCTTTCCTTAAATGGAGGCTTAGCAGCGGCAATTCCAGGACATCCTGCGGCACTTGTTTTTGTTGCTCAACATTATGGAAAATTACCTTTAGAAAAATCGCTTGCTCCTGCTATTAAGCTTGCTCAAGAAGGGTTTTTAATCGATAAACAATTTCGTCGAGCTTCCCTGATGGATGATCGATTAGAACAACTCAGGAAATATCCTACTACATCTGCCATATTTTTAAATAAAGGCCAACCTTATAAGTTTGGAGAGCTTTTAATTCAAAGAGATTTAGCGAATACCTTCAAGTTACTTGCTAAAAAGGGGAAAGATGGTTTTTACGCAGGGGAGACTGCAAGGCATTTGGTGCAAAGTATTAATGCCGCCGGAGGTCAATGGACTTTGGCTGACTTAGCTCAATACCAAGTAAAAATACGCGAGCCTTTGGTAGGCGCTTACCATAATATGCTAATTATAACAGCACCACCTCCTTCTGCAGGTGGTGTGGCCTTATTAACAATGTTAAATATCCTCTCTCATTACTCTTTAGACACCTTATCTAAAGTGCAATGGATACATTATGTAGTGGAGTCAATGAGGTTAGCTTATTGGCAACGCGATGAGTTTTTAGGGGATCCAGAATTTATTAATGTTCCTGTAGAGAAATTAATTTCTGCAGAAAATGCCAAACAATTAAGCACGTTAATTCCTGAAAAAAAAGCAATTGCTAGCAAAGTGCTACACAAAGGACCAATTCAGCCCCCTAAACTGAATAATACAACACATTTTTCCATCATTGATGCAGAAGGTAATCGTGTAGCAACTACGATGACTTTAAATTATCTTTTTGGTTCTAGCGTAGTAGCTGAGAAGACTGGCGTCTTGCTGAATGATGGAATGGATGATTTCTCCAGTAAAGTAGGTGTTGAAAATGTTTTTGGCATTGTTGGTTCTGATAAAAATGTCATTATGCCAGGAAAAAGACCTGTCTCGAGCATGACTCCTACATTTCTTGAGCTCCCAGGGCGTGTGGCAATTTTGGGGACACCAGGAGGTAGCCGAATTCCTACTATGGTGTTACTTGCTTCCTTGCTTTTTAATGAAGGATATGGCGCCATCAGTATGGTATCAGGGATGAGATTTCATCATCAGTTTTTACCGGATGTGGTTCAGTTTGAGCCGGATACTTTGTCGGCTGAGGTGCAGCAATCATTAAAAGATATGGGATATGATTTGATGCCTTTGGCACAATATTATGGCGATATGCAAGCAATTACTTGGGATAAAGACACGAATGTTTTAACAGCTACATCAGATCCCAGAGGGATAGGATTGGCAGCATCTATTGTTGGTAATTTAGGTGGTTATGGCGTGAAGTATTAATGCTAGTCAGACTACGTTCCTTGAGGCCCCACCAATTCTTTGATTGCATCATAAGTTTGATTGATTAGTTGTTGTTTATTTTCGAGAGTAAATTGCGATGCATCTATAGGCTTGCCTATATGGATTTCAGCCTTTTGTTTTCTATTGACGCTAAATGTATGCGCCGGCAAGATCGTATTAGCACCTCGAATCCCAATAGGAATTATGGTTGCTTTAGCTTGGATAGCCGTAATGAAAGAGCCTTTTTTAAATGGAGCTAATTTCCCATCTTTAGAGCGTGTACCTTCTGGTGCAACCCAAATAATAATACCGTCTTCCATAAGCTTTTGGGCATAGGCTAAATCTTTTATTGCTTGATATCGATTTTTACGATCTACAAAAGGAAATTCGGCAGCGACCATCGCCTTGCCCATCAAAGGCATTCTAGAAAGTTCCTTTTTAGCCAACATACGAATAGAGTGTTTAGGAAAGGCTTTAAATGCTAGGGGAATGTCGTAAGCACTAGAGTGATTGCACATCAAAATGGTGGCAGTACCAGGTTGGGGTTGAGTATTTGAAGGGTTTATTACACGGTATTCAACCTCAACCTCTTTTAGTAGTTGATCAACCCAACGATGGAGTGTTTTATCTGTCCAGGCTCTAGTAGGTGTACCGAAATAATATTTACCAATACAGCGCAAGCTGGTGAGAGCCGTATAAAAAAATAGGGCAATAAGAACCCAAATAGCTTTTAATTGATTTATTTTAATTCTCACTTGGACGGGCCAATGAATAATAATATAGCACAAGTTGCTTTTAATTGCCCAGATGAGCAATGACTTAATAGATTTGGCAGTGCGCACAAAAAGCAGAATTTCGTCCCCCAATAATCAACGCCTCAATCGGATTTTGGCATTGAAAACAGGGTTGGTTTTTTCGCCCATAGATTTTAAGTGAGATACGGAAATAACCAGGCTTCCCATCAAAAGCATAAAAATCACGCAGAGTAGTCCCCCCGCATTCTATGGCTTGTGCTAATACGGCTTTAATGTGTGTCACTAAAATATGACAAGCACTTTCACTGAGATTTTTACTGGGAGAATTTGGATGAATCTTAGCAAGAAAGAGGCTTTCTGTGGCATAAATATTTCCTACACCTACGACAACCTCATTATCCATGATGAATGATTTAATGGGTTTACTTCTATTTTTTGTTCTCTGATATAGATACGTTCCATTAAATTCTTGAGATAAAGGCTCAGGACCTAGATGAGACAATAGGGGATGTTGATGAGGGTTTTGCTCTATATAAGTAAACAAACCAAAGCGTCGAGGGTCACAAAATCGCAGCGCTTGTCCATTCATGAGGACTAAAGTAACGTGGTCATGTTTTTCAGGCGGGGTATGGCTGGGAACAATGCGTAAATGCCCTGACATACCCAGATGAATGAGCAGATAGCCTTGAGAGAGTTCTATAAGAATATATTTAGCTCGGCGCGTAACAGAAATAATCTTCTTTTTTACACAGCTCTCATGAATATGCTCAGGTACTGGCAAGCGCAGTCTTGAGTTTCGAACGATAATATCGCTAATTATTTGATTTTCCAAGTGGGGTTTGATCCCTTGCTTGGTTGTTTCAACCTCTGGTAATTCAGGCATTATTTTTTGTCATCATGCTCGATAATTCTTCCGTCAGACTTTTTAATCGGTTTGGATTTTTCGCTAACACTAGGGAGGATAAATTGTTTAATTAATGCGATTAACCAAAGAACAGCACCTATTATTAATCCCCAGATAACAACATAAGAAAACATAAACAATAGACCTAAAAATAAGGCTATGGCCATTCCAGCGATGATAAATGGAATAATATTTTCAAAGATCTTTGGCACTTGAAATTTGTTGCTCATTACAGCACTCCAAAACAGGATTTCAGCTCATAATTATGGTCTACATTATAAAATGTTGCAATGTAATGAGTAAAAATGTGTTATGATTAGACGCTATGGACGTAGTTTAGGAGCTTTCGTTAAGGAAGTGACTACTAGTAAGGAAGGATTTTTCTTAAGTTTCCATTTGACGCGGAGCTATTATGGTTTTCGGCTATCTGAATCTCTCTTTTTGGGGATACGTTATTGCAGGACTCATTTTAACGCAACTAACTATCGCTTCAGTAACAATTTACTTGCATCGTAATCAAACTCATAGAGCCTTGACGTTGCATCCAATTATTAGTCATTTTTTCCGCTTTTGGTTGTGGTTGACAACAGGTATGGTCACCGCTGATTGGGTTGCTATTCATCGTAAGCATCACGCAACAACAGACGTAGAAGGTGATCCTCATAGTCCAGTAGTTTTAGGCATTAAAAAAGTATTTTGGCAAGGAGCAGAGCTTTATCGAGCAGCTCGTAAAGATAAAGAAATGGTTGCTAAATATTCTCATGGTACACCAACAGATTGGCTAGAAAGAAAAATTTACTCTCCTCATTCTGCTAGGGGGATCCTATTAATGTTTTTTATTGATTTATTTTTATTTGGAGCGCCTGGAATAACTATTTGGGCAATTCAAATGATGTGGATTCCAATTTTTGCAGCCGGAGTAGTTAATGGCATAGGTCATTATTGGGGTTATAGGAATTTTGAATGTAAAGATGCTGCCACGAATATTATCCCTTGGGGGTTTTGGATAGGCGGAGAAGAGCTGCATAATAATCATCACACCTTTGCCTCCTCAGCTAAATTTTCTGTGAAATGGTGGGAATTTGATATGGGTTGGATGTATATCTGCATTCTTTCCTTCTTTGGTTTGGCTAAAGTAAAAAAATTACCTCCGAAGTTGGCTAGGCAAGAAGGCAAGCTGCAGGTAGATATAGATACCGTTAAAGCCGTCATTGCTAATCGCTTTCAAGTGATGTCTAATTATTATAAAAATGTTATTAGACCTATCTTGAAACAAGAAAATAATGCCGTGAATAACAAGGACGTGAAAAAGCTTTTTTCTCGTGCAGGCCGTTTATTACGTCGAGAAGATGCATTGTTGACAACCAAAGCAAAAGTTCGCCTCAATAAATTGTTGGAAGCTCGTGAACAATTACGCCTTGTGTATGCTTATAAGCAGTCCTTACAAAATGTTTGGATGAAAACAGCATCTTCCCAAAAGGAATTAATTGAGGCATTGCAACAGTGGTGTCGCCAGGCAGAGGAATCAGGTCTTGAAGTACTCAGACAATTCGCGCAGCAACTCAAAGGATATGTTCCTGTTACTGCATAGCCGCCCCGGTTAAAAACAGCCTGGATTACGCGCTTTGCACGCCATCCAGGCGATGATTTCAATTTTTTATCAGTTTCCTTGTTTTTAGTTGAGCTTCAACTATATTAAATTAAGATTCAATAATAAGAGTAATAACAGGGAGTTATTATGGCAAAGGGAGTCGCTATTATTACTGGTGGAACTGGTGGAATAGGCTCTGCAATTTGTCAGCGCCTTGCAGCAGATTATCAGGTGGTTGCTTGCTATTTCAAACAAGGGAACCATGAAGAGGCAAGGCAATGGCAAGAAACGCAGCAAAGACTTGGTTTTGATATCGATATCAGTTACGGAGATCTCGCTCAATACGCTGAGTGTGAGCACTTAATAGATCAAGTTGTTGAGCGATATGGTCGTATCGATGTCCTTGTGAACAATGCAGGGATTACTCAAGATAGTTGTTTTAAAAAAATGACCCCTGAACAATGGCATCAGGTGCTTGATGCTAACTTAACCAGTGTTTTTAATATGACACGTCATGTTATTTCACATATGCTGGATAAAGGCCATGGTCGGATCGTTAGTATTTCCTCTATTAATGGACGTAAAGGGCAGTTTGGTCAATGTAATTATGCTTCAACTAAAGCGGCATTATTTGGATTTACTAAAAGCCTGGCTTTAGAGGTGGCAGACAAAGGTATTACGGTCAATACTATCTCACCAGGATATATAGAAACATCCATGACCGCTCACTTAAAAAAAGAAACATTAGATACAATTATCGCTCATATTCCTGTTGGTCGATTGGGGCATCCAAAAGAAATTGCCGAGGCGGTAGCCTTCCTGGTCTCGCCAGATAGTGGCTTTATTACAGGGGCTAATTTGGATGTTAATGGGGGTCAATATATGTAACACTCTTATCAGGTTGTCATCATCAATTATCGCAGGAGTGTTATGCAAAAAAATAATGTGGTTTTAATTACTGGTGGAACAGGTGATATTGGTACAGCCATTGCCAAACAATTAGATGCGACTTACAAACATGTTATTGCACTTGATTTGATTTCTGTAGAGCGAGGTCAGGCCTGGCAAGAAGAGCTCATTCGCGAAGAATACAACAACATTTCTTTTCGTCATATGGATGTTACTGATTTTGATGAGTGCGAACGAGTCATTCATGCCATTATTAATGAACTTGGCCCTATTGACGTCTTAATTAACAACGCAGGCATTACCCGAGATGCAGTTTTTACTAAAATGACTAAACAGCAATGGGATGAAGTCTTGCGTGTCAATCTTGATGGAATGTTTAACGTCACTCGTCAAGTAGTTGAAAGTATGAGAGAGCATGAGTCAGGACGCATTGTGAATGTTTCTTCTGTGAATGCTCAAAAAGGACAGTTTTCACAGGCGAATTATGCGGCTTCAAAAGCAGGTGTCTATGGTTTTACCAAAAGTTTAGCGCAAGAATTAATGAGCAAAAACATTACGGTGAATAGTATTTCTCCTGGCTATGTGGATACGCGATTGATGAAAGGCATTCGTCCTGATATTTTAGCTTCGATTATTGCACAGATTCCAGCAAAACGTTTAGCGGACCCTATTGAAATAGCGTGGGCCGTGGAGTTTTTGATTGGTGAGAAGAGTCGATATATTACCGGAGCAAACCTAAGCATTAACGGTGGCTTGCATATGTATTAGTGACATAAGAGAAAAAAATGACTCGATTAATAAAAAAATATAAAAACCGCAGACTCTATGATACAGAAGTCAGCCAATACATTACCGTAGAGCAGTTGCAGCGTTATGTAGTAGAAGGAGTTTCCTTTAAAGTAGAAGATTCTACTACTGGTAACGATCTAACTAATCTCACCTTGTTACAAATTATTGTCGAAATGGAATCAGGAGCAACGCAGTTTTTGTCCCCAGACATTTTGCGACAAATTATTTCTTTAGCGAATCATCCTATGCATGCCTCGTTAAAAAGCATGATGGAGCAAATGTTTCAAACAATGGAGGCTCCTTTAAAGAATAATCCTTATGCGCAGGCCGCTGAGACCTGGAGTCAACAAATGCAAAAAATGATGCAACAATGGCAGGGTATATTTAAAGGCTAAGTACATGATGTTGCATAGCAGCAATGATCTGTGCGATTTGTTGACAAAAGCGATGGGTGTAGACTATTATTTGATTGTGCAGTGCAACATTTTGGGGATAAGTCATGAGCCAATATAATTTTGATAAGTGGACTGAAGTCGCTAAAAAACTACAAGAACCTTTCCAAGCGATTGCTGAATTAAATGTTAAAACCTTACAGGGTATTAACTATATTAAACCAATAGAGCTTGCGAGCATCAAAAAACCAGAAGAACTATTAGAAAAACAAATTAATTTGGCTATGGAAAATGGTCATAAAGCCCTAGAGTATATGCAAAAATCGTTTCAAATTTTGGAAAGTGCTATGCTAGGAGTGGTTGAGGAAGCTAAAAAAGCAACGACAGAAAAAAAATAATGTCATACCGTATCCTGGTTGAAAACAACCAGGATTTTCAGTGAGTTCATCGAGTTTTAAATCACTCATTTTCTATCTCTTAATAAAACCTTAATAAACTTTGATTATAATTTGACCTGTTTTATCATAAATGTGCCAATGAGGCGCGATAAACAAGATGTTAAATCTTATTTAAATAAATTAGGGAAATAATATGTTTAAATTTTTAAATCTAATTTTTTTTGTTGTGATCAGTCTATTAAGCAACTCAGTTTATGCACAAAAAACAATTATGCTTAGTGCGAATGAAGCTAAATCTTTAGCTAATCCTGTTCCTTGGACCGTCAAAGCAACTTGCAATATCCACGGCACAGAAAAAACCCATAGTAAAATTAGAATCGTGGTTTTAAAAAATCATGGCGTTGTTAATGGGAAAAATTTATCAAGTGGTCAAGGTACCTCAGTTACTGTAAAAAATCACAGCAATATTTCTGTAAGTGCAGAAGCCGGGACTGAAATTAATTTAATAAATTTAAGTTCAGAAGGTTTACAAGCAGTATGTAACAGTTAGTTTTTAAGCTTTTAGTAGAATCGATAGCGAAGAAGCAGTATTTTCAGGTAGAATAGGGGTATATTTTTATGTGAATACCCCTTGTATGTTGGAGTACTGAGTGATCATTTTTCGCTATTTAGCCAAAGAAGTGTTTCTCACGCTTATCTCGTTAACATCCATACTCATGCTCATTTTTTTAAGCAATCAACTCATTCAATATTTAAATCGAGCGGCCTCTGGAAGTATTCCAGGAGTCATTATTATGAAATTAATGATGCTCGAATTACCTACTTTATTGAGTCTTCTTATCCCGCTTGGTTTTTATATTTCGATGTTACTTGCTTATGGACGATTATACGCTGAAAGTGAAATGACGGTTTTACGTGCTTGTGGCTATGGGCCTAATCAGTTGCTAAAGCATAGTTTTATTATGGCAGGATTTATTACTATTATCGTGGCTATTGTCATGCTGTGGATGACGCCGCATATTTATATAGAGCGTGCTAAATTATTGCGAGCTACTGGGATACAAACTCTAGTACAGACTATTATACCGGGTCGTTTTAACGCAATTAATGGCGGTCAGGAAGTATTTTATGTGCAATCCATGAGCCGTAATCATACCCAAGCAGAACAAATTTTTTTGGCCAAGCGTAGCAGCCAAGATGATAAAGTACGTTGGGATGTTTTATGGGCGGATAAAGCATTTGCAGAAACAGATAAAAAGACCCAAGAAGATTATATTATTTTAAAAAATGGCGAAGAATATCAAGGAACACCCGGCAAAGCAGACTACCAAATTGCTGAATTTGGTGAATATAGAGCGCGTTTACCACACCCTGAAGTACACATCAATGACGATTTACGTACGGCCAGCACAGCAAGCTTATGGCCTTTAATTAATGCCAACCCTTCGAAATCTGCCGAATTGCAATGGCGCTTATCTATTCCTCTAATGGTTCTTACTTTAACTTTAATTGCGGTACCACTTAGTCGCATTAATCCACGATCTGGAAAATATGCTAAATTATTTCCAGCGATTATTATTTATATTTTGTATGCCAACTTCATGTTTGTTGGCCGAAATGCGATTGTTTCAGGGGTTATTCCGCAGTGGATAGGGCTTTGGTGGATTCATCTTCTGGTGGCGGCACTGGGGTGTTTATTCATTTGGTATAATCGGGTGAAGTTAGCATGAAAATACTAGAGCGCTACATAGCAAAAACAGTTCTTGCCTCAATTGGCTTAGTGACTTTAATGTTGATAGGGCTTCAGATTTTTATTTTATTTGTCAATCAATTAGGTGAGTTAGGCCGAGTTGATTATGGAATCATGCAAGCGGCTTTTTTTGTTTTGTTGCAAATACCCTATCAAATCTATTTATTCTTTCCAATGGCTAGTTTGCTTGGTTGTTTAATTGGATTAGGGGTGATGGCCAATCACAGTGAGTTGGTGATAATGCGCGCCTCAGGAATGTCTATATTACAAATTACTGGAGCAGTGTTAAAAGCTTCTTTGATATTGATCATTTTTGTGACCATTTTGGGTGAAACAGTAGTGCCGTACTTGTCGCACTATGCCAATGATTATAAAACCACCGCGCTAAGTGGTGGGCAGGCGCTTAGAACCTCTAAAGGTTTTTGGTTGCGCTATGGGGATGATTTTATTTCAATTGGTATTGTTTTGCCGGGTCCTTTATTAAAAGATGTTTATCAATTTCGTTTTGACAAGGCACATCATTTAAAATTGTCTCGCTATATTAGTGAGGCAAAATATACAGAGCAAGGTTGGATGGCGACTGATGTGCAACAGACGGAATTTGAGCTTAATCAGACTAGGGCTCGATCTTTTGCTACCCTAACCTGGGATGTTCCGGTAAAACCTAAGATTTTAGCGATTAATAGTATTGAGCCGGATGAAATGACTTTGCATGAATTAAATCGTTACATTAGAGAGCAAAAACGCAGCTACCAAAATGTGCATACTTATCAATTTGCTTTTTTGCAAAGAATTATTCAACCGATTACCACGATGGTCATGATGATTTTGGCGATCCCATTTATATTTGGGCCCTTGCGTTCTTCTAGTATGGGCTCTAAATTATTAGTAGGAGCGGGGGTGGGATTTGGCTTTCATATTTTAAGCCGTTTTTTCGGACCAATGAGTACCGTCTTTCAATTGCCACCAGAGCTTGCAGCCTTAGGCCCCACGTTATTTTTTGCCTTGCTTGGGCTTTATTTAATGCGTCGTGTTCGCTAGCAATATTGGGTGAGTAAATTAATAACGTTCCGAACTTTAAAACTACAGAGAGCTGTTTTGGCGACGGTGATGCTACATTGGAATCTAAACCACTTGACCAGCTGCCCAACCTGATGACCAAGCCCATTGAAAATTATAGCCTCCAAGCCACCCTGTTACGTCCAATGCTTCACCGATGAAATAAAGCCCAGGTACTTCATTAGCTTCCATGGTTTTTGAGGAAATGGCATGGCAGTCTACGCCACCAATAGTTACCTCTGCCGTGCGATAACCTTCTGTTCCGCTTGGTTTAACCCGCCAGGAATGAATAGATTTAGCAACGGTTTCTAACTCCTGGTTAGAGAGTTCTGCTAGTTTTTTTTCCCCTATCATGGCTGGTATAAAGAGCTCCACGACGCGTTTGGGTAAGTGTAAAGATAGGATAGAGTTTAATTGTTTTTGAGGTTTTTCGATGCGCTCAGTCTTCAACACTTCAAAAAGCGCTATTTCTGGTAATAAATTAATAAAAATTTCTTGACCAGGATGCCAATAAGATGACAGTTGCAAAATAGCAGGTCCACTTAATCCTCGGTGTGTAAATAAAATATTTTCTCGAAATGCTTGGTGCTTGTTGCTTACTAGGCTGTCTATGCCTATTCCTGATAGGGGTGCTATTTTTTCTTTCATCGGAACATCAAGAGTTAGAGGAACAAGTCCGGCGCGTGTGGGCAAGACGTTAATCCCAAATTGTTCGGCAATTTTATAGGCAAAAGGGCTTGCTCCCATAGTAGGGATCGATAAACCGCCACTGGCAATAACCAACGATGTGCAATGAAATTTACCGTGAGTAGTATGAACTTTAAGATCTTGTTCGTGTTGAATTTTTTCAATGCGGGTTGATGTGCTGATGGAAACACCGGCTTTATCGCATTCTTTAAGCAACATTTCTACAATGTCTTTTGATTTATTATCACAAAATAATTGACCTAAAGTTTTTTCATGGAATGGAATAGCGTGTTTTTTAACTAATTCAATAAAATCCCATTGGGTGTATCGGGTTAAAGCTGATTTTAAAAAATGCGGGTTAGTGGAATTGTATTTTTCAGGCTCTATATAATAATTAGTAAAATTACAGCGCCCACCACCTGACATGAGAATCTTTTTACCCACCTTATTCGCGTGATCCAGTACCAATACCTTGCGTCCACGCTTGCCTGCCTCAATAGCGCACATTAATCCGGCAGCACCAGCGCCAATGATAATGACATCAACTTTTTCCATTCTTAGAGCACAACTCATTCAATTTCAGCAGGGCTCAAGGGTATCATGGGGGCATATAGAACTCAAAATACACAGGGCTGAAGGTGTGTGATTTTCCTTTTTCTTTGTGGAGATAACGAAAATAATAGCGAAAACAAAAAGCCCATTTTATATTTATTTGTGCCACTTTGTTTTTTATTTGATTGATATGGGTATATTTGTTATAATTGCGTGGGTTTATAATTTTTTGGAGTAAAAGAATGCCTAATACAGTAGATGAAGTTGCAAGCAAAAAGCCTATTGCTAAAACAGATAGTTTGCCAGTAAGAGTGCTTAAAGCAGCTCTTTTAGGAGCTCTCTCCTTTGTTTACAATCGTCCTTTTACAACCGTTTTTCTCGGGATTGCTGTTGCTCTTACAGTGTTTTTTTGGCCTTTGATTCCAGCTATTGTTGGGGGCGCAGTTTTAGCAGCCTTTGGTGTAATTTTAAGCGTTGGTGTTGCTAAACTATTTTCATTTGTCCGTAACAGGATCTCTTCTGGAGCAGAAGAAGCATCTAAACCAGAAAAAGCATCTAAACCAGAAAAAGCATCTAAACCAGAAAAGGCATCTCAAACAGAAACAGCACTAGGGCTAGAAGTAGCCCCAACGTTTAACAGCCAAGCTAGCTTTGTAATGTTTCAGCCAGCTTCTTCTGGTATAGAAAGCCCGGTTGATAATTTTACGCAAAGCCCCGTTGATAGTTTGCTGAGTAATAATTCTTAGTAAATAAATAAATTAATTAAAATCCGGTGATTGAAAGGTCACCGGATTTTTTTAACTTATATTTCTCTGTACATGACAAAAAAACCTGTCATGCCCGCGCAGGCGGGCAACCATCCATCAAAATAACCCGATACCCAAATCAAGCCACTGGGGATTGTTTTGCTCGATAAGGTTTATTTTCCATTGTCGGTTCCATTTCTTGATGCGTTTTTCTCTGGTTATTGCTTCGTAGACATCAGAATGAATTTCATAATAAACCAAGTGATGAACATTGTATTTTTTGATGAATCCCTCAGCCAAGCCTTCCTTGTTTCAGCCAAAATACACGTTTAAACTATCCTTCAACTCGCTGATACACTCCATATAACCTCCTTTTGGCGATCGAGATTATATGATTTTCATTGTATGTCAGCGAGTTATATTAAGTTACTTCAGTGCCAAATCAGAAATGGTTGCCCGCCTGCGCGGGCATGACAGATTTTTTTGTCATGTACAGTGCTTATATTTATAGAGAACAGGCATGAATTAAGGATAGCAACATGATCGAATTAGATATTCTTACACGGATCCTAATAACAACTATTAGTCGTTAAAAGATTTTCAGTCAAAGGTATAAACTTTAAGCTAAAGCCGGTAAAATGGCTCACTTTAATTTTTTTTTGTTGCGACCATGCCAAAACGAACTGATATTCAATCGATTTTGATTCTTGGAGCTGGGCCTATAGTCATCGGGCAGGCCTGTGAGTTTGATTATTCTGGCACTCAAGCTGTAAGTGCTTTAAGAGCGGAAGGGTACCGAGTTATTTTAGTAAACTCTAATCCTGCAACGATTATGACTGACTCTGAATTGGCCGATGCAACTTATATTGAGCCTGTTGCTTGGCAAGAGGTTGCACGTATTATTGAAATTGAACGCCCAGATGCCATACTACCAACAATGGGTGGTCAAACCGCATTAAACTGCGCTTTGGATTTAGTGCGTGAAGGGGTTTTAGCCAAATATTCTGTTGAGATGATAGGGGCTACTCGTGAGGCAATTGATAGAGCCGAAGATCGAGAAAAATTTCGACAATTAATGATTAAAATTGGTTTGGAAATGCCGCGATCTGCGATTGCTCACAGTATGGAAGAGGCATTTCAAGTTCAGGCTCAATTAGGTTATCCAGCCATCATTCGTCCATCCTTTACGATGGGAGGAAGTGGAGGGGGCATCGCGTACAATCGCGAGGAATTTGAAGAAATTTGTACCCGTGGCTTGGAGCTTTCCCCTACGCATGAATTACTTATTGATGAATCAGTGCTAGGTTGGAAAGAATATGAAATGGAAGTGGTGCGTGATAAAAATGACAATTGTATTATTGTCTGTACCATTGAAAATCTTGATCCTATGGGGGTTCATACCGGGGATTCGATTACGGTTGCTCCTGCACAGACATTGACTGACAAAGAATACCAACGCATGCGTGATGCGGCCATTAAAGTCTTGCGAGCCGTTGGTGTAGAGACAGGCGGCTCAAACGTTCAATTTGCGGTTAACCCAGAAGATGGGCGTATGCTGGTTGTTGAGATGAATCCCAGAGTTTCTCGAAGTTCGGCTTTAGCCTCTAAAGCCACTGGGTTTCCAATTGCAAAAATTGCAGCAAAGCTGGCTGTTGGATATACCTTGGATGAGTTGAAAAATGAAATCACAGGGGGTCAAACTCCGGCTTCCTTTGAGCCTAGTATCGATTACGTGGTTACGAAAATACCGCGTTTTAACTTTGATAAATTTCCCCAAACTTCAGATACGTTGACGACGCAAATGAAATCGGTGGGCGAAGTGATGGCCATAGGGTCTAATTTCCAAGAGTCCTTACAAAAAGCAATTCGTGGTTTAGAAATAGGTCGCTGTGGTCTAACTTCTTTGTTTTCTAATGGCGATTTAGCACAATTAAGAGGTCATTTAAGAAAACCTACACCAGATAGACTGTGGTATATTGCTGATGCGTTTCGGCATAATATGTCGTTGGAAGAAATTCATTTGGAAAGTCGCGTTGACCCCTGGTTTTTAGCGCAAATAGAGGAGTTAGTTGCACTTGAACGGTCTATAAATGGTCAATCAATTGCTCATGTAGATAAAGCAACTCTGCGTTTATTGAAACGTCGAGGTTTTGCTGATGCGTATTTGGCAACAATCCTGTCGTGTTCTGAAGATGAAGTGCGTGTGCGACGTAAAGAACTAGGTATTTTGCCGGTTTATAAACGAATTGACTCCTGCGCAGGGGAGTTTCCTAGTGATACAGCCTATTTGTATTCTACTTATGCGAGCAGTTGCGAAGCGCGTCCAGAAAAACACAAGAAAAAAATGATGATTCTTGGAGGTGGGCCTAATCGCATTGGTCAAGGAATTGAGTTTGATTATTGTTGTGTGCATGCGGCTATGGCGCTTCGAGAAGCCGGCTGTCAAACAATTATGGTCAATTGCAACCCTGAAACAGTGTCTACTGATTTTGATACTTCTGATCGCTTATATTTTGAACCAGTCACTCTTGAGGATGTATTAGCAATTGTTGATGTAGAGCAGCCTGATGGGGTCATTGTTCATTATGGTGGACAAACTCCTTTAAAATTAGCACGGGCTTTAGAAGCCAATGGGGTGAAAATTATTGGAACCTCTCCTGATGCTATCGATATGGCAGAGGATCGAGAGCGTTTTCAAAAATTGGTCACTGAATTAGGCTTGCATCAACCGGATAATGGCACCGTACGCAGCGAGGCAGAAGCTATTGCTCTAGCCAATCAAATCGGTTATCCCTTAGTGGTCAGACCCTCTTATGTTCTTGGTGGGCGCGCCATGGAAATTGTTTATCAAGAAGAGGATTTACGTCATTATTTATCTCATGCGGTCGCTGTTTCTAATGATTCACCCGTTTTATTGGATAGATTTCTTAATGATGCGATTGAAGTCGATATTGATGCCATTTGCGATGGCAAAGACGTATTAATTGGTGGGGTGATGGAGCATATTGAGCAAGCAGGGATTCACTCTGGGGATTCGGCCTGTACTTTACCTCCCTTTAGCTTAAGTGTTGTAGTACAGCAAGATTTAATACAACAAATGCGTCAGATGGCTTTAAAATTAGGTGTTGTTGGGTTGATAAATGCTCAGTTTGCTATTCAAGCAGATGATATTTATGTGCTTGAGGTAAACCCACGAGCCTCAAGAACAGTGCCTTTTGTTTCAAAAGCAACGGGTTTACCACTGGCTAAAATTGCAGCTTTATGTAAGATAGGGATTAGTCTAAAAGAGCAGGGCCTAAGTCAAAATCATCATATGCCCTCATTTTATTCGATAAAATTACCTGTTTTTCCGTTCATTAAGTTTGCTGGAGTTGATTCTATTTTGGGTCCAGAAATGAAATCAACCGGAGAGGTAATGGGTATTGCGCGTCGCTTCGGACAAGCTTATGCTAAGGCCCAATTAGGTGCAGGATCTAATATAGTCAAACGACGTAAAGCATTCGTGTCTGTTCGTGATGCGGATAAGACCCGGGTTGGTGAAATTTCTAAGCGATTAATTGAGTTGGGTTTTGAAATTATTGCCACGCGAGGAACTGCTTTGGCATTGCAGGCAGCGGGTGTTGATTGTCGACGTGTATTTAAGGTTACGGAGGGGCGGCCTCATATTGTAGATCATATTAAAAATAATGAGATTGATTTTATTGTGAATACTACGGAAGGCAAAGCAGCGATTGCTGATTCTTTTGCGATAAGGCGCAATGCATTACAGCATAAGGTTAGCTATACTACCACTTTATCAGGTGCTGAAGCGGCTTGTTTGGCTATGAAGTATGAAGACAGAGACACTGTAACGCGATTACAGGATTTACATTGACCAAGGAATTACATTTAGAGGTGGAATTATGAGCAAACATCCTATGACAGTACAAGGTGCAGAAGCACTAAAAGAAGAGTTGCAACGTTTAAAATTCGTGGATAGACCACGTATTGTTGAGTCCATCGCTACAGCTCGTGCTCATGGTGACTTGAAAGAAAATGCCGAATACCATGCTGCTCGTGAGCAACATGGCTTTAATGAGGGACGAATTCAAGAACTTGAAGCGAAGTTGTCTAATGCGCAAATTATTGATATCAGCAAACTCCCGAACAATGGCAAAGTGGTCTTTGGTGCAACGGTTACCGTGTGTCATGTAGCTACTGATGCTGAAATTACTTACCAAATAGTGGGCGAAGACGAAGCCGATATTAAACTGCATAAAATTTCTTACAGCTCACCCATTGGCAGAGCGCTAATTGCTAAGGAATTAGATGATACGGTGACTGTTAACACCCCAGGTGGATTGGTAGATTACGAAATTATTGATGTACAGTATATTTAGGGCTCACTCAAGTGTCGCTTAGTCGTTATTAAGCTTATCGCTTCTCTCCTTGTGGAAAGAAGCGATAATATCTTTAATTTAAGGTATCCTGTTGCTGAATTCCCCCAATGACCCACGCCTTATTAAAATCAAATTGACGGAAATGCCAAATTTCATTTAAAGAAGTTGTTGGATCATTATTTTCTTTAATCGATCCTGTAAAGCGTACGCTAGCTATTAAGGAGTTAGTTTGGCGTGATACATCAAGCAACTCCGCATGCAAGTTAGTTACTTCTGTTTTATTGGGTTCAGAACCTTGTTCTTCTAATTGCATTTTAATTTCTGCAAACACTTCAGGCGCTGTGAATTCTTGTAAATCCGGTAGATTTTTTTGATCATAAGCTGCCTGTAAGCGATTAAATGTTACTTTAGCTTCACGTAGAAAGGTGTCTGGGGAGAAATTTGCAGGGTATTCTCTAAAATTACTGCTGCCACCAATGGGATTATTATTAGTGAACGCTTGTGTAAAATTATTAAAAGGATTTTGGGGGGGTGTATAAGCTTGGTTTGCTTGCATTCCTGGCTGCATTTTTTTGCGGAAAAAACTAATGGCAAAAAATATCACCGCAGCCATAATTAACCAAGTCATTAACCCATTTGCTAGACCATGTCCCATAAACAAACTAGTTAACAAGCTACCGATTAATAAACCACCTAATAATCCACCCCATCGATTAGGATTTTTAGTACGTTGTCCTAGAAACGCAGAATTTTGTGCTTTGTTAGCTGAAAACATGCTGTTGTATGAGCGCTGAACCCCAAAACTTCGTCCTCCTCCAAAACGTTTGGCTGAGGCTTCATTAATTAAGAGCCCAAAGCTTAATAAGCCAATAAGAACACAGGAAATAAGTAGACGCATAGATAACCCCTTTCTGAATATAGGAGTGCTGATTATACCTTAAGTTTGCTTTTTAAATAGAGGCTGAATTAAAAGCCTGGATGAAGCAAAGCGCAATCCGGGGAAGCCTATGCTTAAAGCATAGTAGCTTTTAACAGAGTCTGAGCCGCTTTGAGGAGTCCCCGGATTACGCGCTTTGCGCTCCATCCAGGCTACTTTTGATTCGTCTAAATAATTGCTTTTTCCAAAGTAAATCCATTGAGAATACCTGGGGTAAATGGATTGACTTGATTATTTGTTTTTAACAAATAACGGCCTGAATTACTGTTCACCTCAAAGAGAATTTGTAAACTGGAACTGTCTTGTTCGTCGACTAACACATTCACCTTTTCCAGTAATTTAAATAGAGCCCAAGCGCCTTGTTCTGCTAACTCATAATGATGTCCCTCAATCGAATCTAATGCTAATTTTGCATTCATTTGAGGCCAAACAAAACGAATGAAGGATTCGCTGCCTTGATTATCTGTCAGTTTGTTATTACCTATTTCCAAGGTAAGCATAGACACCATGGGGTCAAGATTAATTTTTTGTAAACTAAAGTTAATTTTACTTTCATCACTATGCTCAGAGAAAAACATATTCGTAATAATATTAGCGCGCATCAACGAATCTAAAGTTTCTGTTGTAATAGGGACAATAGAATCATTTACAGCCTTGGGCTTCCACTCGGCATTAGACACATCAAGAAAAGGTTTCACATAGTTTTCAGTAAAGCTATTTAAGGCACCATTGGTGGAGAAAAAATGGTTAAAATCGGCAATGCTTATTTCTTCTTTCTGGGCAGAATCTAATGGGTAACGTTTGGCAATTTTATTTTGGAATTCTTGATAAACAGTCTGTTCCCATTGCTGATTGATGAATTGACGACTGTCTTTGATAAGCAGTCCCCAGGTCTCGCTTGCTAATTGTTTTGCCCAAGTACTTAGAGGTTCAGGTAATTGTCTTGCTTGACTGTAGAGTAAACTGACAGGATCTGAAGCAGTGTCACTAATAAAACGTGATTTTGTAATATTAAAAGCTGTTTTACCAGCATCATTGATCATGGATAGGGTGGAAATAAATCGTTCTAATTCATTGATTTTAAAGCCTAATTCTTTAATGCTGGATTGGCTCATTAAACTCAAGTCAGTAAATTGATTCGCAATAGACTGATTAAATAAAGAGGAGTTATCGGTTAAATCACCAGTGGTTTCTTGTTGAATTAAATGAACCAGATTATTAATAGCATGTGATTGTTCTATATTTTTAACAACCAGGCGGCCTTCTTGATAATCTTGGTAGTGAGCAGGTTGTGATTTTCGCATGAAATTTTGCCACCAAGTCACATAATCAAAGCAGTAAGCTTTAGTCAACATATTATCTAGGTCGGTTAAATTCTGACTTGCGAGTACCCAATTTTCTTTTTGAAGTTGAGCGCTCATTTCAGGAATTTTTTCAATGATTTCGTTAAAGCCTGATTTAGTGAAATAAACGGGTAATTCATCCGTTGCTAAGGCAAATCCTTCTATAGCCATTTTTTGTTTGGTTTTAGGGAATGATTCCTTTGCAATCGAATAATAAAGATAACTGGTAGGCAATGCATTCAAATAATTTCTTGAATCACTAATCACCTGAGGTTTAATCACTACGCCTTTAGGGGGGTTATTCAATACTTGCTTGAGCAAAGCCACTTGCTTTTTGAAAGCGACCTCTGGGACACTGCTCCAGTGAGAAAGAAACCATTCTTGCACTTCTCGTGCAGAGAAATGTTCTGGTTGTCCCAACATCAAATACACTTTTAATGCATGATAACGAACAATAGGGGGCTGGTTAGGATTATTAATCGATTCTTCTAATTCCGCAATTAATGAGGGTAAAAATTCATCCTGGAGTTTATGGGCTGTATTTTTATTCAAACTAGATTTTAAGTGCTGCATTGTAGGTAAAGATAAAGAATTACTGCCAATATGCGCGATTGTTTTGGCGGCAGTAGATAAATGATACAGCGCTTGTTTTTCTTGGTTTTTTTGGCTATTTAAAGTGTCATAGGCTAACAACTCTTTAGTTGCATCATCTAATAACCGCACCGTATTGTAGTGATGATAACTCACAATACATAAACTGATTCCTGCAATTCCTGCGGTAAGTGCCATCAAGGTTTTTGGGGAAAATTTTCTAGCTTGAGGTATTTGACTACATTGATCTTGGATATTTTTTAATGCGCCCTCTACAAAAAAGGCCCTAAAATTAGTGGCTTGAGGAAAAGTGTCCTGAACAGCTAGTGCATACTCATGCTGAATTTTATTATTTAATCGGTCAATCGTGGCGCCATTTTGTTCTGCGCTGGAAAAATAAATGGAGTTTAAAAGAAAAAATTTAGGGGAAATTCCCTGAAGTAGTGAGTGGATAGGTGCGCGTAAGCCCGCCACTTGAATCGGGAATTCTCGAATCAAGCTGCGCCGCATTGTTGAACGTGCAGGATGCATTTTATTGATGACCTGTTGTCCAATTGTTTCTATCAGTTGATTAAATTGTGTTGTAAAAGCGGTGATTTTTTTGTTTATGTCGTTTAAACAATCCAGAGAAAAGCCTAATGGTTGTGATAAGTCGTTGACGTGTTCTGTTTGATAAAATTCAGTGAACCCCGCTAAGGTATCCATTTTGGTAAACATTAATGCTAACTCAACTGGATAACCTAGATTAACTCCCCAACGGTCTAATAGTTGTAAATGTGCTTTTCTTTGATCTGCAAACTGTTGTCGGTCAGTAATCAGTAGATCATTGACATCAACACATAAGACAATACCTGTAATTTTAAGGTAAGCGTTGCATCGATTTAATTGTTTGAGCGTATTTTGTAATAAGGATTTGCTTTGTGTAAACCAATTTTCACCTAGTTCAAGGACAATGCCGTGCTGATTAAAATAAACTTTGGCATGTTGTTCACTAACAACAAGAACCTCTTCCAAGTAACTTTGTTTCAGGAGCGCTGATTTTCCCTGTGCGTTTTTTCCAGTAATGATAATAAAGGATAATTGATTACTTTGCGGTCTTAATTTGGCAAGTATTTTTTTTATCACATCACATAATGCGTCTAGAGAGTTATCCATTAGTTATCCAGTAGGGCAAGTTGGGAATGTTCAAATAAAACGTTTTTGGCTTTATTTTCCAGAATAATATGGCTAGTAAAGAAAGCCGCTGTGATTACAGTGATAGCAATAAGTGCAGCATAAATAGTGCTTTTATAATTTCGCTTCACTGTTTTAGGTAAAGGATTTTCATTAAATAAACGGCAGGGTTGATTGTATCGATATTTTTGTATGATTTGATACAGGTCTTCAATATGGTTATCTAATGCCTGACGACCTTCTGCTTTGAGGTGGTAATATCCTTCAAAACCAATGGTAAGAAAAAAATAACCTAATTCTATTAGATCTAAATACTGATTAGGTCTTTCTTTAATGTAATTAAGAATTTCAAAAAAACGTTCTTGGGGTTGAGAGTTATCTTGGGTTAATGGAGTAAATGATTTAAATTCTGCGTTGACTTGATAGATTCTCAAGTAATTCTTACCCAGCATTTCATCCAAAGTGGCGGCCATTAAGTAGTAGGCGACCTGAATTAGATTATCAGGATATTTTGAGGCACGAAGCTTACTATGAAACGCAAATAATTCATGTTCTATATTAGCCCGTAAATTGTCAATGGGTGGTAATGAAGGACTAAGACAGAGTCGCTCTAATAAAGATAATAGAGGACCTGCTGCTGCAATGAGCGCATTAGTAGAATAGGGGACTGCAAATAATTTGGAGCGATAGTAACCAGGCGGTGCTAAGGGAATACCCGCATCGACAATGTTATTGGTGACAAGTGAGGTGGAGTATTTCTCAGCTGCCATAGGTGTGCTCCTAAATAAATTTCGTATTAGATTTAATGTCGTACTAGCACATTTTAAAATTAGAAAGATGATAATACGTTATATAGTACTCTGAGTTCAAGTAAGAGGATTATTTCAAAAAATAAGGAATGCAATATCACTTCTTGTCTATTTCGCCAGTATTTTGAATTTTTTGATTTCAAGAATTCTTTTAAATTTCATACAACGTGCCCTATGAATAGCAAAATTCATTTGACATAAAATTGACGCAATCCCCAGCCGCTATACACCAAAATTTTATTTGCATCATCCCCCCACAATAAGCTATCATTCGCCCTTGCTAAATATAGAACTATTTTAGTGCTATATTTATAAGTAGATATACCAAAATAATAACGACATTTTCGTCTTTAATTAAGACTTATTTAGTACTAGATTATTCGGTTTGGGAGTGTTATGCTGCGCATCAGCAAATTGGCCGATTATGGAACAGTGGTGATGGTGTATCTCGCCAAGCACGCGCAAGAGCTTTGTAATGCCCGTGATATTGCACTGCATACGCATCTGGCTGTCCCTACGGTAAGTAAAATTTTAAAACGTTTAACCAGTGCTGGTTTACTTACTTCAGTACGTGGAGTGACGGGGGGGTATCGGTTGCAGCGTTCTGCTACTGAGATTTCTGTATCACAAATTATTTTTGCGTTGGAAGAGCATCGTGGTTTCACTGAATGCAGTCTGCAGCCTAATGACTGTTCGCTACAGAGAGTATGTACTATTCAAGGCAATTGGCGATTAATTAGCCAAGCGATAGAAACCGCATTGGATAGTGTCAGTTTGGATACTTTGGCAAAACCATCTCTGCAGGCACATGATGTGAACCGTGTCCGACAATTAGCAAGTGGAGTCAATCGTGGCTAAAAGCAACGAGCACATTAATTCTCTGCTCGATAGAGAATATGAACATGGTTTTATAACCGACATTGAGGTAGAAACTTTCGAACCAGGATTAAATGAAGACGTGATTCGTCGTTTATCCGCGATAAAAGGTGAGCCAGAATTTCTACTCGAATGGCGTCTGAAAGCCTACAGACATTGGTTAACCATGCCCCATCCTGAATGGTCTAGCGTGCATTATCCTCCAGTGGATTACAATGCAATTTCTTATTATTCTGCACCTAAAAATAAAAAAGATGCTCCAAAAAGTCTGGATGAAGTTGATCCTGAATTACTCAGAACCTATGAGAAATTAGGCATTCCTCTCAGAGAGCAAGAAATGTTAGCTGGCGTAGCCGTCGATGCTGTATTTGATAGCGTTTCGGTCGCGACCACGTTTAAAGCAAAATTAGCTGAGAAAGGCGTTATTTTTTGCCCCTTCTCAGAAGCGGTGCATAAGCATCCTGATCTATTAATGAAGTATTTAGGATCCGTAGTCTCTTATCGCGATAATTTTTATGCCGCATTAAATTCTGCGGTATTTAGCGATGGTTCCTTTGTTTATATTCCTAAGGGTGTTCGTTGCCCAATGGAGTTATCTACTTATTTCCGTATTAATGCAGCCTCTACCGGTCAGTTTGAGCGCACATTAATCGTTGCTGATGTAGACAGTTATGTTTCTTATCTGGAGGGCTGTACTGCGCCCATGCGAGATGAAAATCAATTGCATGCTGCTGTGGTTGAATTAGTGGCCCTTGATGGTGCACAAATCAAATATTCCACCGTTCAAAATTGGTACCCTGGTGATAAAGAGGGTAAAGGCGGTATTTATAATTTTGTGACGAAACGTGGTGCATGTCGTGGCAAGCGGTCTAAAATTTCTTGGACACAAATCGAAACAGGTTCTGCCATTACCTGGAAGTATCCTAGTGTGATTTTACAAGGGGATGAGTCAGTAGGCGAATTTTATTCAGTTGCTTTAACTAATAATTATCAGCAGGCCGATACAGGTACGAAGATGATTCATATCGGTAAAAATACACGATCCACGATTATTGCAAAAGGAATTAGTGCAGGACGTGCTCATAATGCTTATCGTGGGTTAGTACGTATCGCTCCTACAGCAACGAATGCTCGTAATTACACGCAATGTGATTCGATGCTGATGGGATCTAAATGTTCTGCACATACCTTTCCATATATTGAAGTTAAAAATCCCACTGCACAAGTGGAGCATGAAGCAACTACATCTAAAATTAGCGAAGAGCAGTTATTTTATTGCCAGCAACGCGGTATTGATACGGAAGATGCGGTTTCGATGATTGTAAATGGTTTTTGTAAGCAGGTTTTGAAAGAATTACCTATGGAATTTGCGGTAGAGGCTACTAAATTACTAGGTCTAAGTTTAGAAGGGGCGGTAGGTTAATATGTTACATATCAATGAATTAAATGTTGAAGTGAATGATCAGTCTATTTTAAAGGGCATTAATCTTAAGGTTAATGCGGGTGAGGTTCATGCCATTATGGGACCTAATGGTTCCGGTAAGAGCACCTTATCTAAGGTATTAGCTGGTCATCCTTCTTATCACGTAACCTCCGGTGAGATGACGTATTTTGGCAATGATTTGGCGCCACTGTCACCAGAAGAGCGTGCTCGTGCCGGTATTTTTCTATCTTTTCAATATCCATTAGAAATTCCTGGCGTAACAAATATTAATTTTCTCAAGGCAGCAGTCAATGCAGTGCGTAAAGGCCAGGGGAAAAATACGCTAGATGCCATTGAGTTTTTAACGTTTATTCGTGAAAAATGCAAATTATTAGATATGGATGAAAGTTTTTTATACCGCGGTATTAATGAAGGTTTTTCTGGCGGTGAGAAAAAACGTAATGAAATTTTACAAATGGCCGCCCTAGAACCTAAATTAGCCATTTTAGATGAAACGGATTCTGGTTTAGATATTGATGCGTTACGTATTATTTCTGAAGGAGTGAATGCCATGCGTTCACCGGAGCGTTCTATTGTTTTAGTTACGCATTATCAACGCCTGCTTGATTACATTGAGCCTGATTTTATCCACGTTTTAGTCAATGGTCGTATTATTATGTCTGGTGACAAAACCTTAGCACTTGAGTTAGAGAAAAAAGGATATAGCTGGCTTGAGGAAATGGTGCAGTGATGAATGATATGTTAGATTTTTATCAGCAACAGGCCGCTGCCAGCTTATCCACAATACCCTGGCTTGCTCAATTGCAATCTAAAGCATTAGCTGATCTGGCCTCTAGTAGTTTTCCTGATCGCCATGATGAAGAATGGAAATACACCAAAGTAGATGCTTTGTTAAAGCAACCTTTTATAGCCTACAATAAAGACCTTACCACTTCGGTACCTGAGCGTTCAGATTTGCCAGTGAACTATTCCGTGTTTATCCAAAATGGTCTAATTTCTGGTGTGGATTTATTGGCTTTACCAAAAGGTGTGCTAGTTCTTTCTTTGGCGGAGGCCTTAATTAGCCATCTCGAGCTACTCAAACCTTATTTGGGAACTATTTTAAAGCAAGAACATATTTTTCATTTTTTAAATACTGCAATGATTCATTGTGGGGTGTTCATTTATATTCCTGAGGGAGTATCCATTGAAAAACCTATTGCTTTAATTCACCGACAAGATCAGTTGAATCAAGCCGTTCATATTCGCCATCTTATTATTGCTGAAGCCGGTAGTCAGGCTGTTGTGGTTCAGGATTATCAAGGTTCTGACAATCTAACTTATCTGACTAATACAGTCAGTGAAATTTTCGTCGGAGCCAAGGCTAATTTAACTCATTACACGCTGCAACGAGAGAGTAAAGCGGCTTTTCATCTAGGCCATTTATCGATAAAACAAGCCGAACATAGTGAGTTTACGAATCATTCTCTGAGTTTAGGTGGCCAATGCGTGCGATCAGATATGAGCGTGTATTTACAAGAAGAAAATGCACATTGCGTCATGAATGGGATTTATGCACCCACTGAAGGCCAACATGTAGATCACCATACTACAGTGCATCATTTAGTTCCTAATTGCAGCAGTGACCAAGATTATAAAGGTATTTTAACAGGTCATTCACGGGCCGTGTTTAATGGTAAAGTCATTGTGGCTCAAGATGCCCAACATACCAATGCCAAGCAACAAAATAAAAACTTATTGCTTTCAGCGAATGCGGAAATAGATACCAAGCCCCAATTAGAAATTTTTGCTGATGATGTCTTGTGCTCTCATGGGGCCACCGTGGGGCAGCTAGATGAAGAGGCTTTATTTTATCTGGCAACACGTGGAATTGGTCCTGTGGAGGCGTCGCACTATTTAATTCATGCTTTTGCTAGCGATAATTTACGGCTTATTTCTCATCCACAATTAGCTGATTTTATGAGCCAATTATTAACACAACAATTGGGGTAAGCCAAATGCATACGTTGGATATTAATGCGATTCGTAATGATTTTCCTATACTCCATCAAAAAGTAAATGATTATGATTTGGTTTACTTTGATAATGCAGCGACAACGCAAAAACCTAAAGCAGTGATAGATGCTATTAACCGTTATTATGAGCACGATAATTCCAACGTGCATCGTGGCGTACACACTTTAAGTGTCAGAGCAACGGATCTCTATGAAGGCGCTCGTTTTAAAGTAAAACAATTTATTAATGCAAACTCTGTTTGTGAATGTATCTTTGTTCGTGGAACGACAGAAGCTATTAATCTAGTGGCCCAAAGTTTTGTGGCACCTCGTCTTTTGCCGGGTGATGAGATTTTGATTACCCATATGGAACATCATTCCAATATTGTTCCTTGGCAAATGCTATGTCAAAAAACCGGTGCTAAATTACAAGTAGCTCCTATTTCACAAGATGGTGAAGTGATTCTGGAAGAATTTGCTAAAAAATTAAATGAAAAAACGAAGTTTGTTTCACTTAATTATGTTTCTAATGCCTTAGGTACGATTAATCCCGTTAAAAAAATGATTGAAATCGCTCATGCCAATGGAACACCTGTTTTATTGGATGGTGCCCAGGCCACTGCACATCTTCCGATAGATGTTCAAGATTTAGATTGTGATTTTTATGCCTTTTCAGGACATAAAATGTATGGACCAACAGGCATTGGTGTTCTGTGGGGTAGAGAATCACTTTTAAATGATATGGCGCCTTATCAGGGCGGGGGTGAAATGATTACTTATGTCACCTTTGATGCGACGGAATATGCGCCATTACCGCAAAAATTTGAAGCAGGAACTCCTAATATTGCCGGAGCGATTGGATTAGGTGCTGCGATTGATTATTTAAAATCTTTAAATTTAAAAGCCATTATTGATTATGAAGCTGAATTATTAGCTTATGCGACGGCAGGGGTTCAGTCTCTGGGTGGATTTAAGATCATTGGCACAGCAAAACAGAAAGTCCCGGTGGTTTCTTTCGTGCATGACACGATTCATGCCCATGACATTGGGACGATTATGGACAGTCAAGGCATTGCCTTACGTAGTGGCCATCACTGTGCTATGCCCCTTATGGATTTTTATGGAGTGGCTGCAACGTCACGTCTTTCTTTGTCTTTTTATAATACTAAAGAAGAAATTGACTGTTGTATAAGTGCATTAAAGCGAGTGAAAGAGGTATTTGCATGAGTGCTGAACTGCGTGAGCTGTATCAGGAAATTATTATTGATCACAATCGTAACCCTCGTCACCATTACGCGATGGAGGATGCGACTACTCAAGCTAATGGGTTTAACCCTTTATGCGGCGATAAATTAACTGTTTATGTGCAAATAAAAGATAACCTCATTAATGAGGTGAGTTTTTTAGGGTGTGGATGTGCGATATCTCAAGCCTCTGCTTCCTTAATGACGGACTCTATTCAAGGTAAAACACTTGATGAAGCGCATGAATTATTTCATCGTTTTCACCATATGTTAACTCAAAATGAAGAAGGGCAGTTACTTCATATGGATAAGTTAACGGTATTGTGTGGTGTTAAAGCTTATCCTGCGCGTGTTAAGTGTGCCACGCTTGCCTGGCATACTTTGGAAGCGGCTTTAAATAAAGACAAGAACGTTGTAAAAACTGAATAGCGGGACTTTTTATGTTTGGCATGAAGAAAAAAACAGATTCGGAAGCATTAAAAGAGGCCATCATTATTGCGCTGAAGGGGGTTTATGATCCTGAAATTCCAGTGAATATTTATGATTTAGGTCTGATTTATGATGTGGCAATTGATGAGGATTTACACGTTGATGTGCAAATGACTTTAACTACGCCAGGTTGCCCCGTAGCGCAAACTTTTCCGGGTACAGTAGAGCAGGCAGTCAATCAAGTCGAAGGGGTGCGAGATTGCACGGTGGAGTTGGTCTGGGAACCACCATGGACGCAAGACCGCATGACTGAAGCGGCTCGATTAGAGTTAGGAATTTTTTACTAATATGTGGCAACCTTCAGCATCTATCGAATTATTACGCGAGCGAGCGCGATTAATTACCGAAATACGACATTTTTTTACTCAACGAGAGTACTTGGAGGTAGAAACTCCAATCATGGCTCGTTATGGTACAACCGATGTGTATTTAAGTAATATTAAAGCGTTATTTCGCGATACCAGTTATTGTTTACAAACCTCTCCTGAATACCATATGAAGCGCTTGCTTGCTGCTGGAAGTGGTCCGATTTTTCAATTGGCGCGAGTATTTCGTGATGATGAGCTTGGTCGTTGGCATAATCCAGAATTTACTTTATTGGAATGGTATCAGTTAGGCATCGATCATCATGTATTAATGGATGAAATGGACTTGTTTTTGCAAGTAATACTCCAGTCTAAACCGATGATTAGGAAAACCTATCAACAAGCGTTTTTAGAAGCCTGTGATGTAGATCCCTTTACGGCATCACTTGAGCAGTTGCGCCAGGTTTTGTCAGTGCATGATTTAGCTTACGTATTACCCGAAAATGAGCAGGATAGAGATCAATATTTATTTTTATTAATGAGCCATGTAGTCGAGCCATTTTTGGGGAATAAAGCTGTTCCGGTCGCGGTTTATAATTTCCCTGAATCCCAAGCTGCTTTATCAAAAATTAATCAAGGCGTAGCAGAACGTTTTGAGGTGTATTATCAAGGGGTTGAATTAGCCAACGGTTTTCATGAGCTAACTGATATGAATGCTCAAGCGCAACGTTTTGCCTTAGATCAAAAAATAAGAGAAGAAAAAGGATTTGCCCCTGTTGAAGCTGATCAATATCTTTTAGCTGCCTTAGAACATGGATTACCTTCCTGCAGTGGTGTTGCTTTGGGCATTGATAGATTGTTGGCTTTGGCATTAAGGCAGCAAGCGATCGCGCCAGTTATTTCTTTTGTCTTTACCTGCGCTTAATTTAAGTTGTATTGTATTTTGTATAAAGAGGCAAATATACCCTTCTTTTTTTTAGAAACTGGTATAGCAGCTTAGAGTGTTTTGAGAACATGCTAAGAAAAAAAAACTTGACAATGACCTTAAAACGATTGATATGGTCATAAATCAAGAATGCTTGGATGAGCTAAGGATTTTTAATGTCAGTTACCAAGTTAGAGCGCTTAGACTACTCAGTAGTAAGCTTACTCGCTGCTGATTATAAGGCACAGGGGTCTTTTTTTGTAGAGTTTGGAACCCCATTACAAAAACTGCCAAAGCCTGTACCGCGACGGCGACGTCTTGTCGATCTGTCATTCAACGGTCCCTATTCAATAGAGACAGCACAAGCGACAACCTCTGCAGTGAGCCCTGGCGTTGCGGCTCTCCTTTCTTTTTCAACGCCATTAGCAATAGTAAAAGCAGCTCTATCTGTATTGCGCCCTGGTGTTGGGATTGTGCTTTCCTCTGCAATGTCATTAGAGATGGCACAAGGAGCTGCATCTGCATTGCGCCCTGGTGTTTATCTGGTGCTTTCCTATGGAACGTCATTAGAAATAGCAAAAGCTATTGCCTCCGCGTTGAATCCTGGTGTTTATCTAATGCTTCCTTCTACAATTCGATTAGAAACAGCACAAGCGGTTGCCTCTGCATTGAGACCTGGTGTTAGGCTTATACTTTCCACTGGAGCACAAATAGAAACAGCAAAAGCGGTTGCCTCCGTATTGAGAGCTAATGTTATGTTTAGACTTCCCTGTGCAATCCCATTAGCAACAGCACAAGCGGCTGCAGCTGCATTGCGCTCTGGTGCTGCGATTATGCTTGACCCAGCAACTCCATTCGCAACAGCACAAGCGGCTGCAGCTGCATTGAGCCCTGGTGTTGTGTTTATGCTAGCCGGAGCAACTCCACTAGCAACAGCAAAAGCGGCTGCGTCCGTATTGCGCCCTAGTGTTTGGATTATGACGGCCGCAACAACCCCACTAGCAACAGTAAAAGCGGCTGCGTCTGTATTGCGCTCTGGTGTTGTGTTTATGCTGGCCCCGGCAACTCGATCAGCAAAAGCAGCTGCGTCTGCATTGCGCCCTGGTGTTAGGTTTATGCTGGCCCCAGGAACTCCAGCAGCAACAGTAAAAGCGGCTTTAGCTGCATTGAGACCTGGTGTTACGTTAGTGCTGAACTCTGCAACCCCATTAGAGATAGCACGAATAGCTGCATCTGCATTGCGTTCTGGTACAATACTTGAATTAAATTCAGAAATTTCATCAGAAATAACAGAAGCTGTTTTAAGCGTACTGGGAAGTGACATAATACTTAAAATTGGCTCTAAGATATTTCATCATCAGCCAAGTGCTGTAAGTGGATTGTTAGCTTTAGGTCTTCTTAGAGTAACTAGCCCAGATACACCAGATGAGCCGGAGTCAAAGAGACCTAGAAATATTTAATAAAAAGTAGATCGAGCTATTCATGTTAGAGTTAATTACAAACCCATTTACTTTCAGCGATAATCGAGTAGACCTCATTATCGCCGATGACAATGTGATCTAGTAAACGAGTATCTACTAACTCAAGTGCATCTTTTATACGCTCTGTTACTGCAATATCTTGGTGACTCGCATCAGACACACCAGAAGGGTGGTTATGTGCGAGAATTATTGCTGCTGCATTGAGTTGTAAGACTCGTTCTACTATAGGTCGGGGGTGAATGGTTGCGGTATTAATTGTTCCTGAAAAAAGCTCTTCATAAGCAATAATTCGATGTTGGTTATCCAGAAACAGAGCCGCAAACGTTTCATTTTTATAGTCTCGAAGTCTCTTTTTTAAAAAAGCATAGGTTTGTTTACTGTTAGTGATCTGAGTTTCTTTTTGTAATTGAATAAAATCACTGCGTCGACAGATTTCTTTCATTGCTTGTAGTTGGACGTAGCGAACATCTCCTAAACCATGAACTTGCTTGAAGCTTTGTTGATCCGCGTTAAGGATTGCACGCAAATCTCCCAAGTGTTTGATGAGATCGAAGGCTAATTGTACACAGGATTTTTTGCCGCTGCCTGAGCTAATGAAAATGGCAAGTAATTCAGTGTCAGACAGACTTTGAACGCCATCCGTCAGTAATTTTTCACGTAGATCTAACCGCCGTGTTGATTGGACAACCGTCATTTTGTATTCCTTTTATATTCCTTTATGGCGAAGTTTATGCTTTGATCGGGGCTATTCTTATCAAAAATGGTTAACCATGCAAGATTTTATTAATAAAAAAATTCTTCTAGGTGTTTGTGGAGGCGTTGCGGCTTATAAATCGGCTTACTTAGTTAGAGAGTTAACTCGCTTGGGTGCTGAAGTCAAAGTAGTGATGACTGATTCTGCCCAACAATTTATTAGTCCCTTATTAATGCAAGCTTTATCTGGTCATGACGTACGTACAGAATTATTTGATACACAGGCTGAGCGGGCAATGGGGCATATTGAGCTGGCAAGATGGGCTGATTATTTCGTAATTGCTCCTGCTTCGGCGAATTGTTTGGCTAAAATGGCCCAAGGAATTGCTGATGATTTGCTCACTACTTTGTACTTAGTATCTGAAGTTCCTTTGATTGTTTGTCCTGCAATGAATCGCAGCATGTGGGCACATCCTGCTACTAAGGCAAATTGTGCGTTATTGTTAGAGCGGGGGGTTATTTTTGTAGGGCCGGAAAAGGGCTCTCAAGCCTGTGGTGAGGAGGGTTTCGGACGAGTTAGTGAGGCCTGGCAAATTATTAGTGCGTTGCGTTTACAAGAAGCTCATCAGTTATTAGTTGGTAAAAAAGTGGTGATTACTGCGGGACCCACCCGTGAGCCCTTAGATCCTGTTCGTTATTTAAGTAATTATAGTTCTGGAAAAATGGGTTATGCTTTAGCGGAAGCCGCAGCGATGGCGGGAGCGAATGTTATTTTAATTAGTGGGCCTTGTGATTTGTCTGTTTCAGCAGGAATTAAATTAATTTCGGTGGAGTCAGCAAAAGCCATGCTAGATGCTGTCATGCAAGAAGTAGACTTGGGTAGTATTTTTATAGGTGCTGCGGCTGTGGCTGATTACTCTGTTCAAACACCTTGTTCAGAAAAAATGAAAAAAACAGATCATGACAAATTAACACTGCAATTGGTTAAAAATATAGATATTGTAAGCCAGGTTGTTAAGGAAGCTAAAGCATCCTTTGTCATGGGGTTTGCGGCAGAAACCACAGATGTCATCGCTTATGCGACAGAAAAAATGACTCGAAAAAAGCTCGATATGATTGCAGCGAATTATGTGGGCAAAGGAGTAGGTTTTGAAAGTGAGGAGAATCAAGTCACTTTATTAACCAAAAATCAAAAATTTGAACTGCCTTTGATGCACAAAACAAGATTAGCAGGACAAATTATTGCAATTCTGGCCACAATTCTGCAAAATAGCGCCTAATTTTAGTTTTATCAGGGAACATGATGACACAAGCAATTCAACTGAAAATTCTCGATGCACGGATTGGCAATAGCATTCACTTACCTACCTATGCAACTGATGGTTCAGCAGGGTTGGATTTGCGTGTATGTATTAATGAGCCCATTCAAATCGCACCTCAAGAAACAGTATTATTACCTACGGGTCTTTCTATTTATATCGCTGATCCTAAATTAGCCGCGGTCATTTTGCCTCGTTCAGGCTTAGGACATAAACACGGTATTGTTTTAGGTAATTTAGTGGGCTTAATTGACTCTGATTATCAAGGCGAATTAAAAATCTCTTGTTGGAACAGAGGGATTGAACATTTTACAGTGAATCCTGGTGAACGTATTGCTCAGTTAGTGTTTATTCCTGTAGTGCAAGCTTCTTTTGAGGTCGTGACGGAATTTACAGAAAGTTCTCGTGGTGAAGGTGGTTTTGGTAGTTCTGGGAGACATTAATGAATTATGAGCAAAAGAAGATTCCTCGTTCTGTTTTTAGGGCATATGACATTCGCGGTATCATAGGTCGAGATTTAGACGAACATTCTTTTTACAGCATTGGGTTGGCCTTAGCTTGTTATTTACAACAGTTAGATCGCCAACAAATATTTTTAGCGCGTGATGGACGTTTGACAAGCCCAGGTCTGGCAGCTGCTTTAAAACAAGGTTTATTGGAAAGTGGCATTGATGTCGTTGATTTAGGCGCTGTGGCGACACCTGTTATGTACTATGCGACTTCCACTGAAGGTATTGATTGTGGCTTAATGGTTACAGGCAGTCATAATCCAGCGGATTATAACGGCATTAAAATGGTTTTAGCAGGCAAGAGTTTAGTACAAGAAGACATTGATGTTTTATATCATTTAGTCGTCGAGAAAAAACGAATTGCAGGCCAAGGAAAAGCAACTGATCTCGATATAATGCCTTCCTATCAGAAACGCATTATGAGCGATATGCAAATTAAACGACCACTGAAAGTGGTTGTAGATTGTGGTAATGGGATTGCAGGGCCTGTGGTACCGAAAGTTCTAGAAGCTTTAGGATGCGAAGTAATTCCCTTGTATTGCGATGTAGATGGTCGATTCCCTAATCATCACCCTGATCCTACAATAGAGTCTAATTTAGCTGATTTAAAAATTGCTGTGGCAGCCCATCAGGCAGACATTGGCTTGGCCTTCGATGGCGATGCTGATCGACTTGGTTTAATAACCAATACAGGTGAAATGATTTGGCCAGATCGTTTAATGATGCTTTATGTTCGCGAAGTACTAGCTCGACGTCCAGGGGCTACGATAGTTTTTGATGTGAAGTGCTCCAGTCATTTGCAAAAGGTCGTTGAAGCAGCTGGCGGTGTTGCAAGAATGTGCCCTACAGGACATTCTATTGTGAAACGCGTTATGAAAGAAGAAAACGCTGTTTTAGCAGGTGAAATGAGTGGCCATCTATTCTTTAAAGATCGTTGGTATGGATTTGATGACGCACTCTATAGTGCTTGTCGTTTATTAGAAATTATTAGTGCATCTAATATGACAGTAAGCGAACAATTTGAATTAATTCCAAATAGTATCAATACTCCTGAATTAAAAATTGACATTGCTGATGAAGAAAAATTTGTGTTTATGGAGCGTTTTAATCAATCCGCACAATTTTTTGAAGCACAAGTAATAGGTATTGATGGCTTGAGAGTTGAATTTCCAAAAGGATGGGGGTTATTGCGTGCATCAAATACGACACCTTGCTTAGTCGCTCGTTTTGAAGCAGAAGATAATCATAGTTTGGAGCAAATTCAGCTGATGTTTAGGGAGCAAATGCAGTTAGTTGACAGGGAGCTTGAGCTGCCTTTTTAAGCGAAGTATAGTCTATCTTTCGTGCACCTTCGCGATGAGCAGCTTGGTTCTGAGAACCAAGCTGCTTTTTTCTATATATTGACCTCATGTATAAATTAAACGGCTTTTAATACATATAGCATGGCTTCTAAAGGCAATTGATTTTGGATTCGTGCGGGGATTTTTTCTTGTTTAACCAAACTGAGTTGATTTTCTTCGGCTAATTTTTTAATGTAGTCTGGGTGATGGTTAAAACGCGCACTTGTTTGCAGGGTCCAATTTTCTTTGGCGCTAATCTCTGTAGTAAAAATAAAATAACCTGTTGAACTTAAATGAGTTTTTACTGCGGCAAATACTTCGTTTAATTCACCAAAGTAGGGCAATACATCTGCTGCAACAATAAGGTCGTAATGATGATTGTTTCTTTCTAAAAATTGAAGGAGCTCTGCCTCAATCAACTCATCATAAATCTGTTTTTCTTTAGCTTGTACTATCATTTTTGAAGCAATATCAACACCTGTTAGATGGACACTAATCTCACGTAGAATGATGCCGGTTAAACCAGTTCCACAACCTAAATCTAAGGTGTTAGTATTTTTAGGTAAGGCCAGCTTGTGAATCACGCGTGCAAGATGGTGTGGAATTGAATATTGCAACGTGTTTTGCATGTGTTGATCATAATATAGGGCGTAGTTATTAAATAAATTATGAGCATATTCAGGAGTGGTCTTGGCTTGGGTATCACCACTTAATGCATAGAGCATGTAACTGCTTACCGAGTCATCAGGGTTAATTTTTAGTGCTTTTTTTAAATAGGCTTTTGCTGTTTCTCGTTGATCCAATTTGAGATAAACAGCCGCTAAGTTATTGAGAGAGGCTGCATGATTTGGTTGTAATGTTAGTACATGGTCAAAAAAAATAGTGGCTTCATTAAGATGCCCTAATGCCATTTGTGCCACTCCGGAATTATAGAGATATTCAATATTGTCCGGTTCTTTTTGAAGTAATACATCATAATGCATCAGTGCATTTTCAAAGCGGTCATGATGCATAAAGGTGGCTGCTAAATTATTGCGTGCATCAATATCCTCATTATCTAAGGCTAGAGATTTACTAAAATAATCCACTGCCAGCTGATTTTGTTCTCTTTTTAAAGCGACGACCCCTAAATTAGTTAAGGTTTGAATATGTTCACTATCTTGTTCTAAAACCCGTAAAAATGCGATTTCTGCTTCATCGATGGCATTATCTTCTAAATATAAAATACCTAAATAAAAATGGGCATCTCGATGATGAGGTGTTAAGGAAATCACGTTGTTAAATTGAATTTTTGCTTCTTTCAAATGATTATTTTGGAGGAATAATAATCCTAAATTAAAATGTGCTGCGCTGAAATCTGGCTCTGCATGAACTGCTTCCGCATAATGTTGCAAAGCTTGGGTGTATTTATTTTGCAGGGCATAAATAGTTGCTAAATTATTATGTGCTTGCGCATAATTCGGCTTTAAAGCAATGGCTTTAAGATAATATTCACATGCTTTATCCCATTGCTGTGATTTTTTATAGGCATTAGCAAGATTATTAAGTAATGCTACATCGTCAGGATTTAACTGAAGTGCTTGTGATAAATAGCGTATAGCGCTGGGCATGTTGCCCAACTGGGCGTAGGCCAACCCTAAAAAATTTAATGTATTTAGATGACTCCTGTCTTGAAGAAGGATTTGTTCATAAAGGCCAATGGCTTTTGACAATTCTCCTGCTTGCTGCAGCTTATAGGCTTGCGCAAAAAGCGTTTCTATTTCATTGTTCATTAAGTATTCTGAATAAGCTCACGCAGGCAGCTTAGAGCTTTTGCGCGATGACTAATGGTATTTTTAATGGTAGCAGGTAACTGCGCTGCTGTGCATTGATATTCTGGGATATAAAATATGGGATCATAACCAAATCCTTCTTCACCAAGTGCCTGCGTATGAATGAATCCTTTAAACATTCCGGTGGCAATCAGTGGGGTGGGATCTGTTGCATGTTGTACTAAGGCGATAGCACAATAAAAATAGGCTTCACGTTGCTCTGAATGTAACTGCGACATATTTTTTAATAATAACGCCATGTTATTTTGATCAGTAGTGTTGCTTCCCGCATAACGTGCTGAAAAAATTCCTGGTGCTCCATTGAGAGCAGGAACAACTAGACCTGAGTCATCTGCCAAAGCAGGTTTTTTAGCGAGAAGGCTTGCGTGCCTTGCTTTAATTAGGGCATTTTCTATAAAACTTAAACCGTCTTCAACCGCCTCTGCTATACCTAGACTACTTTGTGGAATGCATAGAATAGGGGCTAGGAGCTGATTTAATTCTTTGATTTTTCCTTGATTATTTGTAGCAAGAACAATTTCTTTCATCGTTGATCGTTGATTTATAGGACTATTTACTAGTGTATCGTGAATAGCTTAAAAATCGAAATTTAATTTATTTTTTAATGTATAAAAATTAAACTTTATATGTAGCTTTATTACAGTTTCTGGGTTAAAATGAATTTTTTACAGAGAATACTCTATAATGCCTATTTCCCATCTTTTATTAGCGCTTTTGGTTGTTGTGGTATGGGGGTTTAATTTTCTTTTTGTCACGTTTGGACTACAAGAAATTTCTCCATTGCTGCTTTGCGCCTTGCGCTTTCTGCTGGCTAGCGTTCCTGCTATATTTTTTGTTAAGTTACCTGATGCCTCGTTTAAAATAGTTGCGCTATATGGGTTAGTCATGTTCGCCTTGCAATTCTCCTTTCTTTTTATTGGGATGAAAGTAGGGATGCCCGCTGGAATGGCTGCTTTGTTGCTGCAAGTCCAAGTTTTTTTTAGTATGTTTTTTGCAGTGATCTTTTTAAATGAACAGCCCAATTTGGGACAAATTATGGGTGCTTTAGTCTCTTTTGCAGGGATTGGTTTAGTTGCTACGCATTTTGATAATGACATCTCTTTATGGGGTTTTTTGTGTATTCTTGCTGGAGCAGCAACTTGGGGGTCTGGAAATTTAATCATCAAAAAAATGAAAGGCACCGATAAAAATATGATGACACTGATTGTTTGGGGAAGTTTTATTGCTTGTATTCCCATGCTTATTTTGTCGTTACTTATTGAGGGTTCGGCTAATTTTATCGCCACTTTCCAGCATATTACTTGGAAAGGTATTGGCTCTTTATCCTATATTGTTTTTGCGTCGACTTGGGTAGGGTATGGGGCATGGAACTGGTTAATGGTTCGTTATCCTGTAAGCGTTGTAGCACCATTTACTTTATTAGTCCCTGTGGTAGCAATAATGAGCTCTGTTATCATTTTAGGTGAGCCATTTTATTTATGGAAATTAGTGGCTGGATTATTAGTCATTAGTGGCTTATGTATTAATATCTTAGGCACACGTTTTTTTATGGGAAAAGTACAGCCAGAATCCTAAAGGCTACCTGAGGGACCACATGTCAAAAACGATAATTTTATGTGCGGATGATTTTGGATTAAATGCTGGGGTCTCTCAAGGGATTTTAAAATTAGCTCAGATAAATCGTTTATCCGCTGTCAGCTGTATGGTAAATAAGCCGAATTTCAAGATTTATGCACCAGAGTTATTGGCTTTAAAGAATAAAGTTCAGATAGGTATGCACTTTAACTTAACAGACGGTGTTTTTTTATCAAATCCTACTCATCCTTGTTTTTCATTAAAAGAATTACTAATTAAATCTCATCTTGGTCTTATTAAAGCATCCTTCATTATTAAAGAGTTCTGCGCACAGCTGGACGAATTTGTTACTGTTATAGGTTTTCTTCCTGATTTTATTGATGGTCATCAACATGTGCATCAATTTCCACGTATCCGAGCGGCTATTCTTGAGATTTATCAACAGCGCTTCAAGCAAACTAATACGTACATTCGTTCAACCTGGCCTATGCTCACAGTACCTAAATATCTCTTTAAAACGAAGATATTAGCTCTCACAGGTGGTAGGACGTTTCATAGACAGCTCATACAATCGAATATACGGCATAATAGTTATTTTGCTGGGGTATATGATTTTGATCCCTCAATAGATTATCGCGCCCTATTTCGTAATTGGTTAGACCTTACAGTAGATCAAACCTTAATGATGTGCCATCCAGGTGAATCATGTACTGAGGATGATGTTCATGCAGCAAGTCGCGCCTTGGAATTAGAATATTTTTTAAGCGATGATTTTTTGAAGGATTGTAAAGATTATAATGTTCACTTACTTCAAGGTTAACTAACGACACGCCCAATATCGTGACAGAATAAAACTATAGATAGAAACAAATCCTATAACTAATACAAGCGCTATTAAATAGTTGAAATGTGTATATTGCAAAACTAGAAAATAAAGCCCTTCATTTATCGCTCCAGCGGAAGAGGCAACTAGAAAAAAATGAGGTAAGCTTAAGCTTTTTTCATCATGCAGTTGAGAAAATGTCAGATATTTATGACCAAAAAAACTTACATTAAAAGCAGTAAAGAAAGCAAAAATATTCGCAATCAGTGCGGGAATATGAATGAAGTGTACTAATAGAAATACAATGGAGAGATGAACTATAGCAGCAGAGCCGCCAATTCCCGCAAAGTAAAAAAGTCTGTGTCTTAATTTAAGCGGGGTAGTCATTAAAACTCCATTCTTCATCAATAATGTAATGAGGTCTATGCTTTACCTCATCAAAGACACGACCGATGTATTCCCCTGCTACACCTAAAGCAAAAAGCTGCAAGCCACCAAAAAAGGTAATGGTTGTTACTATAGTAGCCCAGCCTGGGGTATTAATACCAAAAACTAAGGTGCTAAGGATAATCCAAATCGCATAGAGAATAGCTAAAGTCGCGACACTAATTCCACCTAAGGCAATGAGTCGTAAAGGAAAAGCAGTAAATGAAGTAATTCCTGTAATTGCCAAATCTAATAAGGAATAAAAACCCCATTGAGAAGTGCCTGATTTGCGAGGCTGGACTTCAAAAGGTACTGCTAATTGTTTAAAACCAACCCAACTATATAAACCTTTCATGAAACGATTTCGTTCAGGGAGCTTTTGTAAGGCATTCACTATTTTTCTATCCAACAATCTAAAATCGCCGGCATTCGCGGGAATATGCACGCGATTAATTCTTGAGGTCAGTTGGTAAAATGTTTTTGTACAAATACGCTTTAACCAGGATTCATCAGAGCGGTTTTGACGCACAGCGTAAACCATATCATAACCTTCTTCCCATTTAGCGATAAATTGACTTAATAGTTCAAGTGGATGTTGAAAATCACTGTCCAGTAAAATAACAGCATCGCCTTTCGCATAATCTAAACCAGCACTGAGCGCATTTTCTTTACCAAAATTACGGCTAAATCGAATGTAACGAAAAGGGTATTTAGTACGTAGTTGTTCAATAATTGCCGGGGTATTATCTTGACTCCCATCGTCCACTATTAGAATCTCGCAGGCATAAGAGAGATGTTTTAAGGTCTTACTTAAAGCGGCAATAAACTCAGCGATCACGGTTTCTTCATTGTACACAGGAACAATACATGAAATGAGTTTTGCTTTTTTTGATGTGGGCATGATTTATACACGGATTATAATATCCTCCTATTTTAACCTGAATCCAGTGTTTTCGTCAGTAAATTTTCACTATTTTAAGGAGGTAGATTTAACCGGGTTGTATACAAAATAATTAAAAATACAGTTTACAGAGAGACTCATTGCATGACATGATAAAAAAAAAACCAATTTCTGACATGAATTAATTAGGACCTGCTCGTGATAAAAAAATAATGCGTTAATATTGGAGACAAAGACATGAGTTACGAATTAACTACGGAAGGTTTATTCAGCTACTTTGACCCGGACACAATTAAAGAATTAATTGAGTTGCCCTTAATCAAACGTCATTTATCCACCCATGATTACTATCGATGTAAAGAAATCTTAGCCAATCCACAACAAAGACTTCAGTTGCCCCCTCCCAAAAGTATTCATATTAAATATGCCATTCTTGGTGAGCATATTTTGAAAAGTTCTTCTTTAGATGAAGTAAAGAAATATCTAGATAGGGCGGAAATCAAAAAAGTGTATTCTTCTTATTATGGCCAATATTTCTCTCTTTTTTATCAAAAGATTAGTGCAATGCAAGAGGGCTTGCAGTCTGATTTGACTCAGTTACCTCCACTATTAGATGAGGTGAAAGAAAAAAAACTGATGTTAAGTATTCAATCTGCTTTGGCTATACCTTTACAAGCATTTACTAATGCCATTGATGAGCAAGATCATCTATTGCAAGTGATTGCAGCGCATTTAATTTATCAAGCAAGTAAAGCGCAACAATACGTTTCTAATATTCAAGAAGATGATCTTAAATACAAACTGACCATCCTTAGCTTAGTGACTTCAGTGATAAAAATGGGCCTAGGGGCGATTAATGCCAGTGAGTTGATGAGCATCAGCTCATCACTGACTGAGCTTGCCTCAAAGTCATTTGAAAAAATTGAAGAAAAACTCTCAGTTCTTGTTTCCGAAATTCAATTTTTATTAATCCAAACTCATTCATGGGTTTTGCAAGATGCAGAAAGCAAATTATTATTTACCACAGAGCAAAGTGAAATTGAGCTGCGCTGGGTGGATTATCGCGATCATATTTTTGAAAGAGCCAATCAATCAATAAAAGAAATTTTAGACCGTTGCGTGAATAATGATGATTTTTTTCGTTGCATTATTAAAGAGACCATTTATCAACATGAAGGGTTAACGAAAGATAAGCTCTTACTTCATGCGGTAGACAAAGCACGTGGCTATGTTGCGGAAATTGTTCAAGGATTAAAAGCAGAAGTTCATAAAATTCGTCTTGTTAAAAATGCAGTTGTCTCTCCTGAATATGATGCAAGTATCGCCGCTTATTTTAGAAAAATATATTTGATTAACTACACGCTAAAGCATCAAACATCAGACCATTGGATTCAAAAATGGATTACAAAAAAATTAGGGCATCAATTATCATTTTATTTTCCTGAGGTAGTCATGCAAAAAACATGGGCGCCAAGGAGCAAGAAGCAAATTAGTTGTGAAAAGGGATCGCTTATTGTTTTAGGGTTATTTCAAAATAGTTCTAAAACAAAAGTGAAGCTATGTGCTCGCTTGGAAGAGGAGGCTATTCATTTGAGTGACCGGCTTGTTGATGAGTTGCATGGCAAAGTTCGGCCGCAAAGGCACGGCGCTTTTTTAACAGATGTTAGTGAGGAGATAAGAGGGCGTGCTGGATCCTATTCTTTGGTGCAACCCCTACAGCGTTTGTTCAGCTTTAGTGAGCCTTCGGAAGATATGGCAACAAAACCTATTTCAAGATCCGTAAGTCCAACTCTAGGGGTTGATTTATTATCCTATCGTATGGGGGATCCTGCACTCATTTATTGATATTGGTGTAGTAAGAGTTTGCTTTATTGCTTCTACTAACTATAGTTATAGACGGTCCTTGAAGATAATTATTGAAGGAGAATTAGAATGGATACTACAAAAGCTAATCAAAAAGCCCACGTAAAAGAAGCTGCTAGTGAATTATTGAATGAAAGTAAAAAATGGGCTAATGAAATGCGTGAAGAAGGGCTACATAAGATCACTGAAGCAGAGGAAGATATCAAAGAGTATTCTGATCAATTGCTAAAAAAAGTACAAGAAAATCCATTGGCTTCAGTATTAATTGCCGGTGGAATAGGTTTTTTATTATCTAGCCTTTTGAGGAAATAATGGAGGCCTTAAAGCAGGTTGAGCATCTTGTTTCGACTAAATTAACTATTATAAAAACACTATGCTCAATGATTAAGTTGGAAGCCAACTTAGCCAGGCTAAGTGTTTTTCCGCTATTAATTAATTTGTGCCTGCTGCTCGTTATATTAATGAGCCTATGGATATTAACCTCAATACTCATTGGATATGGGATTTTATTAGCCTTTAATAATATTCTCATATCGCTTCTTTTTGTATTTGCGTTTAATGTAATTATTTTGTTAAGTTTGGTTAAGTATCTGTCTTATAACTTAAGAAGTATGAGCTTTGAGAAAACCAGGGCTTATTTTTCCAACAATAAGAGTGTGGATAATGAGTAATTCCAGAAGACGACTTATTGCGCAAATCAATAGGATTGATTATCAATTAGCACTCCAGAAAAACAAAGTAAAAGAGTATCAATCCTCTTTAAAAGAAGTTCGAATAAAGCATTCTCACTGGATAATATTGGCATTACTTCTGCCAACGATAGCCATAGGCTGGAAAATGAGACGTGGAAAGTGGGTAAGTAAAATAGCCATACAAGTAACGGAGGTATTAACGATTACTATCTTAAGTTATTTTAGACGACTGGTTGTCAACCTTTTAAGTAAATAAAGTGGTTATGGAAAGAAACGCTTAAAGTACAGAGATGCTGAAGGAAATTTCAAGGAGAATACCATCATGCCAAGGACAGCCATATTAGGTAGATCATCGTCATCTTTTTTTGAGGCATTAAAATCAGAGGAGCGTCATCAGTTTCCTTCCCGAAAACGTCTAAGAACAGAATATCGCCAAAATTTTAGTGCGGCAGAAACATTAGCCTCGTCAAATGCTGAGCTAGGAGCAAGTTATCAAAGTGAAGAAGCGGTTCTTTCAATGGCATCAAGTCATATTATTGAGCATGCTAATCGACGTGTTGATTTATTTTTTTATACGTTAATTGCCTATTATTTAACTGGTCTTAATCCTACAAATGGCCATACCAGTTTGCAGCATGGAAAAGGACGCCATATAAATGCAGATACTGCGGCAACAGTAGGATGTCATAGTAGTTTTACTCCTTCCTTACTGGATGAAACTATTTATCAAAACAGACCTTATTCACGAAAGCGTAAAAGCTTAGTGTGTCACACTCACTTTATGGACAGTCTTAATGCAACCATGGAGCTCCCTCCATTCGTGAATCAATTGGATGAATTAATAGAAGGTGCCTGCCGGCCCAAATGCATGAAGATCTTAACAGCGGTATCCTATGGAAAAATAAACCCGATTGAAGGGCTTACTCTTTTTCTACAAATGATGAAAGAGTTTCTCGATGATTTGGAGGCACAAGCAGAACATGATCATTATTTAGGGATAGGAAAGCATTCATTTTTTACCAACGATGCTCTTAATCAAAATTTGATACATTTAGTGATGAAAGGGACTTTATCGACGACTTTCGTCAATTGGACAAAGACAGTTTCTGAAGAGTATCTTCAAATGTTGCTGCGCTTAACGCCAGCACAAAAGCGCCTATGCAATGAGGAGCAATTGAAAGAGAGGATCTATTTAGCGGCAATCAGAAGGATTCAAACAGAAATTTTGACGCCAGAAAATAAAACTCACGTGCGTTTTGATCTTGAGGAATCAA
>JAOATK010000019.1 GCA_030158115.1 Legionella sp.
AACTGTTGTATGTGGGGCAATGAAAGCTAGCTTGCCAAAGCTTATCAATACAGCTTCTGGTTTTGGCTGCGTGCTTTACCACCTTAGCCCAGAAGAGCAAACTGCTGTGTATGAGGCGATGAAAGAACAACTACCCAAAATAATACATACCCAAAAGGAGTTTGATTGGGTAATTGTAACTATCGAAACATTGGAACAAAAAATATCCTTATACTTTACTCTACTTAAAAAACATCCAAGCCTTGATCTTAAAACCATCCAATTAATGCCCAACGACAAAGAACCATTTTTCAGAGCCCTATCTTCATTGCACCTTGCTACCCATTGTCTAAAAGCTTATGAATCTCTTTGGAATGCTTCCATTAAAGCTAATCCTGCAAAAAATGTCGACCCTTTATTATTAAAAGCTAGGGCATTATTGGATGATTACACTAAAAGTGACTCCGCCCTCAAACGAGTGGCTTTTTTTCATTGGAATAGACATCACTGTCACCCGGTGGCAAAGATAGTTCGACAAATTAAAAATGGGGAAATTGAAAGCATTGATGAATTACAAAATAAGATTTTTGAAATAATGCAAGAGTCTCAATCACTTAACTTGAAAGGATCGCTAGTAAGGCGCCTCAAATTTATTATACAAAAATGTGATGAGCAAGCGCTTTCTGATCAAAAGCTGCTAGCTAGCGCTTCAAGCTGTAGCGCCTGAAAATTTAAGTCGCCAAAACGTTTAAAGCTTTTTTAGATATCGCATTGATCTACATCATGGAAAAAAATTGTATAATAAAAATCTGTTGCGATTTACAATAAGCAATTCAGACATTAAAGTTATTTATTAAGATTCCACTATGGTAGACCACGATAAAAATCAGCCAACTTGTGAACATTGTACGTTTTCTCCTTTTTGCAATGCACAAGAGAAATCATCGAACTGGATGAATGACAATAATCATGCCGTAAAACAACACTTCCATCTAAAAAAGAATGAGGTTTTTTATCTTCCTCAGAATACATTTCGAAACTTATACGCGATTCAACAAGGGCAATTAAAAACATATCAGGTAGATGCGGATGGTAATGAATTAATTAGAGGATTTTATTTTACAAGCGAAATTCTTGGTTTTGAAGCCATTTATTCGCGGCATTATCCTTTTTCAGTAGCGGCTTTGTCCGAAACTATCATTTGTGAAATACCCTACGATAATTTCCTTGAATTACTGCAATTAAACTCCTCGCTCCAGAAATATATTCTACATTTAATGAGCCAACAATTAAGTATGGGTTCTTATTTGGGCTCAATCAAAGCGGAGCAACGCCTTGCCGCTTTTCTTATTGATTTAGCCAATCGATTACACCCATTAGACATGCAATTAAAATTTGCTCTACCCATGTCTCGCCAGGATATTGGTAACTATTTAAAACTCAGCGCTGAAACAGTTAGCCGTCTTCTCTCTCGATTTAAAGAAAATAAAATCATCTCAATTGATCATAAAAGTATTGAACTATTGCAACCAGAGCAATTAAAACTTATTGCTGATATGTAATCCTGTTTAGGACGTCTCAACACGTAGCATCTGCCATGCTATCTACTTTTCCATGATGTAGATCAATGTTATCTACAAAAATCCATATAAAATATCTTGAAAAGCAAATTATAGGTTGTGACCTCAGGCCAGCGCTATATCAAAAGGTATTGTCTTATGAAATCTACTCAATCAAATAAATTATGGGAGCCCGCAATGAAAGCAATTTCGAATGCTATGACTACATTCCCTGGTCACCAGATAATTAGAAATGGGGGTATCGCTCTACTTGCGATGCTATTCCTTTTATTAAATGGATGTCATTCTGGAGCCATTGCGCCAAAAGGCCAAGTTGCAGCAGAAGAATTAAGCCTGATTATATTTTCAATTAAGCTCATGCTGCTTGTGGTCATCCCGGTTATTTTTATGGCATTCTGGTTTGGCTGGCGCTATCGTGAAAAAAATAATGGGGTATATACCCCAGAATGGAAACACAGTACTATTTTAGAAATAGTATGGTGGTCTATCCCATGCATTATTATCCTAGTTTTAGGTACAGTGACCTGGAAGACCACTCACAGCTTAGATCCTTATAAGCCGATTGACTCCAAAACAAAGCCAGTAATAGTTGAGGTTGTGTCACTTGATTGGAAATGGTTATTTATCTATCCTGAGTATCAAATAGCCACATTGAATTACCTTAAAATCCCCGCAGGGACGCCAATCAATTTCAAGATAACCGCAGCATCACCGATGAATTCTTTTATTATTCCACAGCTAGGTGGTCAAATTTATGCCATGACTGGCATGACAACAAAGTTGCATCTTATTGCAGATTCCCCAGGAAGTTATCGAGGGCTTGCAACAAATTATACCGGTATCGGTTTTGCTGGAATGAATTTTACTGTCGATGCCACCTCTCCCAAAGATTTTACCAACTGGGTTAATTCAGTAAAAGAAACACCTGATCAATTAACATCAGCCATATTTTGGGCTCAACTGGTGCCAAAGTCCACTGACGACCCAGTTAGGCTATTCGGCAGTGTCGAACCAGGGTTATTTGACGGCATTATTATGCACTACATGATGCCCCACACTGATCATCAATAACTATACAGCGCAACAGCGCTGTATTTGTGAACCAAAGTTTACACAAAAAAGGAAATCGTTATGTTAAAAACACTTTTAGGAAAACTAAGTAATCCAGAAGAAGTTTTCCCATACCTTTATGAGCCCATAAGCCAACAAATTATTATATTTGTCATGTTGGCATTTATTGTAATTGCTGGTATTGCCGTATTGGGCGGAATCACCTACTTTAAAAAATGGAGTTATCTTTGGCATGAATGGATAATCACTGTTGACCATAAACGCATTGCAACCATGTATCTGGTTGTTGCCTTGGTCATGCTTGTAAGAGGCTTTACTGATGCGGTGATGATGAGAGCTCAACAAGCCATGGCTTCTGGTGATTCTTTTGGTTATCTCATTCCTGAGCATTTTGATCAGATATTTACTGCTCATGGAACTATCATGATATTTTTTGTCGCCATGCCTCTTATGTTTTCATTATTTAACTTGGTGATACCGTTACAGATTGGAGCTCGGGATGTTGCGTTTCCATTTCTGAACTCACTAAGCTTTTGGCTTTTTGCGGCGGGCGCTCTTCTTGCTAACGTGTCTTTATTAATTGGTGATTTTGCGCATGCTGGTTGGTTAGTATATCCACCCTTTTCAGAACTTGCTTATAGCCCAACCGTTGGAACAGACTATTACATTTGGGCAATCCAAATTTCAGGTGTAGGCAGTCTAATGTCGGGAATCAATTTTTTCATAACTATCCTCAAAATGCGCTGTCCTGGAATGTCCTTAATGAAAATGCCTATTTTTACATGGACTGCACTTTGTTCCTCGATTCTGATTATGCTTATTTTCCCAGTGTTAACTGTTGGCTTGGCTTTGCTTGGCCTTGATCGGTACCTTGATATGCATTTTTTCACCACTAGTGCTGGTGGGGATCAAATGATGTATGTCAATTTAATTTGGGTTTGGGGACATCCAGAAGTTTATGTATTAGTTTTACCAGCGTTTGGTATTTACTCTGAAATTGTGGCCACCTTCTCCCGAAAAGCATTATTTGGTTATAAAACGATGGTATGGGCTACTGCTGCCATTACTTTTTTGGCATTCATAGTTTGGGCTCATCACTTTTTTACAATGGGAGCCGGCGCTAACGTCAATGCGGTATTTGGGATCCTGACGATGGTTATATCAGTACCCACCGGAGTGAAAGTATTTAATTGGCTATTTACCATGTATCGTGGCCGGATTCGCTTTACCACACCGATGTATTGGCTGATGGGGTTCTTCGTAACCTTTACAATAGGAGGAATGACTGGGGTAATGCTTGCTGTTCCTGGTATTGATTTTCAAGCTCACAATAGTACCTTTTTAGTTGCGCATTTTCATAACACCATTATTGGTGGCGTTGTATTTGGTTACTTTGCCGGGCTGGCTTACTGGTTTCCAAAAATGTTTGGTTTTTCTTTGAATGAGTCACTTGGTAAATGTGCTTTTTGGTGTTGGTTAGTTGGCTTTTTTGTAGCATTTGTCCCTCTTTACATTTTGGGAGCCCTGGGTATGACTCGTCGTTTATATCATTACGATGCGTCCACCGGTTTTCAACCTTATTTAATAGTGGCTGCAATTGGTGCTGGAATAATTGCCTTAGGTGTTGTTTTTCAAGTAGCACAAATTATCGTCAGTATCAAAAACAAGGACAAAAATCGTGATGTGACTGGAGATCCATGGGATGGTCGCACCTTGGAATGGGCTACTGCATCACCTGCCCCAGCCTACAATTTTGCACATATCCCAGTAGTTAGCGATATCGATGCACTTTGGCAGAAAAAACAAAATGAACTAAATCAGGTAGGCAAATCTGAAAAAGCAGCCCTGCCTTATCTGGATATACATATGCCAAAGAACACCTCAGCAGGATTTGTGATTAGTATCTTTGCGTTTATTTTTAGTTTTGCCATGGTTTGGCATATTTGGTGGCTTGCTCTATTGGGCTTAGGCAGCGTAATCATTGCTGTGGTGATGCGTTCTTTTAATTACGACACCGATTATTACATCACGGCTAGTGAAGTAGAAGCCACGGAAATGAAATATCAACAATCAATTGTGGGAAGATTATAATGAGTAATACTCTAACGAAAGATGTTCACATCAGTCATTTTGATGGCTCTAAAAATGTGTTTGGTTTTTGGATATACATTATGACGGATTGCATTTTATTTGCATCTCTATTTGCAGTTTATGCGGTGCTTCATACGCACACCTTTGGTGGGCCACATGCTAAAGATCTCTTCAGTTTATCCTTTGTCTTAAAAGAGACTTTGCTTCTTTTGACCAGTAGCTTTACCTTTGGTCTTGCCATGTTAGCACGTAACAGTTCCTCTCGGAGCCATGTAACTGCGTGGATGTGGGTGACTTTTATTTTGGGATCTTGCTTTATTGCAATGGAAATTTATGAGTTTCATAACCTGTATTTAGAAGGTCATACCTGGTCTAAAAGTGCATTTTTATCATCCTTCTTCACCTTAGTAGCCACGCATGGAATACACGTCACTATAGGGCTTATTTGGATGATAACCATTATATTTCAAATTAATATTCATGGAATTACGCCTGTAACTAAAACCAAATTAACCTGTTTGGGTTTGTTTTGGCACTTTCTGGATATTGTTTGGATTTTTGTTTTTTCAGTCGTCTATTTGATGGGAGCAATTTAACATGTCAAAACATGACCTTGTTTTTGATGCGGATACAGGTGCATCTTATGGGACATATCGATCCTATTCCATAGGTTTTATATCGTCACTTCTTTTAACACTCGTTTCGTTTTATTTGGTTGCCTATTCTAATTTACCGCCAAAAACTCTCTACATTATGGTAGGAGTATTTGCGGTGATACAGCTTTTTGTACAACTGGTTTTTTTTCTCCATTTAAATACGAATTCAAAATCCTCTTGGAATTTATTAAGTTTTCTCTTTACATTGGTTGTCGTGTTAGTTTTGGTCATTGGCACTATGTGGATTATGTATAATTTGTACGCGCACATGGACATGAATATGATGTCTATGTAATAGCAAAGAACCAAAGACACACCTATCCTTGATTTATTTTTATATGGGTTAAAATATTAACATGAAATCTCCAGAGTTATTATCTCCCGCAGGCTCTTTAAAGCGTATGAGAAGAGCTTTTGCGTATGGAGCAGATGCTGTATATGCAGGCCAACCTCGTTATAGTCTTCGCGCTAGAAATAACGAGTTTTCTCATGAAAAATTGGTGTTGGGTATTAACGAAGCTCACGATCAAGGTAAATTATTTTTTGTTGCGAGTAATATTGTTGCCCAAAATAATAAAATAAATACCTATCTTGATGATCTTGCCCCAGTGATTGAGGCAGGGCCAGATGCTTTAATTATGGCAGATCCCGGGCTCATTATGATGGTTAGAGATAAATGGCCTGATCAAGCGGTTCATTTGTCAGTGCAATCCAATGTGATGAATTTCGCTGCAGTAAAATTTTGGCAATCTGTTGGCATCGAACGTGTTATTTTATCTCGAGAGTTATCTTTAAAAGAAATTCAAGCGATTCGTGACATGTGTCCGGACATTGAGTTAGAAGTATTTGTGCATGGTGCCCTATGTATGGCTCATTCTGGACGCTGTCTTTTATCTGGCTATTTTAATCACCGAGATCCAAATCAAGGAGCATGCACTAACTCCTGCCGCTGGAAATATGATGTTAAAGAGGGCAAAGAAGACGAGTGGGGAAATGCGCATGTAGAAACTAAAGCCATTCTATTTGAACAAAATCCTCAGCGTGAGGGAGAAATGAATAGCATGGAAGAAGATGAGCATGGGACTTATCTTTTTAACTCAAAAGATTTAAGAGCCATTCAACATGTTGAAACACTTACCCAAATGGGCATTGATTGTTTAAAAATAGAAGGACGTACTAAATCTGATTTTTACGTGGCTCGCGTGACCCAATTGTATCGAAAAGCAATTAGTGATGCGACTGCCGGAAAACCCTTTGACTGGAGTCTTATGGATTCTCTCGAAGGATTATCACTTAGAGGGTACACAGAAGGTTTTTACCGCCGTCATGTTCCAGAGGAATATCAAAGTTATAAAGATCGCAATGAAACAGGCATAAAACAACAAGTTGTAGGTGAGTTGCTTGATTATGATAAGAGCAAGCAACTGCTTGAAGTACTTGTAAAAAATCAATTTTCTATTGGTGATACCCTTGAAATCATGCTTCCAAATGGTAACCACATTTTTCCATTAGAAGCGATTGAAAATACCGAGGGACATTCAATCAGTCGTGCTCCAGGTAGTGGTCATGTTGTTCGCATTGCGGCTAATATTCAAGATATTAATCAATTGGAACATGGCTATTTAATTCGTCATTGGAGCGATAGTTGAGCTCAAGTCTATCTATGTTAACCATTGAACAATTAAGAGAGCAAATTCAAACAATGGATCGTGATATAATTAGGACTTTAGCTCTTCGTCAGAATTTATGTAAAAAAATCGCCCCCTTAAAAAAGAAGGCTGGGAAACCAATTATTGATAACGATCAAGAAAAAAAGAATTTTGAGTTTTATGAATCTTTATCTAAAGAATACGACATAGATCCTCAATTTATTGCGCGTTTATTTAGAACAATTATTATGAATTCTAGAGCAATACAACAAAAAATCTGTCCATTCAATTGATCATCAATTCGGCGATGTTAAGAACACAGTGAAGTAGGCTTAACACGTATTAAGCGATGCTAGCTGATTGGGCTTTAGTTTTAATCACTTCTTATGTTACTCTGCTTAGATGGAATTAGTATCTAGATGATTTCAAAAAATAAACCATACCGCAGGTTCTTTTTGTTATATACCTAAATACGATGACACGGATTCTCAATTAAAGAGTATAGAATGAATATATTAATCGCTGGAGCCTCAGGATTCATTGGGTCAGAACTAACTAATAGCCTATCAAAAAAACATACTATTACCGTTCTAGGTCGAAGTATGAGACGGTTAGAGAAGCTTTTTTCTGCAACAATAAATAAATTAACATGGGATACTCTCTCAACTCATGATGCCAAAAAATACGATCTCATAATTAATTTATCAGGCTCTAATATTGGAGCTAAAAGATGGACTGAATCCGTAAAAAATGAGCTCATTGAATCCCGTACTTTAACCAATAAAAAACTAGTCGAGTGGTTAGTAAAACAAAAAGCAAAACCACGTTTTTTTTGTGCCAATGCGATAGGAATTTATGGTGCGCAAGAAGTGAGTGTAGAGCCATTTAGTGAAGACCATCCAATCCCCTCTGATACCTCAGATGATTTTTTACAACAAATAGGACTTGCTTGGGAAAATTCACTTAAGCCTGCGATGGATCAATCGATTCCTGTCACTACCTTACGATTTGGGGTGGTTTTAAAAAAAGGCGAGGGTATGCTGAAAAAGTTAGAGTTACCTTTTCGTTTAGGTTTAGGGAGCATCCTAGGTAATGGCAATCAAGTGTTGTCTTGGGTTTATTATGAAGATTTGGTCAATGCCATACTCTTTCTGCTTGAGCATCCAGAGGTAACTGGCCCCGTTAACATCACCTCCCCTACTCCGGTAACGCAAAAAGAATTTGCTCTTAAATTTGCCAAAGCATTGAAGCGCCCTCTATTTTTGAAGACCCCTTCTTGGGTGGTTAAGGCTTTATTTGGTGAAATGGGAGAATATTTGTTATTAAAGGGTCAAAGAGTAATACCTAAACGATTAACAGACCTAGGATTTCAATTTACCTATCCAAAACTAGAAGCCGTACTAACACGGGAATATCAAAGTTAACAAGGGAAAACCAATGTTTCAATCGGCCTTAATCATTATACTAATGACCTTTAGCATACTCACTCAAGCAGCGCTTCCTGCTGATCCAATCCAGCGATGTCTAGATGTTAGACGATTTGCAGACATGATGACAAGACAGAAAATGGCCGCCAAAGAGCCTGGTGTGTTGCGCTTTAAATTCCATAAAGTTTCAGCATCAGAACTCCCCTTAGATAATCCGGTGGGCAATATGGATGAGGTGATTACCGCATTGAATCATCAGGTTATAAATTGTCATAAATACCATGGTCAAATTCAGACTGTGACTATTGCAGGGCGTCAATTCAAGCGCCAAGAATGGTGCCTAAATACCAGCAAAAAAATGCTCACTCTTGCAAAAGCTGCCCATGGTGATTTCCAAAAATATTTAGCAAACATTAAAACCGAATTTGACTGGTATAAAAGCGAGGGCTGGCCTGAAAATCATTCCGGATTTAAAAAGGGAGAGTTTCAATTTACTGCCTATTATGCACCGGCGGCTGTTCTTGCTCGCACCAAACGCGACGGTAAATTTTTATATCCTATCTATAATAATCCAGGTGTAGTAAGTGCGGCTTCGGAAAGCAAAAAAATGAATAGGAAAACGCCTCTTTGTGGAGTTGATCCCCTGACCAAAATGGTGCATGGATTTTGTTTAAAAAATCCCAATGGTACATATTCTGTTGTACCAGATCGTCAGGAAATTGATCATGGCGCTTTAGATCCGAAACACATAATTGGCTATGTTCAAGATCCAAATGATCCGGCTTTTTTAATGCTTCAAGGCTCTGGTTCTTTACTGCTTGATGGCAAATCATTTCATATCAATTACGTTGCTGCTAACGGCAGGCCACGCACCATGCTTGGTCGTATAGTCCAATGCGCACAAGATCCAACCTGTGGTGGTAATCTCGATACAATCGAACGTTGCACCAAAGATCCTAAATGTCATGACGAAGCCAAGTTACGCTGTAACGTGTCTAAAAAAATCAAACAAAGTGGGGGATCAGAAAAGCTAATTCGTCAATATCTAGATGATCCCCTTAATCGTGATAAAGCCGCCAACTTGCGAAACCGCGACCAAAGCTTTGTTTTTTTTGCTAAAGAAGTTGGAGGACCTTATGGTTCAGAAAATATCACTCTAACCCCACATGCTTCATGCGCAACTGATCACAAAGTCATTCCTATTGGAATGAGCTTTATCTATCATTGCAAAAAATCCACTTCATGGTGCGTGGCCCAAGATGCTGGTGGCGCCATTACGGGAGCTCATGTTGATATCTACAAGGGTGAGGGTGATCAAGCTGGTTTTGAAGCAAATGATCTCAATCATACAGGCTCATTATTTGTAGCGCTCCCAAAACGGAAATAAATCTCAGGGTTATTCGCGGCCATGAGAGATTTTTTGTCAGGCAGAAAGTTCTTGCTTTAATGATAGTTGAATTGATGATCTGTCACTCAATTTAGCAAAATATTGCGTTAAACTGCTCCATTCTTTTAAATCAATTTTAAAATAAATAGCCCACCGTAGCATCACAAATAGATAAGCATCTGGCAAAGTAAACTGTTCGCCCAACAAATACTTATGCTGTTGTAAGTGGTTGTTGACATAACTGAGCTTAGATTTTATCAAAGGAATAAAAAAATTGTTTCTTAGGTCTTCAGAAATTGTGGGATTAAATAAAATACCTATTCCCTTATGTAATTCAGTAGTGATGTAAGTAAGCCATTCCAATACACGATAACGATTGAAATCTGTCGTTGGAGGTAATAGCTGTGTTGCCTTTGAATCATCAGCTAAGTACTGCAAAATAACAGCGTTTTCAGTAAGAATATCACCGTTTTTCAATTGCAGTGCTGGAACTGAACCTTTAGGGTTAATCGTTAGATAATCCTCACCTGTTTCGGTAGTTTTCGTTTTTAAATTAACAGATTCAAATTCAGATTTGAGGCCGATTTCATTAATAATAATTCGCACAACTAAAGAGCAAGCTCCGGGCGTATAGTATAGTTTCATAACGACTCCTTAAATAATCTATATTAAAAGTAGGTTGGG
>JAOATK010000020.1 GCA_030158115.1 Legionella sp.
TTAAAGCAGCAATGATTAGTGCCATTGAATTGGCAAAAAAACCAATTAATTATGCGGATAAATTTCCCAAAATTGTCGTGGAGTAACATACCGTAACCTGGATGGATCGTAGCGTAATCCGGGATCAGTGGCAAAAAATCCTGGGTTACGCTACGATCCATCCAGGCTGTTGTACATTAATGACGAGTAAAATAAATTTACAGCAAGCATGTGATGCTATATATTGCGCTCTCTGTTTAAATATGGTTATGAACTGATTGAATTTGACTACTTCACACAATCCCAAAAGAACTATCATATGGTTAGTTAGCGTTTCCTTTTTGTTATTTCAGTTTTTTTTGCAACTGTCCTCTGGAATTATCATTGGCGCCATCATGCACGAACAAGCACTTTCTGCATTAGAAGCTGGCCTTTTAAGTAGTTCATTTTATTACGTTTATACTAGTTTACAAATCCCTGTAGGACTTCTTTTTGACAGTTATAATACGCGAACTTTACTCGCAATAAATGCTTTTGTGTGCTCATTAGGTTGTTTTCTCTTTTCTATAGCCCACAGTTTTCCTCTTTTATTTTTTAGTCGATTAATTATTGGTGCAGGCTCCGCTTTTGCTTTCGTTGGAGTGACACGCATATTGCGTCAACATTTTTTGTTAAAGCAGTATGCTTTTATGGTTGGTCTCTCAGAAACACTGGGATTTACAGTCACTGTATTAGGCATGGTCAGCATGGGAGCTCTTATCACCAGCATTAGCTGGCGATATTTTATTGCTCTTGCAGGATGCTTAGGGTTTTTAATCGCGGCTTTTTGTTGGATCTTTATCCCTAATAACAAAACTACGGTTCATAACGGCTCATATAAAAAACAATTCTTTTTAATGCTTAAAAATAAATTAATCTGGATTAATGGCCTTTTTGTTGGTTTGGAATTTTCCGTTATTACTGTTTTTGGAGCGATGTGGGCGGTTCCCTTTATTCAACTGAAACTAGCTTGTAGTATCAAAACAGCCAGCATGTTAACCGCCATGGTTTTATTAGGTGCAGGACTAAGCTGTCCTGTTTTTGGTTGGCTATCAGCCAAGCTCACCAAACGCAAACCCTTAATTCATTTTTCTTGCCTATCCACCTCCGCACTGCTACTTTTTGTTTTGTATTTTCCCATAAACAATATCGCAATAATGGCCTGTTTACTTTTTGCCATGGGTCTTTGTTGCGGTGCTTATATGCTGGCTTTCACTATTGCAAATGAGCTATCCCCTCCCAAATCTTTATCCGCCTGTACTGGATTTACTAATACCTTAGGGATGTTATCTGCTCCTTTATTACAACCTCTAATTGGTTATTTCATGGATTTATTAAGTGAAAAACCTGGCCAATATACGTTGTATGATTACCAGGTTGCTTTATTAATTATTCCTGGAGCTTTAATAATGGCCAGTATTTTATCTGCCTATCTACCAGAAAAATAAAATAGCCTAAAGAACACAACACCATTAAGGTCAACTGCTGCTTTGAAAATCGGGTTGAATTATTCGACTCAAAAATGATATAATTTGGCCATAATTTGTTCGACATAGATGTATATGCCCTATCTATTTAATCTGCATAAGCATGCCAAAATATGGCTTAGTAAAAATCCAGCGCTATTTTTGAATCTTGAAAATGCTGATCGCCTGATTAAAATGAGAGAAAGCAACCCAAGTGATGAGATTAATTTTATCTATGAAAGTTCCCTATTAAATTCACAGGCAAAGCGTAATCTAAAAGAATTCTGCGAATTATACCGAATTACTCCCGTCGATGTTTTAAGAAATATTTCATCTCTGTTACAAAGTGACCTTGAAAAAGAATTGTTTGAATTTTATAAAAATGAAATTATTCATGCCGATAAATACGGAAATATGGGGATGGCAAGTGATATATTACGATGGCTTATTTTAGGTTCGAATATAGATTTAGGTTCTTATACCGATTTTGATGTCACCGTGAATACATCAGATTTACCGGAAAACATAGAAGCAGATATGCCCTTACTTTTTAATATAGGCAGTATTGGTGATGGCCATTCTATGTATACTAAAATCGGAGCTAATATTGATATTATTTTGGTCTCGGATTCTGATGAGGCCAAAAAACAAATTGAGCTTTTTCAAAATATCTTATTACGCTCCCTAAAACATAAAATATTTCGTAAAGTGACTGAAAGTGCACTTCTTGATTTTTTAAAACCTCAATTACTCAAACTAAATCCTGTTGAAGCTAAAAAATATTTTTTAGATTTAACGGAGAGTAATCAATCTTTTTTGACAGAATTAGGTAGCCAATTTGATACAATAGATGAGTTTATTCTGAGTATTCAATCTGATTTTTCAACGATTTATCCAAACAACCTAAGCCTTACAACACAGAAAGCTAGTACTATACTCACTGAGATACGGAAACTAGCAAAATATGAACTGTTACTAACCTATGTATGTAATGTATCAGGACCCAATGTATTGCAATTATGGATGCAACAGATTCCACTTTCTGCGAATATTCTACGCTCTTCTGAAGTCATAAGGAGTCTTGGTAAGACATTTCCTGGTTACCTTCAATACCCACCACCGGGTTTTCGATTTGATTTTGAAGCATATTCCTTCTACTCCCAAAAGGAAATCAACAAATGTTTTATTAGTTTAAACGGAGTACCCCTAGGTTCTACGCTAGATTCTGAGGAAGTAAAACGTAGCGATCAAGCTATTGAAGGTGATTGTGGTGACCTATCATGGCTAGAAGAAGGCGAAAAATCTCAAAGAAAAAGAGAAGAATTGTTGGCCATAAACTGGCAAAAAACACCGACATTAAATCGTATCTATGGTTTTTTTCATGGCAGCGAGCCGAAGGTAAAATCAGAAGATCCAATTCATCCGCCGTTGAGCCCAAGACCAGATTATAATTATTCTGAAATATAAAGAGTTCCCCTTTGCTTAACAAAAAAACCATGTATAATCCACGAATGCGTCGATTTGAAATTCAGCTTGCGGACGCTCAAAAAACTATTTTTTGAAAACACGGCTAAAGCGGGTATTAGTACATCCCCCCTTCTAGCCCTTCCGCACGCAATACTTAATCTCAGGTTATAACAATGATTGAATTAATTGGATTAACGAAATCCTTTTCAGGGAAACCTGTTCTCCAGGACATTAACCTATTCATCCAAGAGGGTGAAATTTTTGGGATAATTGGTAAAAGTGGCGCTGGAAAATCAACTTTATTACGATGTATTAACCTGCTAGAGCAACCTGAACAAGGCGATGTCATTATTGATGGACAAAATTTGACACGGCTCTCCAGAAAGAATCTAGCCTTAGCACGCCATAAAGTGGCCATGATTTTTCAGCAGTTTAATTTACTTAACTCCAAAAATGTTTATGATAACATCGCCCTTCCTATGCGGATTCAAGGAATTGATGAAGAATCTATTCGTATTAAAATTGAAGAGTTACTACCTGTTGTTGAGTTAACAGATAAAAAACATGCCTATCCTAGCCAACTCAGTGGCGGACAAAAACAACGTGTAGCAATTGCTCGCGCCTTAAGTTGCATGCCTAAAATTCTGCTCTGTGATGAAGCGACTTCAGCCCTGGACCCTGAAACAACTGATTCTATTTTGGCTTTATTAAAAAAAATTAATGCCTTATATGGGCTTACTATTATTCTTATTACTCATGAAATGGAAGTTGTGAAAAGAATTTGCCAAAGACTCACTGTCATTGAACATGGCAGACTCACGGAAACTACTGCTCTAGCCAACGTATTTAATAATAAAAATAGCGTGGCACGTAGTATGCTCTATGCACAGCTTAGTCCAGAACTTCCTGAATATCTTACAAGTAAATTGGTTGACTATGCCACAGATAAACCCCTATTACGTCTCTTTTTTCAAGGGAATGAAGCGACTGTGCCCTTTATTAGTCAAACAAGCCGAGAATTAAACCTGGATATTAATATCTTACTTGCCAACATTGATCGCTTTGATACTGTCACTTGTGGTGTTTTAGTCGTTGAATTGGCAGCACATCCATTTTTATTAGAGGCATTCATCGAACGCTGTGAATCAGCAAAACTTACTGTGGAGGTATTAGGCTATGTCCAATCCGATGGTATATGATTTATTCATTGCGACAGGTGAAACACTGTATATGGTAATAACTAGTACTGTATTTGCTGTATTGCTTGGCCTGCCTTTAGGTACATTGCTTTATTCATCTAAGCATATCAGGCCCATGCGCAAACTACATAAATCATTATCAATGTTTATTAATATGTCCAGATCCATCCCTTTTATTATCTTAATGGTAGCTATCATTCCGTTTACCCGCCTCATTGTAGGCACGTCCATTGGTATGAATGCAGCAATAGTCCCACTGACTTTAGGTGCAGCCCCATTTTTTGCTCGCTTAGTTGATAATGTTTACCATAGTTTACCGACCGGCCTCATAGAGACAGGGTATTCTATGGGAGCAAATACCAGGCAAATTATTCTGCATATTTTATTACCTGAGGCAAAGCCTGCTCTAATCCATGCGATTACAGTAACCGCTATTACCTTAGTTAATTATTCTGCTATGGCAGGAACCGTTGGTGCAGGAGGTCTAGGCACTTTGGCCATTAATTATGGCTATCAACGATTTGATGCCGGTGTCATGGTCTCAACTGTCATTGTTCTTATTATCATGGTGCAATTAACACAAATGATCGGAGATTATTTAGCTAAACGTTTTTTACATAATTAGGAGCTACACATGCGGATTTTTACTTTAGCCCTATTGATATTTGGGCTTATTGCTTGCAACAAACCCTCACCCAATACCTTAGTCATTGGCGCCATTGCAGGCCCTGAAACCGAACTTTTAGAAACAGCACAAGATGTTGCAAAAAACAAATACAACCTAAATATTAAAATTATTGCATTTAATGATTACAATTTACCGAATGAAGCATTACAAGATGGAAGCTTAGATGCTAATGTGTATCAACATTTACCTTATCTTCAAGCAGCAATTAAAGCGCATCATTATCATCTTGAAGCGATAGGTAGAACTTTTGTTTACCCCATGGGTATTTATTCTCAAAAAATTAAGTCACAAGACTCCTTGCCCGAAAATGCAGTCATTGCTTTACCCAATGATCCCAGCAATGAGATGCGTGCATTACAATTATTAGAGAAAGCTCAGATTATTACATTAAAAAAAACAATAAAGGGTAGTTTGCAAGATATTGCAACCAATCCCCATCATGTGCAATTTAAAGAAATGGACGCAGCTCAATTACCTCGAGCACTTCCAGATGTCGATATGGCGGTCATCAATACCAACTTCGCCTTACTAGCAGGCTTAACACCTTCTCGTGATGCTCTATTTATCGAGGATAAAGACTCTCCCTATGCAAACATTATCGTGATAAGGAGTGATACGCCTAAGAAACCCCAGCTAGAGCTTTTTGTTAAGGCATTAAATTCTCAAGAAGTGAAAGAAAAAGCAAAAACACTGTTTGGTGACTCAGCAATCCCTGCTTGGTGATTTTTTTGCGCTTTTTGCTACGCACCTGAAGATAGGTGCTATGAAAAAAAGCGCAATCTGCGCCCACATTAGAATTAATTCTCCCTTAATAAAAAAGTGTTATACTTTATTAAAATCACATCGCTAAGGTGCTGCTATGCCAAAACTTCTCCCCAAACTTACCACAACAACTGAGGCACTACGTCAGTTAATTGCCGAATATAACATCAAGCCTGGATTGGATGAGGTAGATGATTTTTCCAGTAAGGCATTTAATCAATATACAACCGATAGAGTACAACATATTTCCCAATTAAAAACAGCCAAAACTCCTGCAGGAGACTTAATATCTGAAAAATTGTCTAAACCAAATGACAGCAATAAGGCAGATGCCGACGCATTAACTGCCTCATTAAATGAAATTTTCACTCCTTCTAATGAGCTTAAAACTGCTAAAACTGAATATGAAGAGGCCTCATCTTATTTTCAAGCTTTTGTAAAATCACTGCCTAAAACAAAAAAAGATATCTCATCTCTATATAGCTTACTCAAAGACCCTATTGATTCAGGAATTATAGCAATAACAAATCAACAAAAAAAAGAAATAGAGGGGTTAGACACTAAACTAAAAGAGAACAATGATAAATTAATGAGCTTGCTTGGTGTGACTGCGGACCAACTTGATACTGTTAAAAGCAATATAAAAAAAGATGTAGAGACACTCCATAAGGCGCAATTGGATGCGTTTAAAAAAGCCACTGAAGACTCTATACAGAAACTACTGAATGCTTCAGAAAAACATATGGAAGAACGCTTCTTTATAGCAAATATGTATAAAAATGGTTCTCTTGAAACCAGAAGAGAAATCGAGAAAATTGCTATTGAAAATCGACAAAAGGCAGGTGAAAACATAGCTACATCTGTGAGCGTATCACCTGATAGTGTAGAGATTTCTTCCGTTAATTTAAAATCGCTCCAATTTATTCAACGACTCAATGGCATGCGAATAACGAATGATGATCCTCTTGTTTATAAGATTAATATGGGTTGGAAAATCCGTAGTCCCCTCTATTATCTTTTAGATAGAGATAAAAAAGATTTACTCGCCTTAGCACAAATAGTTCGTGCCTCCGGTGCTAAAACCATCCTGATGACACCTAGATCAGACAGCCTTAAAGATGCACGCGCAGCTTATGAGGCTTGTATTAAAAGTGGTTATCTACCCAGTGAAATAACCATTGAACATCCTAGAGGAACAGGAAACTATCTCACCGCGGAAAAAATGGAAAAAGCCAAGATAAATGGCAAAGAGTTTAAAACTGAATCTATTAGAGAAGTTTTATACAAAGACCGTCCATCAGAATTTAAAAATCTCGAAAAATTATCGGCATCAATTGTTAATGAGCTAAAGGATATAAAAAAATTTAAACCAGAAAATGCTCCGAAAAAATCTCCTATCGCCTCTGATTATAAAGATTTTATAGCCGCTGAAAAAGCTAAAGCGCTTTCTGTAGCATCAGCCACTCCTGAGAATAATCCAGAACAATTAACACCTGGACATGGAACGTGATTTGTCCCTGAATGATCTACATGAATTTTACTCCTCTACGTACTGTGCATAAAGCACAGCATGTAGGGATTTGTGAATAATTAATTAAAAACAATAAGTTATGTTCATAGTTCGTATGGAACTCTCAGGACTTGTCCGCGTTACCCTCTTATATGCAAGCACAGCCCTCAAGAATGTAACATGCAAAGACGTGACGCATGGGATCATCAAAGGTGACCAAAAAATTCCACTACAACTCCTTTCCAATTTCTGTTATTTTATAAAAATCAAATGGATTTTGACTAAGGAGACAGCCATGAGCGCTGACAGTTTTGATGAGGAAGAAACTGATGTAGTGGATTGCAATTCCGAACCTGCAGTTGTTGTGGAAGCAAGCCCTTCAACTAAATTAGCAAGAAGACGAAAAATAGAGGACTTATTTGAAGAAAAACGCCTTCAAGAAGAACTTGCAGAATTTGGTTGATTTTTGTAGCAATTAATCACGGGTATCCGCCCATCAATAACTGCACTGTGCCTATCGAAGTGTTATTCAACTCATATAGAATAAGTGTTATTAACATTCGCAGGATATGATAGGGCGTCAAATTAACCGAACTGAGTGCCCGTATTTTCGATAGCGTTCATCGCACATCTGGCACTAATGGCGCCATGCCAATGGTATCATGAGCATCCGTGCTTAAATGATGTTTTTATTGCTAAGTTAAGCTGTTGGCGCTTTATGTACTGCTACTAATGTATCTGTTATATCGTCCCTAATTTCATAATCACGAACAAGTGGGACAAAGAATTGACAATTAGATTTCTTAATGGAATTGCAGTAAATAAATCGAGTTAACAAAACTAAAAAACCAATCAACGTGGCGCACAAAAGCAGGTTAGCTATAAGGTTCTTAGTATTTTCATATGTAAACAACCGTTCCTTTATTTTATCTATCTCGTTTACCCATATCCCATGAAGCATCTCAATGTCATTAGGCGTTTTCTTTGATAATTGATATTGTTGTAAACTAGTTAATAATGCAGTGTATCTTGGCATAAGTTCAACAGCAACCTTTGGCTGATGTGTGGCTATGACGCTAGCAATTTCTAAAAGATGTTGCGCCAGCTTGATTTCGATGCTCTTTCCGATTTGTTTTTTATGTAACCGGCTAAAAATGTCTTTCTGTAAATCACGGTTTATCTGGAGTAGCTTAGGAACTAATGGTAATATTTTATCAGGATAACGTGATAACTCATCAATAACCGCACTGTGCTCATCCCCACTGAACAGTATTTCTCTAGCATTTGCAGGGGAAAAGTACTCATATAAAGCGTTAAAAATGAGAGCTCCTGTTTTAGTAGGACAGCCATCTAATGCTCTTAAATATTCAATGAATGGTGGATATGAACCTCCCTCATAGTCGATCACATAATGATAATAAAGCAAAAAAAGCACACTAGTATCAAAATAAGTAAGCACTATTTCCAATGCGTCAGGATATGCCGCACATAAACGCTCAAATGGGGATATTTCAGGTTTTCCACATTTTCTTAGAAAAAGCTGGATCGCTTGAGATGAAAATTTACCTAATATATTGCAGATATGCGTAAATATTTCTTTGTTTTCCCCAATGTTACTGATTGATGAAAGGAGATGATTGAGAAGCCAAGGGGTTAACTTGTCTAGCTTACCTAACATAAACAGTATTAAGTTAAGTGCAGCTAAGGGGAAATCTGTTAAATCCTCCTCTGAAGGAGTTATCCACATCCTCGGATCCTCATATAAGTCGCATATTTCTTTTTTCGACCAAGAACTTATTAACTGCTGAATAATATCTATAGCTATTAAACTATCTAATTCCTTTATATTTTTGAAAAACTCTGCATTTAAAAGCAATTGTTTTTGTGCCTTTTTCGGTAATTTTTTTATGAGAGAATCAATTTCTAGATATTGGGAATGGCATTGCATTCGGTATTTGCTATGATAAATACAATTTATCAGCTGATAATTATTATCCTGAAAAACATCTTGCAACTCATCTTGAGATAATGACATTAATGAATGAAGAGATGATTCAATTTCATCAGGACAATATAAAATAGCTAATTTTAATTGATTAAACTGGGTTCTATTTTTTTCTTGATGTAACTGCGTCTGGTATTCTAATTTTTGTGTTGTCATATTCCACTCATGACATTGATTAAATATAACCCGCTATGGCCAGGATATTGATTTATTGGTCGAATATTAACACGTGGCAACCCTAATATCAATTATGTATTATGAGACTCTCTAGTGTGGACTTCCAATTAGCCTTAAGTTTTAGTTGACATATTGCGGCACAAATGTACCGCAATATGTCAACTAAAACTTAAGGCTAATTGGAAGTACTGTGTTCGGGATGACGTGTAACGCTCATTTAAAATTTAATTAACTATAGTCCCACCAGAAGAGGTGGCCATCACCTCATGCTGAGTCTGAATCGAGACAAACCATTTGCCACCCGATTGGCTGACTGTCATGTTGCGTAAGTCACCAAGAACCTCTCGGTTATTGCGGTAACGCAACCAACCTATCTTGGACAGAAAAAGACGGTTATTTTCTTGTTCTATGCTGCAAGGTCTATCAGAAAGCACGCAAACATGTTGGTACCTTACGTCGTTTTTTTGAAAAAATACAGAATCGCATCGATCTTGCTATTTAGGATAATTGGCATCATTTATTAACGTTTATTGGTGATCCAGAATCGAGGTCTTCTCCCATTGGAAATGGTTATATTATTGCTTAAAGTAGAGAGCGATAGAAAAATATATCGTTCTTGGGTTTTATTGGTTACAAACGCTATATGATGAAAAATAGCGCAATTTTGCTTGGCTTTAAAAGAGGCTTTTGTCGATGTTAACCCTATGAATGGTTAAATTTAAAACATTCCTGCATTTTCCAGGCTGGCAGACAAATTAATCGGGAATTCCTGTATGCTAAGAAAAAACTTGACAATGCGATTAAAAAGCTTAATATGCCTATAAATTACACAATAAAAGATGAGTTAAGGATTTTTTAATGCCGGTTACCAATTTAGAGCAAATAGACCTATTAGTAACAGCACAAGAGGTTGCAGCTGCAGCTGCATTGCACCCTGGTGTTTCGTTTAAGCTCCACCCAGAAACCCCATTAGCAACAGCAAAAGCGGTTGCAGCTGCATTGCGCTCTGGTGTTCGGCTTTTTCTCCACCCAGAAACCCCATTAACAACAGCACAAGCGGCTACAGCTGCATTGCGCCGTGGTGTTG
>JAOATK010000001.1 GCA_030158115.1 Legionella sp.
GAGATTGAGCAATTAAAAGGCTTAAAAGACAGTCTACTAATTTCCCCAAAGAAATATTTTTTCACTCCATTAACTAATTATACTCAATTGAAAGAAGTCAGCTCTTCTATGTTGATTATGCAATGGAATTATTTAAGTTCGGGATTTACCTTATTAATTGAGGCTATTAAAGAGCTAGCTCGGGCAATTTATTCTTTATTAACGCTGCATTTTGCCCTTGCTTGGAAGCATGCCTGCAATGCCACACGTGCTACTTTAGCGGCTATTTCGAAATTACTCTTAGATTTAGGATTGCTTTGTTTGCATAGCACACGCGTATTGACTCTTTTAATAGCAACGTTTTCTCCTGAGCTGGCTTTGCTTGGCACAGCAGTAACTACCGCTGTATTACTTGCCTATTTATTAGCTCCTGCATGGGGAGTGCTTGGTTTTATGGTTATAATTGTTGGAGCATTAATTTATCATTTTCTTCCAAAATTGAATGAACCTGAACCTCCAAGTATATGGGACCGCTTGCATAACGATCTTGATGATTATGATTGTATGGTTAAAGAAGTTTTTGAAGAGAGAAACGCTATTATTGAAATTTATGAAAATTTTCGTAAAAGAAATCGCCCCCAAACTGTGTTATCAACTAATCCCTACCAATTATTCTCAGAGGATCCTACGCTATTGCAGAAATATGAACGAATAAAAATGGAAAATGAGGAGTTAGTATCTTCATTTTGTAAGTTAATTAACTTTTATCCGGGTTTTGACTCAGATCGCGCAAAGGAGCCTGGTTATATAAGAGATGCACACAAAGAGATGGTTGAACATCATGAAAAGGCAAAGTTAGTGGCTGAGGGAATTTTCAAAAAACTAAGAGATTATCAGGACAAAAAAGAAACAACGACTTCTTGGGAAACGCGCTTTAGCACACAAATGAATAACTAAAAATAATAAAAGGTATTAGCAGGTAGGGCTTGGAACTCTAAAAAAGGTAGGTACTCACCCGTTTTTTTTAACTACATCCAGTATGTAATGTTAGAGCTAAATAAATGGTTGTCTTATAATTAGCGCTAGCTTTTGAAAATTCGAAAAAATTTTCATTCTAAAAAGTATTATTTTTTAATGAATTAGATTCAAAAATCATGCTGCCAATAAAAAACCACCATGGTTATAAATTTTTTATGTTGAAAATAATATGATCTCAATGTATGATTCGCTTCGTTTAATTGGACGCAATATATATTGCAAACGTGTTAATTTCGTAGATGGATCATAATATGGAAGAATATATGAAAAATTCTGGCAGAATAGTGGGAGCCGGAATTGGTAGTGCTTGTGTAGGTTTTTTTGGATATCTTTTATGCAGACGCAAACCACCACAAAAAGATGAGGTAGATTATGCTGCTTTATCAAAAGATCTTGATGCTTACCGTATCATGCTTAAAGAAGTTTCTCAAGAAAGAAAAGCAATTATTGCTACAGTCAATAAGATTATTACGAATCCAGCGAAACCTTTATTATCTAATGATACTGATCAATTTTTTTCGGAAAAGACTAAACTACTCCCCGCATATGAACGGAAAAAAATTGAATGTGAGGAATTAATCTCGTTGTTTTATGAGCTAATTAATTCTTATCCCGATTTCGATAATGCTCATGCTAAAGAACCCGGTTATATAAAAAACGTGCATAAGGAGATGGTCGAACATCATGAGAAGGTAAAGATAATAACAGGAGAATGTTTCAAAGGATTACCTAATGTTGATTATCAATGGCAAACTTCTGAAGCTAATTTTTCATGATGGAATGAATTAATTTTAATGAGCAAGTTGATTAAGGGAGCCTAACGATGTTCGAATATTTTACAACGATGGAGATTGAGCAATTAAAAGGCTTAAAAGACAGTCTACTAATTTCCCCAAAGAAATATTTTTTCACTCCATTAACTAATTATACTCAATTGAAAGAAGTCAGCTCTTCTATGTTGATTATGCAATGGA
>JAOATK010000021.1 GCA_030158115.1 Legionella sp.
TCATGTACAGCTTAATTAATCCGCTTCGCTAAAAAACAATGGTAAGGAACTTTACTATCATTGCAAACAATTGCACCAACAAGAGATAATAATCAGCAGAGCCACTTAACACGATAAAGACCGTTTTCTCAGTGGTGCTTTATGCCCGTTGTACAGCTTGGTCACAGGAGTTTGCGGCGACAATATTGGTGAAGCTAAAAGCTATCCCGTCTAGAAGAGTGCTTTTTTTTGTCAGCTCCTGCTGTTAATGGCTCTACTAACGAGCAATTATGAGGCAATGATTGATGAAAAACAACAAACAAAAAAAACCAAAGACCCCCGATTCTTTTAATAAAGATGCTGCTGGCATTGATATCGGCGGAGCATTTCATTTTGTGGCAGTTCCTGGCGATCGTGATGAAAAACTAATTCGAAAATTTGATAATTTTACAGCAGATCTTTATCAGTTGGCTGATTGGTTATTGGCTTGCAAGATAAAAACAGTTGCCATGGAGTCAACGGGTGTTTATTGGCTCCCTATTTATGAAATATTGGAAGCACGAGGATTTGAGGTTATTTTAGTCAATGCTCGGCATCTAAAAAATGTTCCTGGGCGTAAATCTGATGTTATTGATTGCCAATGGATTCAGCAATTGCACTCTTATGGGCTCCTTCGAGCATCATTTCGTCCTGAGCAAACTATTTGTCAACTTCGTGCCTATATGCGCCAACGAGAATCATTGATTCAGTATGCTTCCAATCATATTCAACACGTACAAAAGGCATTAGCATTAATGAATGTGCAATTAGCCAATGTTGTAGATGATATTATGGGTGTGACTGGCTTGAAAATTATTCGGGCGATTATTGCTGGTGAGCGATCCCCCGAAAAATTAGCCTCTTTTAGAGATGGGCGATGTAAAAAAAGCGAAGAGGTTATAGCTAAGTCATTAAATGGTAATTATCGTGATGAACATCTGTTTACTTTACAACAGTCTGTAGAGTTATTTGATACGTATCAAACGAAAATTGTTGAATGTGACCGTGCTGTGGAAAAGCTACTAAGACAATATTCTTCTGATGAACAGACCACCATGACGGCTAGAGACAAGAAAAAGAAACGTAGAAAAAATGAATTGCATTTCAATGCTGAAAATCATTTAAAACAAATGACAGGTGTTGATTTAACACAAATTGATGGGCTCAGTGCGCACTCAGTTTTGAGAATTATTTCAGAAATTGGTGTTAACATGAACAAATGGCCAACTGCCAAGCATTTTGGTTCATGGTTAGGATTGTCACCTGGAACAAAAATATCAGGTGGTAAAAAACTTGGGAGTAGGACAAAGCCCTCCGCTAACCGCGCCGCAACTATGTTACGTATTGCAGCAAGTACCTTGCATCGAAGCAACTCTGCACTCGGCGCTTTTCTTCGGAGATTAAAATCAAAAGTAGGTGCCCCAAAGGCGATTACTGCCACAGCTTATAAAATTGCCCGTCTTATTTATTCCATGATGAAACACGGACAAGATTACGTTGATGCGGGCCAAGACTACTATGATCAACAATACAAAGAACGAATTATAAAAAATATGCAAAAAAGGGCCCAGATATTAGGATTTGAATTAACTCCTATCCAGACATTAACATTGGAAGTTCCCTAGAAGA
>JAOATK010000022.1 GCA_030158115.1 Legionella sp.
AACATTTAGGTTGGTGCTTCATACCCCTGGATTGCTTCGCCTGCGGCTCGCAAAGACGTTTGTTGTGCATGCGACATACTGAAGTTGGCTCAATGGATGCTGTTTTTATTGAATGCTTTAGTTCCCTAAAAGAACCCCGAGTTGAACGAACAAGAAAACATCTGTTGTTGGACATATTGGCGTTGAGTATCAGTGGGGTATTATCTGGAGCAGAAGGCTGGGAAGAAATTGAAGATTTTGCAAAAGAACATGAAGGTTGGTTTAAAACTTTTTTATTATTACCGTAGGGTATACCGTCACATGACACCATTTCAAGAGTATTTTCGGCACTTGATCCGAACAGCTTGCAATCGTGTTGCATTGCTTGGCTAAAACGCATATCAAACTTAATAACAGAGGACATTATTACTGTCGACGGTAAGACATTCTGTGGCTCTAGACACGTTAATGACTGCAAAAAAGCATTACATATTATTAATACCTGGTCCTGTGCAAACCAAATTTGCCTTGGACAACTAAAAGTTGAGGATAAAAGTAATGAAATTCTCGCAGTCCCTGAATTACTTAAATTACTTTATATTAAAGGTGCCATCGTAACGCTGGATGCTATGGGAGCGCAGGAGGAAACGGTCAAACAAATCTGCGAAGCTGATGCTGATTACGTGATTACGCTCAAAGGTAATCAAGGGGCTTTACATGAGACTGTAAAAGACAGCTTGATGCTTCACGATAAAGGCGGTGAGGTGATTAAAGTGTATCGTGCAGATGCTGAAGTCATCGCAGAGCATGGCCGTATTGAAGAACGTTTCATTGAGGTAATGAGCACTGAAAAGCTCAAAGATTTGATAGACTCGCGTTGGGTAGAGCTCAAGAGTATTGCAAGAATCACTTACACCCGAATAGAACCAGCTACCGATGAGATTATCATAGATAAACGACATCTTATTTCATCACTAAGACCTGATAATCCTACTCAAATTTTACGGGATGCACATACTCATTGGCAGGTAGAAAATACGTTACACTGAAGTCTTCATGTATTCGGCATAAGCAAAGAAAAGTTTGCACTAACGTCGATTACTTAGCTAAAGTCATTGGTCAAATTTAGATGCGTTTACCGTGGCTCACTCCTAAGGAAGTGGCGGAGTTCTTAGTATCACTGCAATATAGTTAATTAAACTTTAAATGAGCGTTACACGTCATCTCAAACACAGTGAGGGATCTCCGTAAGTGGCAATGTGCCTTGCTCTGGAGATCCCTCACTGTATTCGGTATGACGGTCATTTAAAGTTTAATTAACTATAGTCATTTTTTTATATGTCCGAATAACAGAAACTCAAAAAATATACATACAGCGCATAAATTTGACATTTTTAGTTCATTGTATTACCATGGGGACTGTTAACTTTATTTTTGAGGTGAAATTATGACCAAATTAGAATTTATGATTGAGCTTTTTAAAATCCACATAAAGTCTATTCAGGATCAGTTTCTTGACGTGTTTCCAAGTCGCAAAGATTTGAGGAGCATGTTATCAGACATGTTAGATGGTTGCAGGCGTGAGCCGGGTTTGATGTTATTTGGGCTACTACATGTGCCGTCATTTATACTATCATTTATACTAATTGTAGCCCCTCTTGCAGTGTCGTTGGTGGCACTAAGGGCTTCTTTTGCTATAGTGCACGCGGTATTGCTCCCTTTTCTCTGCTTAGGTGCAAAAATTTGCGATATTCTTTCTAAGAAAAAAGGTTCTGAACCAGTAGAAAATAAGCCTCTATTGGAAAAGGTTATGGATATGCCTGAGCCTGAGTATGTTGTGCCTGCTAGTACTCCTGTATCTAGAGTGTCTGAGCTTAAGCTTGTGTCGTCTGGGTTTCAACCAGGTTTTTTTGCTACAGGCCCTGCAAACACTAATGGTTATGATGCGCAAACGCGCCATCTGAAGGGCTCTCTTAATTCTTAAGCTTTGCAACTCATAAGTTTTCTGATAAATATTCCAAGGGGCGCTAGACTCTCTAGGGGCCCCTCTATACCGCGCAGTATAGTTAAAATACGAGTGTAGACAGCTATCAATAGCCGCTAGACGGGCGCAGGTATCAACCAATCAAAAGTTCAGAACCATTCATTTTGTGATTAAATAACAATCTAAATAATTCTGACTGCGCCAGTTTCATCTGTTTGAGCCAACAGAAGGGCGTCGTTCTGCGTATAACGCTTTGCAAACGTATGACGATTTGATGGTGACCGGCCTATCCATTTCTTTTCACGATATTGCGCTATAAGTCACTTTAATTGTGACCAAGAATAACCAGACATCCCCTCCATGTACTCACGCACAGGGCTTTTGTCCTTCTTGCTTAACTTAAAATAGCTTGTACGTTTAGGGGTGCAAGCAAGCTATTCGTAACGAGTTTCCTTTGACACCTGAAAGTCTAGCTTATCAGTATTTCAGGCTCATTTGTATTGGAAAGAGTCTCTCATTTCGGGCTCATTTTGAATTGGAATAGGTTTAATGTTGCTAAAAATCTCATTTAGTGTAAAATAGCGTCAGTTATGAATAGAAAAATAATTTACACTACATTCGGTATTATTTATTTTATACTTCGCTTTATGGGGATTGCGTCCGAGAATCTGGTCGATGTATCACCTCAAAATAAAGCCTTCGCGAAGAATTCCGTTAAAATTATTGTGGCTTCAAGTACCACCGCTGCTGCGAAAATAAATAATCCATCTAAATATCCTGCAAAGAAGATTGTGATTAGGAATGGTGTTTCAAAAAACCTCTCTTTAACGCAAATATCCTTTGAAGAATTACCTGGTTGGGATAAGGCAGATGTTAAGAAATCACTGGTTGCCTTTCAGTCCTCCTGCGAAATCATCTTAAAGCAGAAAGCCTCACATCCGATTGGGTCTCAACACATCAAATTTAAAGTAGGCGATTGGTATCCTGCTTGTAAAGCAGCTTTGGCATTGGAGTCTGTTTCAGAAGATTCAGCTAAAATATTTTTTGAGCAATGGTTTCACCCCATTGAGTTTGCACAAAAAAAACCGGTTAATGGTTTATTTACTGGTTATTACATGCCTAAATTAAAGGGTAAGTTAACTAAGAGTGCTGAGTACAATACGCCAATTTATGGTTTGCCTAAAGGCCGAAATGCTCATTACACGCGTGAGCAAATTGATAATGGGGTTCTTAAAGAAAAGGCACCGGTCATTGCTTGGATTCATAGTCCTGTTGAACGTTTGTTTTTAGAAATAGAAGGTTCTGGGGTCATTTCATTACCTGGTGGTAAAAGTATTTATTTAGGTTATGCAGGGGAGAATGGTGCTCCATATACTTCAATTGGAAAGGTGCTTATTAATAGAGGCATTATGACCCGTCATAATGCCTCTAAGGCAGCCATCGTGCGTTATTTAGAAGAACATCCGGAAAAAGCAAAGACGTTAATGCATCAAAATAAATCCTTTGTTTTTTTTGAGGATATGAAAAAATCTATGGCACTTGGCGCGCAAGGAATGGCACTTACTCCAGGATATTCTTTGGCTGTTGATAAAAAATGGATTCCTTTGGGGGCTCCTTTGTGGCTGGATACAATGAGACCTGACACACGACATCAAGATAATGAAAAACACTTGCGTCGTCTCATGATTGCTCAAGATACTGGTGGTGCCATTCGTGGTTTTATGCGAGGTGACATCTATTGGGGGTCGGGGAAAATTGCCGCATTTCTTGGGGAACATATGAAAAATCAGGGGCATTATTGGTTGTTACTTCCCAAGCAAATTTTTAATCGGTTAGCGCAGAGATAAATTTGAAATATAGTTAATTAAATTTTAAATGAGCGTTCATGAGATTTTTTCCTAAACGGATATCATTAATTCCTGGCCTCAATGCGATGAATTATCCCTTCTTTCGCCTTACTCCCTCGATTTTAATCCTATAGAAAAATTTGGGGCTAATTTTAAAGCCAAAATAAGAAAAATTATTGGTGGGTTTTTAACTCTGGCTGAGGCTGATGATAAGGCATTTAGAGGCGATATAGTTAAACCCGTTTGAAGCAATTACGCTCACTCAAACTGCGAGTGAGCGTTGTTGATTTAGCTGGAATAAGACACTTTCTTCATCATCTAAAAGTATTGCATTGACTTGTTCCCTAGTTAAATGGATCGCTTCTTCTATTGTGATCCACTCTTCTTGAATTAAAGTAGTAATTCGTTCGTTACCTAAAAGACAACAGGTAGTTCTCGGTAATTTTAAAACCTCTGCTAGAGATATAAAATTTTCTAAAATAAGAGAGGATACATAAAGGAGTCGCTCTGAGTCTGCTAATGATAATTTTTTGGCCTGTATAATTTCAATGTGTCGCTCTTCAATTAAGGCTGTAATGTGCTCTTCACCTAAAATAGCAGCTTGACTGTTTGTTAATTTCAAAGCCATTTCTACGGTTAGGAATCCGTCTAGAATAAGAACCTCGGTAGTAACAAGCTTCTCCAACTCCTCTAAAGATTTATTAACTTGAGCCCAGGTGAGTTTGAGTGCTCGAGTTAAAATAATAACAGATTCCTTATTGAATTGTTGGCACTCTTCTATGGTTAACTCTAAGACATCTTCTACCGATATAAAATTTTCTAAAATAAGAGATTGAGTAGAAATGAGTTTATCAAACTCTGTTTGAAATAATTCTAAAGCAATCTCTTCAGTTATAAAATTTGACGCTATTAATTTTGAGATTAAATGAGTCGAAGAGGTGGGTTGCAAGAAGAAGTTGGGTTGGTAAGAGGGCGCGTCCTCATTTGCAAGAGTTGAAATTGGCATTATTCCCCCTTTATTTTATGGCCGCATGCATTTTGCTACAGCTGATTCAGATTACCTTGAGCCACCATCGATTTTTTTGTATTTTTTGGGGCAACATTTATCATCATGTTTTCACGCGCATTAGTAATCATTAATGGAATAAAACCAATTTAGCGGCATTGGATCTTGTTTGCAAGCTCTTCGGTTGTATTTTAAACAGTTTATTTTTCATTACGCGCAGACTTTATGATCTCCTGACATCTCTTGAAAAATTAATTCTCTTTACCCTTGCCTGAATTTGAAAATTTATCTGTCACATTCATCGTGTAAGGAGACATGACTAGAGGCATTTTCAAAGGTGCTGCATGTTTTGAGAAATCAATTTTATCCATCTCAACGGAGCGAAGAGTTAGGTCATTATAGGTTCGATAATAGAATATTTTATGGGTGATATCTTTGAATACAACCCATTGTGTAGTGTCTGATGCGCTTACGCCATTGTTAATAGCGCGTATAAATCCTAAAGGTAAATCAACATTATTAATAATGTGCGCTGCCAAATTAACTAACTCATTAGCATTTTGAGCTGCATAGACATTCGCTATCATAAATGCGATTTTCACAAAGCGAGAGGGTGGAGATGCATCACCAGGTAGTCCAACTGCACCAGATCCTTGTCCTGTTCCTGTATAAACGATCCCGTCCTGAGTGATCGGGTTAGGATTATTTGCAGATAAGTTGACGTAGTTACGCAGGTTAGATACATGCCAATCGTATCGTGGCGAATTGGTCATTACACCAATATTATCGTAAACATTAATTTTGTTATTATAAAACTCAACCACGATGCCTTTGCCACTGGCATCATAAATTGAAGCATGAGCTGGCAATACCGCGTTGCCCAGTTGTGGAATAACCTGCGTGCTGACATAAATAGTAGTCAATGCTTGTTTTACTTCGTCTGTTGTTTTGAAGTTACCTAAGACCCAATCACCAAAAAGAGCATAAGGAATCACTTGGTCATCTTTACCAGCGGGTATCGTTTGATATTGGGTTTCACCAGGAAGATATAAATACTCAAATGTTAAACCAGCTTCATTCATGCCATCAAAACTGGCATCGACGTTGAATCCATCAACATAAATATAACCATAAGTCGATGTCCAAGTTAAGCCAGGCTTATTATTGGGTGTTGTTGTGGTAAAAAGCCGAGAGCGAGGTGAGGTGCGAAGATTAGATTGCAAATCTTGACCAAATTCCATACTGCGTGTAATGAGAAGGGTGCCGTCTTTCGCGGTTAACTTAAAGTCAGTGCAGGCATTGGTTTGGAAGTTTAACAACAAACATGCACATACAGTAACTAGTGTACGGATAAAATATAAGCTCATACGCATGCGCTCCTTGCGAACAAAAAGATGAGTATCTATGAAAAAAGATAATGTCATGTTCGTAAAAAAATTACAATCCGGCTATTAGCAACATCTGTAGGTATAAGGAAAACACGCTATTGTCTCAAGCCAAAATGAATAGTATTGGACTAGTTATCTGCCTAGGAGAAATTAGATTTCATAGTTAAGCATCTACGTCTGCCAAGTTAATTCTAAGTAAGGAAGTGTAGAGGAAAAAAGAAAGAAGATTCGGCAAGATCATGCAGTGGATTAGAGGCTCATTTTAATAAGTCCAAGAGTTTTTTTAAAAATTAATTCACTTAGCCCTTCGAAATTTATTGATATTTCTGTATATTAGCCAGAAATAAATAGTTTAAATTGGAAATTATGAGAAAGGTACTTCTTGCTATCGCTCTATTATTATCTGGTTGTCAGACTACTAATCAGCCTCTTAATTCAGGTGCGTCCGGAAAAAATAGATCGCATACTAGCCATAATGCGCTTTATAATCGATACAAAAATAAAACAAATCGATACACGCAATTACAAGATGGAGCTCCTCTAAAAGCCACCGCTGTCAGTTTTAAAGAACCCGTTCCTGCAAGCGAGCCATTGAGTCGTTATGGTAATCCTACAGAATATTATGTGGATGGAAAAGCTTATCGCGTGATGAAAAGCTCTGCGGGATATAAAACACGTGGAGTTGCCTCTTGGTATGGAACTAAATTCCATAAACAAAGAACCTCAAGCGGCGAAGCTTATAATATGTATGTCATGTCTGCTGCGCATAAAACATTGCCATTACCTACCTATGTGCGAGTAAAAAACTTAAATAATGGAAAAGTTGCTGTTGTTAAGGTGAATGATCGTGGCCCATTTCATTCAGATAGAATTATCGATTTATCTTATGCCGCTGCTTTAAAAATTGGTGTATTTCCCAAGGGAACTGCGCCAGTAGAAATTGAAGCGTTGAAGGGGCCTGCAGGTGTTGCACATTATTATTTGCAAGCAGGGGCTTTTTCTTCTGAAGCACTGGCAAAACAATTACAGAGTAAATTAACGCGGCTTACGCCATCGCCCGTATCCATTGAACATTACCAAAGACACTATATAGTCCGAGTGGGTCCATTTGGTAATAGAGGAATGGCTGAAAGTTTGAAACAAAATTTAGCCCGCAATGGAGTGAAAGGGGCTTTTTCTGTTTTGATTTAGCGAGAGTCTATGGGATAATGGCCACCATTAGATTTTAGGCTGTATTTAATTAATGTTACATTAAAAATGAGGTGTGCAATCGATGCATGAAGGCTCTGTATTTTTTACAATGTTTTTAATTTTCGCCGGAGCTGCATTTCTATCGACGCTGGTTCTCTATACTAAACAATCTCTTTTGGTTGCTTATATCCTTTTGGGAGCCATATTAGGACCTTGGGGTTTAAAGTTAGTCCCAGATGTAACCACTGTGCAGCAAATTGGTGATATTGGCATCGTCTTCCTCTTATTCTTATTAGGTTTGCATTTACAACCACAAAATCTTTTGCATATGTTACGAAAAGTAACATGGATTGCTTTAGTCAGTTCAATTTGTTTTGCTGTAGCTGCTTATTGGATTGGCCGTTATTTTGGATTGACAGAAACAGAATCATGGATACTTGGCGGCTCCATGATGTTCTCAAGTACTATTATTGGATTAAAATTACTGCCTACAACTATTTTGCATCACCAACATACTGGTGAGGTGATGATTAGCGTATTGCTGATGCAAGACGTCATTGCAATTATAGTTCTTATTCTAATTAACGGTGCGCAACAAAGCGGCGGATTATCATGGGATGATGTGATCTTAGTAGGCATCGATTTACCAGCCTTATGTTTGTTGGCGTTTGCGGTGGAAAAACACATCTTAATTCGATTACTAGCTCGTTTTGACAGAACGCAAGAATATGTGTTTTTGTTGTCAATTGGTTGGTGTTTAGGCATGTCGGTGTTAGCACAAAAAATTGGTCTTTCAGAGGAAATTGGAGCTTTTGTTGCGGGAGTTGCTTTAGCAGCAAGTCCAATCTCATTATTCATTGCTGAGAGCTTAAAACCTTTAAGAGACTTTTTCTTGGTGATGTTTTTCTTTTCTATTGGTGCCACATTTAATTTTGGCTACGGCACACAAGTATTGATACCAGCATTAATTTTATCTGCTTTAATTTTAATAGTAAAACCGGCTTTGTTTTATTGGTTGCTTAAACACTCTGGTGAAAAAAAGCAGGTAGCTAAAGAGGTAGGGATACGTTTAGGTCAGGGTAGCGAGTTTTCTTTGTTGGTCGCAAGTATTGCATTAAGTACTAAACTTATTTCAGATATGGCGTCTAATTTAATCCAAGCTACAACTATTATAACGTTTATTGTTTCGTCGTATTTGGTTGTGCTGAAATACCCGACGCCTATTGCGTTATCCGAGAAAATGCAGAGGGATTAATTATAATGAAATTATTGGTCATATTATTATGCTTATTTAGTGAGCGCTATTTAGTGCACGCTATTTCCTATCAGCGTTTTCATTGGATTGAGGGATATTATCAATACCTTAAGAAACGAGCTGAATCCTATAGTTTTTTTAATAACCCCTGGGTTTTTTTAGCCTTAATTATTATTCCTATTGTATTGCTGACTGCCTTAGTCTACTTTTTACTTTCTGGAATATTTTTTGGATTTATGGGGTTTCTTTTGAGCGTGGCTTTGTTTTTCTATTCTCTTGGCCCACAAAATGTATTTTATCCTGTGACACAATCGGAGTCGGAAAATTCAACGCAGCTGGTAAGTCATTATTTTTCAATGGTCAATAGACAATTATTTGCCGTGATATTTTGGTATGTTATTGCGGGTCCCATTGCGGCTTTAACTTATCGCTTATTTGTTTTATGCCGTGAGATACCTGAAATACAGGGACAGGCTGACGAGATAACAGATTTACTCGAATGGATACCTGCTCGTCTTACTGTATTATTATTTCTCCTGGTGGGAAATTTCCAAAAAGGTTTTAAACTATTTGTGAGTTTTATTTTGGCGAAACCAGACATGAATAATCAGATGTTGAGCCAGTGTGGTTTACAAGCTGCGCAGGTAAATGAATCGGCTGAAGTCGAAATGCCTTTGGCTGAAAGTTTGGTTGAACATGCCATTATAGTGATGTTAGTTTTTATTGCGCTATTTACTTTAATATCTTGGTTGTAACCTAAATCATGAATTTTTTTGGGATAATAGGTCACATGCCACTGCTTTTTCATTCAAGACGTAGTCTCGTTGCTTGCAATCTGTCTACGCAAGGTTTATTCCCTTTTTTGCGTTTCCTTTGTTGTGTTTTATTGCTTGGTCTTTATGGTTGCCATGCAAAAAATACGCTGAGAGCCCAGGAATTTGCACAATGCAATTCAATTTGCATACAGCATTTGGACTTTTGTAAACAAAATTGTACTGATAATTGTTCTACTTGTTCTCAAAAATCCCTATATAGTTCTACAATGAATTATAAGAAATACGTAAATGAACAAAAAATTGAGGGCCAACGAGTGATGCGTGAGTTGAATTCTTACCGTGATCCACTACAATGCCGCAAAGTAACTTGTAACTGCCAGGCGGATTTTTTAGCTTGCAAGCAGAGTTGTACTAGAGTAATCCCAAAAAGATTGCAGGCAGTACCTAATTGTATTTAATAGAATGTCGGGGATAAGTTCATGACAAATGACACTAATTTAGATTTGGATCCTGTTGAAACGCGTGAATGGCTAGATGCCTTACAAGCTGTATTAACTAATGATGGCACAGAGCGAGGCGCTTTTCTTTTAAAGCAACTTCTTGATAAAGCTAACTTGGAAGGTGTCAAGTTGCCTAACGCTACGAAGACTCCTTACCGGAATACAATTAAGACCTTTGAAGAAAAGCAAATGCCACCGGATGAAGGCATGAGTAAACGTATCGGCGCTTTAATTCGTTGGAATGCTGTTGCAATGGTTCTTCGTGCAGGTAAGTATGCTCCGGAACTTGGGGGACATATTGCCTCTTATGCCTCTTCTTCTACGCTATATGAAACTGGATTTAACCATTTCTTTAAAGGTTCTAACGGTGAAAATTGCGGTGACTTACTTTATATTCAAGGCCATTCTTCACCGGGTATTTATGCTCGGGCATTTCTTGAAGGCCGATTGTCTGAAGCCCAATTAGGGAATTTTCGACAAGAAGTTGAAGTCGATGGTTTATCCTCATATCCACATCCTTGGTTGATGGGAGATTTTTGGCAATTTCCAACTGTATCGATGGGATTGGGACCATTGCAAGCTATCTATCAAGCACGTTTTTTAAAATATCTGGAAAACAGAGGGCTTATTAAAGAAACTGGCCGAAAAGTTTGGGCATTTCTTGGTGATGGAGAAACAGACGAACCGGAATCATTAGGTGCTTTAAGTATTGCTGCCCGTGAAAAATTAGATAATCTGATTTTTGTTGTGAATTGTAATTTACAACGACTAGACGGCCCAGTTCGAGGGAATGGTAAAATTATTCAAGAACTCGAAGGAGTATTTGCAGGTGCAGGATGGAATGTAATCAAAGTGGTTTGGGGAGGGCGTTGGGATCCCCTATTGGCAAATGATAAAGAAGGTTGGCTACAAAAACGTATGGAAGAATGCGTTGATGGTGAATACCAAGCGTATAAAGCAAATGATGGAGCCTATGTCAGACAACATTTCTTTAATCAATATCCTGAATTAAAAAAGATGGTAGAAAATTATTCAGACGAAGAGATCTGGCGCTTAAATAGAGGCGGCCATGACTCTCAAAAAGTATATGCGGCTTATGCTGCGGCAGTGGAGCATAAAGGAAGTCCTACAGTTATCTTGGCTAAAACCATTAAAGGTTATGGTATGGGTGCTGCAGGGGAAGGACAGAATATTACACATCAGCAAAAAAAGATGACTGTAGAGCAACTAAAGGTTTTTAGAGATCGATTTAGTATTCCTATCACTGATGAGCAAATTGCAGAGATTCCATTTTATAAACCAGCTGATGACAGCCCAGAAATAAAATACATGAAAAAACAACGAGAGGCCTTAGGTGGTTATCTGCCATCGCGCTCCTCAGATGTTAAGCCGTTGGCAGTTCCTCCATTAGCTGATTTTTCATCAGTAACTGCAGGATTAGGTGATCGTGAAATTTCAACTACCATGGCTTTTGTGCGTATTCTTTCTGTGTTATTAAAAAACAAAGAAATCAGTTCACGAATTGTTCCTATTGTTCCAGATGAATGTCGTACTTTTGGTATGGAAGGGTTATTTCGTCAAATAGGTATTTATTCTCCTGTAGGGCAGTTATATACACCTGTAGATCATGAACAAGTCATGTTTTATCGCGAAGCAAAAGACGGGCAAATTCTTGAGGAAGGCATTAATGAAGCCGGAGCTTTTTGTTCCTGGATGGCGGCTGCAACGTCTTACAGCTCCAATCAATTAGCTATGATTCCATTTTATATTTATTACTCGATGTTTGGTTTTCAGCGCATTGGTGATTTGGCATGGGCTGCTGGAGATATGCAAGCAAGAGGGTTTTTATTAGGTGGTACAGCCGGCAGAACGACGCTGGCCGGAGAAGGATTGCAGCATCAGGATGGTCACAGTCATATTATGTCGTCTACCATTCCTAACTGTGTTTCTTATGATCCTACTTTTGCTTATGAGTTAGCGGTTATCATTCAAAATGGCTTGTATCGCATGTATGAAAAAATGGAAAATGTTTTTTATTACATTACTGTCATGAATGAAAACTACATACAACCTGATATGCCTAAGGGAGTGGAAGAAGGCATTATTAAAGGCATGTATCTGTTTAAAGAAACCAAGAAAAAATCTAAGCAGCATGTTCAGCTCATGGGATGTGGCACCATTTTACGAGAAGTGATTAAAGCGGCCCAAATGTTAGAGGCAGACTATGCCATTACTTCAGATATTTGGAGTGTTACAAGCTTTAATGAGTTACGACGTGATGGTTTAGCAGTGGAACGATATAATGCGATGCATCCAGAAAAGAAAGCCAAGGAATCATTTGTGACTTCGCAGTTAAAAGGACAGCAAGGACCAGTTATTGCTGCCACAGATTACATGCGTTTGTATGCAGATCAAATTCGTCCTTATATTCCAGCTCGTTATATCACTTTAGGTACCGATGGTTATGGCAGAAGCGACACCCGTGAGCGTTTACGCCACTTCTTTGAAGTGGATGCAAAATATGTTGTGTTAGCTGCCTTGAATGCTTTAGTGGCAGAGGGAAGTATTGATAAATCCAAAGTGGTTGATGCAATCAAGCGTTATAACATTAATCCTGATAAATTAGATCCAGTAACTCATTAAGAGAAAAAGTCAAAAGTAGCCTGGATGAAGCGCAGCGTAATCCGGGAAGCCCATGCAAAGCATGGCACCTTTATTACAGAGTTTGAGCCCGCTTCGCGGGAGTTTACGGATTAAGTGCTTTTCGCTCCATCCAGGCTACTTTTGAGATAAAAGAGGATAAATATGGCAAATGAAATCGAAGTGAAAGTCCCTGATATTGGCGGTTCCGCTCAGGTTGATGTGATTGAAATTTTAGTAAAAGTGGGTGAGGAAATTTCTTTGGAAACACCACTTGTTACTTTAGAGTCAGATAAAGCCAGTATGGAGATCCCTTCTCCAATTGCGGGCATTGTGACAAAGATCAATCTGAAAGTAGGCGATAAAGTATCTGAAGGCAGCATTATTCTATCGGCAACTGTAAATAAAGAGACAACAGCAGCCAAAGAAGAGCCTAAATCAGTAGACACCGCGCAGCCTATAGAGCCATCTGCAAAGAGTGCTGCACCCCAAGAGATCATTGAACCAGAAAAACCACAAAGCCTACTGATTGAATCTGTTTCTTCTTCAGTATTAGTTGCTGCAGGGCCTGCGGTGCGAAGATTAGCCAGAGAGCTAGGTGTTAATCTCTCTGATGTGGCAGGAACTGGGCGTAAGACTCGCATTACTAAAGAAGATTTACAGGCCTATGTGAAAGGGCGTTTAAGTGCACCATCCTCTACCGGTTCATTAGGAATACCCGCTAATCCTGTAATTGATTTTTCTCAATTTGGTGAAATTGAAACAAAACCTTTAAGTAAAATTAAAAAACTAACTGGCGTGAATGTTCATCGTTCATGGATAACAATCCCGCATGTTACCCAATTTGATTCAGCAGATATTACTGATATAGAGGCTTTTAGAAAATCTGAGACAGAGCATGCTAAAGAGAAAGGTTATAAACTGACTCTATTAGCTTTTGTTTGTGCAGTGGTTAGCAAAGCATTGCATACTTTTCCTCAATTTAATGCCTCTTTAGATGCTACAGGCACTAATTTAATCTATAAAAAATATTGCAATATTGGGATTGCTGTAGAGACTCCCAATGGATTAGTTGTTCCTGTCATCAAGCAGGTTGATCAACTAAGTGTTGCAGAGATCGCCATTGAAATGACACGACTAAGTGCGAAAGCGCGTGATAAAGGGTTAATGCCTGCCGATATGTCTGGAGGTTGTTTTACTATTTCTAGTCTTGGTGGCATTGGTGGCACTTCATTTACACCCATTGTGAATGGTCCTGAAGTCGCGATTCTTGGTTTGTCACGTTCAGAGATTAAACCAGTTTATGTAGATGGAGCATTCCAACCACGTTTGATGCTGCCTTTATCTTTGTCTTATGATCATCGAGTGATTGATGGCGCAGAAGCAGCTCGTTTTACGCGGTTTATTTGTGATTGTTTAAGTGACATAAGACGTATTTTGCTTTAGCGTTTTAAATAGTATCGTTTCCATTAAGTTTTGATGCCGACGCACAGAAGATAAATAAAGGTGGCTGATTCGTTAAAACCAAAATGGAAAAAAAGTAGGTTTATTCATAAATTCATATTATAAAGAGGCTTGTAATGGCTAATAAAATTAAAACTGATGTAGTGGTCTTGGGAAGTGGGCCTGGTGGATATACTGCTGCATTTCGTGCGGCAGACTTGGGCAAAAAAGTGGTTTTGGTTGAGCGCTATGACTCATTAGGTGGTGTTTGTTTAAACGTAGGCTGTATTCCATCAAAGGCCTTATTGCATATTGCGAAAGTAGTGGATGAAACTCATGAAATGGCTGCACAGGGCGTTAGTTTCGGCGCGCCAAAATTGGATAGTACCAAGATGGTCGCCTGGAAAAATTCGGTTATTTCTAAATTAACAGGTGGTTTAAAAGCCTTATCTAAGCAACGTAAAGTTGAAGTTTTAACCGGCGAAGGTAAATTTTCTGGTACACATCAAGTGACAGTAACTACCAACGAGGGACCAGTTGAGGTTGAGTTTGAGAATGCTATTATTGCAGTAGGTTCGGAATCGATTAATTTACCATTTATTCCTGAAGACAAGCGTATTTTTAGTTCTACTGGTGCGTTAGAACTAGCCGATATTAAAGGAAACATGCTGGTTTTGGGTGGAGGTATTATTGGCTTAGAAATGGCAACTGTATATTCTGCACTAGGTGTTGAGGTGTCAGTAGTTGAATTTATGGATCAGCTAATTCCTGGTGCTGATGCAGATCTAGTCAATGTATTGCAAAAACGTATGGCGAAAAAAGGGGTTAAATTCCTTTTAAAAACCAAAGTCACTGCAGTAGAAGCCAAAAAAGATGGAATTTATGTCTCTATGGAAGGTGAGCATGGAACTGATAAGCCTCTTTGTTTCCAACAAGTGCTGGTTTCTGTCGGTAGAAAGCCTAATGGTAGCATGATTGATGCGGATAAAGCCGGTGTGAAAGTAGACGAGCGTGGGTTTATTAGAGTTGATAACCAACAAAAAACCAATGTACCTCATATTTTTGCTATAGGTGACGTGGTAGGTCAACCTATGCTAGCTCATAAAGCAATTCCAGAAGGTAAAGTAGCCGCAGAAGTTATTGCCGGTAAAAAACATTATTTTGATCCTAAGTGTATTGCGAGTGTTGCCTATACTGATCCCGAGCTTGCTTGGGTTGGTTTGACAGAAAAAGAAGCCAAAGAGAAAAATATTTCTTATGAAAAAGCCTCATTTCCATGGGCAGCAAGTGGTCGTGCGTTAAGCATGGGACGTGAAGAAGGGATGACTAAATTATTATTTTGCCCAGAAACTAAACGGATATTAGGCGCAGGAATTGTAGGCGTCAATGCAGGTGATTTAATTTCTGAAACAGCATTGGCAATTGAAATGTGCTGCGATGTGGAAGATATTGCGCTGACAATTCATCCTCATCCTACGGTGTCGGAAACAATTGCACAGGCTGCAGAGATGTTTGAAGGCACTATTACTGATTTATATTTACCAAAGAAGAAAAAATAAACTGGATGATGTTTTTCCTTCTTCCTGCTAGGGGAGAAGACCTCATGCAGTGACGGAATGGGGGGCGCTTTATGAGTTAGCCCTCATCCGTCTTCGGCACCTTGTGCTTTTTTATATAGGTGTGGCTCAAGTTCTTAGGGGCAAGAATGATGTGTACCATTCGTCGCATGAATGAATCGGACATTGATGCCGTTCACACTATCGAAACAAGCGTTCACCTTATGCCTTGGAGCAAAAACATATTAAGAGATTGTATCTTAGTAGGTTATCACTGCTTGGTATTAGAAACAGTCATCAATAAGCAGTCCATTTTAAGTGGCTATGTTATTTTCAGACAGAGTGATAGCCTTTGCCATATCTTAAATTTTTGTATTGCTAAATCATTTCAATCAAAAGGCTATGGCCGTCAATTTTTACAAAAAATCCTTCATGATATTTCCCAACTTAAAGAGATAGAGCAGGTGGTTTTAGAGGTCCGGCCTAGCAATCATATTGCATTACATCTTTATGAGTCCCTAGGTTTTAAGCAAGTGGAAATTAAGCACGGTTATTATGATGATAACACGCATGTGGAAGATGCCCTGGTTCTTAAAAAAACGCTACACACCTACATTTAGCCAATGGATATATCTGTTAATTAAATTTTAAATGAGTGTTACACGTCATCCCGAACACAGTGAGGGATCTCCGTAAGTGACGAATTGCTTGCTCTGGAGATCTCTCACTGTGTTCAGGATGACGGTCATTTATATATAAATAAATTTTTTTTTAAAAAATACTGGATTTAATATTATTCTCTGCTATGATGTCTGACCAACCTAAAGATTTATGTTATCACACGTCTGTGGATAACTTTTTTTACTCCCCCTATATTATTACACTAATTATAAAATAAAATTTACTATTCCCTTTGAATAGCCCTTGTTATTAAGCGTTTTCTGCTTTTTTTGTAAAAATAGGTTATCCACAAAATCTGTGGATAACATTGTGTATAGTGTTGTGAATCACTAGTTAAATCAGTTGATTTTAAAAGTGTGTCAAATTTAACCGATGGTTGTTTTGATGAATTAGATATGGTTGGTAATGCCTAACAAATTATCATGACAAGCTAAAGCGCGTATGATAGCCTCTAACCCTCCTAACACCCCATATAGTTAATTAAAACCGTCATCCCTAGGTCATCCAGCGCGTAGAGTGTGTTTGGGATGACGTGTGTGGATTATTTCCTAGATAAAAGAAACTTATTAGTTGAGAATATTTTTATGAAAAGAGTTAGAAAAAGACCGGATCCAACACCACATACCACTCAAATTGTTAATCTAAGCCATGATGGAAAAGGTGTGGCGCGTATTAATGGTAAAGCCACTTTCATTCAAGGAGCGCTTCCTGAGGAAACTGTAGAATTTCAATACACGAGGATTAAAAAAGATTTCGATGAAGGGCGATTACTATCGGTAATTGAGCCTTCGGCTTTACGAGTTGAGCCTAAGTGCGCTCATTATGCCTTATGTGGTGGTTGTTCATTGCAACATATGAGTGAAGCTGAGCAAATTCATTTTAAGCAAGAACAATTATTGGATTTATTTTCACGCTATGCACACACGCAGCCACAAACTATTTTACCTCCTTTGGTAGCTAGTCATTGGAACTATAGAAATAAAGCTCGATTAAGTGTGCGGTATGTAGAAAAAAAACAATCGAGCATGGTAGGGTTTAGAGAAAGAAATAATCCTCGTTATATTACAGAAATTACTCAATGCCCTGTACTGAATGCAAAGCTTGATGCCGATATCATCCCTTTAAGGCATTTAATTGATTCCATGGAAGATAAACAATGTATTGCACAAATCGAAGTGGCTGCAGGCGATGAAGAGGTGGCTCTTATTTTTCGTAATTTGTCTGCATTAGCGCCTAATGATGAGTTAAAAATTAAAGAATTTGGTGAAGCCTATCATTATAAAATCTTCTTACAGCCAAGCGGCCCTGAAAGTGTTTATTGTTTTTATCCCCCCAATTCTAGTGAATACTTAAAATATAGTCTTCCAGATCAAGATATCCATTTCTTCTTTCACCCCACAGACTTTACTCAAGTGAATGCTGCATTGAACCGTTCTATGGTCTCGCTTGCTTTGGAACTTATGGATCTAAAAAGCACGGATGTTGTATTGGATTTATTTTGTGGCTTAGGCAATTTCTCTCTACCAATGGCCAAATTCTGTTCTAAAGTATTAGGTGTTGAAGGCAGTAAAACCATGGTTGAAAGGGCCTATATGAATGCAAAGGCTAATAATCTCTCGAATTTGGATTTTTATGCCGCTAATCTAGATGATGTGAATGAAGTTAAAAAATTAGTCAATCAACCATTTAATAAAGTACTTATTGATCCACCTCGATCAGGGGCATTTGAAATTGTAAAACAAATTGATATGCTTAACCCTGAACGTATTGTTTATGTATCTTGTAATCCCGTAACATTAGCAAGAGATACGGATATTTTGGTGAATGAGAAAGGATATGTTTTAATTAAAGCAGGTGTGATGGATATGTTCCCTCATACAGCTCATGTTGAATCGATAGCCTTGTTTGCAAAAGGATAACGCGCATGGTTAAAGTAAAGGACACGGTTCCTTTAGCAGCTGATGGTACTATTGATGTCAATTTATGGTTGCACCAATTAGCAGCAAAGGGCTATTTGGATAATCTTGAACTTATCCATAGTGCCTGTACTTTAAGTCAATTAGCAGGCCAAGATCACGCTACTGAAACAGGGCAGTCCTGCTTACAACAGGGTTTGGCCATGGCGGATATGCTTGCTGATCTAGATGTGGATCAGGAAACATTAGCTGCAGCCATTATTTTTGAAAATGTTCATTATGCTGATTTATCACTCGATGATGTTGAGGAACAGTTAGGTCCCAATATTGCAAAGTTAGTCCAAGGGATTGAGCGCATGAGTGCCATGCATAACTTTCAATCCCTCAATAAATACCCACAAAATAAACAACAGATTGATAACATTCGTAAAATGTTACTAGCTATGGTCGATGATGTTCGCGTCGTTCTTATTAAATTAGCTGAACGTTTATGTGTATTAAGAGCTACCTCCCATTTATCTGAAACGTTAAGAAAGCAACTGGCTACAGAGGCTATGGAAATTTATGCTCCGTTAGCTAATAGATTAGGAATTGGAGCTATCAAATGGGAAATGGAAGATTTAGCTTTTCGTCATTTGCATCCAGAAGACTATAAGGCGATAGCCAAAGGATTAAAGGCTAAGCGTTTAGAGCGGGATAATTTTGTAAATATTATTGTTGGGCAATTAAATGAACAGATTCAGTCTCACCAGATTGATCATTTTGCAGTCTATGGACGTTCAAAGCACATACATAGCATTTATAAGAAAATGAAGCGAAAAAATGTTAATCTTGAAGAAATATATGATGCGACCGCAGTTCGTGTTTTAGTTGATACAGAAGCTCAGTGTTATGAAGTATTAGGCATAGTCCATACCTTATGGCATCAAATTCCTGCTGAATTTGATGATTATATTTTTAATCCAAAGCCTAATGGATATCAGTCCTTGCATACAGCCGTTAAAGGGCCTGAAGGACGAGCTTTTGAAGTTCAAATAAGAACTTTTCATATGCACGATTTAGCGGAAATGGGTGTTGCTGCGCATTGGAAATATAAAGAGGGTGGTATTGCTCAAAAAGAAAGTCATGAGCGAAAAATTGAATGGTTACGTGACGTATTGGCTTGGCATCGAGAGATGGCCAGTAATAAAGGTGTTCCTGAAAGCACAACAACAGAATTTCTGGAAGACAGAGTTTATGTATTTACGCCTGATGGTGATGTGCTTGATTTAGCTCAAGGTGTTACGCCACTTGATTTTGCATATCATGTTCATAGTGATTTAGGGCATCGTTGTCGCGGCGCAAAAATTAATGGCCATATTGTGCCTTTAACTTATCAGCTAAAAACAGGTGATAAAGTGGAGGTTTTAGCGGGCAAGTTAATTAAACCTTCACGTGATTGGATTAATCCTCATTTAAATTATTTAAAAACATCACGAGCAAAAGCTAAGGTCTTGCATTGGTTTAAAATGCAAGATTATGATAAAAACCTTCAAGAAGGTCGAGAGCTATTAGATAGGGAACTGAAATCATTAGGAATTAAATCCGATAAATTGAATGAAGTAGTTCACGCATTACACTTTAAAAAAATTGATGATCTCTATGCAAATCTTGGACGGGGTGACATTAAACTCGGACAAATTATTCATAAGCTCACACCACCAACCACCTCTGAAGTTAATCTGGAAAAATTTGTAAAAAATCATCCTAAACCTGAGATAACAGGTAGTGATGTGCAAATTGAAGGTGTGGGTAATTTATTAACTTTTATGGCGCGTTGTTGTCAGCCATTGCCTGGCGATCCTGTCATTGGTTACATCACTATTGGCCGTGGTGTTTCGGTTCATAGACAGGATTGCCCCAACATCATTCATGCCAGCGAGCGACAAAAACAGCGCTTTTTACAGGTGACATGGGGAAGTACAACGCGTGAAAGTTATGTGGTTGATGTGTTAATCAAAGCATTTGATCGCGCTGAATTATTAAAAGATGTGACCTCTTTACTAGCGAATGAAAACGCACATGTCTATGCATTACAAACCCAAAGTAATAAGCATGAAAACATGACTTATATTACATTAACCTTGGATATTGATGGCCTTAATAGCCTTTCAAAATTATTGACTAAATTAGGACAAATTCCTAATGTGTTAGAGGCAAGAAGGCAGGTATAGAAAAAATTTACGTTAAGATAAAACCCGCGACAACAGAGCGGTGTTCACCCAGCAATACATTATATGTTCTGCACGCTGCGCCAATTGACATGCACTCAATGCCAATACGCTGTTGTGACAATAGACTTATAATAGACATTGGCGGAAATTTCCCCTGATGTTCATGGCCAATTAAAATCACCTCAGGTTTAAATCGCATCAATAATTGCAAATAATTTTCATCCATATTTTGAATGTCTTTCATTGCTAAATCACTAATGATTTCTTCTTTAGAAACAATGAAACTTTTATCATAAATAATGGCATTAATTTGAATCTGATGTTCAGTGTATGCTTGAATAGCATTTTTTTCTGTTGCTTCTAAATTGATGTGCATGGTTTTATATAATTCATTAGGTTATAGTTGCTTTGATTATACTACAGAGGCCAATATTATGAATCAATTTCCGCGTATCAACCGTTTGCCCCCTTATGTTTTTAATACCTTAAATCAATTAAAAACTGAGGCACGAGCGCGGGGAGAAGATGTTATTGATTTTGGCATGGGTAACCCAGATCAGCCTACCCCCCCACATATTGTTAATAAACTAATAGAAACTGCTCAACGACCGGATACACACCGTTATTCTATGTCTAAAGGAATTCCAAGATTAAGACGAGCAATGGCCTCCTGGTATCAACGTCATTATGATGTTCATCTAAATGCTGAGACGCAAATTATAGCAACTATTGGTTCAAAAGAGGGGCTTGCTCATTTAGCTTTAGCTATTAGTGGTCCTGGAGATACGATATTAGTTCCAGATCCTGCTTATCCTATTCATACCTATGGTTTTATTATTGCAGGGGCTAATGTTAAGCAAATTCCTTTAATTAATGAATATCAATTTTTAGAGGCCGTTGAAAAGGCTATTCATGCCAGTTGGCCTAAACCTAAGGCCTTAGTGATTAGCTTTCCAGCCAATCCTAGTACGCATTGCGTTGACTATCCATTTTTTGAACGAGTAGTGGCACTTGCAAAAAAACACAGCATTTGGATTATTCACGATATTGCTTATGCTGATATTGTTTTTGATGGATATAAGGCGCCTTCAATTTTACAAGTTCCAGGGGCTATAGATATTGCGATTGAAACTTATTCACTGTCTAAATCCTACAATATGCCGGGTTGGCGAGTTGGTTTTGCTTGTGGTAATGAGCAGTTGGTTGCAGCGCTCACGCGTATTAAATCTTATTTAGATTATGGGACGTTTACCCCCATCCAAGTCGCAGCAATTACGGCTTTAGAAGGCAGTGATGACTGTGTTCACGAGATTAGAGCGCTTTATGAAAAGAGACGCAATCTTCTCTGTGATGGTTTAAATGAGTTAGGTTGGCATGTAGAGCGTCCTAAAGCCACGATGTTTGTTTGGGCTCCTATTCCTAAGCATTACTTATCAATGGGCTCTCTTGAATTTAGTAAATACTTACTGAAGGAAGCACATGTAGCGGTTTCTCCTGGTATTGGTTTTGGCCAGCAAGGGGATGGTTATGTGCGTTTTGGTTTAATTGAAAATAAAGATCGTACACGCCAGGCTTTAAGAAATTTAAAAGCGATGTTTCGTAAAGATGGATTAATCCAAGAAAAATTAGCTAAGGCTTAATATGATGGCTTTTCGTGTAGTGATCAATACAGATAGTGCTGCAATTCCTCAGGAAGCAAAACCATTGGTTTCCCAAGGATCAGCACTTCTTAATTTGTTAGATTGTCTTAACTATGATCCCTATGATCCGCCTTTAGCTGATTTATTGAAATCCCATCATCACCTTCAAGGTGAGTGGATTATTTTGAGTCCTATTTATTGGCAAGCAACGCATAACGATGCATTAATTGTAGCAGCTGGCCAAGCATTACAATTGGATGAGAGTGATGCAAAATCACAGTTTAACGAGCTTGCTACTTATTTGGCAGTAGAAAATAAGGTTCTCTATTACCATGATGCAAACACCTGGCTGATGCAAGACAATAAGGAGCATTTTTTACAAGCAAAACCAGTACATCAATTAATTGGTAAATCACTAATGCCTGAATTAGCTCAATTAGGTGATACCTTGTTTTGGCAAAAATTGCTAACAGAAAGCCAAATGCTTTTTGCATCCACTACAAAAAAATCTTCTATCAATGGGGTATGGCCTTGGGGTGGTGCGATGCTTGCTGAGAAAAGCAACCAGGCAATTTGTGCAGACTCTGAGTTCTTTTCCATAGCAAAAGAATGCAGTGATCGGGTTACCTTATATAACCCTTCATTAAAACTTAAAGAATATGATGTCTTATTGATCTCTGAGCTGTCTGTGCTCACTGACTCACATCAAGACGAATTAAAAAAATTACCTGTTCAGTGGTATTGGAATAATATGGCCTACACCAGCGGCAAGTGCAACTGGTTTGCCCGACTATGGAGAACATTAATTCATGCGCATTAAACGTCGTTTAGAGCCTGCACATCCGCTTCATCTTCCAAATACACCGGATATTCTCAATCGAATATACGCTACTCGGGGTATTACTGAGGCTTCTCAATTGGATAAACAATTGCAGACTTTATTACCTTTTACTTTATTAAAAGGAATTAATGAAGCTTGTGCGCGTTTAGAATTGGCTTTGCGGCAACAGCAGCGTATTTTAGTGATTGGTGATTTCGATGCTGATGGCGCGACCTCCACAGCGCTTGCAGTGACTGCGTTACAAACCATGGGCGCCCAATTTATTGATTATTTGGTTCCCAATCGTTTTGAATTTGGTTATGGACTTACCCCACAAATTGTTGAGGTAGCGCATCAGTGGAAACCTCATTTGATTATCACCGTAGATAATGGCATTGCAAGCTTTGAGGGTGTTGAAAAAGCCAATGAGCTTGGGATTGATGTGTTAATTACTGATCATCATTTACCCGCTGAGCAAGTTCCTAATGCGTGTGCAATTGTGAATCCCAATCAGAAAGGTTGCGAATTCCCAAGCAAATCTATAGCTGGTGTAGGCGTTATCTTTTATGTGATGCTAGCTTTACGTAGACGCCTTATTCAGACTAACTGGTTTAGTGAAACAAACCGTGCCGAGCCTAATATGGCGAGTTTTTTAGATTTAGTTGCCTTAGGTACAGTGGCTGATGTGGTGGGACTAGATCAAAATAATCGTATTATGGTAAATCAAGGGATGGCAAGGATCCAACAGGGAAAATGCCGTGAAGGGATTAAGGCTTTAATTGAGATAGCCGGGCGTGATTGCAGCCGATTAAGAGAATCTGATTTGGGATTTGCGATTGCTCCACGATTAAATGCAGCAGGTCGATTAGATGATATGGCGCTCGGTATTGAATGCTTAATTACCACCGATCTCAATCAGGCAAGAAATTATTGTCAGCAATTAGATGAGCTAAATCAAGAGCGCAAGCAAATTGAAACTGAAATGAAAGAACAAGCCATGCTTGTTTTGGATAAACTGGCAATTAATGCCGATAAAAAAGAACATCTGCCTCTTGCCTTGTGTCTTTTTGATAAAACCTGGCATCAAGGAGTCATTGGCATATTAGCGGGGCGGATGAAAGAGCGCTATCATCGTCCAGTGATTGCATTTGCACAAGTTAGCGAGCATGAACTTAAAGGATCAGCACGCTCGGTTCCTGATTTAAATATTCGTGATGTTTTAGCAGCAATTGATAAAGATCATCCTGGTCTTATTATTAAATTTGGCGGTCATGCTATGGCAGCTGGTTTAAGCATTGATCCTCAATCAATTAATGCCTTTCGAGACGCTTTAGTCTCGGAAGTAGCGAAGCATCTTGATTTATCACAATGTGAGGGGGAGCTGATCACAGATGGTCCTTTACAGCCTGACGAGTTAAGCTTGGAAACTGCTCAATTAATTCAAAAAGCAGGGCCCTGGGGACAGCAATTTGCTGAGCCTGTTTTTGATAATGTATTTGAGGTGTTAGATCAGCGGTTGGTGGGTAAAAATCATTTGAAAATGACTTTAGCCTCAATCAAAAGCCATCAGCAAGTCGATGCGATAGCTTTTAACGTGGATTTAAAATCTTGGCCTAATCATCGGGCTAAATACGTGCATGCCGCTTATAAATTAGATATTAATTTTTTCCAAGGGCGCACCAGATTACAATTAATGATTCAAGCAATGAGCGTCACTGAGCTCGAGTTATCTTAACAGAATTTTCCGTTCTCCCGCTGGCGAGAGAACGGAAAATCGGTAGTCTTACCTATAAGGATTATATCGTGTTTCTATCATTCTCTTTACCTCTTTTAGTGGTTATTTTTATTGTGGCGGCAGGGTCTGTATGGTTTGCAGGGGTTCAGCTTTCCAATACTATTGATGTAATTGATTCGCGACTTGGTCTTGGGCAGGCGCTTGGAGGTATGATTTTTTTAGCCATTGCAACGAATCTTCCTGAAATTGCTATCGTTGTTTCCGCCTCTTTAATGCACAATGTTGGTATAGCGATTGGGAATATTTTGGGAGGAATAGCCATTCAAACCGTTGTGCTTGTTATCTTAGATGGTTTTGGTTTGGGTCGTAAGTCATCCTTATCCTATCAGGCCGCATCCTTGCAGATTGTCCTTGAAGGAGTTCTTGTGATTAGTGTTCTTGTGATCACTATTATGGGGGCTCAACTACCAAAATCCATTCTATTTGCACGTCTGGCTCCTGGGGATCTACTGATAGTTGCCACATGGTTTATCGGACTTATATTAATCAACAAAGCACGTACGGGCCTTCCATGGCATAATAAAGGACGTGCTTCAGAGATTATCCGCCCGAAAAAAAGTGCTGGTCAAAAAAGCAAAGAAAGTTGGCGCACAGGATATTTGTTATTTGTTTTTCTTTTTTCAGCGTTTATAACGCTAGCAGCGGGTGTTGTTCTTGAGGAAAGTGGCAGTGCTATTGCTCTATCTATTGGCTGGAGTGGCGTACTTTTTGGCTCCACCATATTGGCTGCAGTGACTGCACTTCCAGAAATTTCAACTGGCCTAGCTGCCATAAAAATGGGTGATTATACCCTAGCTTTCAGTGACATTTTTGGCGGAAATGCTTTTCTCCCAGTGCTTTTTTTACCGGCTACGCTTCTTTCAGGACAATCCATACTTCCACAGGCTCAAAAAACTGACATTTATCTTGCCAGCCTAGGAGCACTTCTAACGGCGGTTTATATCTATGGTTTAATCTTTCGTCCTAAACGACAATTCTTTAATCTAGGGATTGACTCTTTAATTGTACTGGTAATCTATCTGATTGGGGACGTGGGGTTATTTACCATTTCATAAGGTCAATGTGCCTTGTTTGCTCAATTATACCAAATTAATATTAACTACAAATTTTTTAATCTTTTTGTTGCTTATTTAGGTTATAATACCCTCTTTTTTTTGATTCAAGACTAATTAATGGCGTCCAACGTTTTATTTTCACCCTTAGCTATTGCCCCCATGATTGACTGGACTTACAGTCATTTTCGGGTCTTTATGCGCCTGTTAGCGCCACAAGCTCTCTTGTATACAGAAATGCAAACTTCAGGTGCAATTCAGAACAATCCACAACGATCATTATATTTCGATAACAGAGAACATCCTATCGCACTCCAGCTTGGAGGGTCTGATCCCAAAGCTTTAGCTCAATGTGCTAATCTTGCGCAAGAACAAGGTTACGATGAAGTTAATATTAACCTGGGTTGTCCGAGTGACAAAGTAAGAGCAGGGCATTTTGGTGCCTGTTTAATGACCCAGCCAGCTCAAGTGGTTGAATGCATTAAAGCGATGCGTGATGCGGTAAACATTCCAGTCACCGCAAAGACTAGAATTGGTATCGATCATCAAGACAGTTATGAATTTTTTAGTGATTTTGTTCATCAATTAGTTGAGGCTGGTAGCCATAAAATTATTGTTCATGCGCGAAAAGCCTGGCTCAATGGTTTAAGCCCTAAGCAAAATAGAACGATTCCACCAATAAACTATGATTATGTCTATCGAATAAAAAAAGAAATTCCTCATGTGCCTATTGTAGTGAATGGTAATATAGCTAATATTAGTGACATCAAAGAGCACTTAAAACAAGTGGAAGGTGTGATGCTAGGGCGCTTAGCTTGTGACAATCCTTATCAAATCGCGCAAATCCATCAAGCTTTATATCCAAAAACTCAAGAGCTTAGCCGAAGCCAATTGTTTGCTTTATATTTAGAGTATCTACTTGAAGAGCACCATAAAGGAGCCCCATTAAGCATACTTATCAAACCGGTATTTAACTTGGCTTTTGGCTTACCAGGCTGTAGCTTATGGAAACAAAAGCTGATGCATATTCTACAAACTAAAGATTGCTCTTTATTTGAGGCTCTTAGTGCTTATTTAACAGAGATAGAGTTTTGATCGTGACTTGAATATCTTCGGAGTCATAACCTTGTTTTTGCTCCTCCTGCCTGTAAATTAGAAAATCGTAGATTGGATGTCGATTAGCCAAATTATATTCATCATGTAAGCTACTAATGAGTGGTTGACACGAATACTATGATCATTCAGGTAGTATTAATAAAGTTCACCCGAAAATGATTGATGGGCAAAATGTGCATGGATAGCATTTTCCGCCTACTATAGTTAATTAAAATTTAAATGATCGATTCTAAACGCCGCATCAACAGCCTCTGCCAGAGTTGAAAACCCACCAATAATTTTTCTTATTTTGGCTTTAAAATTAGCCCAAAATTTTTCTATAGGATTAAAATCAGGAGAGTAAGGTGGAAGAAAAAGAAGCTGACATCCCGCGTTCGCTATCAGTATTTTAGTAAGTTCTGATTTGTGAAAAGCAGCATTATCCATGACTAATGTATAACCTGGACCAAGAGCTGGTAATAGAAAGTTTACCAGCCAAAAATTAAATAAATTACTGTCACAAGTTCCTGTATAGCAAAAAGAAGCAATTATTTTATTTTGGATTTGACCTGCGATAAAACTTTCTCGAGCATAACGTTTGCCAGAAACACCGCCCATTATTTTCTGCCCTCTCTTACAACGACCATACTCCCTTGAAATAAACTTGTCGATGCCTGATTCATCAATATAGACAAGCTTTGTTGGGTCATGCTTTGCAAGTTCCGTTAAAAAATTTGATCGCTTTAAATCGTCTCTTTCTTTGTAAAAGATAGTCTTTTTTTTCGAGTTATTTTTAACCGCTTCAGGGCTATTGAAATACCAGGGATAGTAACTTGGAAGTGGGCTGCTATCTCATTTAAATATGCATCAGGGTGTGTATCTATAAAAATTTTTAATTCCTCTTCAGCTATTTTATAGGGTACTCTGATTCTTGATTTAGGTGCTAGGCTACCCGTATTTTTTCGTTTAAGCCTCCATCGTTGAAAGGAGGAACGGCTAACTTCAAATAGCACACATGCCTCTTTTATAGAACCACCTTCTTCTACATATTTTAGTGCTCTCTTTCTCAGATCTTTTGAATGGCTCATTGCTTAAAAACATATAAATGGAAAGCTTAAGTATAACAGATCTTATAGGTCATTTATAATTTAAATGACTATAATGTATACAAGAGCAGATTTTGGAAAAGAGCTAAAAGAAAGAGTTGCTCAGAAAAATGATATCTCAAAAATTGCATCATGGGCTTATGAAGTTTATTTGGGTGAGACTCCCGATAAGGATTTGGAATTCCTATATTCACACTTAGAGCCCTGCCCCATAGGTTATTAGTAACGGAAGAAATTAAGCAAGCTTTTGAAAAAAATAAAATAAAAGGACCTCGATTTATTGAGCCAGAAAAATTGGATCATTAAAAAAACACCGAGGATCAGGCCTTTTTTTGCTTTTCTATAATATGTAAGCAAAAAGCAATGCCTGACTTTTAATGGTGTTAATATTTTTTTAAGAAAACTCACATATACTTATAATAGGGCTGTAATAATTACTCTGTTCTTAACAGACTGAGTAGATAAAGTGAGCGAGATACTAATATGGCTAATTTTAGGATAATAACTAGTGATTATAAAACGGTTATCGATAGGCTTGTCCTCCCGGAATCTTTTTATGCTGAGGCAGAAAAAGAAAAAATCTTAATAACCATACAACTTGATCTTCCCCGAACACGCTATATAAGCAATATATATACTGCTAAATCCATCCAAAAAAAGTTGCTGGCCGCAGAAGATTCTTGGACTAATTATACACAAGGTAACTTTGATGCGCGATGCATTTCAGAAACTTTTGTTAAATACAGCCCAATGTATGGCCCAGAAAATCACGATTGCAGTACCATAGGAGTAGCGTATATAGATGATAATGGAAATAACAGCGGCTTTGCAATTACATATCTAAAGCCTGATGCAGCCAATGATAAACGAGCGCTAGATTTTACTATATCTGTTATAAATAACACTACTGCTAAGCCTGAAAAGAGAAAGGTTACTGCTATTTTTTCCTCTAATTTGTGGCAAAAAGCCGAGGAAATTCCTGGGGCTAGAATAGATAAATCTGCGATAGCTCATGAGGTAAGTCAAGCATTAAACTCTAAAGCAATAAGTGAGTTAATATCAGGTCTTATTAACAAAGATGGTTCGATTTCAATAGATCTTTTTTCAGACATTTCAAAACGTATTAGTGCTAATTCTAATATAGATAATAGGGATGAAAAAAAGATTGAGCTATCAAGCATCATTGATCGCGCATCAAAAACATTGCCTAATAGCTCTGCTTTTATAGAATATTTAAAAGGAATTAAAGAGCATGCTGATAATGACATTAATTTTTATAAAGATGAATATTTTAATCACATAAAAGATCATATTTCTCTCATGAGGGATTATCAAGAGTCTCTAAACGAGTACGATGATGAAAGCATGAGCCCAAATGAAAAAAAACTTTATAAGCAAGGGCTTGAGTTATTGGACTGCATAAAAACAGAAGCTTTATCAAACAAGAAGAGCTTGCCTGCACTTAATATGGCATTAAAATATTGTGCTGCCGCATTAGAAAATCCTACAGATAAACAAAGTATTCAAAAGATTGCTGAGTTATCCCAAGACTGTTCTCGAAAAGCATCTTCATTTTTGAAAAAATTAGGTGCGGCACTATTGGTTTTTGCTGGTGCAGTATTAATTGCTGCGGGTATATTGGCAGTAATTCCTAGCGGTGGCAGTAGTCTTTTATTAGCAGTTTTAGGTGCTACAGGAGCCACTGCAGGGATTGGTTTTTTAACACAAGGCAGCAAGGAAAAAGATATGACAAAATCTGTTTCGCAGTTTAAAAAATCACTTACTGATATCCAAAAAAAAGATGAGAGGCCTAGTGATTTAACAAATAATATTGTTAGTGATGGTCCCACCGGGCATTGAGGCAGCGTTTAATTCGGAGGCTTTAATCACCGAGGGCAAGGGCTTGATGCCCACAGGTTGTATGGGACATTTTCGTCCCTATAGACATACCCAAGTATCACTTTTATATGACACTTAGGTAAAATAGTTAAATAAAGCCTTTTGTTTAGAGCGTTGGAAGCGGTGTTATTTTATCACTTGTTGAATCTGGCACCACCACGGTTGGTTCTGGTGGGAAAAAATAACCGCAAATAATTTGCTGCATTCTTTTACCATGGTTATACTCAGCCCCCATGTATTCCCTGATGACACTGGTTTGTTTATTAAGTTGTTGCGTTTGACAATGTTCATTATTTTTTTGGATATAATCATCAAGAAGTTTTTGATGAGCCTCATTTAACATTAAAACTCAATTATTAATTAAGTCGGAAAAGAGGAAATTCTCACCTAATAGAGCATAATCTCAACACAGGGTAGCATAAACTAATACTGGCGCGTAATTAAATCTGTTGGAACCTATCCTCCTTAGCACAGCGAAGGATATCTTTTAATTGGCATTGCACCATACATAGGAGATCCTTCCGTCTGTTTTGGCTGAGGTTGTTTTATCGGGAGGTTTAGATTCAACAGATTTAATCACACCGCTAACAAAGGTATTCATAGCATTTTCTTTTAAATTTTAGTACATTAACCAATTTGTTATTTGGAATATCCAGAGGATTATTTAGGCCATGCTGAATACGTTGATCAAGAAAATGTTTGGAAGCCGAAATGAACGTACATTACGGCGTATGGAAAAGGCAGTTGTGGCTGTTAATGCGTTTGAACCGCAAATGGTAGCCCTAACAGATGCTGAGTTGGCGGATAAAACCAAGCATTTTAAAGCGCGCTTTGCTGAAGGTGAAAACCTTGATGAGTTGCTTGCTGAAGCCTTTGCAACCGTCAGAGAAGCCTCTGTTCGTACTTTAGGATTGCGTCATTTCGATGTGCAGTTAATTGGTGGAATGGTATTGCACGAAGGTAATATTGCCGAAATGCGTACAGGTGAAGGTAAAACGTTGGTGGCTACTTTACCGGCATACCTCAATGCACTAAGTGGACGAGGCGTGCATGTTGTTACTGTGAATGATTACTTGGCTAAACGTGACAGCCAATGGATGCGTCCTATTTTTGAGTTTTTAGGTCTCACGGTCGGCGTGATCTATCCTGATATGACTCACAGTGACAAGCAAGCGGCTTATCATTGTGACATTGTTTACGGCACAAACAACGAATACGGTTTTGATTATCTACGCGATAACATGGCATTTAGCCTTGAAGACAAAGTGCAAAGAGAGCTTAATTTTGCCATTGTGGATGAGGTCGATTCCATTCTCATTGATGAAGCGCGTACCCCTTTAATTATTTCTGGTGCTGCTGAAGACAGTTCAGAGCTTTATATTAAAATAAATAAGCTGATCCCAAATCTTAAAAAACAAGAAGTAGAAGAGGGTGAGGGTGATTATTCGATTGATGAAAAACAAAAACAGGCTCACCTTACTGATGCGGGCCATCAACATATTGAAGAATTATTACTTAAAGCGAAATTATTAGCGCCTGGGGAAAGTCTATATCATGCCAGCAATATTATGCTGATGCATCATGTGAATGCTGCTTTAAAAGCACATTCTATGTTCCATCGCGACATTGACTACATTGTGAATGATGGTCAGGTAGTTATTGTTGATGAACATACTGGGCGTACTATGCCAGGGCGTAGATGGTCTGAAGGCTTGCATCAGGCTGTTGAAGCAAAAGAGGGGGTTTCTATCCAAAATGAAAACCAGACTTTGGCTTCTATTACCTTCCAAAACTTTTTCCGTATGTATAATAAATTATCAGGAATGACAGGAACTGCAGATACAGAAGCGTATGAATTGCAACAAATTTATAATTTAGACGTGGTCGTTATTCCAACTAATAAACCTATGATGCGAAAAGATGAGGCGGATTTGGTTTATCTAAATCAACAAGATAAATTCCAGGCAGTGATTGCGGATATTAGTGATTGTGTTTCACGCAAACAACCTGTTTTAGTGGGTACCGCATCCATTGAAGCTTCAGAGTTTTTAAGCCAACTTCTTAAAAAAGAAAATATTAAACATCAGGTTTTAAATGCTAAGTTTCATGAAAAAGAGGCGCAGATTATCGCCGAAGCTGGTCGTCCAGGCGCTGTTACTATTGCAACAAATATGGCAGGACGAGGAACAGACATCGTTTTAGGTGGTAGTTTAACTGCGGATTTAGCGCACCTACCTGAAACAGCTTCTGCTGAAGAAAAAGAAGAGGTAAAACTGACATGGCAAAAACGTCACGATGAGGTATTACAATCTGGCGGCTTAAGAATTATTGGTTCTGAACGACATGAGTCACGTCGTATTGATAATCAATTACGAGGTCGTTCTGGTCGTCAAGGTGATGTAGGCAGTAGTCGCTTCTATTTATCGCTTGAAGACAATTTAATGCGAATTTTTGCTTCTGAACGTGTCGCCTCTATGATGCGTCGTTTAGGGATGCAACCTGGTGAGCCTATTGAACACACCTTAGTAACTAAAGCGATTGAAAATGCGCAGCGTAAGCTTGAAGGACATCATTTTGATGTGAGGAAGCAGTTGTTAGATTATGACAACGTAGCCAATGATCAGCGACACGTTATTTATACTCAGCGTGCATCCATTATGGAAATGGCAGATACTTCAGAAGCCATAGACATCATGAGAGAAGAAGTCATTTCGAATTTAGTTGATACTTATATTCCACCACAAAGCCTAGAAGATCAGTGGGATCCTAAAGCTTTAAGTGATGTTTTAAACGAAGAGTTTCTATTTAAGATTCCTGTACTGAAGTGGATAGAAGAGGATCATCATATCCAACCAGAACAAATTAAAGAAAGAATTTTAAATTATGCTAAAGATCAGTATGACCAAAAAGTGCAGCAAGCAGGTCGACCTGTGATGTCACAATTTGAGAAGTCAGTGATTTTACAAACTTTAGATAATCAATGGCGTGAACATTTGGCTGCTATGGATCAGTTGCGTCAAGGCATTCATTTACGTGGTTATGCCCAAAAAGATCCTAAGCAAGAGTATAAAAAAGAAGCTTTTTCTTTATTTACCTCTATGCTTGATAATTTAAAATACGATGTTATTCGGCTTATTTCTTCAGTTGAAATTCAAACAGAAGCTGATGTGAATGCAGTTGAAGAGCAACGACGTGCTGAGCAAGTTAGTAAGATGAATTTAACTCATGCCTCAAGTGATGAGGAAGAGCAGGATCAAGCTTCAACTTTCCGCCGTCAAGAAAAGAAAATAGGGCGCAATGATCCATGCCCATGTGGTTCGGGTAAGAAATTTAAATCATGCCATGGAACCCTTGCGTGATTCGAGTAGCTGTTGCTATTATTTCAAACGCTGAACAGCGTATTCTAGTAACCCAACGCCCACTTCATGCACCGCATGGTGGGTATTGGGAGTTTCCTGGTGGCAAACTTGAGACGAATGAGCTGCCTGAACAGGCTTTAGTGAGAGAAATCAAAGAAGAGCTAGGATTAGAAGTACTTGCTTACCAATTGTTAGGTGAGGTCAATCACCAATATTCAGAAAGAACGGTTCAACTCATCATTTTTCTTGTCACTCAATTTTCAGGAACTCCTGAATGCATGGAAGGACAGCTAGCTATGAAATGGCTGAAGAAAAATGAATTTAATCCACAAGAGTTTCCAGCAGCGAATCATAAAATAATCGAGTTAATTCCGGGATATTTGTAACTCCCCACACCATCCCGAGCCTCACTCGAAATGGCGTGGATGAATAGTAGCCTGGATGCAGCAAAGCGTAATCCGGGATCAGTGGCACCGACTTCCCAGATTACGCTTTGCTGCATCCAGGCTACAAGGGTTTAAACTCCTTGAGTAGTGCTATTAGTTGCTATCCTATTTTTATGAAAGCGCTTGAATCAATTTTTGACGTAATAGTTCTTTTTCTTCATGGTTTAATATTTGATTTTGCTGATTTGTAATATAAAACATATCTTCTGCACGCTCACCAGCAGTTACAATTTTCGCATTATGTAAATGAATATTTACACTCAAAAATACGCGACTGATAGTTGCCAAAAGCCCAGGGCGATCCCCTGTGACTAAGAATAGTCTGGTGTGATTATTCAGAAAATCATCATGATAATTGATTTGAGTTGTCACATTAAAATGTGCCAACATTTGTGATCGTCTTTTTTGCGATATGGTGGGTAATTGACTCTGCTTTGCTAAATGCATGCACAGAGCTTGTTGAATGTCCGCTGACCTTCTTGAGTCAAAAAAAGCCTGATTTTTTTCATCTAAAATAATATAAGTATCTAAATCAAATTGATTTTTACAGGTATTGATCATGGCTTCTTGAATGGTGACATGATGATTGCTCAGCACGGAGGTTGTAATTGTAAAGCGTGCGTCACGATGTGGCATATAAATAAAAACCTCGGTGCCTCCTTGGCTGTGATGCGGCATGATCATAACCAGAGGAAACTGGGTACAATTGAGTATGGCTTTAGTATGTCTTGCAATAACCTCAGGCGACTCATGAAGAAAATAACGGTCTTTGAATTGATCCCATAATTCATTAACTGCCTTAGGCGACATGCTCTCAGACACTAACAAGCATAGGGCCTGTTGTTTGCGTGTGGCAATTAATGCTGTTTCATCCATCAATTCCTGCTCTCTATGTAGCATGTGTTTCGCTGCATGATAGAGCTCTTTAAGCAATGAGTCTTTCCATGCATTCCATAGGCTTGGATTAGTACCACAAATATCTGCCACAGTTAGCAAATAAAGATAATCCAAATAATGAGGATGAGGCAGCAATTGGCAGAAATTTTTTATAGCGCTGGGATCGTAAATATCTTGGCGTTGCGCTGTTTCTGACATGAGCAAATGATTTTTTACCAACCAGATCAGTAAATGACAGTCTTCTTTTTTTAATTGATGATTTTGAGCAAAATATTGTGCTTCAAGAGCTCCTAGCTCAGAATGATCCCCGCCACGACCTTTGGCAATATCATGAAATAAAGCGCCTAAGTACAGGATTTCTGGCTTATTTAATGTGAGCATTATTTGGGCGCATAAGGGGAACTGCTGAGCATATTTTTCTTGTTTAAAACGAGAGATATTACGAATAACAAATAAAGTATGTTGATCTACGGTGTAGACATGAAATAAGTCATATTGCATTTGTCCCGTTACCATGGCAAAACACTCAAGATAGCGAGCTAATACTCCATAGCGATTCATATATTTTAATGCATCGTAAGGACCTTGTTCTGTTTTTAGCAGGCTTATAAATAGCTGTGTTGTTTCCAGTGACATTTTAAAACGTTTATTGATTAAATATAGGGACTCTCGAATTAAACGAATGGTGTTGGCGCGGACTCCCTCAATATCAGGTCGTGTGACGACCCAAAGAAATAATTTTAATAGGGCTTGGGGGTGATTACTAAATACACGTGTATGCCTTATTTCAATATAACGATTGGATAATTGAAATTCATGATCTAGCCGAAGTATTCGTTGCGTAGGTGATTGCGCAATGCTTTCATCAAACCATTGCACTAACATTTCATTTAATTCACGATTGCATTTAATGACTTTAAAGTAATCTTTCATAAATTGTTCAATTGCCAAGGAGTGAGGGCCATCTTTATAACCAAATAAAAGAGCTAATTTAATTTGATAGTCAAAGGAAAGCCGTTCTTCTGCTTTTTCAGCAAGGCTGTGAAGTGCAAAACGCACACGCCAGAGAAAGTGTTGGCACTGCATGAGCTTTTCGTATTCTTTGTCTGTAATAAATCCGTACTCAATGCCATCTGCCAATTTTTTAAGATTAAAATGGCGCTTGCCAATACTGAGTAAAATCTGCAGGTCACGTAACCCACCTGGCCCATATTTTACATTAGGCTCAAGGTTATAAGCTGTTTCACCATACTTTGCATCACGTTTTTTTTGTTCTTGAATTTTTGCTTGAAAATAATCCTGGCTTGTCCACATATGCAGTGTTTGGGTTTGGTATCTTAATTCTTCCATTAATGAACCACGCCCACACAATAAGAACATATCCATAATACTGGAAATAACGGTCACATCTCGACTGGCTAATTCAGCGCAGGATGTTACATTGGTAATTTGATGACTAATTTCTAAACCCACATCCCAACAATCTTGAATAAATGTTTGTGCTCTTTGTAATTGAACTTCTGGAATTTTATCAGGATGTAATAATAGTAAATCAATATCGGAATAGGGCAAAAGTTCACGACGACCATAACTTCCTAATGCGAGCAAACAAAAATTATCGTCTTGATCGAGCTGGTTTTTGAGAAATAAAGAAATAATTAAATCGTCAATAAAGGCAACTAATTTACGCACAATCGTGCTGATACTCGTTTTTTGATCAAATTCTTCACGCAGTTTTTCTTTAAACTGTTTAACAGTATTTTTAAGAAGGTAATTATCGTTCGGCATGAAGTAGAGTCATGAGTTTCTACAGCGTTATGAGTATTTAGAATAGTAGCATAAGGGCTTTTCAAGCAATAGCTTTTATTAATTAGCATCCAGTGGGAAAGGAATAAATTGTAATTCTAACAATAAATATGCTACACAAGAATATGGTAATAAAAAATATTAATGTTTATGAATAACAATACATTTCAATGGGCAATAGTAGGCGCAGGTCCAGCAGGAATTGCTGCGGTGGGAAAGCTATTAGATGCGGGTGTCTCGCCTGAACATATTTTATGGTTAGATCCCCATTTCAGTGTGGGAGATTTTGGACTGCTATGGCGAAATGTGTCTAGTAATACTAAGGTGAAATATTTTACTGATTTTCTCTTGGCGGCAGAATCGTTTGGATACAAAGAATCTGCAAGAGAGTTTGAGCTTAACAATTTACCGCCTGAACAGACCTGCACCCTAAATGCGGCAGTGGATCCTCTGCAATGGATTACTGATCATTTAACAGAAAAGGTTTGTGCGATACGAACGACTATTCATCAGATGTTTTTATCAGAGCGAGCTTGGTCCTTATGCTCTAATACAGAAACGTACAGAGCAAAAAATGTTATTTTAGCAACGGGTGCTTTACCATCTTCATTGAATTATCCTGGTCTTAATGTGATTTCTTTTGATAATGCGATTGATAAAGAAAAATTAGCAGCTCGTGTGAATCCAAATGAAACCTATGGCGTATTTGGTTCTTCGCATTCAGCAATAATTATTGTGCGTTATTTGGTAGAGTTAGGAGTTAAAAAAGTAATTAATTTTTACCGTTCTCCATGTCGTTATGCGATTGATATGGATGAGTGGATATTATTTGATAATACAGGATTGAAGGGGCAAACGGCCAAGTGGGCAAGAGAGCATATAGATGGCGTTTTACCTCATAACCTGATGCGATTTAATACCTCAGAAGCTAACTTGGCACGTTTTTTACCTGAGTGTGATCAAGTCATTTACGCGGTGGGCTTTGAAAAGCGTAACAGTATTGTAATTGGCGACTATGAAAATGCTTCTCATAATCCTTATGTGGGGATAATAGGTCCTGGATTATTTGGTCTTGGGATCGCCTATCCAGAAATTAGATCAGATCCTGTCGGGAATATTGAATCACAAGTAGGGTTATGGAAATTTATGGTTTATCTGAATAAGGTGATGCCAATTTGGTTGAATTACCCAGCATAGATCGTAGCCTGGTTGCTTGCAACCGGGGAGGTTTCAGCACACATCGTTATGTTAGAGTGAAGTCCTGGTTGCAAGCAACCAGGCTACGTCTTGGATAACGAGAAATTAATTTTTATCGCGGAATGTGATACGGCCTTTGGATAAGTCATAAGGAGTTAGCTCAACTTTGACCTTGTCACCCGTTAAAATTCTAATGTAATTTTTACGCATACGACCTGAAATGTGGGCGGTGACGATATGCCCATTTTCTAATTCCACACGGAACATTGTATTGGGCAGTGTATCTATAACAGTACCAGCCATTTCTATATGATCTTCTTTTGCCATAGGTCTCTCAGTGATATACCAATTTATTAATTACAGAGCAAGTATACTTCTAAAAGGAAGAAAATGGCAATTAAACACCATAAAAATTCCTCCTAGTGATTATTTTTAATTCAAATCTAGATATTGCTCTGCATCAAGGGCCGCCATGCATCCAAACCCCGCAGAGGTAATAGCTTGACGATAGACATGATCCGCCACATCACCACAGGCAAAAACCCCAGGTACCGAGGTACTCGTTGCCATTCCTTCTAAGCCTGATTTAATCTGAATATAACCGTCTTTCATCTTTAATTGATCTTGGAATAAGGTCGTGTTAGGTGTGTGGCCAATTGCGATAAATACCCCATCCACAGTTAATAGTTCGTTGGAATCATCTTGCAGATTACGAATCATAGCCCCGGTTACTTTTTTCCCATCGCCGATTACTTCATCTAAGGTGCTATTCCAGATTATTTTAATATTACCAGAGCGTGCTTTTTCAAATAGCTTATCTTGCAGAATTTTTTCAGCGCGAAAGTTATCACGTCGATGGATTAAGGTGACCGAAGCGGCAAGATTGGATAAATAAAGCGCCTCTTCAACGGCTGTATTTCCACCACCAACAACGCAAACTGCTTTATTACGATAAAAAAAGCCATCACAAGTAGCGCAAGCAGAAACCCCACGACCCTGATAAGCTGATTCAGACTCTAATCCTAGATATCGCGCAGAGGCTCCAGTGGCAATAATGAGTGCGTCACAGGTATATGTCTCACTGTCACCTTGTAAAGTAAAAGGAGCTTGGCCTAAGTCAGCTTTGACAATATGATCAAAGATAATTTTCGTCTCAAATCGTTCAGCATGTTTTTGCATACGATCCATCAAAGCAGGACCTTGTAATCCTTCAATATCTCCTGGCCAATTATCTACTTCGGTGGTAGTTGTAAGTTGGCCACCTGGTTGCATTCCCGTGATTAAAACAGGGTGAAGATTTGCTCTTGCAGCGTAGACTGCGGCAGTGTAACCTGCTGGTCCTGAGCCCAATATAATTAAGCGGTGATGATTGCTTGTGCTCATACTCAATGTCTTCCTTAATATTTTAAAATTTTGTGGTAAGATGGCGATATTATGACAAAAACAGACATATGAAAATACCTATGGCAAAACAGAACTCGGGGCGAAAGGCTAGAACCCCTAAAAAAACCATGCCCTTTTTTATTATAAAACGTCTTAGTGAAGGAAGCTTTATCCTGACACTAACTGGGGCGCTTTTTGTACTTCTGTCTTTATTAACTCATCAGCTTACCGATCCGGGCTGGTCTCATGTTTCAAGTTCTGCTGGGAATGTTGCCAATTTAGGTGGACAGGTTGGGGCTTATATTGCTGATGGTTTGTATTTTATGTTCGGCTATTTTGCTTATTTATTACCTGTTACCTTTGTTTATATTGCTTGGGCAATTTTACATGATCTCCACGCCATAAAAGTATTAGATAAACACGCCTTGCTGCTTCGTTCAACAGGCTTAGTTCTGATGATTGTTGGGGGTTGTGGTTTATTAAATTTTGAAACCCAACTGAATCAATTAAACTCCATGCATGGGGCAGGTGGTCTGATAGGTCAATTTGTTGGCGGAGGCTGGTATCATATGCTGAATCTATATGGTGCAAGCTTGGTTTTATTAGCCATGTTTTTAGTGGGGACGACCTGGTTAACCGGTTTGTCCTGGCTTAAAGCAATTGAACTTTTAGGTTTTTATACCTTGTGTTTTGCCAAAAAAGCACACTTATTTTTACAAAAAATAACACAGTTAGGTGCTGATGGTATCGAACGTTATAAAGCACGCGAGCCAGTTGTTGTCCCTAAACAAACACAGGAAAAGCCTGTTCCTAAGCTGTTTAAGCCTCGTGTAGAAAAAGAAAAAACAGCCTTACCACTTTTAATTGCTCAGGAAATAAAACCTGAAATTGTTAAACCAATACCCTCCAAAGAAATCAAAGAGGTCCGTGTTCCTAAAGTGACTACTTCAGGTAGTTTGCCTGCTTTAGATTTGTTAGATAAAGGTTTACCCGGAAAACCTATGGGCGGTTATACTCATCAAGAATTAGAACATCAGTCTCGTGATTTAGAGCAGCATTTATTAGATTTTGGTATACAAGCGGATGTGGTTGCAGTACATCCTGGACCTGTGGTGACGCGTTTTGAATTGCAGTTAGCCGCTGGTATTAAAGTCAGTAAGTTATCTGCCTTAGTAAAAGACTTAGCTCGTTCTATGTCGGTGATTTCAGTTCGAGTGGTTGAAGTGATTCCTGGAAAAACGGTAGTGGGGTTAGAGTTACCGAACCAGTCTCGTGAGATGGTTCGTTTGTCCGATGTTTTATCTGCGGATGTTTATCAACAAGCTCATTCATCACTTACTTTGGCTATGGGTGTCGATATTGCAGGTCATCCTGTGGTAGTTGACTTAGCAAAAATGCCCCATTTATTAGTTGCGGGAACTACTGGTTCAGGTAAATCAGTAGGGATTAATGCCATGATTTTAAGCATCTTGTTTAAGGCGACTCCTGAACAGGTTCGTTTAATTATGATTGACCCTAAAATGTTAGAACTATCGGTTTATGATGGTATTCCTCATTTATTAACGCCGGTGGTCACAGATATGAAAGAGGCGGCTAGCGCTTTACGCTGGTGTGTTGAGGAAATGGAGCGTCGTTATAAATTAATGGCTTCTTTGGGTGTAAGGAATTTAGCGGGTTATAACGCGAAGGTTGTCGAAGCGATTGCTGCAGGTGCACCATTAACGAATCCATTGTGGAAACCTACTGACTCCATGGATGCAACAGCGCCTGAACTAGCTTCCCTACCGCATGTCGTAGTAGTGATCGATGAGCTTGCTGACATGATGATGGTAGTGGGCAAAAAAGTAGAGCAACTGATTGCGCGTATTGCTCAAAAAGCTCGTGCCGCGGGAATTCATATGATCTTGGCAACACAACGTCCTTCGGTAGATGTCTTAACAGGCTTGATTAAATCTAATATTCCTACGCGGATGTCATTCCAAGTGTCATCTAAAATTGATTCTCGTACTATTCTTGATCAACAAGGTGCTGAGCAATTATTGGGGCACGGAGATATGTTGTACTTGGCGCCTGGAAGCGGAGCTCCTTTACGTATTCATGGGGCTTTTGTAGATGATAAGGAAGTACATCGTGTTGCAGATGATTGGCGCGCTCGTGGGGAGCCTGATTATATTGATGACATTTTGAATATGGCAGCTGAAGGAGAAGGGACTGGAGGGCTTGATGAAAACAGTCAAGCTGAAGATGATGATCCTTTATATGATCAAGCGGTAGAGTTTGTCATTCAAACGCGTAAAGCTAGTATTTCTGCTGTACAGCGTCGATTAAAAATTGGGTATAACCGAGCTGCGCGTATGGTTGAAGAAATGGAGCGCACAGGGGTTGTAGGGCCATTGGCTGGTGGTTATAGGGATGTTTTAGTTAACTCAGTGACAGAGGATTAATAATGAAAAAAACGATATTAGCACTTTGGTTAAGTTGCTCAACACTAGCTTTTAGTCAGACGACTGAAGAGCTATTGCAGATTAAATTAAATGCCATTCATTCAATGACAGCTAGTTTTAAACAAGCAGTTAAAGCTAAGCAGCATGTTGTAAGCCGCTCCTCTGGAACCATGGCTTTAGAGCGACCAGGTCGTTTTCGTTGGCAAACGAATGAGCCAATGGAACAATTGGTGGTTGCTGATGGAAAAAAAATATGGGTTTATGATGCAGACTTAGAACAAGTCACTGTGAAGACCCAGGAAAAAGGCATAGGTGGCACTGCGGCTTTATTTTTAAGTGGCTATGACGACACTGTTACTCGCGACTTTACTGTTACTCAAAGTGGATCTGCTGATAATCTTATTTTTGATTTGAAATCAAAATCTCCTAAAGCAAATTTTCAACGTATGAAATTAGTCTTTCGCCAAGATAATTTAACTAACATGGAATTGTATGATCAATTAGGCCAAATCACCTCAGTGAATTTATTTCAAGCTAAATTAAACCCTAAATTGGCGTCTTCTTTATTTCAATTTAAAGCACCTAAAGGGGTTGATGTGGTACAGCAATGAGTTTGTTTAAAACAGATCCTATTCCGCCTTTAGCTGAATTATTAAGACCAAAAAATCTGGATGAGGTGATAGGACAAAGTCATTTGTTAGGAGAGGGTAAGCCCTTACGATTAAGTTTTTTGGGCCGTAAGCTGCACTCCATGATTTTATGGGGGCCTCCTGGTGTTGGAAAAACCACTATTGCACGAATTGCAGCAGAAGCCTTTGACTGTGAATGGATAGCATTGTCTGCTGTTTTTTCTGGAGTAAAAGAAATTCGTGCGGCGATGGACAAAGCACAAGATAATTTAATTCACGGTAAGCAGACTATATTATTCATTGATGAAATTCATCGTTTTAATAAAGCACAACAAGATGCATTACTTCCCTATACCGAATCAGGTTTAATTACTTTTATCGGTGCTACCACAGAAAATCCTTCCTTTGAAGTGAACTCCGCTTTGTTATCTCGAGCTCAAGTTTATGTTTTAAAATCTCTAACTGATGAAGAATTAACACAGCTATTTTATAAAGCACAGCAAGTTGTTTTATCTGAAGTTGAATTTGATGAGGCCTCAATAGCGGTTGTTATTGATTTTGCAGATGGAGATGCACGTAGATTGTTAAATACGGTTGATCAATTGCAAACAGCTTGTACTGCTATGAACAAGAAAAAAATAGATAAAGAATTTGTACTAAATGCCTTAGCACAAAATTCAAAACGTTTTGATAAAGGAGGCGATCATTTTTATGACCAAATTTCCGCCTTACATAAATCAGTTCGAGGTTCTAATCCAGATGCTGCACTGTATTGGTTATGTCGGATGTTAGATGGGGGAGTTGATCCTTATTATTTATCAAGACGAATAGTCAGAATGGCATGGGAAGATATTGGCTTAGCTGATCCCCGCGCTATGCAAATTGTCAATGATGCTGCAGCCACTTATGAACGATTAGGTTCTCCAGAAGGGGACTTAGCTTTAGGTCAAGCAGTTATTTATTTATCCATTGCTGCAAAAAGTAATGCTGGTTATAAAGCCTTTAATCAAGCAATGGCTTTTGTAAAAAAAGATAAATCCAAGGAAGTTCCTGTTCATCTACGCAATGCCCCAGCAAGCTTAATGAAGCAGTTAGGCCATGGTCACGAATACCGCTATGCTCATGATGAGCCTCATGGTTATGCAGCAGGTGAACAATATTTTCCTGAAGGAATGCAAGAACCAGGTTGGTATCAGCCAGTGTCACGTGGTCTTGAAATTAAAATTGCGGAAAAGTTAGCTTTTTTAAGAAAACTAGATGAATGTAGTAAAAACTAGCGTAGTGTAATCAAGCTACCTACCTAGATTTTTCAGTATATTTTCCGTAACTCTCCATGTCATCCCGAGCGCCCTAGCCCCTTTGGGGCAAACATCAGCAAAATGGCTGAGGGTATTGATATTGGTTCAAAGTCTCACTTCGTAGCAGTGCATTAAGGGTGCGCTGAAATTTATGTTCGTGAGTTCCCAAGTTTCACGACGGATTTGTTCATACTTACCAATTGGTTAGAACAATGTGGCATAGAAATGGTTGCTATGGAGTTGACTGGAGTGTATTAAGAGCCTCTTAATTCAACAAGTATCAACCCAAAAAGCACTCAGTCAAATGAATATTTAGCTTCATCATGTGCTGAATGATATTACAGGCAACTCAGGCATGAGGATCATTCGAGACGTTGTTTCAGGCTCACATTAATGAGGATGACATTTTTTTCTACTTTAAAAAATTGAGCGGTGCTAGAGTAGATGGGGTCACACGGTTAGAGCTTGAATTTTTAAGGAAGTCGCTTCGCTCCAGCTGTTGGGTTTCGCTGCGCTTAACACCAAC
>JAOATK010000023.1:0-2574 GCA_030158115.1 Legionella sp.
TTAATTTAGGCTTGAAATGACTGACGAGATGACACAGTTAGATGAACACTCTCTAATGGCCATTAAATCGAGAAGATTTATTTTTTTATTTTTAATGGCACTCCCTTTTGCTACAGTTGGCACTTCTATATATATTACGCCATTTGTTACTGCAGTAGTTGCTTATGCATTACTCTCACTTGATCAAATTGGGGTAGAACTGCAGAACCCTTTTTCTGAAGAAAATTTAAGCCACCTACCCCTAAACGACATTTGCATCACTATTGAAAAAAACATTGGAGAAATTCGTCAAGTCACATTTTAAATTTATGATTAGTGACATTTTCAATGAATACTGTGGGTAATCCACCCCAAGTTGTGGTGTGCTATGTAAAGTATAGTTAATTAAACTTTAAATGAGCGTTACACGTCATCCCTTCACGTTATTAAACGTTTTTAGGTGAAGGAATAATGCTACCTTCTAGAACCATCCCCTCTTCTTTTGCTCCTTTACGCTTTCTTTTCCCCTGTTTATCAGTAAAATAGGTATCTGGAATGATGTTTGACACCTCTCCTTGTTGAAATTTAAAACAGTCTTCGGGGCTAAGTTTTTCATTAATGAGTGGGAAATGAACTCTAGCCTCAAGGAACTCGAGAATTTTTTTATTGAGTTCTTTGGCGTCTTTTTCTTCAGGCCAAATTTGTTGTGCTAATTGTCTTAATTCCTTAACTCCATCAATAATAAAATCTTTTCTTCGGTGAAATAAACTCCACCCCATACTTTTTTCTTTCTGTTTGATTATATGCCTCTGTAGTTGTTCATCACTTAATTTAAGATAGCTTAATAGTCTCGTATAGATAAAAACATTCTCATTAAATCTATCTGGGCCAAGTTCATACTTATTATGATGCATAAAAACAGTAGCAGTAGCATTCAACCAATTACCTGCTGAAAACTCAGGAACTTCTCCCCTGTGAGTAGTACTGACCATATTTAAGGCAATAGCTAAACGAAAAGATGAAACGATACTATCTACTGCAGATTGATGGGTTGGTTGCATGTCTTTACGAGTATAGTTAGGACCACCGGGCTCCATATTAATTAGTTTAGGTAATTCTTGATCAACAAGTGTTTTCTTATGCTGATAAAGTTGATAAATATCAAGAGCTAGTGCTCTCATACGAATATCGCTAATCTTTGCTGTATCACCAGCAAAATAAAGGATTTCATTTCTATTTTTAGGACTAATAGTCCATCCTATAACTAATGATTTATGGGCATCATATCCATGTCGCCCTGAGCGATGATCAGCAGGAGTGCTACAAAAGGTAATAGGTTGATTATCTTCGGATTTAAGAGTAATTTGCTCATGCCATTCAAATGCCTTAACATCAGTAAACCCAAGCGCTTTAAAAAAATCTTCATCTCCGATAGGAACAAGTAATTGAGGTAATGGTTTACCTGCATTTTTTGCCTTCTTAATCAACTCATTGAGGGATCTTTCATCAACGTGATCTCTGTGATTGTGAGAAATTAAAATCACATCTATAGGTGGAAGGTCTTTCACTTGAAAATGCATGCCAAAACCTTTAGTTGTTGCAGGATAGACGAGTGGCGCTAAATCACCAAATACAGGATCAGTAAGTATATTCATACCTGAAATTTGGATAAGTTGAGTTGCATGACCTAGATTATGAATTGTAAAGTTCTCTTCTCTTTCTTTAATTTGATGCTGTACACCTTGTTTATATTGCTTACCTGGATTTTGATCTTCTTGTTGATCAAAGTAGGATAATTTCATTCCTGCTTTTTTAATAAACAACCAGTTAAAAAATAAATTTAGCAAAGGTGGGGCTGTGGTTAACCAGCGCAAAAAACGTTTTACTTGAGTTTCACGGAAAATTCGTGGATCAATCCATTTATCAAGATTTGCTTCACTAGTTACATAACGACCATCAGGACGTTTTTCAGGCGATAAAAATTCTTTATTAGCAAGTTCCGTGTTTTCAGTGAGTTGATACATTAACTCAAGCATATCGCTAAGCTGAAAGTCTTGCTGGTCTTTTTTTTTTATAAGTCTTCTATGAGCAATTTTCTTTGATATAGGCATAAAGCTCTCTTTGAGAGGAATCGATCATTATCAATAATTATACATACAAGCGTGTATTTGATCAATATTTATAGGTTTTTTATGCGTCGTATGTTGCTAATTTACAACAGGGTCTTCCCCTCTTACTGGGGCACTTTCAATCACTCGCAAGGTACTTTAACAGGTACCCTATAATTTTCAAAACTCCTAAAAGCCTGGTAATTTTAGGATAAGATCCTACTTCGAGACTTTAGTCTTTTTTTGACTTTCAATTCAGGGAGTTAGCTTATCCTAATTTGATTAAAGTGCCCCTTATACGAGTTCGTTTATGATATGGCTAAGAACAACCTTTATTGTGATTAATCTCTGAATCTACTTCCGTCTCTTTTGACACAGCGACTTCTTGTTTCATTTGAACTAATACATCCATAATTGGTGTTAACTTTTAATTCTTTAGCGGTTTTTGTTGAAGCAAATAATAATTTGCGAACAGCAACCTGATAGA
>JAOATK010000023.1:2674-8084 GCA_030158115.1 Legionella sp.
AAAAACCCAAACAACGCGAGCTTGAATATAAAAAAATTACAAGGCGAACCCTATTTTCGCCTACGTATTGGACAATGGCGAGTTATTTTCGATAGAGATAACGAGGTAAAAATTATTTCGATTGAAAAAATTAAACCCCGTGGAGGTGCTTATAAATGAACCTGCAAACAATAAAATCAATGGATGGCAAAGTTGAATATGTTTTATTACCTATTACTGTCTATCAAGCTCTACGCCATCAAATTACTGAACAATTAAAACAGGCAAATGAAGATCTAGAATATGAGGTATTTGATCCGTCTGATTATATCGATAATCCAGTTGCCTTAGCTCGCATGCAAGCAAGTATAACACAAAAAGAATTAGCCAAGCTTATGGGTGTTACTCAAGCCTATGTCAGTAAAATTGAAAATCAAGAAAAAGTTACCGCTAAAATGATCCAAAAAGTGGCCAAGGCAATTGCAGAGAAATGATTTTTTTCAAACTCTCAGGGGCAGTGTTCAATAAATTGTATTCTAAATTGGTTAATTAAATCATCTTATTCATTTCTATAGTCTAAACGCTTAGAAAAGGAAAGATCTGTGGCCCTTCGCCTTCAGCTCCATGGCTTTTTTAGTTATTTATCAACCATGGCGTAAAACCAAACGGGCGTAGCTTTACCTATTGACAGAAAATTTCCAATGGGTGCCCGATTAGTTTTTTAAAATCAATTCGTTAGGTCTATCCAGACTTTTTCGCTATGACTATTGATGATAGATTTAGCTGCTAGCCCCTATGAATAAAAACAAGATCATGGGATAATTATTGGACAACCTTGATTAAATTAGTCTACTTATATGAAAATAAAAGCAATTTATTCCCTGATCGTTATTTTTTTTCCTGTCATTTTATTCGCTAAGACTGAGACTTGTCCTTTACCAAATGGAATCAATGTACACACCAAAAAACAAATTTTAACTATTTGTAACCACGGCACAGTAATTAAAACCTTTAAAGTTGCTCTCGGAAATAAAGGTGTCGGTAAAAAGCGAGCGGGAGATAAAAAAACGCCCATTGGTTTATATGCGTTATCTCATCCAAGAAAATCCAATCAATTTAGCGTCTTTATTCCAATTCTCTACCCAACTAAAAAACAATTAGCTGCAGGATATACAGGTAAAGATGTAGGTATCCATGGGCCAACTCAGTCATCTAGCTTGTTTAATTGGTTAAACAACTTACCCTATTCAACACGTGGATGCATTGCTGTTGGCAAAAATAAACATATCGAGTATGTAGCTAATTGGGTAAAAGCCAATCCTGGGGCCAAGATTTTAATTATTTAAATTTAATCCAAATTTGATCCCTTTTCATTATAGGCGTTTGCGCTGCTGCTACAAATGACTACAGTTTCTGATTTTTTGAAGCATGCTACAATGCTGTCATATCCTACTCGATAAAAATTAACTAATATGATTAGCAAAGATAAATGGGATAAATTGATCGGGTGGATGGCAAAACTTGATATCAATGAAGAGTCACTCATCGAAAAATTTATCCTAGGCAGTGGTAGCGGCGGGCAGAAATTGCATAAGACTGCTTCAACCGTCTATTTAAAACATTTGCCATCTGGTGTAGGAGTAAAATGTCAGGAATCAAGAAGCCGTGAAGATAACCGGTATTTTGCAAGAGAACGGCTTTGTGAAAAATTACACTCCCTTTTAACTGATGAAAAAACAAAGGCACAGAAAGAAATTGAAAAAATAAAACTTCAAAAGAAGCGGCGCTCAAGACGATCCACACAAAAAATGTTGGATAAAAAATCTAAACTGGGCCAACTCAAGGCATTAAGAAAAAAACCCTCATCTTATGATTTGAGTTAGCGTATCAAATTCCGCGTTGCCTCTTCAAATGGAGTACTCGCTAAATTTTTATTTTTAGCTTCAACCATAATATCAAAATGGTTTCTAAAAGTCCCAGCCCATGCATTACATGCGCTATTCCACATCAAGTCACTATGCTGCCTGAGCTGGCTTTTATTATATCCTTGAGACAGTAGCTTATTTAAATCAGGACAAACATCAACCTCATGATGGTCTAAAATATGTTCTGGTGACACAGAATAATGGATAACTGGTCGAACACCGCGCCAGCTATCAATAACACGACAAACCCTGTCATCAGTGACTTGAATGTATTCTCCTGTTTTTATCCAATGATGGTGAATATCTAAGACCAGGGCTAGGTTTTTTTCAAGTTCTAAACTTGCATCAATACCCCATGACATTTCATCATTCTCAATAGTAATGGTGTTTCTTGCTTCTGGTGATAACCGCCCTAAAATTAATTTAATGCCCTCAGGCCCCTGCTTGCCCGAAATATGCACGTTACATTTAAAATCCTGGAATGTTTTACCGTATCCCATCCACCTGATTAAATTGGCATGGTATTCAAATTCAGCCATGCTGCGCTCAACGACATCAAGCGAAGTACTTGCAAGAACCACAAATTGCCCAGGGTGCATACTCAGACGAACATCTAATTGGCGAGCTAAGTCACCCGCAATACGAAATTTCTCTTCAAGAAAAGTTAAAACATCTGTTTGTTGCCAGAAATACTGTAGATTGGGGTGCGTAAATCCAGGCAGTTGATCGCTACCAATTCGAACCATTCGTTGCTCAGGAACCAAATGCCCCACATAATCAATAAGATTGTAAACAGCTTGCGTATTATGGGTGATTATTTCCCATAATTTTTTTTCCGCTTGATCCTTTGTTCTTGATTCGAGCCACTTAATGGTTGTTGTTTTCTCAGAATAATTTTGTTGTATTTCTTTTAAAATTCTAGGGCTTTGATTCTGATTCAAATCCATATATTTGCATGCAAATCCTACTCGCTTGAAAACCATTATTTGACAACCTTATTGAATACACTAACCTACTGTTTTTGTTACTAAAATTCTCATCTTTAAAAAAATGAGCCATCAAAAAAAACAAGAGTATACACGACAATGAGAGCGCTATGTTCTATATTAAACTTTTAATTCTAAGGAATAAGTAGCGTATAATCGTCGATGAATTAAGCAACTCATTAGTATCAATACAACAGTTATTTATTAATAGACTCATCTCTAGACTCCTTGAACTATACTAAAGAAAGCACTTAATTTACTGGAATATTATGTCCCTAACTAAATATAAATCCCAATGGCAATCCTATATTGCTTTTTTTTCACTGATTGCCATTAGCGTGCATCTTTTCATGCGATTTATGGATGTCTCATCTGCATTATTGCCATTGTATTTACTCATTATCATCGGTGGAGTACCACTGTTTTTACAAATTGCATATAAATTATTTCATGGCAATTTAGGGGCCGATCTATTGGCAGCAATTGCATTAGTAACCAGTATTATTTTAGAAGAATATCTTGCTGCCTCTCTTATTATTTTGATGCTAGCTAGTGGTCAAGCGCTAGAGTTTTTTGCGATGAAAAAAGCCTCGTCCGTTTTACTGAACTTGGTTGCACGTATTCCCTCAATTGCTCATTGTAAAATGGCCGGAAATATTGAAGATATTCCATTAAATGAGATTCAGATTAATGATGAACTATTGATTTATCCTCATGAAACGGCTCCTGTAGATGGGACTGTTATAGAAGGTCATGGTTCTATGGACGAGTCCTATTTGACTGGCGAGCCCTATCTCATATCAAAAGCCCCCGGCACTAACGTTTTATCTGGTGCGATTAATGGGGTATCATTATTGACTATTAAAGCAACTGCCTTACCATCAAATTCCAGATTTGCCACCATTGTTAAAGTACTTGAAGAAGCAGAACAAAAAAGACCCTCCATTAGACGTCTAGGAGATCAGATTGGAGCAATTTTCGCCCCTATTGCACTCGCTTTTGCTGGTGCAGCTTGGTATTTGACTGGAGACGCGATACGTTTTCTTGCTGTATTAGTTATTGCAACACCCTGCCCCTTATTAATAGCCATTCCAATTACGTTAATCAGTGCTATTTCAAAAGCCGCAAAACAAGCCATTATCATTAAAGATCCTACCGTTTTGGAGCGATTAATCACTTGTAAAACAGCCATTTTTGATAAAACAGGTACACTTACCTATGGAAAACCCTCTTTAACAAACATTATAACTATCCCTGATTATCAAACAGAAACTATTCTGCAATATGTTGCTAGCATAGAGCGATACTCAAAACACCCACTAGCAAATGCCATACTAAATGCTGCAAAAGCATCAGATTTGACCTTACTAGACTCAAAAGAAATTTCCGAAGAGCCAGGAAAAGGATTACATGGCATCATCAACAATCACTCTATTCAAATAACTGGACGAAAGAAATTATTAGAACAAATGCCTCAATATGCTAACTTACTCCCTCCAGTATCTCCTGGATTAGAGTGTATTGTCTTGATTGATAATAAATATGCTGCCTCATTACATTTTCATGATGCTCCTCGTTCAGATAGCAAATCTTTTATCAATCATTTAGCACCATATCATCAATTTAAAAAAATTATGCTTGTATCTGGAGACAGGGAGTCTGAGGTCAATTATTTAGGTAATTTATTAAATGTAACCGAATTACACGCCTCTCAAAGTCCTGAACAAAAACTCGCTATTGTTCGTCAAGAACGATTAAACGCCCCAACAGTGTTCATGGGAGATGGTATTAATGATGCTCCAGCATTAACAGCAGCTACCGTTGGGATAGCTTTTGGACAAGCGAATAGTGTAACAGCAGAAGCAGCTGGGGCCGTCATTATGGAAAATACATTAAGCAAAGTAGATGAGTTGATACACCTGAGTCTGTATACACGAAAAATCGCATTACAAAGTGCTCTTGGAGGAATGTCATTGAGTCTTATAGGAATGGGATTTGCCGCTGCAGGTTTTATTAATCCAGTTACTGGCGCACTATTACAAGAACTGATTGATATTTTTGCAATTATTAATGCATTAAGATTGACATGGGGCGCGCCTATTAAAATAGATTTACCAACGGAATGAAAATAAGAAATGAAGTGTAATTAGCTCTCAAATAAGGCTATTTAGTAGTATATAACTGGCCTACTTTCATTACTCCCTGCACCGAGAGCGACTTTATTACAAGCAATTAAGAAAAAACTGTAACGAACAACGTTGCTAAATGCAGAAACAAGCAGGCTCAATTAAACACAAAACATCCTTGACCAATCATAGAATCGAGCATTGCCTTTTGCCCTTATTTCATTTCCCTATAGTTAAAAAAAATAATCCTCTTGATCGCCAACTAGACAACTAGGCTGCTATTTATGTATAATTAATCGAATAGTAAGGTAAATAATAAGCATAAATTATGAGTCCAGACCAGATTGCTAAATTATCAGAAAAAACAAAAGCTGGACTTTCAATCTATGCTCAA
>JAOATK010000024.1 GCA_030158115.1 Legionella sp.
TAGTATAAAGTCCCAATCGGCTTGCCTATTGCGTGCAAATGTCTCTAAATTTCCTAGCAAGGGATGCTCAACACCCCCACCATTTTCAAAATATTGTTTAAAATAGGCACACGCCCTTTCTTTACCTTTAGGATCTGTGCCTTCATTATTAGTAGAGTCCATTATTATTTTATTGCGCAGCTCTGTTGCAGTATCAGGGTATTCTGCTGGTTCATGTCTATCTCCAATAAAAAATCTCATAACACTTCCCCTTTGTTATAAAAAACACACTTTGATTATAGACTAATCAGAAATGTTTTGCTTTTTGTTTCTGAATACGGTGATTTACTTTATGGAATACACCAAATAAACAGTGTCGATCGTTTTTTTTAAAGACCCTGGTAGAATTGCCCCAGATCGCCATGTCGCCACCAAATGATAGCTTTTTAAAAAATCTTTCTTTTCAAATTCACCAATGACCTCATCACCCCGCTCGACAAAAATAGACTTACTTACAATAACCCAATCCGGCTTTACCTGATCATGCAAATACTGAGCATACAGAGGCTTGTTATTCTTAAAAGGCATTTGCGTTAATTGGGGATTATTTAAACAAAGGCTATCAATAAAATGAATATCTGAGCGTGTATTAAAGGGAATAAGTCCACAATCGCCTAAAAGGACGGTGGCGCCTTGCTTTGCTTGAGTATTTAGTAATTTTGCAATATTGATTCTACTTTGATTTCTATCCTGAAAATCAGATGCCAATATCCGTAGCTGAGGCAAATTACTGCCTGGAATAAATATAAAAGTGAATGCCATGATTACTAGACTAGTCATTGTCTTTATTCTTTGATTCGACAAATTAAAATGCTCTAAAAATTGACGCACCCCCAAAACAGGCAATAAAGAAAATAGTGCAAAAGGTCCAAAAAATAAACGCAAACGATGTGCCAAAATGGGATCTGCTTTCCAAAGCATTAGCCCATATAAAACCGAAGGAAGCCATAATAGTAAATGTCTACAATCTTTTTTGGAAAGAAAATACGGCAATGAAATAACAATGAACGGAATAATTACTTTTAAATAATCAAGATCAACTATTCCAACTTGCCCATCCACCAAAGCCTTGCAACGGTAACTGTTAGGAAACCAATGACCAAAATAGTGAAAACGCCAAATAAAATAAACTGCATAAGGAATCAAAAAACAACAACCAGTAATGATTCCCCACCGATAAGAAGGTTTATCATCACTTTTTAATTGGCAAAAGGAGAAACAACTAACTGGAATAATCCAAATGAGTCCTTCAAATCGCGTTAAAGCAAGCAGAAGTAGAAAAAGATTGGTCATGATCCACGATCGCGTCGATCGTTTAATCTGCAAGCTATTCGAACCATACCCCCAAGACATTGCGCATTGCCAAGCTAAGGCAATAGACAAAGCACAAAAAAAAGCACTTTCTAAACCACTAACAGTCCACCAAATCAGCCCCATGTAATGACTAACTAAAAATACGGGAAGCATTGCCAGTAACGGTGTAAAAAACAGTCGTGCGAAGCGATATAAAAAAATAAGTCCTAAACCAAGACTACTAACAGAAATCCACTTCATGACAAGGGCCAAAGGCCAGTGCATTTTAATCACAAAAGCGGCGATCATGACCCATAGAAAATTTGAGTAACCTTCTACTGGCGGCATAAGATGATGCCAATACAAACCACTTCCCTGAACTAATTGACGGGCATAAAGCCAACTAATATATGCATCGTCTGTAGTAAATCCCCAAGCTGCATATAAAGAAACAGTTAAATAATAAATACAATAAGCAGCAAGAAGAAAAGAAAGAAAAAGCTCTTTTCGCAATGATAAAGAATTCAAAACTAAAAAATCTCCCCTGCTCAAATCAAGAATTAAAAATACGCTGAACTTTTGAAGCTATCATCTAGGGAAGTATCCATCAACCTCTTTTTGATAAGTTGAAGAGGAGATGTAACCAAATCGAAAATTTAATGGAGCATACACTAAATAACTGTGATTCTAGCCCCAGTTAATGTTCTTTTAACAATAAATTGATACAATATAGCAGAATATCTTAATGCATTGGAAAAAAGCATCATGACCAAGAAATCATTAGCTGAATTTACAGATCAATATGAGTTAGCAAAAGTATATGAAAAATATGATGCTGCTTATAATGCTTTGCATCCTGACAAAACTCCTTGGCCAAAATTTAATGATTTTCAGGTATTGAAATCAATCGATAATGTTGGTGTGTATTACACCCCTGAAACCACATTATTTACAGATAATGTTGCTGCACATATGCAACAGAGCACCGTTGCAAAGAATATTGGAGCTCGTCTTCTCGATTGCGCTGCCTATTTTCTAGCGCAAAATATCCCTACAGAAAACGTGCCAGACACACTTCGTCTGTGTTTAGCTGTGTGCCATAATAATGTTCACTGGACTGGCATTATTGCTACCTTTGATTCCTTTCAACAAGCATATGCCGAGCTTTTTGCCGCGTGGAATCAAGAGGACTCTTCTTATAGAGAAAGCTCTGATGAATGTGTACTACATAATAGAGCCAAAAACACTATTTATAAGCATTTGCAAATAATATTAGAGCCTTGCGACTTAGCTACAAGGCAAGATGAGCAAACTCAAAAAATCGTCAATTTTTTCCGAAAAGAGCAACCGATTTTAATTGAACATTACGACTCATTAAACTCTGATTCTTATACAACTCGTATTGAACATAGTTTGCATAGCATCAGTTCACATTCTGAGTTAAAACATCGTCATTGCTCGCAACAAACAGGTAATACCTGTGGCGATCACACGACCATCAATTTGTTCGTTTCAGGAATGATGAATACCGTTCCGATGATTAATGAAGCGAAAACAACTCTAACTTCTCAACAGTTAAGAGACATCACCAATGACACAACAGATCTGATTGACAAGGCAAAAACAATTCTCCATTCTATCAATATTTCTGTTCAACCGACTCTCACAACAGAGGGGATAGATCTTAGTGTAACTTATATTAAGATGGCAAATAAAGTATATGACTTAATTAATGAATTTCATGCTCTAATCCCAGAAGCCACAACAAATATGATTCAACAAGCTATATGTAAAGCCAAGGCAGCCCCCACAATGCCTAAGGCTACATTTTTATCCGTTAAGAAACAAAAAGATATCTTTGATAATCTAGTCACATTATTTAAAGCCAAGGAATTTCGTGATGAAGCTCCTTCTTACTCAGCTCTTTTTATATTGATTGCACAAGATTATTGCGCTGAAATCGAATATCAACAGGGTCTTAAAAGCAAAAAAACACAAGCAGAGGTTAGTGAACTACCACTGATGAGTACAGAATTAAACTCAAGAAAAACTAAACTTGACCTAATACTCAGTGATTTAGCAAAAAAAATTAGTGCGCCTGATCAGCATCATTCTAAAAAAGCCAAGGATGCTGCTGAGTCTTTATTAACAAATTTAAAACAAGCCACGAAATCTTACTTAGAAACGTTTAGTCAGGATCCTAATGCTTCAAATGATACTTTTAAAAAGGAGTGTGAAGACTGCGTGCAAACAGCAAAACAAGAATTAGGAAAAGATTTGGGTTGGTGTACTTATCTCACCAATTTATTAAAAAAAATTGCTAATGCGATCATTTTAGTAACCTCATTTGGACAAGTGAACAACTTCTTCAATCAAAAACGAGCTAAATCAATAGAAGCGGTTGAGTCAGCAGAAAAGGAGTTAGCTTTAATAAACCCCACAGGCCCGATAAACACCTAACATTTTACTGTAAAACTTTTGCCAACTGCGCCATGACCTCGTCCACCGAAATTAGTTTCATGCTTTGATTTCCGTGCACATGTTGCCCCCAAACTTCTTCAATGGAGTCGCTGCCCAAAAATTTTTGAGCAGCTTCTGGGTATCGGTTGACGACTAGATGCTGAAAAAGATACGGTCCTGAAATTAATGGGTTGGTCACTGCATGCAAAGCAATCACTGGTGTATTAACAGCCGTAGCCATATGTGAAGGTCCCGTATCAGGACATAACACTGCTGTTGCTTTACTGATCAAAGCTAATAACTGCTTAGGCTTAGTTTTACCCGCCAAATTAATCGCTGGAATCACTGTTGCAATTTGTTCAGCTAGTTCTTTATCAAATGAGCCTGGCCCGCCGGTTATAATCACCTGAACTTGCCATTTTTTTTGAGCTTGCTGCAAGACATCAATATAACGCTCAACAGGCCAGCTTCGCTCAGGTTTGCTAGCTGCAGGATTAACAATCAAAATAGGGCCGTTCTTAGGCAGATGTTGCTCTGCCCATTCATAATCTTGTACAGCAATAGGTAAATCCCAACGAATTATTTTGTCATGAATTCCTAACATTTCGGCAAATTTTAAAAACCCATCGAGAGTGTGCTCTAATCCTGGAGTAATGTGTTCATTCACAAACCATCCATGCCCATCATTGGCCCGATGATTATCGTAACCAATTTTACGTTTTGCGTTAATCAGTGGATAAAGCAGATTGGTTCGTAAACTGGCCTGTGGTGCTAATAACACATCAAAAACTCGGCCATTCATTTGTTTTTTAAAGCGCCAATAATCAGCAAGATTGTTCGGTTTATCAATCACAATAAACTCGACATCATCCATACCCTCTACTAAATCAAATGCAGGTCTTGAAATAATCCAGGTCAGCTTTGCTTGGGGTAAACTAGCTTGTAACGTTCTAATCAGCGGTACTGCCATTAGAACATCACCCAAAGCAGATAATCGGACTATACAAATGGAATTAATCATTCTGTAATACAAAACGTGACCCGCAATAAGGACAGACTTCAACACCCGTTTTTTCTATTGGTAAATAGACTTTAGGATGAGCATTCCATAAAGTCATGTCATCAGTAGGACAACTCAAAGGCAGTTGATCTCTATGCACTACATAATTTTTTTTCGTACTAGCTGGCTCTTTTTTTGTTTCTTTTGACATAATGTTCCTTGAAAAGCGTATCTGGAGCTATCGTAGCCTGGATGGAGCAACGCGCAATCCGGGATCTGTGGCACCGAATTCACAGATTGTGCGTTGCTCCATCCAGGCTACGATATTGCCGTGAACAGTAACTAATAAATAGCATTACTGATTATCTAATATTTCCTGAGTTTTCGCCATAATCTCCTCGGGAAAAGCTTTATTTTGTGGATCATAACGCCATGCCTCATCCCACTGTCTAAGCCAGGTTAATTGGCGCTTTGCTAATTGACGAGTTGCCGCAATGCCCTTATCACGCATGGTGGCATAGTCATACTCTCCTGCAAGATACTCTAATACTTGTCGGTACCCTACACAACGCATCGCAGGCATATTGGGTGTTAAATGCCATTTCTCTTGTAATTTTATTACCTCATCAATAAAACCTTGCTCCAACATCTGATCAAAGCGTTGTGCAATACGCTCATGTAACCAAGCGCGTTTTTCTGGAAAGAGAATCATATTAATAAACTGATAATCAGGCCCTTCTTTTTTCTGTGCAAGAAATTCAGATAAAGTAGTCCCTGTAAGATAATAAACTTCTAATGCACGTTGAATTCTTTGTGTGTCATGAGCGTGAATACGAGCTGCTGCTTTTGGATCAATCTGCATTAATTTTTGATGCAACGCATCCCAACCCTTATTCGCAGCTTCATCCTCTAACTGTTGACGTAGTTCAGGGCTCGCTTGCGGTAAGTTAGATAAGCCTTTTTGTAAGGCATTAAAATACATCATCGTCCCCCCTACTAATAAGGGAATTTTTCCTTGATGCTGCAAACTATCCACTAAAGAAAAAGTATCTGCACAAAATTCTGCCGCAGAATAAGATTCTGTAGGATCTTTAATACTAATTAAATGATGTGGTGCTACCTGTAATTCTTCCTCGCTTGGTTTTGCAGTGCCAATAGTCATATCCCGATAAATCATTGCTGAATCCACGCTAATAATTTCAAAAGGATAGTGTTGCACAAGCTCACAGGCTAAAGATGTTTTCCCTGAGGCGGTAGGCCCCATCAAGCAAAAAATTAAATTAGACATGTAATAAATTCCAACAGTCTTCAGATGTTATCGCTTTAAATAACCCCGCTTTTTGACTCTCTTTATTCTGAGCACTGATCAAGACCTGATTCAACTCCATTTTTTCTTCATGAGACAGCATCTGGGGAGCAAAAATTTGTGATTGGCTCATTAATTCTATCAATTGACTCAAAGAAGCATCCTGCAGTTCAATCACCGCATCAAGAAATAAACGTAAATCCAAATAAGGCACACTCAATGGAATAGTGCGAATTAACGCTTCATTTTCGCAAGATACTTCCATAGTGATGCCTAATTGACTAAGGTTTTCAATTAACATTGTTCTATCTATTACTGGATAGGGCAAAGCATATCGCAAAGGAACCAATAAAGGTCGGCTTTTTAAGGGAAGAGAAAGCGTTATTAGTTGTTGATGTAAAAAATCTTTGTATAAAGCCATTAAATTGACAATATAAGGCTGCTGCTTTATCCAAGTTACTACGTAAGCTGCGTGTAAAAAAAACCACGAGACTTCTGCCTGAGGAGGATTAATTACTTGATTAAAAGTACCTAATTGCGGATAAGGTTCACAAATAGCTCCCTCTTGTTGCGGAATACCCTGTGGAAGTTGATATGATTGCTCTTTATTATTTGACTGCAAAGCAGCAATCAACTGTGATGTAAAAAAATCATGGACTAAACGAGGTTGCTGAAAACGAACTTCATGTTTAGTTGGGTGAACGTTAACATCAACCTCTGCATGATTAATCGTTAAATATAAGATACATGCAGGAAAACGTCCAGGATGTAATACACCATCATAGGCCTGTTTTATAGCATGATTAAGCAGCTTGTCTTTGACCATTCGTTGATTAATATAAACCCATTGACGATCATTTTGACTGCGCTGATAGTTTGCTCCACTAACCCAACCATAAAGACGCATAGCACCACGCTCTACATCAAAAAATATAGCCTCTTTTACAAAGGCTGTGCCAAATATCCGCGTCATACGAATCAATTGCGCCTGCTCATTTAAAGCAGCAGGTAACAACAAAATCTGTTTTCCATTATGTTTTAGCGTTAAAGAAATATTAGGAGCGCTTAATGCAAAACGTTTCACTACTGTTTCTATCGCCTGAAATTCGAGTTTTTCGCTTTTTAAAAAACGCTTTCTCACCGGCGCATTAAAAAATAAATCACTGACTTCAATGGTGGTACCTTGAGTACGTGCACAAGGAGATATAACGGTCTGCGCGCCCTGAACTCGCAGCATCATGGCAGTGTCTTGTTCTGTAGGCTTTGAGCTGATAGTGACCTTAGCTATAGAACTAATGCTGGCTAAAGCTTCTCCTCTAAATCCCATGCTATCGATAGCGTACAAATCATTTAACACCTTTATTTTACTTGTTGCATGCGCAGCTACAGCTAAAGGCAAGTCTTCAGCAATAATTCCTACGCCATTATCACTGATTTTAATCTGGTTCAGGCCACCATAACCTATCTCGATAGTAATAGCATCTGCTTTAGCATCCAGGGCATTTTCCAGTAACTCTTTCACGACGGAAGCGGGTCGCTCAATCACCTCTCCTGCTGCAATTTGATTGGCAATAAGAGGCGGAAGTTGTTGGATCCTCAAGCCCATGTTGTTGGAATCACTAACTTTTGACCCACCCTCAATGTGGTCGTACCCTGCAAATGATTACTTGCTTGCAGTGCTTTGATAGGAACTCTATACCGAGCAGCTACAACAGGCAAGGAATCTCCCGCACGAACCAAATGAAATTTACTTGCCAGCATTGCCTCTAAACGTGAGCCATGGGGTGGGTTTTCCCAGAAATAACCTTTAATTCCCTGAAATATCGCTTGGCTCAAACGCATTTGATACGCTGCGCTCATCAAATTACGCTCTTCACTAGGATTAGAAATAAATCCAGTTTCTACCAAAATTGAGGGGATATCCGGTGATTTTAAGACCATAAAACGAGCTTGCTCTACTCGACTATTATGCAAACTAGCAAAACTTCCTAGCTGTCCCAACACCCGAGTACCAATTTGTAAGCCTGCGCTAATAGTGGCTGTTTGCGATAAATCAATAAGCACTGAACGCACTACCCCGTTACGGTCATCTAGTTCACCTAAATTCACGCCACCTAACTCGGAGTAGTTTTCTTTCTCAGCCAACCATCGTGCAGCTTCACTGGTTGCACCACTTTGAGATAATGCAAATACCGAAGCACCATGAGAATGGGGGTTATTAAACGCATCCGCATGAATAGCAACAAACACATCGCCATTATATTTGCGGGCAATCTCCATACGCTCTCTAAGACCAACATAATAATCACTAGAACGCGTCAGCACTGCTCGCATTCCGGGTTGGCGATTAATTAAATCCCTTAATTTAAGAGTAATCGCTAAAACAACATCCTTTTCATTGCTACGATGAGGACCTCTGGCGCCACAGTCTTTTCCACCATGACCTGCATCTAATACCACAATCACATCTCGTAGCGATTTAGGATTATTGCTGACCTTAATAGGTGTTTGATGCGCAACTATAGGCGACGCGTATTGCACTGGCCGTTGCTGTATTGTTACTTGAGGTGCCTGGATTGTGGGAGAATGAGGCGGCACTATTGGGTCACCACTGTATAACAAATCCACACGAACACCGTTAGGCGAACCTTGAGGTTGCCAAGGAGCCGAGCGTATTTGTACTTTTTGATTAACATCTAGCACTAATCGTAAGGTATTGGCATCCGCCTGGCCAGTACGTATTTGGTGAATTATCGTATTGGTTAAACTCGGAGGAGTGACGCCCGCCCCTAATCTTGTTGCTTTTAAATCTAAAACGACTCGATTAGGATTGGATAAAAAAAGTAAGCGATGAGTAAACGGACCTTCAATTGTTAAAAAAAGTGAGGTTTGGTTTTTTTGCTGTTTTATCTCTACCGCTTTTAATTGTGCACCAAATGCAGCCGCAACATTCAAGCTCATGAGCCAAAACAAACACCATGAACGTAGAGTCATAATTTACCTATCAGGCGATCTAAAATTTTTCTGCCAGCTTCGCTAAATGATGTCATTTGCATTTCACGACCAGCCCCTTTTATACTTAACTTAAAACGAATATCAATATTAGGCAATGTTTTTCCCGCATTTTCGGCCCATTCTATACAGCAAATACTGTCGTTCGTAAAATAATCCCGAAATCCCAAATATTCTAGCTCATCCTCATGCTGTATCCGATATAAATCAAAATGATGAATATTAATATCCTGACAAAAATAACTTTCTACCAGTGAAAAAGTAGGGCTTTTGATGGCCGATTGCACCCCTAAACACCTCAATATTGCGCGCACAATCGTCGTTTTGCCAGCACCCAGATCGCCACTAAAAGTTATAGTTAAAGGAGGCGTAAGAATGGGAGCCAAGCAAATTGCAAACTCTTCACTGGCCTTTTGACTGGGTAAATCTAAAGTTATTTCTTTCTTCAATTTGTTCATATGCGACAATTTAATATACTAGGTAAAACATCAAAAACATCACTAGCTAATAAGCCTGAGCCACCTAAAGCGCGGGCTATTTGATCACCAGCAAGTGCATGGGCAAACACTCCACATTGCGCAGCATTGGATAAGGAAAAACCTTGCGCACAAAGCCCTGCAATAATACCACTTAAGACATCTCCCATACCAGCACTAGCCATAGCAGGATTGCCTTTTGGACAAACAAAAGCACTGTGATCTGCGGCCTGGATAATTGTCCCGGCACCTTTTAAAACAATAACACCGCCATATTGGTGTTGAAGGTCTCTTGCTGCTTGATACCTGTCTTTTTGTATAATATCAGTAGAACAGGATAACAAAGCCGCTGCTTCACCTGGGTGAGGCGTTAATATCCAATTATCATCCAGTTGTGGATGCTCAGCTAAAAGTCTCAGTGCAGACGCATCAATCACCATAGGTAGTTGAGATGTAATCGCTGCTAAAAAGATATCAACAGCCCAATCACTGTCTCCAAGGCCTGGACCGATAACACAAACTGTAGCTTTTGCTAATAAAGGCTGTAGGTCTTTCGCTGTGCTAACACCCCAAATCATTGCTTCAGGCATTAAAGTAAATGCGGTTTTTGCATAGTCTGGACAAGTAGCAATACTCACAGCCCCCGCTCCAGTGCGCATTGCCGCTTTCGCGGTCAAATACATGGCACCAGGCATTCCTGGACCACCACCAATTACTAAAACATGCCCATAATTACCTTTGTGCGAATTTTTTTTACGTCCAGGCAAAGGCAAAGCCACTGTTTCTTTACTTAAGAGATGAGCGACAGGTAGTTGTTTTGCTGCACAGGTTTCAAGCTGTATGGGACAATAATAAATATCGCCACAATAATCAGGGCCATCCGCTGTGTACATACCTGCTTTAAGGCCAATAAAGGTTACTGTGTTGTCTGCTTTCACGCAAAAGTTAGCAACGCAACCAGTGTCCGCATGAAGACCCGAAGGAATATCTAAAGAAAATACTGGTAAACCACTTGCGTTAATCTGATGAACTGCTGCAGCCATGACTCCATGAACAGGTCCTTTTAAACCGATACCCAATAGCGCATCAACAATTAACTCAACATCAACTTCTATAGGCTCGTCTATGGACTGGCATTCAACACCAGCAGCCATTGCCATTAAAGCAGCATATTGTGCTGCTGGAGGCAAATCCGTCACCGTTTTACACTGATAGACAGTAACTAATAATCCTTCTTCGTGAGCTATTCGCGCTAAGACAAATCCATCCCCTGCATTATTTCCCGCACCACAAAACACAGCTATATGTTGAACGTAGGGATAGAGTTTTTTTAAATAAAAAAAAGCCTCTATACCTGCTCGAGACATTAATTCATTTTCATCTAATTGATACAAAGACATGGCTTGCCGTTCACAAGCTCTTATTTGCTCACAACGATAAAGGGCATTTTCTGGCTTAGTCACCTGCTTGCTCCAAGATCGGATCTCATATGAAAATAACCTTGATGCCACATGGCATCCAAGCTACATTTCACTGCTATTAAATTAAGATCACACTTCCAATTGACCAATTCGTCGTCCGCGCAAGGGCGGGGATCTATTCGGGATACAGCGCTGTTCTATCTTGCTCGATGCATCCCAGCCTTCGCGGAAAAGACAATAAACTTAATGTCAGTGAAGCTACATTTACTCTACTAATTTTAAAAAGGGCTTATTTTTTACTGTGCTCTCAGGGTCAGTGCTAACTGGTGGTGCTGAAGGTGCGTCTTCTATTTCAAACGCAATACCTCTGCCATTTTCTTTAGCATAAATCTCCAAAACAGCGCCAGGAGGCACATAAATTTGCTCTGCCTTGCCTGAAAAACGCGCCGTAAACACAATACGATCATTTTCCAATAACAAACCACGAGTGGCAGAAGGAGAAACATTTAATACTATTCGTCCTTCAATCACGTGCTCTTGTGGAACCTGTATACCCAAATAGTCCGCTTGAACCAGGATATATGGTGTGAGAGCGTTATCTACAATCCAATCATAGATAGCGCGTATTAGGTAAGGTTTATTCGATGTCATAGTCATTTTATTTATGCCGCTCTTAATTGTCTCTCAGCATCAGTCAGGCTTACTTGAAACGAATCACGTTTGAACAAGCGCTGCATGTATGCAATTAATCCCTTAAATTCAGGTCCAATTTCAACACCCAGTCGAGGCAAACGCCACAACAAAGGAGCTAGAGCGCAATCTAATAGAGAAAACTCATCGCTCAGGAAATAAGACTTATCTGCAAAAACTGGGTCAAGACTAGTTAAACTATCAAAAAGATTTGCTTTAGCTTCTTCTTTATTCTGATTATCTTTTAAAATCTGACTCATTAAATAATACCAGTCATGCTCTATGCGATGCATCATTTTGCGAGTTTCTGCACGCGCAACTGGATAAACAGGTAATAGAGGTGGATGAGGAAAACGCTCATCTAAATATTCCATAATGATACGTGGTTCGTATAGCACAAGTTCTCTATCAATTAAAGTAGGGATAGTGCCATAGGGGTTTAAAGCTAAGAGATCAGAGCTGGGTTCATTTTGTTTAGCAGGCAAAATTTCTACATTCACCCCTTTTTCCGCCAACACGATACGAACTTGGTGACTGTACACGTCATCAATATCAGAAAATAAAGACATTATAGTGCGCTTTGCAACAATTGCCATTAGCAACTCCTATTCAGAAAACCTGTAACAAACTTTACAGTATAAAGCCAGTATTTTATCACATTTTTAACCGTTTGGGTTGTTTTTTTTGCCAATATACTTTCTTTAAACTAAAGGCTATTAAAAGAAAAATCAATAAAAATGCCATTACACGCCATCCTAGCTGGTATCTGGTTTCTAATTCAGGCTCACTGACATAAGAAAGAAAAGTAACTAAATCCCTCTGATCTTGCATGGAATTACCTTTACCTAAAGAGGCTAAAACATTAGGCATCATCACGTCATGAACCAGGAGGTTATTCACGCCAAAAGGTCTGGATTTATCATTATAAAAACCACTCAAATAAAGATAAAGCCAACGTGCGCCTCTTTCTCTAACCACTAAAGACAAATCAGGGGGAGCCACTCCAAACCATTTTTTTGCATCTTCAGGAGACAAGGCGATTTCAATTGGCGCATTAACAGGAGCCTGAGTAAAAATTAAATTTTGTTTTAATAAATCGTCATCAACACGGCCATCAAAAGTGAGCAAACCCAAACCTTTGGCCATCTGATTATAACGCATGTACTTTAAGGAGTGACAACCAGAACAATAGTTAATAAATAGCTTTGCACCACGCTGCAAGCTCGCTTTATGATTAGTTGCCTGGGCATTAAAATTGTAACAACCCCACAAAAGACAAATAAAAAATAAGCTTTTCTTGTACATTATAATGCACCTATTCTAGTAGGCAGCGATAATGACCGCTCCAGACGCGTATAAAAAGGCATCAATATAAAATAGGAAAAATAAATAACTGTCGCTGTTCTTGCTAATAATAAGCGGCTCGGAGTCAGCGGAATAGTTCCTAAATAACCCAAAACAATAAATGCAACAACAGCAAGTCCTAGCATGATACGTGAATATAGCCCTTTATAACGCATTGATCGAACAGGGCTCTGATCTAGCCAAGGCAATAAAAATAGTAAGAATACAGAAGAAAAGATACAGATTACTCCCATTAGTTTATTTGGGATCGCACGTAACATCGCATAAAAAGGAGACATATACCACATTGGAGCAATATGATCTGGTGTTATTAAAGGGTTAGCTGGAACAAAATTATTAGGCTCCAAAAAATATCCCCCCATTTCTGGAGCAAAAAATACCGCCGCAAAGAATAAAATTAAAAAACCAATGATGCCTACAAAATCTTTCACCGTATAATAGGGGTGAAATGGAATTCCATCTATAGGCTTACCCTCTTTATTCAAAGTATTATTAATTTCAATACCTTCAGGATTGTTTGAACCAACATAATGTAAGGTAACAACATGCAAGAAAACCAAAAGTAAAATGAGTAGTGGAACAGCAATGACATGCAAAGCAAAAAATCGTTGTAAGGTAACCCCGGTGACTGCATAGTCCCCTCGTAGCCAAAAAACTAGATTTTTCCCAATGTATGGAATAGCACTAAATAGTGAGGTGATTACTTGAGCTCCCCAATAAGACATTTGCCCCCAAGGAAGTAAGTATCCAAAAAAGGCCCCCGCTAGCAGTAAAACATATAAAAACATACCTAAAATCCAGACCAGCTCTCTGGGGCGTTGATAAGAGCCATAAAGCAAGCCACGAAACAGATGTAAATAAATCACAATAAAAAATGCAGAGGCCCCGGTAGAATGCATGTAACGTAATAACCAGCCGTAATTTATATCCCTCATGATGTATTCTATAGAAGAAAATGCAAGCTCAGCTGTAGGCGTATAAAACATTGTTAACCATAAGCCGGTGACGAATTGATTTACTAAAAGTATTAAAGCAAATACGCCGAAGAAATAAAAAAAGTTGAGATTTTTGGGGACATAATAGTTACTAAAATGCTTTTTCCATAAATCAATTAAAGGAAAGCGCGCATCCAGCCAATGTAATAAACGTTGCATTAAAAATCCTGATTTGCCTAATAATTACTTAGAGCCTGTTTGTGTGCAACCAATGTCACATACTCAAAGACTTTACGACACATTCTCATCCTCGCCAATCACCAAAAGGTGAGCATTAATAAAACGATGCGGAGGAACTTCTAAATTAATGGGAGCAGGCACTCCTTTGAAAACTCGTCCTGCCAAATCAAAAGTTGAACCATGACAAGGACAGAAAAAACCACCCGGCCAATTAGGAGCTATGTCGCCTAAATCAGGTTTATATTTAGGTGAGCAACCTAGATGCGTGCAAAGGCCGATTAAAACTAAATATTCAGGGTGAATAGAACGGTATTTATTACTAGCGGATGGGGGTTGTTGGTCAACCAAAGAATGCGGATCTCGTAGCAAAGACTCATCACTACTATTCAAATCGTCTATCATCGCCTGAGTTCGTCGGATAACCCACACTGGCTTGCCTCTCCATGCAACCACAAGCAACTCACCAGGCTGCATTCTACTAAGATCAACCTCTATTGGCCCTGCCAAAGCCAATGTTTTGGCACTAGGTAATAAGGATGAGGCTAGAGGAGTTAGGGCACATACAGCACCTATGCCTCCTAACACACAGCTTGCTCCTAGCAAAAAGCGTCGTCGTCCCTCATCGGCAACTAGCCCTTCATTCGGCTCATTATTACTCGAGTTACTCATATAAAATCCGTACAACGTAGCCTTGATGTAAGCATAACGTCACTGCATCAAGGCTACCTAGTAAAACTCACATAAAATACCAATAAAAAACCCCGCAATAAGCGAGGTTCTCTGAATAACCGATAAAAATTAACGTTTCGAGTATTGGGTCGCACGACGTGCTTTGTGCAAACCAACTTTTTTACGTTCAACACGACGTGAGTCACGAGTTAATAAACCACGTGCGCGTAATTTTCTGCGGAAAGAATCTGGATTAGGTTCAGCATCTTCTGCTAAGCCTTTTTCATCATAGGTAACTAGCGCTCTTGCTATACCTAAACGCACAGCACCCGCTTGACCAGAAATTCCACCACCAACAACTGTGATATAAATATCAAATTTATTAACTAAATCAACAGTCTCAAGTGGTTGCATAACAACCATGCAAGAAGTTTCACGGCAAAAATATTCTTTTAAGGTACGGCCATTAACAGTGATCTTGCCTTTACCTGGGCGTAAAAAAACACGAGCTGTTGAACTTTTTCTACGGCCTGTACCGTAGTATTGCTTCATTTCAGCCATAATACTTATTCCTCAATAACAAGTTGCTTGGGTTGCTGTGCTGCATGTGGATGATCGCTACCAACGTAAACTTTCATCTTACGATACATATCTCTACCCAATGGATTTTTTGGTAACATGCCTTTTACAGCAAGCTCAATAATTCTAGTAGGGTTTCTAGCCAATAGTTTTTCAAAACTATCTGACTTGATACCACCAGGATGACCTGTATGTCGATAATACATCTTATCTTTAAACTTACGACCAGTCACTGCAACTTTTTCTGCATTGATGACAATGATGTAATCGCCTGTATCAACGTGTGGGGTATATTCAGCTTTATGTTTGCCGCGTAAACGACGGGCAATCTCAGTAGCTAAACGACCTAAAACTTTGTCGCTGGCATCAACCACGAACCAGTCACGTTTTACTTCGTGGCCTTTGGCACTAAATGTCTTCATTAAATGAACTCCGAACCGCCTAAATTAGTAATCTTCTATCATGGACGGGCGATTTTAACCAAAACAGAAACATCCTACAAGTAAAAAGGATAAAAATTTACAAACAATTAACTAAATATCTATAATTTATCTATAAAACCCAGACGTAGCCTAATTGCAAGTAACCAGGCCACCAATTATTCAAGTACTAACTCCTGGACAATTAGACCAGAAATCAAATGAGAGTCAATAATTTTATCGATATCGTCAAACGATGAATAGGAATACCAAACCCCTTCAGGATAAACGACAAGGCATGGGCCTAACCCACAGCGACCTAGACAACCTGACTTACTGACGCGAATTTTTCCCGGACCGTGTAGCTCTAACTCCAGTAATCTGGCTTTCATGTACGTAAAAAATTCTTCTCCACCAGAAGTAGCGCAGCATTGTTTGCCTGCGGCTTTCTGGTTAGTACATAACATGACATGTTTTAAATAATAAGCCAAAAAACTATTTCCCTATCTCTTCTATCTTATTTTTTAATTTGAGTCCTGACTTAAATGTAACAACTCTTCGTGCCACTACAGGGATCTCTTCACCTGTTTTAGGGTTTCTTCCCGGTCTTTCTGGCTTATCTCTTAAAGTAAAATTACCAAAACCTGATAATTTTACGTGATGTCCATGCTCAAGAGCATGTCGTAATACCTCAAAAAAATTCTCGACCATTTCTTTTGATGCAGGCTTAGATAACTTTAATTCATCACACAAGGTTTCTGCCATTATTGCTTTGCTTAATGCATTCACGATTAGTCCCTCAATATGATTGAAAATTTATGTTCCAACGTCTTGATTATAGCATCAATTAGAGAATTTATCTCAGCATCAACCAAAGTACGGTTATCATCCTGCAACGTGATTGCGATAGCCAAACTTTTCTTACCATCTGGAATACCTGCCCCAGTGTATACATCAAATACATCAAATGCTTTTAACCAATTTTCAGTGACTACTGCTCTCACTGCCATTTCAATTTCCATCACACTCAGTTCATTATCGACTAACAATGACAAATCTCTGCGAATCTGCGGATATTTTGAAATAGCTTGATAACGAGGTGCTTTGTTGCCCGATAAAGAGGCTAAATTTAACTCAAATAACACCACATCATGCTGCAAATCTAAGGCATCAGCTAAACGAGGATGTAAGGTGCCTATCCAGCCAGCAAATACCCCGTTAATAACTATTTTCGCTGATTGACCGGGGTGTAATGCGTCATGGGATGCGGCCATAAACTGAACATCATTTAATTTCAATGTGGAAAACAACGATTGTAAATCCCCTTTGAGATCAAAAAAATCAAAATAACGCTTGGTTTCGCTCCAATTACTATTGCCCTGCAGGCCCATTAATAACCCAGCAATACAAGGTCTTTCTGTTAATTGCTGATCCTTGACATCAAAAACAACACCTACTTCAAAAAATTTAATTACATTTTGTTGGCGATGCACATTATAAATCATCGATGCCATTAAGCCTGGCCATAACCCCACCCGCATTTGGGATAGTTCAGAAGAAATAGGATTCAGCAACTGCATGTATTCTTTTTCAGGATAAAATGACTCTTGTAACTCAGGTTCAACAAAACTATAACTAATCGTTTCATGATAACCTTTATTACTAAACCAATAAGCTACGCGAGTCGCAATCTCTTCATTAGCGCAGGTTTTTCCTGCCTGCATAGGCGCATTCATTGGCTCTGCATTTAAATTGTCATATCCATAAAGACGAATAATTTCTTCAACCAAATCTACATCGTGCTGAATATCAAAACGATGAGAAGGAATGCTTACCTCAAAAAAGTCACCTTCTTTACTGGTAATCGTAATGCCTAGCCCCACTAATAGCGTACTCATTTCTTGATGAGAAATAGATAAGCCTGTGAGTTTTTTAACTTTATTGGTATCAAAGGTCAACTCAACCTTTTGAGGCAGGTGGTTGGAGTCTTTAGCCTCAATAACCGGGCCTGCACTGCCACCCACAATGGACAAAATTAATGCTGTAGCGCGCTCAAGTGCTTTTATTTGCAAATTAGGATCAACGCCTCGTTCAAAACGTTGTGATGAATCACTGCTTAAACCAAATTTTCTAGCCACTCCAGCAATAACAATCGGATTAAAAAACGCGCTTTCTAAAAAGAGATCTTGTGTCGCAGGTTTCACAGAGCTTGGGGCCCCACCCATAATACCTGCCATTGCCAAAGGACTCTCTTGGTCTGCAATAACCAATACCTTTTCATTTAGTGTTAAATCTTGGCCATCTAATAATTCAATCTGTTCCTGCTCATTGCTAAACCGAACAGTCACCTCACCTTTAATAGTAGCTAAATCAAAAGCATGCATGGGTTGCCCTAACTCCAACATCACATAATTCAAAATATCTACTACTGGATGTAAGGAACGAAGTCCAGAGCGTCGCAAGCGTTCACTCATCCATAAGGGGGTTGTCGCTTGAGGATTAATGCCACGAATAACTCGACCACAATAGTGTGGACAAGCTTCAGGTTCTTTCAAATGCACTGTGAATACATCATCAATACTCGGTGTCACTGCAGGCACTGGTTCTTCGAGTAAAGGGAGCTTGTTTAGCACAGCAACCTCGCGGGCTATTCCCAAAACACTGAAACAATCAGCGCGATTAGGGGTTAAATCCACATCTATAACAGAATCATTAAGTGTTAAGTACTCACGTAAATCCATACCTACAGGCGCATCACTTTCTAATTCCATAATACCGTCAGATTGGTCAGCCATCCCTAATTCAGTGACAGAACAAAGCATCCCTTGCGATAATTCGCCACGCAATTTCGATTCTTTAATTTTAAAATCACCTGGTAAACGAGCGCCGATCATGGCCAAAGCCACTTTTAATCCTGCTCTCACATTAGAGGCACCACAAACAATTTGTAACGGGGTTTCGGTATTGATGTTCACTTCGCATAAGGTTAATTTATCTGCGTCAGGATGAGGCTTGGTGCTAACAACTTCCGCAACGATTACCTGGGTAAACTCTCCTGCGACAGGACTTACTGCATCGACCTCAAGGCCGGCCATCGTTAATTGATGAGCTAACTCATGTTCAGTTAATGAGAAATTAACCCATTCATGCAACCATAATTTACTTAATTTCATCTATCCTTCCCACCAGATTTTCTATTCTTGATTCGTCAAATTAAAAAATGAGTATGTTTTAATACCCTCTCCCCAGTCCTATCTTGACGCCTATGGGCATTACACCCAACACTGACGTTAAAATTGACTTAAAAAAGTAAGGTCATTTTCAAACATCATACGCAAATCATCGATCCCATAATACAGCATTGCTAAGCGATCCATTCCCATTCCAAAAGCCCAGCCTTGGTATTCATCTGGTGAAATGTTAACTGCTTTTAACACATTAGGATGGACCATGCCGCAACCTAACACCTCGAGCCAACCAGTAAATTTACACGAGCGACATCCCTTGCCACTGCATTGAGTGCATTCAATATCAACCTCAGCAGAGGGCTCGGTGAAGGGAAAATAAGAAGGTCTAAAGCGAAGCGCTAATTCCCGACCAAAAAAATCAGCAAAAAAATCGTTTAACAACCCTTTTAACCCAGCCAGAGTGGCTTGTTTATCAATTAATAAACCTTCTACTTGATGAAACATAGGCGTATGGGTGAGATCAGAATCACAACGATAAACTCGACCTGGCGCAATTAAGCGAAAGGGAGGCTTTTGTTGCTCCATCGTACGAACTTGTACTGGCGATGTGTGAGTACGTAAAAGACGGCCATCACCAAAATAAAATGTATCGTGCATTGCACGTGCTGGATGATGTCCAGGAATATTTAAAGCTTCAAAATTATAAAATTCCGTTTCTATTTCAGGTCCATCAATGATATCAAAGCCTAAACGACTAAAAAATTCATTAATACGATGTTTTACTTGTGTCACAGGATGGAGAGAACCACTCTCTTTACTACGACCGGGAAGCGTGACATCGATTTGTTCTGCAGAAAGCTTTGCCAATAACTGCTTTTCTTTCAATTCATACATTTTGTTTTCAATCAAGAGACTAATATCTCGTTTTGCTTGATTGACCAGCTGCCCCATTTTAGGTTTTTCTGCAGCCGATAAATGAGCCAGACCTTTTAAAAGATCGGTTAACTTACCTTTTTTACCTAAAAAATCAACGCGAATTAACTCTAATCCGGCAACATCCTGTGCTTTATTAATTGCATCAGAAGCTTGCCCTTGTATGGTGATGATATCCTGCATAATGAAACCCACAAGTAAAAAAGGAGGCCTGGGCCTCCTTGAATAGTTCATTGTAGCTACCTAGCAATTAACTTGCTAATGCAGCCTTAGCTTGTTCTGCTACCGCAGCAAAAGCTACTTTGTCATGAACAGCCATGTCAGCCAATATTTTTCTATCTAATTCGATAGATGCTTTTTTCAAACCATCAATCAAACGGCTGTATGATAATCCGCATTCACGAGCTTGCGCATTAATACGAACAATCCATAGCGCACGGAATTGACGTTTTTTCTGACGTCTATCACGGTAAGCGTATTGACCCGCTTTAATGACCGCTTGTTTAGCAACACGATAGGTTCGACTACGAGCGCCGTAATAACCCTTGGCTTGCGCCAATATTTTCTTGTGACGCGCTTTCGCTGTCACACCACGTTTAACTCTTGGCATTATTCATTCTCCCCTTAACTACCGTGCAACATACGCTCTGCCAAACGCGCATCGCATGGCTTCAATGTACAAGCACCTACGCGTAAATGACGTTTTTGCTTTGTAGATTTTTTAGTGAGGATATGATTTCTATAAGCACCACGGCGTTTCACCGCACCACTTGCTGTCTTACGGAAACGTTTACACGCTCCACGATGTGACTTTAACTTAGGCATAACATTATACTCCGCATTTATTTCATGCTACTTGTTTTTTTTGGGTGATAAGACCATCAGTAATTGCCTTCCTTCACGTTTTGCATGCTGTTCTACAACAGCCAATTCAGCGGTATCTTGCTGAATACGCTCAAGAATTTTCATACCTAGTTCTTGATGAGCCATTTCACGACCACGAAAACGCAGCGTAATTTTGACTTTATCACCATGATTTAGGAAACGGATCAGGTTGCGTAGCTTGACCTGATAATCCCCATCTTCCGTCGTTGGACGGAATTTTAGTTCTTTAATCTGAATTTGCTTTTGCTTTTTCTTCGCTTCAGCTTGTTTTTTACTCAGTTCAAAGAGAAACTTACCATAATCCATAATACGACATACTGGAGGCTTGGCTGTTGGTGATATTTCCACTAAATCCAAGCCGCTTTCTGCCGCTAAATACAGGGCTTCACGCGTTGATACTATTCCAGCCTGATTACCATCGACATCAATTAAGCGTACCTCAGGTACATTGATCTGTTCGTTAATTCGTGCGCGATCATTTTCACGCTTAGTTGGTGCACTAATGGTTTAATCTCCCCTGCTTATTAATCGGTCATTGACCCTTTGCGGACAATTTCATGCGCCAAGGTATCACAAATTGTATCTATTGTCATCACACCCAAGTCTAAACCTTCGCGCGAACGCACAGCAACTTGGCCTGATTCCACTTCCTTATCTCCTATTACTAATAAATAAGGAACCTTTTGTAAAGTATGTTCGCGGATTTTAAAGCCAATTTTCTCATTTCTCAAGTCAAAATTGGCACGAATGCCTCTTTTTTGCAAAATTTTTGTTACTTCTTGCGCATAATTATTCTGTTTTTCACTAATAGTGAGTACAGCTGCCTGAACGGGAGAAAGCCATAAAGGTAATTTCCCTGCGTAATGCTCAATCAAAATACCCATAAAGCGTTCAAAAGAGCCTAAAATAGCTCGATGTAACATCACTGGTGTTTGTTTGCTACCGTCTTCCGCAATATAACTGGCTTCAAGACGCTCAGGCATTGAAAAATCAACTTGGATAGTGCCGCATTGCCAGATTCTACCCAAGCAATCTGATAAAGAGCACTCTATTTTAGGCCCATAAAAAGCGCCTTCACCAGGTGCATCAACCCACTCAATGCTTCGGTCTTGCATCGCTTGTTTTAAGGCTGCTTCTGCTTTATCCCAAACTTCATCGGAGCCTACTCGTTTTTCAGGGCGCAAAGCCAGGCGATATTTAATTTCGTTAAAACCAAAATCAGCATATGCAGATTGAACTAACTCCAACATATCAGCTACTTCTGATTGAATCTGATCTTCGGTACAAAAAATATGCCCATCATCTTGGACCATATTGCGCACACGCATCAAACCGTGCAATGACCCTGAAGGTTCACATCGGTGACAATTGCCGTGCTCAGAAAATCTTAACGGTAAATCTCTATAGCTCTTTAAACCTTGATTATATACTTGAACATGGCAAGGGCAATTCATAGGTTTCACTACATACAGATGATCATCAGTCTCAGTAACAAACATATCATCTCTAAAATTAGCCCAGTGCCCTGATTTTTCCCAAAGGACTTTATCCACTAATTGAGGTGTTTTAATTTCCTGATAACCAAAATTTGCTAATCGACCACGCATGTAGCGCTCTAGCTCTTGGTAAATAGTCCAGCCTTTAGCGTGCCAAAAAACCATACCAGGCGCTATGTCTTGAAAATGGAATAGATCCAGACTTTTACCTAGTTTCCGATGATCGCGCTTTTCTGCCTCTTCTATGCGAAATAAGTAATCAGCTAAGGATTTTTTATCCATCCACGCCGTACCATAAATACGCTGTAACATCTCATTATTAGAGTCACCGCGCCAATAAGCGCCTGCGAGTTTGGTCAGCTTAAATGCTTTAATAAAACCTGTTGATGGCACATGTGGTCCACGGCAGAGATCTTCAAAATCACCCTGTTTATACAGAGAAAGAACTTCATGCGCAGGAATATCAGCAATAATTTTGGCTTTGTACTCTTCACCTATACTTTTAAAATAGCTAATAGCCTCATCCCGTGAAAGCTCTCGGCGACTCACTGGATGATTGGCTTTCGCAAGCTCTACCATTTTGGCTTCGATAAGCTCTAAATCTTCGGGAGTAAATGGGCGTTGAAATGCAAAATCATAAAAGAAACCATCTTCAATAACAGGACCGATAGTCACTTGTGCTGCAGGAAAAAGAATTTTAACCGCCTGGGCTAATAAATGGGCGGCTGAATGACGAATCACTTCCAAGCTTTCTTCTTGCTTTTCAGTAAGAATTACCAAGGAACAATCACTTTCGATAAGATAAGAAGTATCGACTAATCGTGCATCAACACGCCCTGCCAAAGCAGCCTTAGCTAAACCAGGGCTAATGCTATGAGCCACATCATAAACAGTTAAAGGCGCTTCAAAATGTTTTACACTTCCATCAGGTAATTTAATGTTTGGCATGATTTATCCGTCTGTCCGTCAGGCACTTCTTCTCAAAAAAAAACCCTGCATCGCAGGGCTTAAACCGTTAATTCAGCGTATATGGTAGGCACGAGTGGGATTGAACCACCGACCACCACCATGTCAAGGTGGTGCTCTACCACTGAGCTACGTGCCTATAAATCGAACCTAACTATACTGCGAGGGATTATATAATAAGGTCTTATTATAAATCAAATCATTTAAGACAATTATTCAGAAAACAACTAAAAATAGAAAGGCCTGAATAAGGGAGATCATTCAGGCCATTATTAATGCGAGGTTTAACCGCTATGGTTATACCACTTTTCCGTTTGTTGAACTGATGCGATACCTGTTCCATCGTGTATCACTCATTTCCTTGTTTTGGACTTTTGAAACTTAATTCCGTAAATTTCGCAGCCATTGTATCAATCTGATTTCTATTGTCAACCATTGATTTCGAAACGAAACCTAGAGTTTCCAAAAAATGAGAGTGTTTACAGGTTAGGTTTAGCTTTGTTACACTTTGTTTAAATCACTCATCTTCAGGTTTTATTGCATCTTCATGGAAAAAGTGGACTTAACAAAACAATTTTCTTATCGCTTACGTGATGCAATGATTGCTGAAGGTTATAATTCGCAACGCTCTTCATCTGGGGTATCCATTCATAAATTATCCGAAATCACAGGATATTCACTACAAATCTGCCGAAAATACTTACGTGGTGAGGCGATACCTGAGCCTCTTAAATTGGTAGAAATTGCAGCGAAACTCCATGTTTCAGCAGGCTGGTTGCTCTTTGGTGATGCTCACAATGACCAGGGTATTTCGAAAAATAAAATATCAATCAGTAAAAATTTACTCCACTATATTTTCACCAAGACTTCAATTCTATACAATGGCTCACTTATGGAACACGAAGTGCCTGATTTCTTAATGGAATTAATTAATGATGTCAGTCTTATCAATGCAAATGAAGAACAATCAAAAAAAATTGTAGATTTGGCGTTGACTTCAGTGAAGCATTTTAGTCATCCACATGGATAATAAGTAAGAATAATTTATGGAAAATCGTTGTAACGAGGTTATGCCTCATCCGCAATACCTGGATGTTCTTTTTGCATTTAAAAGCAAGGTTTCATCCGTCTTTCGAGATGTTATGGGAATACATGAAATTGATCATCTTGCCTTTACTCGCATTAATAAAAATAAGCAAATACTAACCTTATCATCAACCCTGGCTCTTGAGTTTAATTTATTTAGTAGTCTGCTGTGGCAATATGCTAAAACCTACTTTTACTATGAGTACAATAATTCAATGAATTCTTTTTGATTATTCAGAACATTAAAAAAAATATTTTAATGCTCAAGTTAAATTGTCATTGATTTTTTAGTAATCCAACCACAAAATGCCTGACTTAGGATTTTTAGAGTTCTCAGTTATGACAAAGGAATTGCATTTTTTAATAACAGAAGCAAAAACAATAGTCGATGGATTGCAGGAGCTGGGTCTCATTGAGGATTACATCACATTGTTTCAAGCGGTATTACGAAAAGAGTTATTGGATGAAATAAATAAACTTGAAAACTTGTTAAATTCAACGCCTAACTCATTGATAAAACAAGAATTTGAAAAACTTTGCCTTATGCGAGAGGAACAAAACAAAGGCACAAAACTTCATTTTGTCACATCCCCGGAAACCATTTGCAATACACTTTATTTTAATTTTGCTAAAACGCTTTATCAAACCGACTCATTTAGCACACTTTGTCCTATCTTATTACCTTCTATAAAAAACATATGGATAGCGACATTAGCATTAGAAGCGCTCCATGAAAATTCATACGAAACACCACATAAAAAAAGGCTTACTCAGGTAGTTAACTTAGAGGTTGTTAAAAATAATGCCGTAGAACTTGAAACTATGGTCTTAAAACCTGAATCCTTTAAGCGCTTCGTCATTTGTGATGCAGATTTATTTATTCTTGATACGCTTGAGTCCTTTAATTTTGATCTGCATTGTGAGACACACAAAATCCTAATGGAAAAAGCACCCAAACTTTGTCAGGCTATTGCTACTCATAATACATCTTTCACTGAGCTTTATAGTGTGATCGTACGCTGTCATGAACAAGGGGCGACCATATTAAATACCATGCTTCCTCTGATACAGATCATGTCTATCTCTGGTGAACGCTTGGGCCATGGTAAATTCGCCTCAGATGAAGGAACACAGGCCGCTGAGCAATTAATATCATACTATCATCATCTACCAAAGCCTTTAAAAAAAATGGTCGGTGAATGCACTACAGCTGCCACTCAAAATTCCCTCGCGACAGTCATACATAAAATGGAACAACAGGATTGCATTGAAACATGTGCTACTCAATTGCTGGCTATTGTAGGAGATAAAACCAATGGGGTAATGCAATCCATGCCTTTTATGAGTGATGATGAAAAAAAAGCGCTTTGTCTTCCTTATAAACAAATAAAAAAAGGAGAGTGTATTGTCAACTTAACGAGTGGACTATTGATACCAACTTTACCTTGCGCGATCACAGCATATTTTTATCCTCAAATAATGATTGATAACCTTGATCTCTTAGTAGGAATATTAACCACCTTCCCTACAACTGAATATGTCTCTATTTTTCGACATGTTGATTTAACCGATCTAAATTTTCGAACTGAATTGCGTTTGATAACACCTGCTTTGAATGCACAACAAAAAGAAGCCTTAGCCATTACTCTTCAAAATAGCCTTACTAATCAATGGATTACTTTAAAACCTTCAGATTGGTTCATTGCATGCATCCTGACTGAAGATCAAGAATTTATCGATCAACTATTTAAAAATTATACTGAAGAACAGCGGCTTACTATTTTATCTGAAACAGATCATTTCGGTTGCACGCCTATGCACTATATAGCAGAAGGAAAATGGTATAAGAAGAACAACACGACCATCTTTAAAATTCTTATGCAATTGTATCCGGATGACAATAAAGTACGTTTGCAGGCACTTCGGGGGCAACGTGATAATCAAGGGCGTATAGCTTTACATTGCCTTGCAAAAAATGCTGAATTAATGGAGCTATTAATACCGCTTTATCTCACTCAAGAGAAAGGTCGTGAAATGCTTCTAGTCGATCTGCTGACAAAACTTAATGATGGAAAAAATGTATTGCATCTCGCTGCCTCTTCAAAATCCATAAAAGTAATCATGGAGTTTTTTATAGCACAAAACCTCAATGACTGCTTAAATCCTCTAGCAGAAATAGACGTCGGGCATAACACCGTTCTGCATCACGCAATAGGCAATTTAGAGATATTTTCCTTTCTCTTAAATTCCTATACCAATGTTAATCATTGTGTAGCTACTTTACTTAAAAGAAATAAGAAGGGCGAAACAGCATGTCACACACGCACAGGAATATTTTATGAGACCGTCAGTTGCATACTGAATTTTTTAATTGAGAGAAATGCCAAGAATTTATGTGTCCAATTTCTTCAAAATCCCATAACACTCTACTCAAAATCGCCACTAGCAGCACTAGCTGGGCAACCTAAAGGCATAGCCATTCTTATGGACTTACTAGGTGAAAATACAAAAAGTATTATAAAAGATATACCTCTCGAGACATGGACAAAAACATACAACGAGCCCTCAATCATATATCAGCTAACACTAACCGCTGCAGGCATTGGTTTTTTGCTGTCTTTACTCACTGAAAATCCAGTAATTAAGGACTATTTAACACCTGAAAATTGTTTATTGTTAGGGATTGATCATACGAAATTAAATAATGCTCTCCTCATTGAGGAACGACTCAGGGTATCGAGTGGCATGGCGTCTGCGTTAAGTGTTTTTAATTCACCGCCTCAAGATCACACAACGCTATTGGCGCAACCAGATACCCCTACACTAGGTTAAACCAACTAAGAAATCTGGCTTTCCGCCATCTTATGTGATTGTATTTTAAATTTACTGATAAATAGGCTCATTTTTATGCAAGCGTCTCCGACAAATATACCAAAATTATCAACTGCAAAAAAAATAGTTTCTTGGTTATTTCGTGATAGCAACTTGTCTCTTCACGTTGAGGAGTGGGGCAAATTATTTTTTGCTACTCTTATTAAAAACAATCCCCAATTTTCAAAAGAGTTCTTTGACGCCTTATGCCAAAAAATTACTACATCATTTGCTGATTCAAATTTAAGTGACATTAAAAAAGACATGATTATCCATAATGCACTATGTTATCTTGCCTTTTCTGATCCACAAGCTGGCAATACACTCTTTATCAGAGGGACACAATATACCATCCAAAAAATTCAGTTAACCTCTGGATGGCTAAGTGCTCCCTATTACGCTTATGGATTAAAAGCAACACTAGATCCCAATGCTCAATCTTATTTAATCTTTCAAGGGACCACTACTCCTGCTGATAATGGGTTTCTTGTTGGAGTGATGGCTGATTCAATACCTGGCGGTGCCATAGGAAAACAATTATACGAGCGTGGTAAAAAACAAATTCAACATTTTATTAATGCTGAGCATCAAAAAACTCAAAAAACAGTCCTGTGCATTGGCCAGAGTTTGGGAGGCGCTATGAGTTTACACGCTCATATACATCAACCAGATAAAGTGGATTTTGTTGCAATAAATCCCCCTTCTTTAACTAGTAGGGAACGAGGTATTTATGAGCATCAAACCAATGAAGTTCGTCAACCGAATACAAGGAGAACATTACACGTTATCTCTCACCAAGCAGATAACGTGTGGAATTTAGGTAGCATTTACTTTCCAGAGGGCACGACAGTATATCGACATGGAAAAGCAGACGAAAATAAAATTTTAGCGCATGCAAAGGCTCCTGATTGTAGCCCACAACACCCAGATCCCATATTTGAAAAATACGAATATCACGGCCCTATCAGAAATAAGCCATGGAAAATATTAAAACCATTTCTATTCTTTCTCGTCATTTTTCTTCACACTATTTCATGGCCAATGAGAGTGCTTATTAAAATGAGACAACTCATCGCCTTAAAATTAAATTCCAGAGACACTGAGTCATCCATTCAGACAAGCAACGAAGTACAACCCGCAGAAAACGGAAATAACCCCGTTGCAAAAAGACAAAGACTATTTAGCCAGCCCCTTACTCATAAAAAATCTCCTGAGCAAAAGCCATCCAACACAGTCTCCTCATCGCTAAAAATATCTGAAGATGAATATCATTATCCAGGCTTAAAGAATTAAGAAATTCTCTATTTGCATGAATCTAACCGATTTCGATAAAGATTACTCAACCTCTTTCACTTCAAGAATACTTATTTCTTCAGCAGGCACATCAGCATGCCCTTTATTTTGACCTGTTTTAACCTTAGCAATAGCATCTACAATATCCATGCCTTCAACCACTTCACCAAACACACAGTAACCAAAACCTTGAGAATGGTCACCGCTGTAATTTAAGAAACCATTATCAGCCACGTTAATGAAGAATTGGGCAGTTGCAGAATGAGGATCCATCGTGCGAGCCATAGCAATAGTACCGCGCTTATTTTGCTTAGCACTTTTTGCTTCATTTTTAATCGCTGCTTGTGTTGGTTTTGACTCCATGTCTGAATTAAGACCGCCACCTTGAATCATAAAACCAGCTATAACTCGGTGAAAAATTGTATTATTGTAAAAACCACTACGAACATAGTTCAAAAAGTTTTCTGCAGTAACTGGGGTATTTTCTTTATCTAATTGGATATGTATATCACCCTTAGATGTGCTAATAACAACCATTATTTCTCCTGTGAATTAATTACCAACTCGCGCATTTTATCACAAACATCATGCATCACATGAATATTATGAATGCTAGCCAAGGCAGTAAATAGATTAGCTTTTTGTTTAAATAATTGATGTAAATAAGCGCGTGAATAATGACGGCAAGTATAACAAGTACAATGAGCCATAATAGGTAACATATCATCAGCAAAACATGATTTTTTTATTTGAATCCGCTCATTTTCATGCTCACTGACAAAACGCAACCAATTACCCTCTTGAACTAATTCGCCACAATACAACGCCCCATGTCGTGCATTACGCGTCGGCGCAACACAATCGAACATATCTATTCCCTCAGCGACCACATCCAAAAGATCTTGGGGTGACATACCAACACCCATAGTATATCGAGGTTTATTTTCAGGCAGATAATCACGTACCCATCCAATCACCTCGACCGTAGTTTTCATATCAAAACCAATAGTTTCTCCGCCTATTGCAATACCATCTGTATTCATTGAAGAAATAAAATCAGCACTTTCACGACGTAAATCTTTAAAAATCCCACCTTGAATAATCCCAAAGAGTGCTTGTTGATATCCATAACGAGAAGTGGGATGTTGCTGATGATATTGCACAGATTGTTTTAGCCAGCGATGGGTACGTTTCATAATGTGACCCACTTCATCTTTAGTGCAATCGTCTGGCGTGCATTGATCAAATGCCATAATGATATCAGCACCGATAATTTTTTGTGTTTCCAGGGACATTTCCGGCGTCATGTGAATTAAACCTTGACTACCCGGCAATCTAAAATGCGCCCCTTCTTCATCAATAGTACAAATTTCTTTATTTTTGGATAAACTAAAAACCTGAAAACCACCACTGTCTGTAAGCATAGGGCCATGCCAACCCATAAAAGGATGCATGCCTCCTGCCCGCTCAATGACATCCATGCCAGGCGCGCACAACATATGGTAAGTATTACCTCCCAAAATAATTTGGCTATGGGCTTCTTGTAACTCCAAAGGGGTCATATTATTGACGCCCGCTCTTGTACCAACAGGCATAAAGACAGGCGTAATAAACTCACCATGAGCAGTAGTAACACGTGTTACACGTGCTTTAGTGGCAGAATGTCTATAGAGCACTTCGCAAGAAAAGGTGTTCATTAAAAATCATGTTATGCAAAAAAAGTGATGATAACTAACTCAAACTCAGATTACCATCATAATTATTCAATTGATCTGGGTTTACGCGTATGCCAAAACAAAAAACATCCGATGAGTACTATTACTCCAAAATACAGAGCACTCCAACCCGGCATTGCAATACCCCAAAAACGCCATTTTACTTCAGCGCAATCACCTGCTCCCCAAAATAATGTTTCTATCACCGTTTTTAAAGGAAAGTAGCGAATTAGAATATCCAACCCAGGCATACAAGCAGGCACATTTTCTGCTGGTAAAGATTGCAGCCAGAGTTGCCGTAAAGAAAAAAACAACCCCAAAATTGCGATGAATATTTGCAACAAACTTATCACATGAGCTCGTTTTTCAGTGCGAAAACTCATACTCATCACCGCCAATAATAAGAAAACACACACGCGCTGCATAATGCATAAGGGACAAGGATGCAAACCCACTACATACTCGAAATAAAAAGAGGCAAACAGCACGAGTAAAGTAAGCACCGCACTGAATGTTTGAAATCGACGATAGGTTAATTTTTTCATGATCTAGGCAACATATATTTTATCGCTGCTTTAAGATCTTGTTCGTTACATTTTATACATGTTCCTTTAGAGGGCATAGCATTTAAACCTTTTATTGAAGAAGCAACTAACGCATCTAATGTCTTACCATTTAAACGACTTTTCCAATCTTTTTTATTTCTAAATCTAGGTGCCCCAGCTAAACCATCGCGATGACAAACCGTACAATACTGCTCATAGGTTTCTTTCCCCGATTCTTTTTTTAAAGCAACCTCTGTCGAATTTACCTCATTTTTAATAAAAACCTGACCTACTGGTTGAATTCTTAATTGAATTTCTTGGCGATCTTTTTCTTCATTGGCATAAAGCGTCAATGAAAAACAGGATAACAAAATAAAATAAGCTAACTTCATATTCGTACACTCTACTAAACAATTGAAAAATCATACCGATAACTGAGATTTTTTTCCAGTAATTGATGTGGTTATACAAATGGTCTATATTAAAAAGAAACCATCAAAAGGAAATTGATATGACAAAAACAAAAATGGACCTTCCTGGTGTTGATGCATTACAACGTCACTGGGGTTGGTTATTAGGATTGGGATTACTGCTTTTAGTTATGGGCTGTATTGGCATGGGAATGGTTATTAGATTGACCTTGGTGAGCATGTATTTCTTTGCCGCTCTTCTGATGATCTCTGGCGTATCTCATTTTATTGATGCCTTTAAATATAAAAAATGGGATGGAGCGCTTTGGCAAATTATCATTGCCATTTTGTATCTATTCGCTACATCCGTTATCTTCTTTGATCCCTTTTTAGCCTCTACTGTTCTTACTGCCGCTGTGGCTTGGATTCTAATCGTTATTGGAGTCACCCGAATCGCAATGGTTATTGCCTTAAAGGGCTCACAAGGCTGGGGATGGTTATTGCTCGCAGGAATTGCAGCAATTATTCTGGGTGTATTAATTCTTATGCAATGGCCAATTAGTGGCTTGTGGGTAATCGGTATGTTTATTGCGATTGATATGATCATTAATGGTTGGACTTACATATTTATTGCTATTGCCCTGCGCTCACGCAAAAACTAGGGTCTTGTTGCCTAGTGGCACTTGTATCTTATCTAAAGAGATGCAAGTGCTTCATCCTTTAATCAATGATATGATAATGCATTATCAAAAATGCCTCTTCGACTTATGAACTCAAAAACCATACGTATTGCCACCCGAAAAAGCCCTCTTGCTTTATGGCAAGCCAATTTTGTCCGTGATGAATTGCTCAAACTATACCCTAGTTTGCACGTTGAACTGGTGCCAATGACAACCTCAGGCGACAAATTTCTAAAAGATAAGCTTCAAGCCATCGGCGGCAAGGGATTATTTGTTAAAGAATTAGAGGAAGCTTTACTAGATAAGAGAGCTGATCTGGCAGTGCATTCTGCTAAAGACATGCCAGCCCAATTCCCTGAAGGATTACATCTAGCAGCGATTTGCAAACGAGATAATCCCTTGGATGCTTTAGTCAGCACCGAATTTTCCAGTTTAAAAGAACTACCACCCAATGCAATCATAGGCACTGGGAGTCTTAGACGCGAATCTCAATTATTAGCTTATCGCTCTGATCTGTGCATCAAACCTTTACGAGGAAACATCCATACACGTCTTGCAAAACTTCAGGCCGGTGAATACCAAGCCATTATTCTTGCTGCAGCAGGTCTTGAGCGCATGGGGTTAAACCATCTAATTACAGAACAATTACCTGATAAAATCATGTTACCTGCTTGTGGACAAGGGGCATTAGCCATTGAATGTCGAATTGATGACACAGAAATTCAGAAACTTATTGCCCGATTAAATGATCCTATTTCCTCTATCTGTGTGCAAACAGAACGTCTGGTCAATGCCCAATTAGGGGGTAATTGCCATGTGCCTCTTGCTGTCTTTTCTGTCCCCACTCCATCTAATGAGCTTTTTTTACAAGCGAAAATATTAAACCATGATGGTTCTCAATTGATTCAAAATCACCAAATAGGAAGCTTTGAACAAGCCTCAACTTTAGCAGAAAAGTGCTCCCAAGCACTATTAAATCAAGGAGGGGCAAACCTTCTTGCTTCAATCCCTAAATGAATGCCCTACACGGTTTATGTGTCTTAAATACACGCCCTAAAGAACAAGCAATAGCACTAAGTCAAGATATTGTGAATGCGGGTGGAAAAGTCATTGAACTCCCAACATTGGAAATCAAAGAACGCTTTGATTGGGTAAATAGATTACCTGATTTAGCAACCATACATCAGGCCATTTTCATTAGTGTCAATGCAGTGGAGCATTGTTTTAAGCAACTCAAATTACACCAAATCTCATGGCCTTCAACTATTGAAGTGATTGCAGTAGGACAAAGTAGTGCAGCAGTTCTTCGTCAATATGGCATACCGGTGAGCGCCACTCCTGAGATAGCGGATAGTGAGCATTTATTAACACTCCCAACCCTACAGCAAGTTCTTCAAAAAAATATTCTTTTATTCAAAGGACAAGGTGGAAGAACACTGATTGAGGAGACTCTATTACAAAGAAACGCCCATTTGGTAATCTTAGACGTGTATGAAAGAGTAATACCAAAAATAAACCCTCAATTGATGAAATCCATCTGGCGAGATGATTTAGTGGATATTATACTGTTAACTAGCGAACAATCCATGCATAATCTTTTTAGACTATTTGAAGAAGATTCGCATTATTGGCTTTGTAATAAAACATGCCTAGTGATTAGTAAGCGTCTGGCTCAAATTGCCTCTTCAATAGGAATGAAACATATTATTCTAAGCCGTCCTGACGGAATAATGACTGCGTTGTGTGACTATGTTATCAAGGATTAATTTATGACTAACAGTGATGAAAAAAACTCACAAAAACCAGAAATAAAAAAAGTAGTGAGTAAAGAGTCTAAAAAAGAAAATAGTAACATCCCTAAGCCTAAATCATGGATGAGTAAGGGCGCCGTGTTTATCGCGCTTGCAGCATTCACTCTAGCTCTTTATGCTCTATGGCAAAATCAGCAACTACAGGGCAAGATTGAAAAAAATACTCCCTTATTAGTGACTCAAGTCAACAACTTGACACACGCTCAAGATAAAATCGAAAAACAAATTGAAGAAAAAACCACACATATCCAAGAAAATCACGCCCTTTTACAAGGGCAGTTTGAAGATTTAAATAAGCAAATTCAAACTGCAATGCAACAACGCTTCTACCAAAATCAAAATTGGCTACTTCTGAAAGCGCGTTACTGCCTTGAACTAGCGGAAATTAATGCCCATTGGGGTAACAGTTTTGACGCGACAATCGCCCTTTTGCAGCAAGCCAATCAATTATTACAGCAACTCAATAGTCCTAAAATTTTTGAAATCAGACAAGCCATTGCAACAGATATCGCACAATTACAAGCCACACCTCTTGTTGATATTGCTGGAATACTCAGCCAGTTAGATGCAGCGCAACATAGTGTTGATAAACTTAATCTTAGTGAAACCCTCAGTAATAAATCAGCAGAGAGCCAAGCCGCACCAACGAAGGCTCTTTCTGTCTGGGGATTACGTTTTCAAGACAGTATGGATTTATTAAGTAAACTGGTCATAATCCGCCATCATAATGAACCAGTCCAACCTATCATCTCTCCCGCTGTTGAGACACTATTAAAAGAAAATATTCGACTTAACTTACAAGAAGCTCAATGGGCTGTTCTAAATAATAATCCACAGGTCTATTCTTTAGTACTTAACCAAGCCATAACCATTCTGAAAAAGAATTTCAATGAACAAGCACAAAATACGGCTGTCTTGATAAAAATGTTAGATCAATTAGAACACATCGAATTAATACAAAAAAAACCCGCTACTAGTTTAGCACTTCCACTGCTTAATGAACTTATTGAAAAGCAGCCTAGCACTGATACGCAAGGAGAAAACTGATTATGATGCGTATTACTTTCGCTTTTTTTATCTTATTTGCAGCAATCATAGCTGGAGTCCAGCTCAATAAAGATCCGGGTTATGTGTTAATTGCTATCAATAATTGGACCATTGAATCCACCTTATGGGTTATGATTTTTGGTTTAATCTTATTATTCTTGGTAGTCTATTTTGTATTGCGTATTAGTTATAAAATTTGGCGCACACCACTGTCCTACCAAAAATGGCGTGCTAAAAGACGCGCCCAAAAAGCACAAGCTATTACTCGCAAAGGCTTGATTGAATACAGCGAAGGCTATTGGCAAAAGGCAAAAAATCATTTAATTCAGGCATTGCCGAATACAGATACACCTTTATTAAATTATCTAACAGCAGCGCGCGCGGCACAAAAAATGGGAGACAGTCAATTACGTGATAATTTTCTGCGTGAGGCCCAGCAGTCTGTACCTGAAGCAAAAATTGCAGTGGAGCTGACCCAAGCACAATTGCAATTAGCCAACCACCAATGGGAACAAGCCTTAGCAACCCTGAGACATTTACAGGATATCGCACCTCGACATCCCTATGTATTAAAATTATTAATGCAACTCTATCAGAATGTAAGAGACTGGCCCCAACTTATTGCCTTATTTCCGGATTTAAAAAAATACAAAGTGATAGATCAACAGGAATTTTCCGTATTACAACACAATACTTATTTGCAAGCACTTGTGGATCTTACCAAGCAAGATCAATTAGAAGCCGCAACGACTCTTTTTAATTCCTTACCCAAAGCGTTGCTCATGACACCTGCCATTGTGGCACAATATACTCATATCCTACTTAAAAATAACGAGTTTTCGACCGCGAAAAACTTACTTCAAAACTGTTTACGCAAAGACTTTAGTCCTGAATTAATCACTCTTTATAGTGCGCTACCTCATGATGAGGGGCAATTGATTTTTGCTGAAAGTTTACTGAAGAAAAACGCTCACTCAGCGGTTCTTTATTTATCCCTAGGACAATTATGCATCAAAAATCAATTATGGGGAAAAGCAAAACATTATCTTGAGCAATCAAATGAGATAGAACCTAGTCCATTGGCTTATATGACCTTAGGCACACTGCATGAAAAACTAGGTAATTCAGGTCTTGCCTGTTCTAGCTATAAACAAGGTTTAAAATTAGTAGCAATAGATTGCCATTAAATCCTATAAAAACCCTAGATTGTGACATGCATCCTTACAACTAGTTAAGGTTTTTTCTACCTGGATGGTCACATGTTGAATCTTAAATTGTTGTTTTAACTCATCAACCCATTGTGCCCGCAATAGATCAGAAAGTAACTCATTAGGCATAAACAGATGCACTGACATCGCATTTTCCTGTGTGCTTATCGCCCAAATGTGTAAATCATGAAACCCTTCCACACCTGGTTTTGCCAACAAAAAATCACTTACAGCTAACCAAGAAATACTTGCAGGTACTCCATCAATAATTAATCGAAAGCTATTAATAAACAAAGACCAAGTGCCTCTAAGTATCATGATGGCAATAAGTAAACCAACAATAGGATCAATCCAAAACCAACCAGTCCAATAGATTAATGCAGCAGATACAACTACCCCTACTGAAATCAATGCATCATAAAACAAATGCAAATAAGCACCTCGGATATTTAAATCATCTGAGCCTCGAGCAAATAAAAGAGCGGTAACTGAGTTAACAATGATCCCAATTCCTGCAACTATCATCACAGATACTGCTTGAACTTCCGTAGGTGAAAATAATTTATATATGGCTTCGCTAGCAATAATCCCACAGGAAAAAACCAATATAATACCATTAGCCAAAGCAGACAAAATGGATGTTTTTTTCAATCCATAGGTTGCTTTCATCGTGGGGGCACGCTTCATTAATCCTGTAGCAACCCAGGCTAAAACCAAGCTAAAAACGTCACCTAAATTATGAAAGGCATCGGCTAATAAGCTTGTTGAATGTGATAAATAAGCATAAATAATCTGCAAAAAGACAAAAAGGCCATTGGCAATAATGGCAATTAAAAAAGCTCGATTATAAGTGATACTACCATGATGATGACCATGATGATCATGATGATGGTGGCCGTGATCATGTGCATGTTTACCCATACCTATTCACCTTGAGCTGTTCCAGAGTAATAATTAAGACCAATTTTAATTCGATTACGTTCCTTTTGCTTACGCCATAAGTTAGTATCACGTAAGGAATAAACACAGCCACAATACTCTTGCTTATAGAACTCTTCACGCTTAGCTATCTCGTACATGCGTTCTGAGCCGCCATTTTTACGCCAATTGTAAGTCCAATATTCTATGTGTGGGTAATGGCTTGCTGCACGAATACCACTGTCGTTAATTTGATTCATGTCTTTCCAGCGAGAAATCCCTAAAGAACTGCAAATCACCGGAAAGCCATGCTCATGGGCATACAAAGCGGTACGCTCAAATCTCATATCAAAACACATAGAACAGCGTTTCCCTCGCTCAGGCTCCCACTCAAGACCTTTAGCACGTTCAAACCAATTGTCTTTATCATAATCTGCATCAATGAAAGGAATATGATGTTTTTCAGCAAATTTAATATTTTCTTGTTTTCTAATCTCATATTCTTGAACGGGATGAATATTTGGATTATAAAAAAATATTGAAAAATTTATTTCCGAACTAATTAAAGCCTCCATCACTTCGCCAGAACAAGGTGCGCAGCACGAATGCAGTAATAGTTTCTCTGCGCCATTGGGCAGCTCTAATCGTTCTCTTTCTATCATGGTATGACATCCGGCAAATTTATAAAATGTTGGCGATAATAAACTAATTCTGCAATGGAGTCTTTAATATCTTCCAGAGCAAGATGCTTTGATTCTTTCGTAAAGCCCTTCAATAGCTCAGGCTTCCAGCGGACAGCTAATTCTTTAAGTGTACTGACGTCTAAATTTCTATAATGAAAAAATGAGGCTAATTCAGGCATGTATTTATACAAAAAACGTCTGTCCTGACAAATACTATTCCCACACATAGGTGATTTTCCTGCGCTCAAATAATTTTTTAAGAATTCGATGGTTAATTCTTCGGCTTGCCTCTCCCCGACAGTGCTTTCCAAAACTCGCTTTACTAATCCAGATTGATTATGTTGCCGAGTATTCCATGTGTCCATTCCGTCAAGAAGTATTTTAGGTTGTGCTATTGCAAATACAGGTCCTTCAGCAATAATATTTAAATGAGGATCAGTGACCACAGTAGCTATTTCAATGATTCGATTGACCTCAGGATCAAGCCCTGTCATTTCTAAATCAATCCAGATTAAATTATGATTATTTTTCATTTGGTTTCCATGAGTTTAATATCAATTGAACACAAGCCACGCGGCGAGCATGTAGCTCTAACTTAATTTTTTGGCCCTGATATCCTTGGGCGATTATTTCCTGCGCACTTACTTTAACACACTCACTTAAAAGATAATGCCATAATTTATTTTGAGGATAATCTACTTTATAACCCCGTCCCTCCGCATCAGCCTGACAGACCAAGAGTATATTATAAAACTGCTGTGGACGGCGAAAAGCATCTGTGTGCTCTAAAACTTTTACTATAGTGCTCGCGCGTAATTCTGATACACGGTGAATATTTAAATGAACGCGCGAGACTAGAGTCGCCAACATGCGATATTCATTAGGAATTCGGAGGCGGGAACAAAGTGATTCAATGACTGAAACGCCATGTTCCTCATGTCCTTGATGACTTGGCCAATTGGTCATAGGTGATAGAGCTTTACCCAGATCATGCACTAACGCGGCAAATCGTATTGTTGGATTATCACTAAATGTTACGGCTGATTGCAATACCATTAAGCTATGTACACCACTATCAATTTCATGATGATGTCGAACAGGGTTAGGAATACCAAACAATCTGTTTAACTCTGGCAGCACCACGTTCAGTGCGCCACAAGCACGTAAAGTAAGTATAAATTGTTCGGGATTTTTTTCCTCAAGGCTACGCTGCCATTCTTGCCAGACACGCTCAGCAACTAAATGGGCTAATTCCCCACTCTTTACCATGGAATACATCAGCGAACGTGTCTCATCTGCTAATTTAAAACCTAAATAATGAAACCGTGCAGCAAAACGAGCTACACGCAATACACGGACTGGATCTTCTGCAAATGCGGGTGAAACATGACGTAACACTTTATTTATCAGATCGTTTTGCCCATGAAAAGGATCTATTAATTTTCCGTTACTATCCTGAGCGATGGCATTAATAGTCAAATCTCTGCGCGCTAAATCTTCCTCTAAAGTCACTGTGTCACTAAAATCACAAGAAAAGCCATAATAACCAGGGGCTGATTTTCTTTCCGTACGAGCCAAAGCATATTCTTCATTCGTGTCTGGGTGCAAAAAAACAGGAAAATCACGCCCAACTCGTCGGAATTTTTTTTGTAATAATTGTTCTGGACAAGAGCCGACAACCACCCAATCACGCTCTTTGACTGGCAGATTTAATAATTGGTCTCGTACTGCCCCACCTACCAAATAGACTTTCATTAAATGTAATTTACCTTCATACTGTACTATTAGTTCAGGATTATAGTATAGATCAAAGCCATGAGTAAAAGACGCATTAATAAGCAACAATCTGCACGTATTGAAAAAATTCAGCAGACCTATCATCAAAATAAATCGGCAGATAATGATTTAGCAGATGGATTAGTCATCACTCGTTATAGCAGACACGTTGAAATTGAAGATATAAAAGGAAAATTAATACGTTGCTCCATCCGTCCTAATATTGAAACTTTAGTCGCTGGTGACCGCATAATTTGGCAAAATGAAGGCAATAATCAAGGTGTAGTAGTTAGTATTTATCCAAGAAGTAGCCTTTTAGCAAAACCAACCAGCGCGAGTTTAGCAAAACCAGTTGCAGCCAATATTACTCAGCTCATCATTGTTATTGCTCCAAAACCAGAAATATCATGGCCACTTCTTGATAGTTATTTAATCATGGCTGAAGCATTACATTTGAAAGCTGTTATCCTGTTAAACAAAACTGATTTAGAAAGTGGTTTGATAAAAAAACAACTATTAATTAATTATCAAAACTTACACTATCCGATTATTTTTACTAATAAAGAATGCCCAGACAGCTTAAATCAACTAAAAGAAGTCTTGAATCATCAAATCAGTGTTTTTGTAGGGCAATCTGGTGTGGGTAAATCGTCACTGATCTCGGGAATTCTACCCTTAGAGCAAAATATCTCTACAGGGGAGTTGTCGGAAATCTCTCAGCTGGGGCGACATACCACTAGTAACTCAAGATACTACCATTTACCCAGTGGTGGTGCGCTTATTGATTCCCCAGGGGTGAGGGAGTTTAATTTATGGCATATTAGTGCTGCAGAAATCGCACGCGGTTATGTTGAATTTAAGCCTTTTTTATCTCAATGTAAATTTAGAAATTGCACACATAAAGACACACCCTTTTGCGCTATCATTAAGGCATTAGATGAAGGCTTAATTACAAAGAAAAGATATGACAATTTTATTAAGCTGTGCGCACAATACTCTAAAGGCTAATCTGCAGCTCAAAACCTCACCAGACACATCCAGTATTCCAGTCAACTAGTCTAACAGCTCAACTCAAAGATTATTGCCAAACCCACTATGATGAACCTGGGTAAGATCCTGCAAGCTCATTATCAGATGGGTTTGATTCCTCACTCCCTACTCTTAAAGTTAAAATAGGGGCTGCTAAGCGCGCAATATATTTATTAATCAACGCAACTACTTCTGGTTTTTGGTGTTTCTTTTCTAAATTCTCATAAAACACAATAAGTTCTTGAAAATTTGTTAGATCAGCAGGTATTTTAAATTTTTGCGCAGGCTGAAATAAACCAGGTTCAACTTTGTGTGGCGGTAATGATAAATAGCCCATGGACTCTAGTTTTTTTTGTATATGTACAGCACAGTTACTAATAAATTTAGCTTGAGCATTCATTGCATTGCAATGATTTATTGAGTTAATTAGGATTTGTCTATCACTTTGGCTAAATTCAGACAATAATTTTGAAAATAAAATATTAACTCTTAATTTTTTCATAAAATCAGTATTATCAGCAACATGAGTATTAATTAAAGCATCCATAAAAAGATCGATATGATTTTGTAACTCTGCACTGCTCGTATGAAAATTTAGCAATTCAGATAGGATTACTTCAGAATTAAACCAGTAAGCACCAATATCTAAAAAAGTCCTATTCTTTATAGATATCAACAAGTTAAAAGTCGCTCCCTTGCGGTGAAACCAACCTGTATCAAGAATTTTTTGCTCAATAACTCCTTCTACTATTCCAGCATAACCCGCTTTATAATCGCCTCGCTTTTTAATTTTAACTAATTCCATTATCTCTTCATACAAACCTAATAACTCAAGGGGGATATTATTGGCAAGGTCCCATGCAGATATTCTTGGACCGTTAAATAAGACAAAATCAAAGTGGTATGTTAATAGAGCGACTAATATAGCACAAAGCTCTTCATAAGCAATTTCCTGCTCCTCAGGAGGGGTAAGGCTTTTTGGTATTTCCTTCAAATCTAGACTAGGCATTAGTATGTGCAAATAACTTATCTTTTTTTCAACCTCTAGTTTCCCTGCAAATTCAATCCATAGCTTATTTATTAAAGGATTAACTCGATAGTCATGCGGCGTGTCACGTATTAGTTTCCAACGCACTTCATAAAGCGCTGATAAAAAGTCGCCATCATCAGCTGTCAACATAAGTTTGGGCTCAAGAGCTGAAAACCGTTTTGAAATTTGTTCGAAATTACTCTGATCAAAATCAGTCAGTTTGATTTTCTTCAATTGATTAATAAATTCCAATACTTGCTGGACTAACATAAAAATTATGACCTTGCCTAAATAGTGGTAAATTAAACTAAAGCATAGTAATAATCAATCCATAATTAAATTAAAAAAATATGTATAGTCAATTAAATTTTAAATGCGCGTTACACGTCATCTCGAAACAGTGAGGGATCTCTGTAAGTGGCAATGTACCTTGCTCTGGAGATCCCTCACTGTGTTCGGGATAAGGGTTATTTAAAGTTTAATTAACAATAACTCTCCACAGGCTAGTTTAGCTTTATTTTAACTTAAACAACTCCGGGTACCTCGGACAAGCCGAGGGACGTAGTCGTTAATTTTAAACACGCCTTAATTAGCGGGTCGTAGCCTGGATGAAGCGAAGCGCAATCCGGGATTTCGTGCCACTGACTTCCCGGA
>JAOATK010000025.1 GCA_030158115.1 Legionella sp.
AAAAGTGGACTGCCTTTTAATGAAAATTTTCCTTGCATTTAAAGACAGTATCTACCTTTCATTACAAGCTTTAAAAGCATCAAAGCTCTCATCCGATCATACCGCCTTTACCAACCGCATCTTGTTTATCAATTTTGCATATAATTCTGGTCAGTAGGGAAAACCCGATATATAATTTGCGTCCCCCGTTGTGGATGTAAAAATAATAATCAGGAGTACTCCCCGCATGAATTTTAAAAAGATTGTATTGGCCTTAGTGTGCATTGTATCGCCACTCTATGCGGATCAAGACAAGCAATTAGAGCGTCAAATAGAATTGCTACAACAACAAACAATCCAGATGCAATCCCAACTACAGGCCATGCAAAAAAAATTAGTGACGCAAAAAACCGCAGCACATACTAAAAAAGCAAAAGCAATTTCTAAAAAAGAGCATAAACAAAAAGAGAACAAAAAAGTTAAAGTCACGAAATACCACTCTTCTCAATTAACAGTGCACACTCCTGATGAGCATCCAGAGTCAGTAGCCTTTTATCCTACAGCCTTAGTTGCTGATGGAAAAGTAGTGACCTACATTGCCGGCACGCCTGTAGTAACTTCGCCTTATTTAGGGGCTCGTCCAGCCTTTGATGGCTCTGATTATTTGGTTAATATTTCAAGTATTAACCGAGATGTTCGCTTGATGCAGCAACGACGACGTTTATACGATGCGTATAAAACCATGGGATATCCTATTCCTGAGCGCCCCATTCTTGCCATTAGTGGTAAAGCAGAACCTATTGGTATGATTAACAGCAATTACATGGGCAGTGCCAATACTGATTTTACCCTTGGCTCTAGTGAGGTCGATATTGCAGCTGCACTGAACCAGAATGTAGAAGCCTATATGTCTATTGTTTATGATGAAAGCCCTCCTGAAATTGGCCCAAGAACGGACAATTCAGCGTTCAATTTAAATCTGGGTTTTGTGAATATTGGTAATTTAGATAAAACACCATTATATTTTACTGCTGGCCAATTATTCGTACCATTTGGGCGTTATTCAAGTTCCATGATTAGTTCCCCATTACCTCTAAACTTAGCCCGTACTAAAACACGACCTTTTATCTTAGGATATAAATCTCAAGAGCCCTCTGGCCCATTCATTGCCACCTATATTTATCGCAGTGATACCACGTTAGGTAAAACTGGTGTGGGTGGAGCAAATATTGGTTATGTTTTTGCTGGAAATGATATTCGTGGTGAATTTGGTACTACTTATATTAGCTCTATAGATGACTCTGATGGGTTACAATTTACAGCAGCACAACCTGGAACTTTCGGTGGATTTGCATCCTTACTAAATGGCAATGAGCGGGTAAGGAAAACACAGGCCCTAGATTTCTATGGTAATTTAAATTATGACCGATACAGTATAACCTTGGAGTGGACAGGTGCAACACAAGCCTTTAGAACACAAGATTTAAGTTTTAACGGACATGGTGCAACACCACAAGCTTTACAAACCGAAGTAGCGATGACCTTTAGAGCTTTTGATAAGCCAGCCTCTGTTGCAGCTGGATACCAATGGTCTAAAGAGGCCTTAGCATTAAATTTACCGCAACAACGACTCATTGGAGTCTTTAATATCTCTATTTGGAAAGATACAGTAGAAAGTTTGGAATATCGACATGATATGGACTATGCAGCAAATCAATTTGCTAATGGTGCAGCTCCTGCAGGTTCAGTGAATGCTCCAACGCTTGGAACAGGCCATGCAGCAGATACTGTATCAGCACAAATCGGCGTTTATTTCTAAAACAGAACATCAGCTTGTCTTTATGAGCCTTGGCGAAGCAATTCGGAATTTTAATTGAAAATCAATCTGGATTGCTTCATCAAGGCGAGTCTTTCTACTAATTAATCTACTCATGTTTTTAACATGGTCTTGACTCTCTATACATAACAGCGCTTTTTTCATGATGCACAGAGGTCTTGACTTGAAAGGGATTTCATTTATTGTTTTTTTGTGATAGAACTTTATTTTTGAAAAAGCTGCGAGGTTTTACCGTGTCGATTAAATCAGATAGATGGATAGAAAAAATGGCACTGGAGCATGGAATGATTTCTCCATTTCAACCAGGGCAAATACGCGAAAATGAAAGCGGACGAATTATTTCTTACGGCGTATCCAGTTATGGATATGATGTTCGTTGCTCCAATGAATTTAAAATTTTCACTAATATTAATTCTGCTGTGGTAGATCCCAAAGCATTTGATGAGAATAGCTTTGTGGATGTGCAATCAGATGTCTGTATTATTCCACCTAATTCCTTTGCCTTAGCACGCACAGTTGAATATTTTCGTATTCCACGTGATGTGTTAACTATTTGCCTGGGTAAATCAACCTATGCTCGTTGCGGTATTATTGTGAATGTGACTCCTTTAGAGCCCGAGTGGGAAGGACATGTCACGTTGGAGTTTTCAAATACTACCACGTTGCCTGCTAAAATTTATGCGCATGAAGGTGTTGCTCAAATGATATTTTTGGGTGCAGATGAGGTTTGTGCAGTTTCTTATCGTGATCGTGGTGGGAAGTATCAAGGTCAAACAGGCGTTACACTACCGTGTACTTAATACTATCGTAGTCTAGATAGAGCGTAGCACGATCCGGGAATAGGTACCCTGATCCCCAATTGCACTACGCTCCATCCAGGCTACTCTTCTTGTGAGAGTTCATAGTGAGCGCGTGATGCATCAACACGTTCACGCAATTCCTTTCCGGGTTTGAAATGTGGGCTGTATTTGGCTTTAGTCACCACCTTTTCCCCGGTTTTAGGGTTATGGGCATTTCGTGGTGGACGATAATGCAACGAAAAACTCCCAAATCCACGAATTTCAATTCTTTGGTTTTTAATGAGCGCATCACTCATTAGCTCCAACATCCTGTTAATGCCATCAGCTACTTGTTTTTCACTAAGATGCGTCATTTGAGCAGCGATGTGTTCAATGAGTTCTGATTTAATCATATCCACCTCGTGTTATCCCACGTTTTAATGACTATTCATTCCATGAATATTTAGGTGTTGAGAATAGTCCTGTTTTATAAGTATAGACCTAGTAAAAAATTATTCAATGTTTTCAACGGAGTTAGTTAATTGTGTTTTAGATAGAACAGTTCTTTAAAAAGAGCATGGAGAGAGTGTGGCCTTGATACAGCCTAGGTTAATCAAGGGCTGTGGCGGAAAACCGCTTAATTAAGTTAGGTTGTATCAAGGCTAGGTTTTTCATATCTGAAAGAAAAACCTTACTCCACAGAGTCCATTTTTTGATATATAATACTAATATTTATTCATTCACATGATTTAGTTCATATTATCTTAATTTTTACTTATTAAAATATAATCATACGACGAAGTAGGGGTTTGCTATGATCGAGAAGGCAGGTCGATTTTTTCAATCAAGTTCTCACACTCAGGACGTGAGACCTACATTTATTCATGTGGGTGGTGAACAGTTTCATGCGGCAGCGGTCGCTTTAATTGATTGTTTGCGAATCGCTTCAGTTCAAGATGGTATTTTAAAAAAAATAGTAACAAGTTATTACCAATATTTTCCTCAAGCAATTCCTATTGAACCTTATTTAGTCACCATCAAAGAGCGTATGTCTCGATTATTAAATAATCCACGTAAATCCGAGTTGGTTGAGTGCATGGCTTACGTTTTGCGTCAATTAACCGTGGATGAGTTGTATAGACATTATCTTAAGTTAGAGTATCGCCCTATCTTTAGAGAATTAAATGAGAAGACCTCCGCTAATTATTTACGTGATCCACAAACCAGGTTGCCAGTTAGTGCGTTAGAGGCATTGAGCCATGCTTTAGGTTTGCCGATTACCTTATCTTTTAAAGAGCTTGGTAAAGAGTTAAGGCGATGCGATCAGACTCAAGACTCCTTATCACCAGGTCTTCTGATTCAGATTCAGAATGGATGTTATTATCCTGCAGTAAAACATCCTGGCGAGTTTTTACATGTGGGTCAATTAAAGGTTGTTATTAAGCCGACTCATATAACGTCTAATCAAGAAGAGAACTTAAAGAGTATTCTTGATTTAATTAAAGCAGATAATCACTCCCTTTTGCATAGTTATGAGCAGCAGCGCCATAAAATTTTATGCATGCTTGGTGCAAATGAATTAACCCATACTCAATTGGTCGATCTTTATTGTTCTTTATTACCAGATAAAACGAATAACAGTGAATTTGTTATGGAGTTGACCCAATTAGAACATCCAAGCATTGCAGCAACTCCTGCTAGTTTAGATCAGGCATTGGCAAGTGCCCTTGCCAGTTGGATTTCTGCAGGCTTGATAACTCAAGAGCAGTTGTTTGATTCTGCTGATAACCCAGCGCTGCTAACAGGCCACAGCGCTTAGATTGGTTAAAATGACTAACAGCTTATTTTGACTCATTGAATGGTAAGGATAGGGTTTTATCCCATCATCTCCTGCTTATAGGAAATTTTGCGCTTTCATCCATTCATCCGTTGCGAATTTTGACATGTAATTGCGAATGGAGTCAGGCAATATCACCAGACATTTTTGGCCTTGACTCAGTGATTTAGCTGCTTGTAATGCACCCCACATGGCTGCGCCCGAAGAGCCACCCACTAATAAACCTTCATCATGAATTAATTGCCTTGCTGTTTTAAATGAATCTTTATCATTCGTTTTGATGTATTGATCGATTAATTTATTATTTAACACCTTTGGGAAAAAATCATAGCCAATCCCTTCTACCTGATAGGATTTAATTTCATTACCACCGCCTAGAATGGAGCCTTCTGGATCGATGCCAATAATTTTTATGGCTGGATTAACTTCTTTAAGGCGTTTGGCAATACCTGTAATGGTTCCACCTGTGCCAACACCTACAACCACCATATCCAAGTTATCCCCAAAGTCATCGATGATTTCTTGAGCTGTGTTACGGTAATGTGCATTAGGATTATTGGGGTTGGTGTATTGATCTAAAATGTGGGAATTAGGGGTTTCGGTCTGTAATCTTTTTGCAAGAGAGAGGTGGCTTGCAGGATCATCAAAAGCGGCTTCAGTGGGGGTTCGATAAATAATGGCACCTAAACGTTCCAGAACAGATTGTTTCTCTTGACTCATTTTTTCAGGCATGGTGATGATGACTTTATAACCTAATACAGCACCAGCAAGAGCAATACCAATACCTGTATTTCCAGAGGTTGGTTCTATCAGCGTATCTCCTGGTTTAATGCGGCCCTCACGCTCTGCTTGAATTATCATTTCATAACCTATGCGATCTTTTACTGAGCCACCAGGGTTGAAAAATTCACATTTTGCATAAAGGTCACAACTTAATTCATGGCCTAGGCGATTGATTTTTACGACGGGTGTACGCCCAATAGTTTCAAGTATATTAGAATAAATCACAGCATAATCCTTTATGATGGAGAGAAGGTCAGATTATAGGATGATTGATTGAAAAAACAAATAACTCTTTTTAGGATGGTGATTTTGTATTTTTTAATTTATATTGAATAAGTTAACCTAACGAATCAGGGAGAAGATGATGATAAATTATAAATTAGCTAAATGGTGTTTGGGAATCGCTCTTTCTGCAAGCTTATCTGCTTGTAATATGATGGGTATGGAGAGTTCACAGCCTATGACAACTCATCATGAGTCAGTTGATGCTCAGCCTAAAGCGGTTGTTGTGAATAAGTCTAAACCAGTACAAAAAACTTATGCCACAAAAGATCCTTCACAAAAAGCAACACCCGGCCCAGTGCGTAAAGCAGCACCTCAGTTGCCCGTAATTCAATAATTTCTTTGTATAAAACCCTGGTATTTAAATGCCAGGGTTTTTTCTTTTGAACCTATCTTATTTTGATACTGGCTTGATCAGTACCAGTGTTTTCAAGACTTTCTGCAATCAATAGATCGCATTTAGCTTGGCGGGACGGCCCTTTAAAAAAACTATTCTCTGGCTCACATTTATGCGTAGTACGAGAATTTTTATGGTCTGAGTGTATTCCCGTTGTTGGTTTATGCGTTTTTTTCATAGTCATGGCTCCTTGAGTAAATTATCATTTTTATCATTAGTGTGCGAATTACGCAACACAAGATAAAAGCCCCCTTTTTTAATCAAATAATGCGTTAAGGAGCGGTCATTTCTTCCGGCTTTACTAATTCAGCAAAACGTTCAGCGGTTAAAAAGCCAAGTTTTACCGCAGCTTCTTGCAGGGAAGAATTATCCTGGTGAGCTGTTTTTGCAATTTTTGCAGCCTTATCATAGCCAATATATTGATTTAAAGCCGTAACTAGCATTAACGAATGATTTAAATAGTAATCAATGACCTCATAATTAGGCTCTATACCTTGGGCACAAAACTCTTGGAATGAACGACAAGTATCCGTTAGCAAATTAATGGAGTTCATCACATTAAAAATAATCACAGGTTTAAACACATTTAATTCAAAATTACCTTGGCTATCAGCAATACCTACGGTGGCATCATTACCGAGGACTTGTGCGCACACCATCGTCATGGCTTCACATTGAGTCGGATTCACTTTGCCTGGCATAATTGATGAGCCGGGTTCATTTTCAGGAATAATCAATTCGCCTATGCCGCAACGAGGGCCTGAGGCTAACCAACGAATGTCATTGGCTATTTTCATTAGTGCACAAGCCAGTGTTTTCATGGCGGCGTGGGCAAATACTAAAGCCTCATGTGAGGCAAGAGCCATAAATTTATTTTCGGCCGTAACAAAGGGTAATTGAGTAATTTGTGCAATATGCTTGGCTACTCTATCTGCAAATTCAGGATGAGTGTTTAAGCCAGTTCCTACCGCAGTGCCCCCGGCCGCTAGCTCATATAACTCGGGCATCACCTCTTGAAGACGTTGAATACAGGCGTCTAATTGCGCTACATAACCTGAAAATTCTTGACCTAAGGTAATAGGGACTGCATCTTGTAAATGCGTTCGGCCTATTTTAACCACATTTTTAAAGGCTTCCATTTTAGCGGCTAAAACATCGCGTAAATTTTTAACAGAGGGAATTAATTGGTTATGAAAACCAATTGCTGCAGCAATGTGCATAGCCGTAGGATAGGTGTCATTAGAAGATTGCGACATGTTCACATCATCATTTGGATGAACTGGCGATTTACTTCCCATCACACCACCGGCTAATTCAATGGCGCGATTAGAAATGACCTCGTTCGCATTCATATTAGATTGTGTGCCACTTCCTGTTTGCCAAACACGCAAAGGAAAGTGCTCATCTAACAGTCCTTTACTGACTTCATCCGCTGCTTTAACGATTAAATCTGCTTTGTCTTTTGAGAGTTTACCTAAATCAAAATTGGTCAATGCGGCTGCTTTTTTTAAGATACCAAAAGCATGAGTCACTTCGATTGGCATAATGTCTTTGCCTATATCAAAGTGATGTAAAGAGCGCTCTGTTTGGGCTCCCCAATATTTGTTGGCAGGAACTGCGATTTCACCCATGCTGTCAGATTCGATACGTGTTTTGCTCATGAATAGTCCTCAGTAAAAAGGAAAAATTTTATCACATAGAGCCTCAATAAGTAATTTTTGTTATAGTATGTTTACATCAATAAGAATGAATTACCGTGAGAACTATACGAATTTATCAGCCTGGCGAATATTGTAGTGGCCAGCAGTTAGAATTATCCCCAGAGGCTAGTCATCATGTCGCAGTGGTTTTGCGCATGCAGGCAGGCGAGCATTTAAGCTTATTTTGTGGTGATGGCAGGGAGTTTGCTGCAACGCTTGATGTGGTGAAAAAAAAGCACGTCATCGTTCGTGTGGACGCAGTAGTTGAGGCCAATAAAGAATCTCCTTTAAAAATTCATTTAGCGCAGGCCATCTCGAAAGGTGATCGTATGGACTGGGTCATGCAAAAAGCAGTAGAACTCGGTGTTGCTAGCATCACACCTATTATTACCGCACGTTGCGTGGTGAAGCTTGATAAAGAGCGGATGGCTAAAAAATTACATCAATGGCAGGCCATTGTGATTGCAGCATGTGAGCAATCGGGTCGAAATACGGTGCCTCCAGTGCATGAGCCCCTGAGGTTAGAGCCCTATCTACAGCAAGTTAAAGCAGGTTTAAAATTAATTTTACATCCTAATGGCGCCAAACATTGGCGAGATTATTCCATTGGCTCATCAGAGCTAGCTTTGCTCATCGGCCCTGAAGGGGGCTTAACTGATGATGAAATAGTGGATGCTCAAGCTCATGATTTCCATCCTTTATCCTTAGGGCCACGTATTTTACGTACAGAAACTGCTGCAATTACAGCATTGAGTGTGTTGCAAGCTGTGGGCGGTGATCTATAATATAGTTTTAACAACCGAGGTTTACTCATGAGTGATCATATTAAAACAGTAACAGATGCAAGTTTTGAACAAGATGTCATTAATTCTAATAAGCCTGTATTAGTTGATTTTTGGGCTGAATGGTGTGGTCCTTGTCGTGCATTGACTCCTATCTTAGAAGAAGTTGCCGCAGCACATGGTGCAGAAGTGACTTTTGCAAAAATTAACATTGATGAAAATCCACAAACGCCATCAAAATTTGGTGTCATGAGTATTCCTACTTTAATTTTGTTTAAAAATGGACAGGTTGAAGCCGTTAAAATGGGATTATTATCCAAATCTCAATTAAGTGCTTTTGTTGAGAGCCATGTTTAAATTTTATTTTTGTGGCTAAAAATGTTGGATCTTAATGTAAAGCTGTGATAGCCTGTATGCAATATGTGACATTTTTAATGTAATTGTGTCACATAAGCAGCAGAATCCTTAGCTGCTCTTCTTAAATAAAAAATTTTCTCGGATAATCCAATTCTAAATAACAAATCAAGTGAGAAGTATGAATCTTAGTGAACTTAAGCAATTGCCTATTGCCGATCTCTTTAATATTGCACAAGAGATTGGTGTCGAAAACCCTTCCCGTCTTCGTAAACAAGAAATTATTTTTGCCATCCTTAAGGCGCATGCCTTAAAGGGCGCAGACATTCATGGGGATGGTGTTTTAGAAGTCCTGGCTGATGGTTTTGGTTTTTTACGATCAGCAGACGGTTCTTATTTAGCCGGTCCGGATGATATTTATGTATCTCCCAGCCAAATTAGACGTTTTGGTCTTCGTTCTGGGGATACTATTTCAGGTAAAATTCGTCCTCCTAAAGACAGCGAGCGTTATTTTGCTTTGCTAAAAGTTGATGAAATTAATTATGATTCACCTGATAGTGCTAAACGAAAAATTTTATTTGAAAACCTGACTCCTTTATTTGCTTCCAAACGTTTGATTATGGAGCAGGGCAATGGCAGTACAGAAGATTTAACCGCGCGGGTTGTGGATTTATGCGCGCCTTTTGGGCGTGGCCAACGTGGATTGATAGTTTCTCCCCCAAAAGCGGGTAAAACTTTAATGTTGCAAAACATTGCACGTTCAATCGAAAAAAATTATCCCGAGTGTTATCTCATCGTTTTATTAATTGATGAGCGTCCTGAAGAAGTAACCGAAATGCAACGCTCTGTGAAGGGTGAAGTCGTTGCTAGTACTTTTGATGAGCCTGCTAATCGTCATGTTCAAGTCGCTGAAATGGTCATTGAAAAAGCCAAGCGCTTGGTAGAGCACAAACGTGATGTAGTGATTTTATTAGATTCCATTACGCGTTTGGCACGTGCATACAATACCGTTATTCCTTCATCAGGTAAGGTATTGACTGGGGGTGTTGACGCCAACGCATTGCAACGTCCTAAGCGCTTATATGGTGCTGCACGTAATATAGAAGAAGGTGGTAGCTTGACTATTATTGCGACAGCCTTGGTAGACACCGGTTCTAAGATGGACGAGGTTATTTATGAAGAATTCAAGGGAACCGGTAACATGGAAATCCACTTGAGTCGTAATATTTCTGAGCGCCGAGTCTTCCCTGCGATTAACATTAATCGTTCTGGTACACGCCGTGAAGATTTATTATTAAGCCCAGAAGATTTACAACGCACTTGGATTTTACGCAAAATTCTACAGTCTATGGATGAGTGTGATGCGATTGAATTCTTAATTGAGCGCATGAAAAATCATAAAACCAATGCTGAGTTTTTTGACGCGATGAAACGCCAAGAGTAATTTTTGGTAAACATCGCCATCGAGTAGCCTTAACTCAATGGCAGTGAGCCGTAGCCTGGTTGCTTGCAACCGGGGTTTTACTTAGCAACGCATTCCCGGTTGCAAGCAACCAGGCTACTCTTTGCCATTTTCCCTTCTCTGAGGGCGTGGCTTTTTACGAGAGATATTTCATGAAATACTCCGATCTAAGAGATTTTATTGCTCAACTTGAAACACGCCAACTATTAAAACGCATTGATTACCCTGTATCGCCTTATCTAGAAATGACAGCCGTCAGTGATCGTGTCTTGCGCGCTGGTGGACCAGCCCTTCTTTTTACCAATACGGCACATCATAAAATGCCAGTTTTAACGAATTTATTTGGTACTACTGAGCGCGTTGCGATGGGCATGGGTGAGGAAAGTATTAGTGCTTTAAGAGAGGTCGGAAAATTATTAGCGGCTCTCAAAGAACCTGATCCCCCTCAAGGCTTTAAGGATGCTTTTAATAAACTGCCATTGCTAAAGCAAGCATTAAATATGGCACCTAAATACGTCAGTGGTGCCGAATGTCAAACGCATGTTTGGGAAAAAGATGAGGTCGACCTGACCGCCCTGCCTATTCAAACTTGTTGGTCAGGAGATGTTGCTCCTTTAATTACCTGGGGTCTTGTCACCACTAAAGGACCGCATCAATCCCGTGAAAACATGGGTATTTATCGTCAACAGTTATTAAGTAAAAATCAACTAATCATGCGTTGGCTCTCACATCGTGGGGGTGCATTAGATTATCAAGCCTGGCAGCAAGTTTACCCCGGAGAACGATTTCCAATTGCTGTGACCTTAGGGGCGGATCCTGCGACGATATTGGCTGCAGTGACCCCTGTTCCTGATTCACTATCTGAATATGCCTTTGCTGGATTACTGCGTGGGCAGCGTACTCGGCTGACGCGCTGCATTGGAAATGATTTGCATGTACCTGCCAGTGCAGAAATTATTTTAGAAGGTTATTTAGAGCCAGGGGTTGAGGCCCCTGAGGGTCCTTATGGGGATCACACGGGTTATTACAATGAAGTACAATCATTCCCTGTATTTACAGTGGAACGTATTACGCATAGAGATCAACCGATTTATCACAGTACCTACACAGGCCGTCCTCCTGATGAACCTGCAATTTTGGGGCTTGCTTTAAACGAAGTATTTATTCCCTTATTGCAAAAACAATTTCCAGAGATTGTTGATTTCTATCTTCCTCCGGAAGGCTGTTCTTATCGTTTGGCGGTAGTGACGATTAAAAAGCAATACCCTGGACATGCCAAACGCATTATGATGGCTGTATGGTCTTTTTTGCGCCAATTTATGTATACCAAATTTGTGATTGTGTGTGATGAGGATATTGATGCTCGTAATTGGCAAGATGTCGTCTGGGCGATGACTACGCGTATGGATCCTTTAAGAGACACGGTCATGATAGAAAATACTCCGATTGATTACCTTGATTTTGCCTCCCCTGTTTCAGGTTTAGGTTCTAAAATGGGAATGGATGCCACTAGTAAATGGCCTGGAGAAACACAGCGCGAGTGGGGGAAGCCAATTGTGATGGATGACGAGATTCTAAAAAAGGTAACTGGCTATTGGCCTTCCTTGGGGTTAGGCGAATGAGTGATCATGTGGTTACTGCTCGGGTAGAGCAAATTACGCCCTTAACGGACACCATCATGCAGTTGATTTTAACTCCGGACGAATACGTTCCTTATCATGCAGGACAGTATTTGCAAATTCTTTTTGAGGATGAGGCCTTTAGCTACTCCATTGCCAATGCGCCGCTGGGATCCCATAAATATGAATTACATATTCGTCACAGCCTGGAAAATCCTTATAATCAAGCCTTATTTGCGCAGATAAAAAAGCAAGGCTTTGTTAAAGTGCGTCTGCCCTTTGGGACCTGCTGCATTGAAAATTTAGATAAAAATAAGCCCGTCTTATTTCTAGCTGGTGGGACTGGATTTGCCCCTGTGAAAGCGATGATTGAGCAATTATTATCAGGATCGGATAAACGGCCTTTTGAATTATTTTGGGGTGCTCGATTGCAAAACGATTTATACATGCATGAAAAAGCACTTAGTTGGGAAAGTCATGTCAATCGGTTTAATTATTTTTCCTGGCTGTCCGAAGAGCATTCTGAGCCCCTGGTTTCTTTTGTATTAGACCAACATCCAAAAGATCTTAATGAATGGCAAATTGTTATTAGTGGCCCATTTGATATGGTCTATAGCACGCGTGATGTATTGATTCAGCAAGGAGTTGAACAGGCGCATTTGTTTTCAGATGCCTTTAGTTTTGAGACGAAATAAGGAGAGTGTTCATGGAGACGTTATATCAAATTTTAGGACTTATTGGTGCAGGTATGATTGTTTTTATTCTTTACCGCACGATCAAAGGGAGCCCTGGTCAATTTAGTAAAGAAAATCTAAATAAGAGCTTTTTTACGATGGGTATTTTAGCTATCGTTTTGATTGGTTTTATTGCATTGATGGTCTTGATGTTGAGAAGTGCTTAGGACTTTCAATGCTTAACACTCGCAGGCAGATAATGTCCTTCAAGCTCTTTAAAATAAACAGTCAAAAGAGGATTATTAATAGGGAGCTCACTGGTATCAGCAATTAACATGCATTCTTCAACATAGGTGATTTGACTGCTGTCATCTACTAATAAGCGATACCAAGGATTGCGGGTCGCAAATTCTCGTTTCGGTGCTTGGGGGTTGTAATGACCGGAAGCTTGAAATAAGGGATCCGCATCCACAATAATCGCTCTATAGCGACTACTTTTATGAATCACTAAATCCCCTATATTAAATTGTGCGACTTTATCCATTTGCAGCTCCTTAATGGGCTTATAGATATTATATCGGCACTGTGGTATCAAACTTGAATGAAAAGCCTGGATTACGCGCTTTGCGCTGCATCCTGGCTACAAGGACGTAAAGTCCTTATCTAAGCATCATAGTTGCTGCAATGGTGGTCCATCATCTTGAGGATTAGTAAAATCATTCAAGCCTTGCTCTACTTTATCTCTTTCTCTTTGTTTATCGGTTTTATCAAAGAAAAAAGTAGCACGGTTTTCTGTTAGCTTAGAGTGAATTAACTTAACCGCTAAAGGGATAAGAGCCAGAGCAGCTAGTATATTTACTATAATAAACTTCCAGTTATGGGTATGTTTGTTCATCAAATCATCTTGACTATGTAATCTGGCTTTAAATTTTATTTCGAACTTATTATAATCTTCTATAGTCCAGGGTTTTTTTGCATGTTGGGCTACAAAGGAGTTTAAATCTTGATGAAGCATTTTTGCTAGCTCTTTAACCCCCATTCTTTCTTCTTCTTTAGGCAGCGTCGAGCCATATGTGCTCATTGCTTCAATTTTCTTATGTAATTCCTCAGTTTTATCCTTATAAGCTTTATTTGTAGTTGTTGTTAGAAAATATTCAGCGAACGCTTTGTCGCTATCTGCGTTGACAAGGCTTGTAGAATTCAACAATTCAACAATGATTTTATTAAGGGTTGTTTGAAGATTGATACCTGGGAATTGATCCCGACTGCTGCAAATGACATTAAGAAAGTCCTCCTGGAGCCCCTTTTCCGCGTAATTGTCGAGTTTAAGATTAATATCCTCAACAAACTGTTCACGTCTTTCTTTGTCTTTGCCTGTTAATGCATCTTTAACGCGATATTGCTTGTTTCGCTTAGTTTGATAGGTCTTAAGGAGGTTTTTTAAATCGCGGGCTAATGCCTGAGTATCGGTCAGAAATATTATATCTTCTGGCAGCCAATTGCTACTGGACTCATCTTTAGAGGAATTATCCGGCAAATTATAAGGAAGAGAGGCGTTCGTAGCAGGCTGTGTGGAAAAAATTAGATCAAAAGATTCGGTGAAATAAGATAAGCGGTGCCATGTATTTTCTGTAGGCAAGCCCGAGCTATACGCATTTAATCCAGTTAGTTCAATTTTTTGGGCCGTCATTTGATCACCATTCATAATGTTCAGTTTTAGAGCGCATTATAATTCGAAAATTATATTATGTCCAATAAATATTCAGGGCTCGGAGTCTTAAAGTAAGAATGATGATATAGAGGGCGAGGCCATGCAACGCATGGCTCCTTATTTACAAAAATTGAGCCCACTTCGCGGGAGTTCCCGGATTACGCGCTTTGCGCTGCATCCAGCCTTGAAAAGGGTTGTTTTGACTCAACTAGTTACTGTGATGGTCCTTTGGTCTTAAGATCATCTAAGCCCTTTTCTATCTCATCATTCTTTTTTTGTTCATCTGTTTTCTCAAAGAAAAATGCGATACGTTTTTCTGTTACCTTAGAGTGAATTAATTTAATTGCCAAAGGGATAACAGTTAGAGCAGCTAATAGATTAGCTACAACAAATTTCCAAGTGTGGGTTTTATTCATGACATCATCTTGACTGTGTAATCTGGCTTTAAATGTCTTGCTGAAATCATTAAAGTCTTTCTCAGGAGGAGCACTCTTATCATGTTGACATATGAAATAGTCTAAGTCTTGGATAAGCTCGTCCTTTAATCCCTTAACTATAGCGGATTCTTTGCCAGGTAATTTGTTGGCATAAGGGCCCATTGTCAAGATGTTTGTTCGTAACGTTTTAATTTGTTTAACATATTCAGCATCTTCTCGAGGTAGATTATCTAAGATGGCTGATACTTCTCCTCTGTCCTTACTTTTTTCTAACAGCGTAACATCCCTCTGAGCATCTGCAAGTGTAACGACTATCTTGTTAAGAGTTGTTTGGAAGTGGATTCCAGGGTATTGGGCTCTATTGTTTTCAATACAGTCCAGAACTTCCTCATTCCTTCCATTTTCGCTATAATTGTTGAGCACTGTATTAAAATACGTAACAAATTGTTCACGATTTTCTTTATCCTTGGCGGTTAACTTATCTTTAATTTGATATCTAGCGTTTCGATCAGTTTGATAAGTAGCAAGTAAGGCTTTCAATTCATTAGCTAAAGTGCGATCAATGTCAGTTTTTAAAGTTGCTATCTGTGCTTTAAGCTGAATGATTTCTACAGATTGTTTCTCGATTTGAGCTAAGGCTGCATAATTTGAGGATAACTGGTTTTTATTTTCTTCTAATGTTGTAAGCTCTTCTTTGCACCTTGTAAGTCTTTTCTCTTCCCTTTCAATAAAAGGAATTTGAGCGGCTATTTTTTTGTTGATCTCGCTTAATAAGAATTCTTTTCGACTTTTTGAAGCTCCAAATAGAGCGGTTATAACGTCTTGCTCGGGAAGTTGTTCTATTAGATTTCCCAGCCATTTAGCTCCTAATTCTGTCGTTTCTGGGGAAAGGTTTGCATGAGTGATTGCGTTGTTTATTGTCTTTTGGAGCTCAGGCCAGTTATTGCTTTTATCATTTGTTAAATCGGTTTCTATTTTTGTTAAAAGAGCGTTTAAATCATACGCGATCTCACATAACTCTTGCTGCTTTTTTTGGGATTTTAATAACGACTCTTTTTTATTCTCGATGAGCGCCTCATCTTCCGCTTGAATGCCTTTATAATCATACGTACCCGAGATTTCTTTCATTATAGCTTTATTGTCGTTTTCTAATTGAGTCTTCTTTTGCTTGCGCTCAGCTGTTAATGCTTCCAACGCATTTAATTTAGTAACAGCCTGATTCAATTGTTCATTTTTTTCAATTGTCATTTTGGCATCATCCGCTATGTTTTATTTATGAACACAGTATAAGTCATGGATTGCAAAATATCCAATAGATGAGCACTTACTTGTTTGAAAGAGCAAATAAAATAAACAGCAAGAATAATCACTGTGTTATTAAATAAACATCAAGGTAGGGCTTTAGTGGAGACACATAGTCACTGCGCCATTGGAAGGTTGTTTTAGAGTTGTTGAATAGGTATACCCATTGGTCAACGTAGCGGATCCCTGTGGATCAGTAACTGTTACATCCACTAGTCCTCCTGGGTGTGCAGGCGTTAGTCCAGTCACTGTGGTCGAGTCCAAAACAACGATATTTGTAGCCGCTATTCCACCAAAGGTAACACCAGTCGTGTTTGTTAAGTTGGTGCCGGTTAATGTGAATGCAGTACACCCTGCCGGAGTTCCATGGGTTGGATTAATGCTTGTGAGCGAGATAGGGTTCGTTGTAGAGGTTATCGAGATAGTTGCAGAGGTTGTATTGCTGGCAGAAAATAAACAATAGCCATTATCAAAAAAACGGCACCCGCTCATGGTGTATCCTGGTGTTTTTATCTTTATGCCTACCGCAGGATAGGTATGATTTGGTGTGACAGTATTAATATGTAAGGTTTGTCGCGTGACGGTGTAGTCTTGACAAGACAAGGGGCCCCTTCCATTCAAACACAAGGTAATATCCAATGTCGTTAATGTGCCAGTGCCAGTTACTGTAAATAAATCGCCTGTTTCTGACCATCCAGCTTGATTTATTGTCATTAATAATATGAAACTGATTCTACTCAGTATTCTTTTCATGGGATTTCTTCCTTCACGGTTATAAAAAATACTTTAACAGGATAAGAAGTTAAAATAAACAGCAAGAATAATTCCTATTTCATAAAGTAAGCATAGAGGTACTGCTAGCATAATTTGTGATAAGACATCGGGTGGAGTGAACAGCATTCCAATAATAAAGGCACCTACAATGACGTAGGGGCGAATTTTTTTTAATGTGGCTATGTCAACCATGTTTAATTGGACTAGAACAAAGCATACAAGCGGCACTTGAAAGCAAAGGCCGAATAGTAAGAGCATGTGGGTAGTAAAATCTAAGGCATAAGTCATATCCGGCATGTAGCGCACCCCCTTGGGGAGAGCATGGGCAAAAAACTGGAACATAAAGGGAAGCACTATGTAAAAACAAAAAAGAATGCCTATTAGAAATAAGAAAAGACTTAATGTCAGTGTAATCCGCAGGGTATTTTGTTCTCTTTTATAAAGACCCGGGCTAATAAAACGCCAGATATGGAATAGGGCAAAGGGTGTGGTAAGTAATAAAGCCGCATCTGCAGCGAGTTTTAAAGGGGTAAAAATAGGCGAGGTAATTTGGGTGGCGATTAATTGCTCTTGGCCCGTGAGGGTTTGTAATAATGGGCTGATTATGGTTTGAAAGAGATCGTTGGCTAGGAAAAAAAACAAGGTAAAAAATAGGCCAAAGCAAATTAAGATATATAGGCTGCGTTGGCGTAACTCTAGCAGGTGATTTAGCATATTGATGTGCATTCACTGGGCCCTGATCAAAGCTGGTTTTTATCAAAGTAGCCTGGATGGAGCGCAAAGCGCGTAATCCGGGAACCCCGCAAAGCGGCTCCAACTTTGTTATATAGGGGCCATGGTTTGCATGGGCTTCCCGGATTACGCTTCGCTCCATCCAGGCTACTTTTGATTTTTATTGGCCGAATTTTATCCTAAAATGCAAGAAATTAGTATTCATTTCATAAGCAGGATATAATTCTCTTTTCTTTTTTAAGATGAGAGTCAAAGTGAGGCACAGCCCACGTAAGCGATTTGGTCAAAATTTTTTACAAAGCCAACATGTCATAGATGATATTTTGCGCTCTATTCACGCCCAGCCAGATGATAATGTATTGGAGATTGGCCCTGGATTAGGCGCTTTGACAGAGCCTTTGCTGCGTCAATTAAATCGATTAACTGCCGTTGAAATTGATAGGGATTTACAGCAATATTTATCGGAGCTACCGATTGGTCAAGGCAAATTGCATTTGGTTGCGGCAGATGCTTTAACTGTCGATTACAGCCAATTTGGCGAAAAACTGCGAGTTACTGGTAATTTGCCTTATAATATTTCCACACCTATCTTAATTCATTTGTTAAGGTATGCTCCGTTTATTGAAGACATGCATTTTATGTTGCAAAAAGAGGTCGTCGAGCGCATGGCGGCAAACCCCGGCACTAAAGATTACGGGCGATTAACCGTTATGCTGCAATATCATTGTGAGGTAGAGCATTTATTTAATGTGCCGCCAGAAGCGTTTGATCCACAGCCTAAAGTTGATTCAGCTGTAGTTCGTTTGATACCGTATTCCGTTTCGCCTTTTGATTTTGTGCCTGTGGGTGAGTTAGAGCGTCTTGTTGCAAGTGCCTTTGCTATGCGCCGTAAGACCTTGAATAATAACTTAAAAGGAATTATTTCAGCAGAACAATTAATGGCATTAGGAGTTGATGGTGGTCGTCGACCTGAGCAAATTTCTGTTGCCGAATACGTGCAAATAGCGAAATTTATTTCCAATTAGTGTAAAATTATACAATAAGCAATTTAATTGTAGTTATTAAATCATTATGGAGACGGCTTTGTTTCATCGCGAGCGTAAAAACTCTTTGTCTATGCAAAGAAAATCGTTAAAAGATTTAATACGCATTGTTAGTGCGGGTCACTTTTTGGCCGAAGACAAACGACCTGTTTTGCTAAGAAAAATGCGCGATTTCACGAACCTAGATGCCCCTCGGTATGAGGAATTATGTACTGCACTTATAGAGCATTTGGTGCAGTATTATCAAAACTTACCTGAAACTGCAAACAGCTATTATTCTCAGCCTGGTGGATTAATCGATCATGCCTTAAATCGAACCGAAGCCGCTTTAAATTTATTCCAAGAGTTTATGGTTCCTGAGCATCCAGAAGCGCTTTCTGAAGAACAAAAGCTTTGGCAATATGCGCTTTATTCTGCCGCCATGTTACAAGGGATTGGTAAGCTATTCGTGGATTTTCACATTAATTTATTTGATGCCAATGGTCAATTACTTAAAGAATGGAACCCCTTATTAGAGAGCCTTGGGAAAGTCGGACAACATTATACTTATGAATTTCAAAAAGAACCGGAAATAGAGTTTCGTCGTCGCATCAATTTATTACTGGCAAAATCTTTAATGCCTGCAAATGGTTTTTCCTGGATTGCTTCTAATAAAGAAGTTTTGGCGATATGGTTAGCTTTAATCAATGAAGATGAAGGTTCAGCCGGTACTTTGGGAGCCATCTTAATTCGTGCAGATGCGATCGCTATTCAACGCTATTTTAATGAATTTATGTTGCGAAGTACGGCCTTTGAACCTGGGCGTTATGGTCGTGCAGGGACTTTTGCGGGCGGTGTTCCTGAGTCTTTGTTGGAGAAAGAACAGGCTGTTGGACTTGAATTTATTCAGTGGTTGACTAATGCGTTGAGTGAAGGACGCATCATGGTGAATAAAGCGCCTTTGTTCATGGTTCCTGCTGGCCTGCTGATGTGTCAAGAAATGTTTCAATTATTCGTGCGTGAGCATCCAGAATATAAGAACTGGCAAGCGATACAAAAAGGCTTTTTGGCTTTAGGGTTATATGCTCGTGGGGCGGATGGCAGCCCGATAAGTCGTTTTGAACAAACACAGAGTAATCAAATGCAAAGCGGCGTTGTATTTTCTAAATACGCAATCGCACTACCTGCTTCTGTTAGTGTTCATCACATGACTACGGGTAAAGCAGAATCGATATCGGCCATGGAATTAATTAGTCGCGCTAAAGACAGCTCGCACCTTCTACAGCAGAATCAAGTTGTGATACCGTCTACATTACAAAAATTAAATTCAGCCGGCCAATGGCAGGTGGTTGAAAATACCGGATCTACACAGCCAGGAGCAAAAAGAGGTAGCGGTGTCTGATTATGCAATAGGCGATGTGCAAGGTTGTTATAAGCCCTTGCAAAAATTGTTGGAATTAATTGATTTTGATGAGAAAGTCGACAGACTATGGTTTGTTGGCGATTTGGTAAATCGAGGTCCGGAATCACTAGCTGTATTACGTTTTCTCTATGCTTTACCGCTTGCCCCAAGGATCACCCTAGGCAATCATGATTTACATTTATTAGGCTCATTATTTGGTGGTAGCCCATGGAAAGGTGAGGATGATACCATTCAAGAAGTGCTCGATGCGCCGGATGGGGAGGTGCTAGGGCACTGGCTAAGATCCCAATCTATTTTGCATTATTCGCCTGAGCTTAATGTGGTCATGTCGCACGCAGGTATTTCACCTTTATGGGATTTACCTCAGGCAATGCGCTTAGCTCAAGAGCTTGAAGAGACGCTTTCCGGAGATAATTACCGTGATTTTTTGGCCACGATGTATGGTAATAATCCTGATAGGTGGTCTGATGAGTTAGTCGGCATAGACAGGTTGCGGGTGATTACTAATTATTTTACACGCATGCGTTTTTGTAATGCTCAAGGGGGATTGGATTTCAGCTATAAAGGGACCCTTTCTGCAGCGCCGGCGATTCTTTATCCTTGGTATGAAGTACCACAACGCAAAGAAATTGATGCAGACATTGTTTTTGGACATTGGGCGGCATTAATGGGAGCTTGTTCTAGTCCTAAAATTCATGCCATTGATACGGGATGTCTCTGGGGTGGTCAATTAACCGCATTACGCTTGCAGGATAAGCAACGGTTTGCAGTTTGGAATGAGCCTAGATGAGTCGATTATCACTGTTTTTATTAGGTAGCTTTTGGGCGTTTTATACCTGGGCAACACCAGTACTCGATAAGCCTGAAGACCGATTAAAAAAAGCCATTGTGAACCCAGAGTTTGTATTGCACCATTGGATAGAATTGCCAACCTCTCCAAAAGCACGCAAGAAGGCTATCCATCGGATGAGTTTAAGAGAGGCTATTTTATTGGCTTTGCGTTACAACCCCAATATCCAAAATGTAGAGTTAGATCGCATTATACAGCGTTATGAATTACGCCTAGCTCATAATGAGTTTGAATTACAATATGCCTTAGGCGCAACAGGAGTCCTGCAAAAAAGCACCTTTAATGGAATTGGCACTGATACCACCCGTACTTTAATGGCCAGTCCTGAATTTGACTTGCGTACTAAGCTTGGGACCCAGGCAAGCCTTGGCATCGATAATAATGTGACTGGAGAAAATAATAATAATTTCAATCCTGTCTTAAATTTTTCTCTGACACAGCCTTTGTTAAGAGGCTTTGGCAAAGAGGTGAACCAAGCTGCTTTGTTAAATGCGGTGGACAATGAGTGGTTAAATAAATTAAATTTAAATCAAGCAGTTGCTGATCAAGTGACGCAGGTTATTATGGCCTACAGAACACTTGTTTTAAGTGGTAATAATTTACAAAATCAGCGCTTGCAATTAAAAGAGGCTAAAAAAACATTTGGGATTAATGAGAAAAAAATTGAAGCAGGGCAATTAGAGCCCACTGGAAATATTCAACAATCTTATCAAATCGAATCACTGAGCCTAATGGTCGAGCAAGGTGAAAATGATTTTCAAACAGCTACACAAGATTTATTACAAAATATAGGTCTTGATCCAGACACACATTTATCGGTGCCCAGTGATGTGACTTTGGGGCGGATTATTTTTCCTAATTTGCAGCAGTCTATTGATTTGGCTCTGAGTCATAATACTATTTATTTGGCGCAAAAAATGGCGTTGCGTGCGGATGAGAGGGCTTATAAAATTGCTAAAAATCAACAATTATGGCAATTGGATTTGGCAGCCAACATACAAGGTGGGACTGTCAATGATGTGACTGGCAACGCTGCAAATAGTGGGTTACGCAGTATTTATAATGGCAATAATCTGACCGAGTCAGCCCGTATGACGTTGACCGTGCCTTTGCACGATATTAGTCGTCGTAGCCAATTAATTAATGCCAAAATTAGATTAGAAAAAGACAGGCTGAATTTATTAGCAGCTAAAAGAGCATTGATTACCAATATTACTAATACGATTAATAATATTAATAGCCTGGCCAAACGTTATCAATTGGCAGAAAAACAGGTTAAATTAGCTGAGCAGTCTTATGCACTGGAAAAGAAAAAACAACAAGCTGGAATCACTAGCGCCTTGGACGTCAATAACACTCAGAATCAATTGATTCAAGCACAATCAGGTCTGATTGGGGCAAAAATAGCTTATCTGAATCAGATATCAGCACTCCAGCGGACTTTGGGAACCACCCTGGAACATTGGCAAATTAAACTAAGGTATGGCGGATGAAGAATTATTTAACCGGATGGACTATAACACTCTTTGCCATGATGGGTCTTATTCTGTTTTCCTGCAGTCATCAGCAAAAAAACAGTGCTTTGCATCATTATGAAGTTAAAATGCAGCCCTTACATAAAACGCTCCATTTTACGGGCACCATTCAACCGCTGCATGAAAGCACCTTGACCAGTCCTTTTGAGTCAGTTGTGGAAACGATGAATTTTCATTATGGGCAAATCGTTAAAAAGGGCGATCTAATTTTGACGCTAAATTCTAATGAGCTGCAAAAGCAATTCAATGGAACCTTGACCGATTATTTAAAGGCTAAAGATAGTTACACGGTAGCCAAGGCAAAGTTTGCGGGCACGCAAGATTTATGGGATTCAGGGTTATTAGCAAAAAATAATTATTTAAGTGAAAAATCGAGCCTGGATACGGCACGTGTTACCTTAATGCAATTCACGCGCAAGCTGACTGAAATATTAGAAAAAGTAGAAAATGATACGTCGCAAAATCTTTCTGCTTTGAGCTTGGCTGATTTTGATAAAGTCAGAAGCATTTTGGCATCACAGCATAATTTAATTCACCTCAAAGCCCCAAGCGATGGCATATTACTTTATCCTCCCAAAGCTGGTGAGGATAAAACGGCTCGCATTACTGTTGGGTCTTCTGTTAAATCGGGCCAAGTGATTGCTTTGATTGGTGATTTGTCTGGGGTTAGTATTGACATTGAAGTGCCTGAAATTGATATCACCTCAATTCATTCTGGAATGCACGCAACCATTAGTGGCATTGCTTTTAGCAAATCGCCGTTAAAAGGTGAATTAATTGCTGTGAATGCTCAGGCCTCAGCTACTAATAATGGTCTGCCTTTTTTTACAGCGGTTGTTGAAGTTAAATCCTTAAGTGCCGAACAGCAACAGTCGATTAAGGTAGGCATGAGTGCTTCTATCGAATTAAATGTGGATAATGGTAATCAATTAGTCATTCCTATCGTGGCTATTACCCGAGAAAAAGGGCAAAGTCTTGTTAAAGTAGAAAATAGCTCTGGTGCTGTTGAAAAACGAGTGATTATAACAGGGCCTGCTCAGGCAGATTCAGTCGTTGTAGAAAGTGGACTAAAAGCAGGTGACGTGGTGGTTTATGAGTGATAAACCCTTGATGAGACTTACGGATATAGTCAGAACATATCATCTTGAGGGAATTAGTTCTACGGTTTTAAAAAAGGTGTCTCTTACAGTATGTGAGGGCGATTTATTAGCGATTGTAGGGGCTTCAGGTTCTGGTAAATCGACCTTAATGAACATTATGGGTTTATTAGATAAGCCAGATTTTGGAACTTATCTTTTACATGAAAGAAACGTCGCTTCATTAACCGATGATGAGGCAGCGACACTGCGTAATCAACAGATTGGTTTTGTTTTTCAGCAATTTAATTTATTACCCCGCTTTACTGCCATGCAAAATGTCGCTTTACCTTTGATTTATCGAGGCCTCAACGACATTGAAATAAATGAAAAAGTATTCGCAGCTCTAGATCAGGTAGGAATGCACCGCTACGCACATTATCGCCCTACACAATTATCTGGAGGTCAGCAACAACGTGTTGCTATCGCTAGAGCTTTGGTGACAGAACCGCAGGTTATCTTGGCAGATGAGCCTACGGGAGCGTTGGACTCTCAGACAGGAAATGAGGTAATGAACTTATTTTTAAGACTTCATAGCCAAGGGCGGACCTTGATTATGATCACCCATGATGAGCAGATTGCAGCGCACTGTAAACGTCGAATTACTCTAGCAGATGGGGTGGTTATTGCAGAGACTGCACAATGACTTTTGTTCGCTTATGTCAGCAAGCCTTAGTGAATTTAATGGCAGCAAAGCTGCGTTCTTTTTTAGCAGTATTAGGTATTTTAGTAGGTACGGCTGCTGTAGTTGCCCTCATCAGTTGTGGTCAATTAGCTACGGAAAAAGCCTTGGAGCAATTTAAGGCATTAGGAACTGATTTATTAGCAGTATCGCTGTATCAAAAATCATCTGAGCAATCTCCTACAAGGAGCGACTCTCTATCTATAGAGCAATGGCAACAATTACCAGAGCGTATTCCCTATATCATCAATAGCGCTCCTTACAGTACTGCCTATCAACCCTTGAGTTTTCAAGGAAAATTAATGCAAGGAGTGGTCATTGGTGCTGATGAACATTTGGCCCAGGTGATTCGGATTAAATTAGCTCGCGGCCATTTTGTGTCTTTTGTGGAATCATTTGAGCATTACTGTGTTATTGGGGATGGTTTAGCCCAGCAAATTAAAACAATGAGCTTGGATGACCCTATTGGAAAGCAACTACGTATAGGCTCTTCTTTATATACCATTATAGGGGTGGCGCAACATTGGAAGGAAAATAGTTTTTTTAATGAAGATATTAATCAAGCCGCTATTATTCCTTTAGCAGGTATTAGTTTGGTCAGTAAGGATGCCAAAATCAACAACGCTGTTTTGGAATTGAAACCCAATAGTCCAATTGATGAAGTGATTAATGAGATTCGAGAGATTATTACTTCTTTTTATCCCCAATTGAGTTTTTTCCCACGTAGTGCAAAACAAATTATAGCCAGCATGGAAAGTCAGGGACGTATTTTTACTTTGTTGTTGGCAGTTATTGGTGGCATTTCTCTTTTAGTTGGTGGGATTGGTGTGATGAATGTGATGCTGGTTTCAGTGAGTGAGCGTAAAAAGGAAATTGGTATTCGTAAAGCGGTGGGTGCAAAAAACAGCGATATCCAAGCTTTGTTTTTAGTGGAGTCAGTGATGCTTTCTTTGGTGGGGGGCATCCTAGGAGTGGTCTTAGGCCTTATTTTTACTAAGATAGTCGCCTATTTTAGCGCCTGGCATTTCACTATTTACTTTCTCCCACCGGTCGCTGGATTTATGGTCTCCGCAGTAACAGGCGTTTTTTTTGGTTTTTATCCGGCGCGTCGAGCAGCAAAACTTGAACCAGTAGTTTCGTTACGTAGTGAGTAATTCTCATTGCTGTTAGGATACCTTTTTCCCCTCTTTGAAATGAACAAAAAATAATAACAACACTTTGTTAACATCAATGTGATTGATCTTTATTTTTTGCCGTTTAAAACCGGGCACGCAGGCGGGAACGCAAACGTTCACGTGAATGAATGCTATCGCGTGGTGGTTTGATTTTTACTATTGAAAACTCAAAAGAACAGTTTTGTTTTTATAATAAAGCAGACCCGCTTCAGCGGATCATTCACGTGAACGTTTGCGTTCCCGCCTGCGTACCCGGTTTTTAAAAAACTTGAATAACGATACGATTAATTAATAATCAGATCATTAAAAACCACCGGGCCAGTTTGTAGCTCGTTGAATTTATGAGATAAGTGGACTATGATAAGAAAAATATTTCCATCATAAAAATAGACTTTGGCATGTTAAAAAAACGATAGGATTGGTTGTTTTTGCGTGCAGTATTTCATCATTAGGTTGCGCAGATCCTACCCCTCCCACTCTCTTGTAGCCTGGATGCAGCGAAGCGTAATCCGGGAATTCGGTACCACTGATGCCGGATCACTCAGCGCTTCGTCGATCCAGGCCACAAGATGAAATTAATTTAACTCAGTGCTTATAGGTAGGAGAAGGTTATGAGAAAATGGTGTCTAGCAGTAATAGCATATGCTTTAATGCATCATGTTGCCTGTGCGCAAGAAAATTGGAGTACCTGGGTAGCTGGGGTGCGTACAGAGGCCCTGCAACAAGGAATTTCTCCGCAAGTATTTGATAGTGCATTTGCTGGTATCCATGAACCCAGTCGCCAAATTAAAAGCTTTTCTCATTCGCAGCCCGAGCACCGTTTAACTTTTATTAAATACCGTAATTCTCGTGTAGATAATTACCGCATCGCCATAGGGCGAAAAGAATACAAGAAAAATCAGGCTGTTCTAGATGATGTCGCTCATAAATACGGTGTCAATCCTTGTTTTATTGTTTCTTTTTGGGGAATGGAAACCAGTTATGGTAGCTATATGGGGAATTTCCCTGTGATTAAAGCCTTGGCTACGTTGGCTTATGATTCGAAGCGTCAAGATTTTTTCCGTAAAGAGTTGTTTATTGCCTTGCGGATTCTGAATGAAGGCCATGTGGATTTGGCTGATTTTAAAGGAGAGTGGGCTGGGGCATCAGGACAACCTCAATTTTTACCCTCAAGCTGGGTTAAATACGCAGTAGATTATGATGGGGATGGTCGACGCGATATTTGGCGAAGCAAGCCAGATGTATTCGCTTCTATTGCTAATTATATGAAGCAAAATGGTTGGCAAACAGGTGAGCCCTGGGCTATTCAAGTGACACTTCCTAAAGGCTTTAATATGGCTTTGGAAGGGAAAAAAATCGTTAAGCCTGTTAGTGAGTGGAGTGCCTTAGGTGTAAAAACAGAAGAGGGTCATTCGCTTCCTTATCAAAATCTGCAAGCGAGTATTGTGCAACCTTTAGGTGGCCCAACTTTTATGACATTCCCGAATTATAAGATGATTTTACGTTACAATAATTCCATCTATTATGCGGGTGCCATTGGGTATTTAGCGGATAAAATTTGCCAGGCACCACAAGGGCAATGAGTTGAGCAATTACTTGGATAAAAAAGCCAGTTTAATCCCCTTGGCATAGAGGTTCATCTGTGAAAAAGCCACCGAGTATTCTAATACTGGTGCGTACAACCAGATGACCAAGGGGACTTTTTATGTCAACGTTGTGGCGTAGCATTATTTTGTGTGCGCTGTGATGCTCATAACCTGGCAATCGCTTTAGGGTGTAATACAGTGTTGTGAAGAGATAGACCCAAACTTTTCCCCTTCTATAAAAAAGCTTTGTGGGCGAGATCGCTGCAAGGGTTTTCCATCCCAAGGAGCCCCAAAAAATGTTTGTGTAAACCAGGCTTCTTTCTTGAGGCTGGTTCTAAGCTGTTCGAGATGCTCACCATTTAACTGTATTGGGAAGAGAGAAATTACCGTATTGAGCTGTTCTTCATTTTGAACAAGCTTATCCAATGATAGCTCTGTCAAAATCCGCGTGCGTTGACTATGACTTAGAATATTTTGAGGGAGTTTAAATAGAGCAAGAAGCTGTAGCACATCTGTAATCACCATCTGCAGTGGAGTATGGGACCATATTTTTTCTAAATGTTGATCATTTAATAGCTTGGGGGAAATTATTAATAAAGCGGCAAGCATGTACCCGCTTTGAAGAATGGTACCCATATTATCTTGTACCATTGTTAAAATCTGCATACGTTGTTCAGAATTGAGCGTTGGATTAACTAAGGCTTTAAAAAATAGTGGTTGCGAAACAACACCATCAGACTCCGTATTAAGTTCAAGACAAAGAACTTTTAAATCGTCACTAAGTCCAGAGGTTTGCACCAAGGCCATAAAACTTAAATTCATTAACAAAAGAGGTTGATACGATTGTTTGAATTCCATTAATCCTGGTGTTTCAGGATGAGCTGAGTCAGAAAGCCATTTGGTTAATGAGATGATATGTGAACAGTACAAGGGGCTCCATTCTTCCACTGGGTGCATTAATCCGTGCAACAACATTTGGTTGATGGGATTATTTTTAACCGCTGTTAGGAGCTCTTCTTCTTCCGTTTCCAAAGGGGTGTGGATTAGTTCCAAATAGTCTTGCAAAGATGCTTTTGCATTGGGATCTGCAGGCGTAGATGACTCAAATATTCTGTCCATTTTAGGATAGGCTGCATGTAAAATGCGCATTATTCTATCAGCCCAAGCATTTATTACCGAATCAGGTATAACTGTGCTGTATTTAGGCATATGAGTAATCTAATAAAGTAGAGGGCGTGGTTTAAGTATGATCACTTATATGAAATTTTGTCAATATCAGTGAATTTTTCTGTGGAACAGCTTGAGGTGTATTAAACGAGGTTATTCATATTTTTTATCTGCAGCTTCGGCTTTACGTTTATTTTCTTCTAACTGAAGTGCGTTTAATTGTTGTTGCCAAAATAGGGAAACAGTGGTTTTAAGCTGAGTAAGGTGTCGAATGAATAGCCCTAAATGATTAGCTAGCATAGGTAATTTTTTAGGGCCAAATACAACTAAAGCAACAATAAAAATAACTAATAATTCGCTACTCATGAAGGCTTAATATCCTCATCATTCGCAGCTTTACGAAAATTTTTAATCGCTTCACCCAAATCAGTTCCAAGGGTTTTCAATTTAGATGTACCAAAAATAGCAATAATAATAATTAAGATTAATAATAAAGAAAGAGGGCTGATACCGCTAAATCCCATGTTAATTCCTCGTGTTATGGTTAAAAAAAGCAAATAATGCACTTACTACAAAACCACCCGCAGCAATAAAAAAAAGTGTTTTGTTGTCAATAAAATGCAGCGCATTCAGCGTACCAATCAAAAGAAAGGACAGGCTGGATCCTATTGCAATACTGCGCCAATGGATTTTAGACTGTTCATTGTTTGCGTGAGTCGTTGTTTGTTCCTTAACCATTACTAATTGTTCTTTTTTAAGTTCTAATATATCAAAAAGCAATCGTGGCATGTGTGGTAATTGTTCTGCAAAAAAAGGTAGGTTTTGTTTTAACTGATTTAAAAATGCTTTAGGGCCTATCTGTTCTTTGACCCATTGCTCAAGAAATGGTTTTGCAGTGGTCCAAAGGTCTAATTCAGGATAAAGCTGGCGTCCCAACCCTTCTACAGCCAATAATGTTTTTTGTAATAAGATTAATTGAGGCTGAACTTCCATTTGAAAACGACGAGCTACTTGAAAGAGGCGCAAGACCACTTGAGCAAAAGAAATATCTTTTAACGGTCTTTCAAAGATCGGTTCACATACAGTGCGAATAGCACTTTCAAATTCCTCAACCCGGGTATCACGAGCAACCCAACCTGATTCTACGTGTAATTGAGCGACTCGACGGTAGTCGCGGTTAAAAAAAGCCAGGAGATTTTCGGCTAAATAGCGTTTATCGTGATCATTTAAAGTTCCCATGATGCCAAAATCGATACAAATATATTGCGGATCATCAGGGTTTTTGTACGATACAAAAATATTTCCTGGATGCATGTCCGCGTGGAAGAAACAATCACGAAAAACTTGGGTAAAGAATATTTCTACCCCACGCTCCGCTAGTTTTTTGACATTAATGTGATGGGCTTGAAGCGTGCTTAAATTAGATACTGGAATGCCATGAATACGCTCCATCACCATGACATTAACACGAGAGTAATCCCAATATATTTCCGGAATATATAAGATAGGAGAGTGGCTAAAATTGCGTCGAAGTTGTGCAGCATTAGCAGCTTCTCTTAGTAAATCGAGTTCATCAATTAAGGTGTGTTCAAATTCTTTCACCACTTCTTTAGGTTTTAAACGTCTGCTTTCTGGCCAATAGCGGTCTGCCCATTGCGCGATGGTGTGCATAATTCTTAAATCATTCTCAATAATGCGACGCATATTCGGTCTAAGTACTTTAACAATGACTTCTTCACCCGTTTTGAGGGTGGCTGTATGGACTTGGGCCATAGAAGCTGAGGCTAAGGGAATAGGATCGAATTCTGCAAAAATTTCATAGGGTGATAAGCCATAGGCTTCTTCAATAATAGCCATTGCTTTTTCGCTAGAAAAAGGAGGTACATTATCTTGAAGTTTACTTAATTCCTGCGCAATTTCAGGCGGTAAAATATCCGGACGGGTTGAAAGAGCTTGGCCAAATTTAATAAAGATAGGGCCCAATTCTTCTAAAGATTTACGCAAAGCTTCGCCATGTGATAAATGTTGTCTGCGACACCAGTTCCATGGATTTAAATAAACGATGAAACGCAAAGGCGCAAAAAGCCTTAATGAAACAACGACGTTATCTAGTCCGTTTTTCGCTAGAATATAATTAATATGAATGAGACGGGAGAATTGTTTAATCGATTTCATGGCTGCTTATTAATTGATTTACGTGAGCTTGCAAGCGTTCAACGCTTAAAGAGAGTTGATCCACATCGGCAAAAAAATCATTCAGTTCGTTTTTTGATGGTGTAGCACGTAATTCCTCCTGGAGATATTCGGTCATATTTTGGCGCATTGAATCATTAAATTTTCTTTTAAAAGAGAGACCATGGCGAACAAAAGAACCAATTTGATGAGCCACTACATCGCCTGTAAAATGAGCTAAATGCCCTTCCCAATCAATATCTAATTCATCAAATAATTTTTTAACACGTTGTCCCAACTCCATATCACCTGACATGCGAATTTTATCGTTGAATAATGAGCGGGCTTTGGATGCGGGTAAAAGGCTAAGACGAATTAAGCCAATAGGGTTGCTGTGAATTATCGTATCTACATGCCCTTCATAACAATCCAGCAAACTGATTTCCCCTTCATTAAAGTGGATGAAAAAATTAACATTTAACGGGGTAATGTTCATTTCGATGGTTTTATTATTGAGTGCAAGGAGTTTATCATGCATCTGCTCATCGAGGTTTAAGGCTTTGTTTATTGCCTTTTGTAGTGCTTTTAGAGAATATTTTTTTAGCATAGGGGGCTCAATATTTATAGGCAATGTGTAAAGCAACAATACCACCGCTTAGATTATGATAATGGCACTCTTCGAAGCCTGCCTGCTCAATCATTGTTTTTAAATTGTCTTGATTGGGGTGCATGCGGATGGATTCTGCCAGGTATTGATAACTGGTTTCATCTTGCGCAAAAAACTGCCCTATTTTAGGTAAAATATGAAATGAATACCAGTCATAAATTGGTTTCAATCCAGGCAGAGTGGGAGTTGAAAACTCAAGAATCATCAATTTCCCTCCGGGTTTACACACGCGGTACATAGAGCGTAAAGCTTCTTCTTTATCAGTGACGTTTCTTAATCCAAAACCCATCGTAATGCAGTGGAAATGATTATCTGAAAATGGCAGACATTGAGCGTTTCCCTGGACAAAATCAATATTTTTATAGAGCCCTTCGTCTAATAAACGATCGCGCCCCACATTGAGCATGGCTGAATTAATATCCGTTAAAACAACTTGTCCCTCATCGCCCACTTTTTTAGCTAATAATCGGGTTAAATCCCCACTTCCACCTGCTAAATCAAGTACTTTGTGTCCAGGACGTACATGACTCAACTCAATAGTATATCGTTTCCAAAGACGATGAATGCCTAAAGACATTAAATCGTTCATTAGATCATAGTTTTTAGCTACGGAATGAAATACTTCAGCTACTTTTTTTTCTTTTTCTTCCCAGTTTACTGAGGAGTAGCCAAAATGAGTTGTTTTCTTTTTATCGGTCATAAATAAGTTGGATTTGTTGCAAATGCTACATATTAACTGATCTTTAGCAAGATACCCAGTTAAAGTTTAATTCTAAGGGTGATTAAAACCGCAGTTTTCTTCGATTATAACTCTTTCAAGGCATTTAGATAATAGCTTTCATCTGGTGGTAAATTATTTTTTTGTGAACGCCATAAACATTCCGCTAATTGTTCCATCATTAAATGTTCGACTACTAAAGGATCAATGTATTTTTTTATAAGACTTTGATAAATCACATGAATGCCTATGGGGCGGTCAGTAGCAATTTGTTCTCTAATCCCTAAATGAAGTCCCATATGTAAGAATGGATTGGTATCTCCTAATTCCGGAAAATAGGATTGCTGTTGAAATTGATGAGGATTTTCCAAGGTGGCATGATACTCTGGATGGGCTAATATCACTTGGACTATTTCATTTTCTAAAGGTAATAAAGTTTTTTTTTGCCGGTATTTTTCCCAACAAGTAAAAAACATTTGCCTTGTTTCTTGAATGGTATCTCCGTAAAACATCGTCACTCAATTAGTAAAAACGCTGATTTTAACTGAAGTGTATTAGAACAACAATGGTGCATAGTAAATCAGTTGACACTGACATGACTATTATGAGATATTCGCTCCGCGAGGTTGGACTTGCTATGTGTCATTCCACTGGGTCAATTGGCGACACACCGATTGACCCTTTCTATCTTGAAATTAAAATTCCCTTTATCCCTTTATCCCTTTATCCCTTTATCCCTTTATCCCTTTATCCCTTTATCCTGGATTTCGCTACGCATCATCATAGCTACTTTTGATTTCTGTGATTATAACATTGCAACTTACGCCATGTGAGGTATAAAATACATCGGTTATTCTGTCTCCAAAAGAGAAGTGATTAAAATAAGAACAAATAGGAGGGGGCGTGGGCTCTTTGTTAGTAAGAAAGCTACTTGTTGCTGCAACTCTGGCAGTTCTAGGCATGGTGAGTCCATTATCCCAGGCTGAAACGGTTTCCGCACAAGAAAAATTATCGCTTATTGATGGGTATTACCCAGCGTATCCACCTACCGCGCCAGCGACAGGTGCACAACAAGAATTAATTCAGCGAGGGGAATATTTAGCCAAAATGGGCGACTGTATTTCTTGCCATACTAATGTAAAGGGTGGAACGCCCGCTTACGCTGGTGGCTTACCTCTAGAAACCCCATTTGGCACATTTTATAGTCCAAACATCACTCCCGATAAAGAAACGGGTATTGGAAACTGGACTGAAAAGGATTTTGTTCGCGCTCTAAAAGAAGGCCGCGATCCTAAAGGGAGAAATTATTTCCCGGTATTCCCCTATTATTATTTTTCTAAAATTAAAGATGACGATGCACATGCTTTGTATACTTATTTCATGAGCTTGCCCGCAGTACGTCAGGAAAATAAATCTTTACCATTCCCATTTGGTGTTCCTGGTGCCCGTCTTTCATTGTGGGGCTGGAATCTGCTTTTCTTCTTCCCACAAGATGGAGCCTTTCAATACGATAAAAGCCAATCTCCTGAATGGAACCAAGGTAAGTATATTGTAGATGGTTTAGGTCATTGCAGTATGTGTCATACGCCATTGAATCCTTTTGGTGCACCCAAAAATACTTATTATCTGACGGGAACTTTCATTGATGGATTCTGGGCGCCTAACATTACTAAATACGGATTAGCCTCAGCTTCTCATCAAGAAGTAGCTGACGTATTTAAAAAGAATCAATTAATTAATAATGCTGGTCCTGTGGCTGGGCCAATGGCAGAAGTTAATCACAACAGCTTAATGTATCTTACTGATGCAGACAGAATGGCTATCGCAGTTTATTTAAAAACGGTGGAAAGTGAAGACACATTAAGCCTGCCGCCTTCGCCTGCAAAGCCTTCACTTGCTAGAGGTAAGAGAGTGTATTATAAGGCCTGTGTTATTTGTCATCAAAATGGTGAAATGAGCGCACCGCTTATTGGTGACTCAGCAAATTGGTTTTCACGTCTTAAGAACAATGGCTTAACGGGATTATATACGCGCGCTATTCGTGGTTATAATTCTATGCCTGTTCGAGGGGCTTGTGTAACCTGTTCAGATAACGATGTGATTTCAGCAGTTGATTATATACTCAATGAATCACTGACTCGCTCAGAAGCATTGGATTTGAAGTCTGGGGGTGCTGCAAAGTATCCGGCAAACGGACAAACTGTTTATGATGCCAATTGCGCTGTTTGTCATAATGAAGGCAAAAATGGGGCTCCAAAAATCGGTGACAAAGCAGTCTGGAAACCTTTGATTGCTAAAAACATTGACGTACTCATTGAGAACACTGTTAAAGGCAAGAATCATCCTAAAAATGGTGGATGTAAACAATGTACTGGCGGGGAAGTGATCGAAGCAGTTAAGTACATGATCAGTAAATCAAAAACTGAGGGTAATTATTCATTGTGGTAGTTCATGTTGCATAGGAGATAGCCCCGCTTGTGTGGGGAAGACAAAACAGCGTGACATACGCTTTCTGGATGGGCATGAAAATTAAATCGATTGCCAGGCTTGCCTGGCTTCTTGACGAGATGAGGAATTGGGATGTTAAACAGGTTAACTATCTGTAAATTGATAACAATGCTTAGCGCATTGATAACGAGTCAGTCCGTATTTGCTGCAGCGGATCCTTGGCAGCTTAATATGTATCGCGGGGTTACGCCTGTTAGTAAAGATATCTATTATTTGCATATGGTTTGTATAGCGGTATGCGCCATTATTGGTGTTGTCGTGTTTGGAGTGATGATTTATTCTTTGATTCATCACAGAAAATCTAAAGGATATAAACCCGCATCGTTTCATGATAATCCTCGCCTTGAAGTTATCTGGTCAATTATTCCTTTTTTAATTTTGGTTGGCCTAGCAATACCTGCGACACGTGTTTTGATTCGTATGGATGATACTAAGCAGTCTGAGGTGACTATTAAAGTAGTCGGATACCAATGGCGCTGGCAGTATGAATACCTTGATCAGGGAATCAGTTATTTTAGTATCTTGTCGACCCCCCTTTCACAAATTGAAAATAAGCAAAAGAAAAGCGAGTGGTATTTGTTAGAAGTAGATAGACCTTTAGTTGTACCGGTTAATAAAAAAATTCGTTTTCTTGTGACTTCCAATGATGTGATTCACTCCTGGTGGGTTCCAGAACTAGGAATTAAACGCGATGCTATCCCTGGGTTTATGCATGAAGCCTGGGCAACCATTGAAAAGCCAGGTGTTTATCGTGGCCAATGCGCTGAACTTTGTGGCATCAATCATGGTTTTATGCCTATTGTTGTTGAGGCTGTCAGTGAAGAGGATTTTAATAAATGGGTGGCTTCACAAACAAAAATTCAAGATAAATATCTAAGCACAGAGGCTCAGCCTGCGGCGCAAAAGGTATTGACCCGCAAGGATTTAATGACTCTGGGTAAATATAAATTTGATCAAATTTGTTCTGCCTGTCATCGGGTTGATGGCAAAGGTTTGCCCCCTTTATATCCAGCACTTAAAGGCAGCTCCGTTGCTGTTGGTAATCCTATTTCCAGACACATTGATATTATTTTAAATGGTATTCCAGGTTCTGCAATGCAAGCTTATAAAGATCAGCTTACTGATGATGAAGTCGCTGCAATTGCAACCTACGAGCGTAATGCCTGGGGAAATAATACCGATACAGAAATTCAACCTGCAGATGTGGCTGCAGCGCGGCAAAATGCGAATAGACAACCCACTATGGTTAATAAAGTTAAAGCTGGAGGTTTGCAATGAGTTATACATTAGCACATGACGACGATCATCACGAACATGGGCCTGAGCAAGGCAAAGGTATTTTCGGCTTTATTAAGCGCTGGTTGTTTACTACTAACCATAAGGATATTGGCACACTTTATTTGTGGTTAGCTGTCTTTAGTTTCTTTTTCGCAGGTGCAATGGCCTTAGTGATTCGTGCTGAGCTATTTCAACCAGGTCATCGTTTTGTTGACCCCAATTTCTTTAATCAAATGACCACCATGCATGGTTTAATCATGTTATTTGGGGTAGTCATGCCTGCTTTTACAGGAATGGCAAACTGGCAAATTCCTATGATGATTGGTGCGCCAGATATGGCTTTACCGCGTCTTAATAATTGGAGCTTTTGGATTTTACCTTTTGCCTTTTTATTATTAATTTCAACGATGTTTCATGCAGGAGGCGGTCCAAATTTTGGCTGGACTATGTACGCGCCTCTGTCAACAACCTATGCGCCACCTAGCACTGATTTTATGATTTTCTCAGTACATATGATGGGGCTTTCATCGATTATGGGCTCTATTAATATTATCGCGACCATATTAAATTTAAGAGCGCCTGGCATGACTTTGATGAAAATGCCGATGTTTGTTTGGACCTGGTTAATTACTGCATTTTTATTGATTGCAATTATGCCTGTCTTAGCAGGGGCTGTTACAATGATGTTGGCTGATCGACATTTCGGAACCAGCTTTTTCAATGCCGCTGGTGGTGGTGATCCGATATTATTCCAACATATATTCTGGTTTTTCGGCCATCCTGAAGTGTATGTATTAATATTACCGGCATTTGGAGTGGTTTCGGAAATTATACCTACATTTAGCCGCAAGCCATTATTTGGTTACCATTTTATGGTCTATGCAACAGTCAGTATTGCTTTGTTGTCCTTTATCGTTTGGGCGCATCATATGTTTACAACAGGAGTGCCTTTAGGTGCTGAGTTGTTTTTTATGTACACAACGATGTTGATTGCAGTTCCTACCGGAATTAAAGTATTTAACTGGGTAAGCACCATGTTTAAGGGGGCGATGACTTTTGAAACGCCTATGTTATTTGCTTTGGCCTTTGTGTTTTTATTCACCATTGGTGGTTTTACCGGTTTAATGTTGGCCTTAGTCCCTGCTGATTTTCAATATCAAGACAGTTATTTTGTGGTGGCTCATTTTCATTATGTTTTAGTACCAGGTGTTATTTTTGCCCTGTTTGCTGCAACCTACTATTGGCTGCCTAAATGGACAGGTCATATGTATAACGAGCGCTTGGCCAAATGGCATTTTTGGTTATCTGTATTTTCGGTGAACATAACATTTTTCCCGATGCACTTTTTAGGTTTGGCGGGTATGCCACGCCGAATACCCGATTATGCATTGCAATTTACTAATTTTAATATGATAGCTACCATCGGTGCTTTTATTTTCGGTTTTTCACAATTACTGTTTTTGTATAATGTCATTGCTACAGTAAGAAAGAAAAATACCAAGAAAGACGTAGCCACATCTCGAGTTTGGGAAGGTGCTATTGGTTTAGAGTGGACTTTACCGTCTCCACCTCCTTACCATTCGTTTACGACTCCTCCAGAGATAAATTAAAATAGGCTAGCTGCATGAATGAAGTAACTAATCATCGTAAATTATTGGCTGTATTAACTGCGATTGTATTAGGGATGTTTGCTTTTGGTTTTGCCTTGGTTCCTATTTATAATAGTTTATGTAAAGCCTGGGGACTAAATGGTAAAACCAAAAATCAGGCAGTTGCATATGATGTAAACAAGGCTAAAATTTCTAAAGACAGGGAAGTGTTAGTCGAATTTGTGGCAACTAATAACAGTGGTGTACCTTGGAAATTTTATCCAAAAATCCACAAGATAAAGGTGCATCCAGGCGAAATTGCTCGACTTGAGTTTTATGCTGAAAATAAAACAGATCATTCGATGACAGTTCAAGCAATACCAAGTGTTACACCAGGTCTTGCTGCAAAATATTTGAAAAAAACAGAATGTTTTTGTTTTACACAGCAAACATTGAATGGGCACGAGGCAATGAACATGCCTTTATTGTTTCATTTAGATGTTGATTTACCTAAAAATATAAACACAGTGACTTTGTCTTATACTTTGTTTGATGTCACAGGTAGAAGATAAAATAATTTTTTTTTTTAATAAGGTTGCCTGGGTGAAGCAAAGCGAAATCTGGGAAACCCATGCAATGCATGGCACCTTATTATAGAGTTTGAGCCCGCTTCGCGGGAGTTCCCGGATTATGCGCTTTGCGCTGCATCCAGGCTACAGTAAATATTGACGTTAAATAATTGATACAGGAGATGCAAATACAATGGGAGCACACGGTACGTATTATGTCCCCAAGCCCAGTCACTGGCCCTTGGTTGGATCGGCTGGCTTAACCACCTTTTTAATAGGGGCGGCCTCCTGGCTTCATAATGATTGGTATGGGCCTTATTTATTTACCTTAGGTCTTGGCATTATTATTTTTATGATGTTTGGTTGGTTTGGCCAAGTTATCTATGAAAACAGCAAAGGCGTTTATAATTTACAAGTTGATAAGTCTTTTCGCTGGGGAATGTGTTGGTTTATTTTTTCGGAAGTATGTTTTTTCGGGGCTTTTTTTGGTGCGCTGTTTTATTCACGGCTTTGGTCTATCCCACTGTTAGGTGGGGAATATCACCCGATAACTAACCTTACCTTATGGTCTGATTTTAAAGCGAGCTGGCCACTCATAGTTAATCCAGATAACCAGATTTTTACTGGTGCGCATGAAGCAATGGGAGCTTGGGGTCTTGCCGCAATTAACACCCTAATCTTATTAACCTCAGGCGTTACGATTACCTGGGCACATTGGGCTTTGAAGTTAAACAAACGTAATCAATTATTAATTGGAATGTCTTTGACAATTGCGCTAGGGGTTATGTTCTTATGCTGCCAAGCATATGAGTATCATGATGCCTACACAGAAATGAATTTGACTCTAGCATCAGGTATTTATGGAACAACCTTTTTCATGTTAACTGGTTTTCACGGGTTACATGTGACTTTGGGAACCATTATGCTGATTGTGATTTTAATTCGTTGCAAACGAGGTCATTTTACCCCAGAGCGGCATTTTGCTTTTGAAGGGGTGGCCTGGTATTGGCACTTTGTTGACGTGGTATGGTTATTCTTATTTGTTTTTGTTTATTGGCTTTAAGACCATTTCAAATAAGGGTATTTACCCTATTGTAATGATTGTCCACGCCCTTGTAGCCTGGATGCAGCGCAGCGTAATTCGGGTTTAGTGGCCCCGAATTCCCGGATTACGCTGCGCTGCATCCAGGCTACAAGGGCATAAAGTCCCTAAAGAAACACTATTAGTTGTAAGCAGCTAGGTTATTCATTAAGTGCTGTATTGCTTTGCAAAAAATCACCAGTATTTTTTGTCATTTTAATAGTAAAACACAGTGATAATCCAACAAACGCTAAAATTATCCCCACATACTCCGGTGAGGTATAACCAAAACCCGCAGCAATAGGTAAACCGCCTAAATAAGCACCTAAGGTGTTTCCCATATTTGAACTAGCCTGCACCATGCATGAGGCGAGCATTTCAGCTCCTTTGGACGCGTTAATCATTAACATTTGCATGGCTGGAACCACCGCAAAAGCGATGGCCCCAGTAATAAAGGTCATAATGAGAGCCATTATTTGATTTTCACTAACTAGAGCAACTGTTAATAAACATCCCATCATAATAAATAACAAAAGACCCGTCACTAACAAAGGAGATGAGCGATCAGCAAAACGACCTCCTAAGATATTTCCAACAGCCATACCTATTCCTGCAATCATCATGACTATATTGATCATATTATTGGAGAATAATGCGACATCAGTCATAAGAGGAGCAATATAACTAATCCATGCAAATAAACCACCAGTACCAATAGCAGAAATCCCAATAATCAGCCAAATTTCTTTATTTTTAAAAATCTTCAGACTTTTTATAAAATCATGGGAGTTATTTCGTTGAATATTAGGCAACCACCTAATAATGCTGACCAAAGAGACTAAGCCTAGGAGTGCCACAATAAAATAAGCTACCCGCCAACTGAAATGGTGCCCAATAAATGTTCCTATGGGAACACCAAGAATAGTGGCCAAAGTAAGTCCTGTAAACATCACCGCAACGGCACTAGCGCCTTTACTAGGGGGTACTAATTGAGTCGCAACAACAGCACCCACACCAAAAAATGCACCATGAGGCAACCCAGACATAAAACGAGCCAGTAACAGCAAATTATAGGTGGGTGCAATGGAAAATAAAATATTAAAGGCTGTGAATAAAAACATTAACCCAGCCAGAATTTTTTTCGGTGAGAACTGTTGTGAAAGAGCCATCATAAGTGGTGCGCCAATAACAACGCCAAAGGCATAAATAGCAATCAGATGTCCTGCTGTAGGGATTGTGATGGATAACGAGGAGGCTACGTCTGGTAAAACCCCCATCATTAAAAATTCAGTCATCCCAATGCTAAAACCACCCATAGTCAGAGGAAGTAAGCGAAATAAGTAATTGTCCTTTGGTTTTTTTTGCACGAATTTTGCTCTAAATATCAAAAAATTATTTTAGCATTAATTACTGAAATTAGTATCGTGACTTTAGCCATTTTGCTCTGTACATGACAAAAAAATCTGTCATGCCCGCGCAGGCGGGCAACCATTTCTGATTTGGCACTGAAGTAACTTAATATAACTCGCTGACATACAATGAAAATCATATAATCTCGATCGCCAAAAGGAGGTTATATGGAGTGTATCAGCGAGTTGAAGGATAGTTTAAACGTGTATTTTGGCTGAAACAAGGAAGGCTTGGCTGAGGGATTCATCAAAAAATACAATGTTCATCACTTGGTTTATTATGAAATTCATTCTGATGTCTACGAAGCAATAACCAGAGAAAAACGCATCAAGAAATGGAACCGACAATGGAAAATAAACCTTATCGAGCAAAACAATCCCCAGTGGCTTGGAGAGTGTTCATCTAACTGTGTCATCTCGTCAGTCATTTCAAGCCTAAATTAAG
>JAOATK010000026.1 GCA_030158115.1 Legionella sp.
AGTGTCCAAATTATAACAATTTATGAGAGATGACACAGTTATTTAAACACTACCGTGGCTTGATTTGGGTATCGGGTTATTTTGATGGATGGTTGCCCGCCTGCGCGGGCATGACAGGTTTTTTTGTCATGTACAGAGGTCCTTTTGGGTCTGTAAATAATTTTGTAGAAATGGTTAAAGTCCAAAGTATGATTCTTATTTTAATTAAAGCTACTAAGAGCTGATGAGATCTAATTAGGTGTGTATGGCACTAAAACCAAATTTAACTGCCTAATACTGGCTTTTGTGGAACCTCAGCGAGGTGCTTTTCATGATCATGCATGAGCTTGATGTTTTCTTTGAAAAAGCTGGTTGTTATATTAGTCGGGCTTTCATCGCCAAATCCCCAAGGGCCTTCCTCATCGTCAGGATAGACTTTAGAGACTAATTTTTCTTGGGAAAAATCGAGTTGCGGTTCATTTCTCATGATGGTAAGACTGCCTTCATCGGCTATTTTAAAACGTAACTCAGAACCTATTTGATTCGTTGTGCCATATTGTTCAAGTAAGTGAGGAGTAAAATCCATTGCAGACTGTGTCATATTTATTATTTTTGCCAAATCTTCCATGTGGTTACAACGGTCAATTTTTTTATCAATATCCTTAGTGAGTAGATTCTCCTTTCTAAGGCTCTCTTTTACAAATTCTTTAGTCTCTATATCAATACTATCTTCACGGAAAGTTCTTTCCATGCCTTTTAATTTTTGTGGATAAATTATCTTTTTGACAAGATTAAGGCCATGCAAGAAAGATTCTTTTGTTTTATTGACATCCATACTTTGTGTTTCTGGCTTAAAAAAAACACTTAATGAATTATCTGGATTTTTCATTAAGCCAAAGGTATGGGTCGTGAATTTCCAAGCAAGAGGGATGTTCACCTGATCAATGCCAAAGCTTTTTTTATAGTCATCAACCAAATAATCATTGTAATGAGTTGATGGTCTGGAATAGGCAAGGTCTTTGTTTGCAGCGCTATCACCTACTATTCCTTTTAAAATTTTTACAGGAAGAGGGCTGTTATCTGATTGGGCTTCGCCCTTTAGATAATGATATAATTTTTTAGTACTTGCATCATCTTTTCCCTCAAGATTAAACATCCCTTTACTAAACGGCATCTCTTGATTAAAGGACTCCCTCAGTAAATACCAGTGAAGAAAAGCCACATTATCACTCTTTTTTTTACTAGGGTAACTTTCTTCACGTCCACTCATCACGGCTTCAAGAAATTGCTTTCCTTTTTGAGCATATTCTTCAGCCTGCTGTACACTCACTTGCTGACTTGTGCAATGGAATTCGAGGTATTCATTAAATGTTCTTATGGTAGGCGTTGTTTTCTTCATGATAATTACTCCCTAAATCACCAATGCATAACCAAGAGCATTTGGATTAAAAATAGCCCATTGATTAAAGATTAGATCATTTAGGTTTAAAATCAATTAATATGAGTAATTATTTGTCGTAAAGAATAAGGGAATGGTATAACCATCAGGTGAAGAAGAATAATTAGATGTGATTAAAACCGCGGTTAAAACCGCAGTTTTAGTTGGATTTAGAAAAGTAGCCTCGATTGTGCGACACTTAATCCAGGTTACTATGGAAGAGTAAGCTTAAGAGCGCTACCTATTTGTTCAATAATTTTTTCTAATCTGTTCGTACTGTCGTACTGAATAACCAGAGAACCTTTGCCAGATTTCCCTGATTTTAACTTAATAGATGCTTGGAGATGTTTGGCTAAACTATTCAGCGATTCCTGATAAAGAAAATTACTCGCTTCCGAAAAGGATTTTTCGGTAATTTTCCCTGCTTTAACTCGTTCAACTAATTTTTCAGTTTCTCTAACAGAAAGGTTTTTCGCTATAATGATTTGAGCGACTTGGTTTTGCTGCTCCTCATCCAACATAAGCAAGGCTCGTGCATGACCCATATCAATGTCACCGTGTTCAAGGAGTTTTTTTACTGCAGTGGACAAAGCTAATAAACGTAAATAATTGCTAACAGCAGTTCGTGATTTACACAATAGATCTGCAACTTGCTGATGCGTTAAAGAAAATTCATGGGTAAGGCGATGCATGGCACGAGCTTGGTCCATTGCATTTAAATCTTCTCTTTGTAAATTTTCAACCAAGGCCATCGCCATGGCAGTTTCATCATCAACCTGCTTTAAAAGTACAGGAACTTCAGTAAGACCAGCCATTTGACTTGCACGCCATCGACGTTCACCTGCAATGATTTCATAGCGACCATCGCTCAACTCACGAACTAAAATGGGTTGTAAAAGACCTTGTCTTTTTATTGATTCAGCCAACTCCGTTAAAGGAGCTTCCTCCATTTCACCACGGGGTTGGTATTTTCCAGGCTGCAAACACTCAACTGCCAGTTTCAGACTTTCATTTTGTGGTTTTTCGTTTAGAAGAATCCCGCTGGATTGGCTTAACAACGCGGATAAATTACGCCCTAAACCACTACGTTTTACTGTCATAAATACCTCTATTATCCTATTACGGTTTGTTTATTCATCAATTCAGATGCTAATACCATATAGGCTGCGGCACCTGGCGATGTTTTGTCATAATGCAAAGCGGGCATACCATGGCTTGGTGCTTCAGCTAATCTGACATTACGAGGCACTACGGTTCGGTAAACTTTAGCTGGGAAATGTTCCATTAATTGTTTTGAAACATCCGAGCATAATCTATTACGGGTATCGTACATAGTACGTAGTACGCCTTCAAGATTTAAGCGTGGATTTACTGAGGCCTTAACTTGTTCTATGGTGGATAAAAGTGCTGCTAAACCCTCTAGGGCATAGTACTCACATTGCATGGGAATAAGTACTGAATCAGCTGCTACAAAGGCATTTATAGTTAATGTATTGAGAGCAGGAGGGCAGTCAATGAGAATAAAATCATAATTAATTTGCAGCGGTTGTAAGGCTTTATATAAAAATGTTTCACGATGGTTGCGTTCCATCAGGCTTACTTCAGCAACTGTCAAATCATCATTTCCAGGAATTAAATCATATCCCCCGGTGGTGCTAAGGCAAGCTTGTTCTGCTAAACAATCATGTAATAAAACATCATTCGTTGTGTGAACTAATTGATTTTTATCTACGCCGCTACCCATAGTAGCATTGCCTTGTGGATCTAAATCAATTAACAGAACTCGTTGATGATTTGCCGCAAGAGAAGCCGATAAATTAATGGCGGTAGTCGTTTTACCTACTCCGCCTTTTTGATTGGCAATGGCTATGACTTTCGCCATGATTTGTTATTCCTTGGTTGAATTTTCGATAAGGACGCAGCAGCGCTCGCCATCAACACCCTCAACAGTATAAGGCTCTACTTTATAATTTTGTTTTATTTCATCTAATTCTGTATCTGGATAACGCCCTTTCATGGCCAACCATATGCCATCTTGTGCCACAAGATGTGTCGTCCATTGAACCATTTGTGCAAGACTGCTGAATGCTCGGCTTATTACTGTATCAAAACCTTGGGACGGGCGGTAGTTTTCTACCCGAAAGTTTACTATTTCAAGATTTTTTAAGTTCAGTTGCCGTTTTACCTCATTAAGGAAACGAGTTTTTTTTCCATTAGAATCTAGCAAAACAAAATTCTTTTGTGGATTAGCAATGGCTAACGGAATTCCAGGTAAACCAGGTCCGGTTCCTACATCAATGAGCCTATCACCTTTGAGCCAGGGTATGATGGCTAAACTATCTAATAGGTGTTTGCTAACCATGGATTCAAGATCGCGAACAGCTGTTAGATTATATGCTAAATTCCACTTTTTGAGTAAGAATAAATAGTCTAACAGGGAAGTACTCTTATCGCCAAGACCAAATTGTTTTAGCCCTTGCTCAAGCAGTAATTGTGGCTCTTCACTCATGCTTCTATCCGTTGTTTTTTGAGGTGAACTAACAGCAATGACAAGGCTGCCGGAGTTACTCCAGAAATACGCCCAGCTTGAGCCAACGAAGTAGGTTTGATTTTTGAAAGCTTTTGAATGACTTCATTCGATAAACCGGTGACATCAGCGTAATTAAGAGACTCAGGTAAAACCGTATTTTCTTGTTTGTGCATTTTTTCTATGTCTTGTTTTTGTCGGTCAATGTAACCTGCATATTTATTTTGAATTTCAACTTGTTCACTGACTGCTGCCGGCAATTCAGGTAGGTTGAGATCATCAAGCATTAACAAGTGTTGATAATTAATTTCAGGCCGCTTTAAAATTTCAGAAGCTCGATTATCATGTTGCATGGGTTTTTGCAAAACATCTTTTAAGGCATCATTATGCCCGACACGCACCCAGGTATTATGCAATAATGTTTGTGTTGAGGTTATTGCTTGGCTTTTAGCAGAAAACGCTTGCCAGCGAGCTTCCCCAACGATACCTAGCTCATAACCTTTTGCTGTTAAGCGCAAGTCGGCATTGTCTTCACGTAATAATAGACGATACTCAGCGCGAGAGGTAAACATTCTATAGGGCTCTTGTGTGCCACAAGTGATGAGATCATCAATCAACACCCCAATATAGGCTTCATCCCGACGCGGGCACCACATGTCTTTTTCTTGAACTTGTAAGGCGGCATTCATACCCGCAATAATGCCTTGTGCCCCTGCTTCTTCATAACCGGTGGTCCCATTAATTTGCCCTGCAAAGAATAAATTAGGAATCGGTTTTGTTTGTAAAAAGGACGTCAGTCCACGAGGATCAAAATAATCGTATTCTATGGCATAACCTGGACGGGTAATATGCGCATTTTCAAAGCCTTTAATAGTCCGTACAAATTGGACTTGCACATCGAAAGGCAGACTAGTTGAAATACCATTGGGATAAATTTCTTCGGTGGTTAATCCTTCGGGTTCAACAAAGATTTGATGGGATAATTTATCGGCAAAGCGTACTATTTTGTCTTCGATAGAGGGGCAATAACGAGGCCCTATGCCTTCAATAACCCCCGCATACATAGGCGATTGATGTAGGTTATTACGAATAATATCATGAGTGGCTTCGGTAGTATGCGTAATATGGCAAGACACTTGTTGGGGGTGATCATTAACGGTACCCAAATAAGAAAAGACTGGCAGTGGCGTATCACCGGGTTGTTCCATCATCTGACTATAGTCTAGTGAGCGTCGGTCAATACGTGGTGGGGTGCCAGTTTTTAAACGTCCAACCGGTAAATCCAGATCGCGTAAACTTCTCGCTAATTCGATGGATGGAGGATCTCCTGCACGACCACCAGCATACTGGCTCATACCTACATGAATTTTCCCACCCAAAAAAGTGCCCACAGTCAAAACAACTGCCCGAGCACGCAAAGTGTATCCCATTTGAGTAACAACACCAGTCACTCGATCTCCTTCAATAACCAAGTCATCAACAGCTTGTTGAAATAAGGTTAAATTAGGTTGCGATTGCAATATTTCTCTAATAGCTTGTCGGTAAAGTACTCTGTCTGTTTGAGCACGTGTTGCACGAACAGCAGGGCCTTTTGACGCATTAAGTATGCGAAATTGAATACCAGCTTTATCTGCTGCTTTGGCCATTGCACCGTCTAAAGCGTCAATTTCTTTCACTAGATGGCCTTTACCAATGCCTCCAATCGCAGGATTACAGGACATTTGTCCCAATAAATCCATGTTATGTGTTAATAATAGGGTTTGCGCGCCCATACGCGCTGCAGCAAGGGCTGCTTCTGTTCCGGCATGCCCACCACCAATAACAATAACATCATATAATTTTTCAAGATTCATAGTCGGATCATTACTGTGTAACAAAAAGAGCAATTATACACTTTTTTAACAATTATCCCTAGAGTAAAACGAATTTATGTAGGGATAAAAATCAAATAAAACCTATTAATTAATCAGTTAGGACAGAAAATAATCTGTTGCCATGCTCTACAGAGCGACTAGCATGGAGTTATTTAAGAGGTATATCTCGTATGCTACCATTTACTATTAAGGCCAGTCGGTTACCCTATTTTTGAATTTTACTTCTAGGCATCATCTCTAAAGATTTTCTTTAAAGCAGGTATTAATAAATCTGCTCCGCGTAAATTTAAATGATGCTTGTCATAATAAATAGGTAATCCTGCGAGGTCTCCATAGCAGTAACCTTGTTGGCATAAGTAGGGCAGTGTTTCTAATAATTTAATCCCACATTTTTTAGCTGCTTCATCCTGCAATTTTATATATTCGGCTTCTTTTTTATTGTAATCATTAGCGATAGAAATTTTTAATCTAATCTTTTTATGCTTTTTCAAAATGCTTTGTGCCATGGCAGAAGGGACGTGACTTGTGAATTGAGGGGTTGGTCTTAGCATGTAGACAGGTCTATTTTTTGCTATGTCGCAGGCCATTTCCATTCGATCTTTTTGGTTTATGTAATTAACCATTAACAGTGGAATATTTTGGGGTAGCTGCTTATTTTTTTCTAAAAAATAGTGATTGCTAAGAACGCATTTTTTATAAGGTTCATAGCTTCCGGAGTATTGTAATGATGCCGGACAAGCCAATATGCTCCAGTCTAAAACATGTAACTTATTGTTAGGTAAGGCCTTTTCAAGAGCTAAAACTAATGAAGATGCATGGCTATCACCTAACAAAATCACACCTAGTTTTTTTCCTCCATAAGTACATTCTGGCGGTTTTTCTGGGTGATCTTTTTGCAGTGCTTCGCATATTTTTGCTCTTGGATTTTTATTTTCGCCCTCTTTAGTGATCTGATGTAGACCAATCACTACCGGATTAATGAGCCCATGATGTAATTTTATATACGCTGGGGCAATTAAAAAGAGACAAACAGGGATGACAATTTTACTAAGAGAGACATGGTAGGGTTTTTTATTAAATAAAGACCTACTTGGAGTTTCTATCCATACAAAGGATAAGTGAGCGCAAATTAATGTGCAAAGAAGTGCAATGAATACATTTATATTATGTTGATCTAATTCGTAATAAACAATAAAAACATAGATTGGCCAATGCCATAGATACAGGGAATAAGAAATATTTCCGACGTATTGGAATATTCTGTTATGAGTTAAAAGACTATCATTTCTTTTGGCAGCAATAATTAATGAGGCCCCAGTCACGGGGATCATGGCCAGCCAACCAGGCCAACTGTCATGTTTGGTGAGAATAAAAAAAGAGGCTAATAGGAGGAGAAAACCGGTGTACTCTAGTGTTTTAGCCAGTTTATTTTTTAAGATGAGATGATCTAGAAACAAATAAACACATCCTCCAGCCAGCATTTCCCATGCTCTTGTGGGTAGCATATAAAATGAGAATTCTGGTTTTTGTTTAGTAATTAAAATGGAAAACAATAAGGACGACAAGGTGGATAACAGCAGAACCCATTTAATAGTTTGTCGCTTTGCAGATAGTTTATAAGTCACTATTAATACGATGGGCAATATTAAATAAAATTGCCATTCTACCGAAAGAGACCAAGTATGGAGTAACCATTTGGTGTTAGCAGCGGCATCAAAATACCCCGACTCACTTAAAAATTTAAAGTTAGAAAGGAAACTAGTGGCTCGAATTATATGCGAGCTTAGTTGCTGATATTGCGTATTAATCAGTATGTAATAGCCCAGGATAATTAAGAAGGCACAAAGCACTATTAAAGGAGGAATAATTCTTTTTGCTCTAAAAAGATAAAACGCCAACAAAGAAAATTTATTTTCAGGATGGTATAATCTATCAGTGATGATTTTTGTCATTAAAAAACCAGATATGACAAAAAAGATATCTACCCCAGCATAACCACCGGTAAACCCAAATAAATTAAAATGATAAAAAATAACGGCAAGAACAGCCCAAGCTCTTAACCCATTGATGTCATATCTAAAATTTTTCATAGGATAAACACATTTCTTTTTAACAAACGTAGCCTTGATGTGGCGTAATCAAGGATTTGGATGCCAAATACTACTCCGAAAACCTTGATTACGCCACATCAAGGCTACTGTGGATTAATTGGTGGTAAGGGGCTGATTTTATTTTCTTTTTTAGGGATTGTTTTTGCTATTCCTTGAATACTTTTCCATAACTCATCACCACGCCATAAAGTTTTTTCTGAATTTCTATATAATAGTTGCGACAGTATTTCGATTTGTTTTTTTAAAGAGGCATCTTGGACTATCAGTGCTATATCCCTAAGATTTAATAGAGTGTCGTTTGGCCAACGTAACTTAGCCCACCTTAATAAAGCATTGCTAACCTGTTGAGGATTATGTTGGATGCATGCTTGATGTAGTTCTTTTAATACTCTTTTAGACTCTTTTTTAAGGGTATTTTGCACGCCTTGAGATCGTTTCCATAAAGCCAAGGTAATGATCCATGCCAGAGCAAATAGTGTTGCAATGATCCATGCCGCATTATTTTTTGTTTCTGAAAGAGCATGTTTGCTTTCTTGTGTGGCAGGTAAATTGATTTGTTTTTTTACGGGTTCTGGATTAGTAGAAGGTAGAATTTCAAAGGTTTTAGAAGGCAAAATAGCAGTTTCCTCTTTGCCTGTAAGTGTATTAAACCAAGGCAGTTTTAATGCTGGAATAGTGATGCTGCCACTTTTATTGAATAAATACGTTACCTTAATTTGGATGTTACTAAGAAGCTCTCCTTGAGCGATTTTATTATGCTCTTTGCCTTTTTCTGGGTAGGTACTAAAAGCATCTGTTTGGGCAAAATGAAGCATAGGTAATAATTGGGCTGGAACTCCTTTGCCTTGTAGTGTGACTGTTCGTATTAAAGTATCACCTTGGTGAAGGGATTGCATACGTTCATAATGCTCAGTTAATTTCACCTTTTTTGCCGGTAACCATATTTTCCCTGTAAATTCTTTGGGGATGGGTTGAATTTTTAATCGAATCGTTTGATCTTCTGTGGTCACCCGCTGGGGATTTAGATCATAAATTAAGGCTGTAAAAACTGGAGAGGTAATTTCTAAGGGGCCGCTTTTTTGAGGAAAAATGGCATAATTTTGCTCTTCTACCAGATAATTCACATTGTTTTTTTGTGTTTGGTAGCGTTTTCCACCATCTAAAGGGATAAGCAAAGCATCTTTTACTTTAGGTCCTTGGTAGTTCCCATCCAAAAGTTGCTTTGAGTTATATAGAGTGACCTTATAAAGAATTTGTTGATTCACATAAGGTTTTTTTTCATTCACTTCAGTAGCTAATAGGATACTTTGTTGCCTGTTTTGGATAGGCGATATCGTTTGGGAATTAGTATCAGCTGTTACCTGTAAGGTTAAAGGAGCAGTTTGCTCTGGACCAACTTGAATAGCAGGGATAGTTAATACCCCCTTTTTTTTAGGTTTCAGTGTGACTGTCCACGTGCCAGAGGATTGGCTTTGACCATTAATCACTGAGTAATTGACTCCTCGCTCTGTGCTTATGATAAAAAAGTCTCTCTTTAATGGTGTTAGATTGGGAGAGGTGCTGTTAGTTTGCAGGTTATCTTGAGTTAAAGTCAGTCTGAATGATTCATTAAAATTTATTTGAGAAGAATCTATTTCAATCTGAATTTCTGCGCTAGCCATCAGGCTGAATAACCAAATAAAACCAATTGCTAATAGCTTGTTCATGAGTCCCATCCACCTTGTCTTCTTAAATGGTCACGTAAGAATTTTTCTTTCATTAATCCTCCAGGATCATCTGGGATTAAACGCAACCATTGTTCTTTAGCTTGTTGTTTTTCACGTTCAGCTTCAGAGCTTTGCTGTTCTTTTTGTTGTTGCTCTTTTTGTTGCTGTTCTTTTTGTTGTTGCTCTTTTTGTTGCTGTTCTTTTTGTTGCTGTTCTTTTTGTTGTTGCTCTTTTTGTTGTTGTTCTTTTTGTTGTTGCTCTTTTTGTTGCTGTTCTTTTTGTTGCTGTTCTTTTTGTTGCTGTTCTTTTTGTTGTTGTTCTTTGTTTTGTTGTTCTTTGTTTTGCTGTTCTTTGTCTTGCTGTTCTTTGTCTTGTTGGTCTTTGTCTTGTTGGTCTTTATTCTGTTGGTCTTTATTTTTATCTTTTTTTAATAGCTCTTCAACAAGTTTTCGATTATAAACAGCATCTTGATTGGCTGCATTCATTGTCAATGTTTGATCATAAGCTTTAATCGCTTGTTCATATTGCCCCAAGTGAGCCAAAGTATTCCCTAGATTGTAATAACCTTGTTCATTCTTCAGATTCTGGTAGAGATTGGCTGCTTTTTGATAATCACCCGCACGATAGGCTGCAGCAGCTGACCAATCTTCCCGCTTAAAAGTTTCTTTCGCCTCTTTAAACCGATTTTTTTGCATTAACTTCTGCCCTTGTTGATCAGGCGTAAACCATAAATCAGCCCAATGAACGGCATGACTTGATAAAGACAATAAGCAGGATAAGAAAAAAATTAAATAGCGCATCATACAGTCACTCTCTGTAACCAACCTTTCCGAAATACCGGTAAGAGGAAAAATAAAGCCGGCACTAAAAACCAACGTCCTTCATCACGCCATTGTGGAATATCTTCATTTTTACTAAGAGCAAATTGTTTTCCAGAACTAGCCTCTATCCATTCATCCAGATTACTTGAGTCCGAGGTGTATTTCACCAACTGGCCTTCTCCCTCATCTGCAAAGTGTTGAAATAGAGGGTTTAAATCTTTATCAGCTTTCACCGGCATGATGGATGAAAAAATATGGGAAACTGCGAGTTTTTTTGCTAAAGCGATGGCTTCAGAAGAAGGCGAGTCAGCGGTTAATACTAAAATTTGGCCTTGATCATAACCCGCCTGTTTTATTAATTGGGATGCTTCATTAAGAGCACTTTCGAGATTTTGTCCTGGAACAGGCATAATTTCGGGCGTTAAAGAAGACAATAACGAAGAAATAGTGTGCCCATCATCCGTTAAGGGAGATACCACAAAGGGTTCGCTAGTAAAGGCAATTAATCCAAATTGACCCACATTTTTTCGTGCAAAAAGATCATGTAATTTAAATTTAGCACGGTCTAGGCGATTGGGAGTTAAATCTGTTTCCAACATGGTATCTGACATGTCTAATACTAAAACCCTAGGTTGCACGGGTTTATAGGTAGATACTAGAAGTTTATACCATGCCGGGCCTGCAATGCTTAAAATCATAAATAGCATACTTAAAAACAAACACAATAGAGGAGCGATGCCATGCTCTTGTTCTTTTTTTTGAATTAAATGATCCAACAGGTGAGGGTCACATATTTCAGACCAGGCATGCAATTTGGGTTTTTGTCGCCATAAAATAAATAGGAGCGTCAGCAAGGGTAAAATCAGCAACAGCCACCATGGTCTTAAAAAATGAAAATCAATCATCATGATGTGAATTCGTTCCTATGTCGTACTAAAGTGCGGATCTTAGACTGTAAATTCGTTTGTGCAGTTAACCAATACAAATAAAGCAATAAGGCGACTGTTAAAAACCAAGGGTAATATTCTTTTTGTGGTCGCACGGTTGCTTGTTCTTGATGCACTGTTTCCAGTTGATTAATAGTATTATAAATTTGATGCAATGTTTCGGTATCTGCCGCTCGAAAATAACGACCTCCTGTCATCGCAGACATGGTTTTTAAAGTGTCTTCATCCAAGTCAGCAGTCACATTTTGCATGAAAGAACCTTGATTGGCTGCAAAAGAATCAGCATCTGAACCCAGGCCAATGGTATAAATTTTAATGCCTTCATCTTTTGCTAATTCTGTTGCTTTTAGAGGGTCTAAAATTCCCGAGTTGTTGGCGCCATCCGTTAATAAAATAATAACGCGTCCCTTTTTGGGGACTCCCTCTAATCGTTTGACAGCTAATCCTACTGCATCCCCAATAGAAGTTGTATTACCTGCAAGACCTACCGTCGCATCATCAAGACGCATTAAAATAGTGTGTCTGTCATAAGTTAAAGGAGTTTGTAAATAAGCACGACTGCCAAATAAAATTAAGCCAATTTTATCCCCTGAGCGTTCTCTAACAAATTGTTCCGCGGCATTTTTGACTACTGTTAAACGACTTACAGGTCGTCCATACAGCATCATGTCTGGAACCTCCATGCTGCCTGATAAGTCTAGTGCCATCATTAAATTATACCCTTCACGCTCGACAGGGCTTGGTTCCCCAACCCAGCGTGGTCCTGCCAAAGCCATGACAGATAAGATCCAAATCAAAGCGGGTATCATTAATGAAGATTGTGAGACAAGAGATGGTTTTTCTTGATTTGCTATGCCAAGCACGGCGGCAAAAAAAGGAACTTTGAGCGCCGTGGGTAATTTTATTTTTACTTTGGGCATGAGGTACCAAAAAAACAGCGGCAAAGGAATCAATAATAAAGCTTGAGGATTAATTAATTCGAACACGGCACTCTCCTTTGTTTAATCCAATGTTCTGCTTTATGAAATAAGGGGGTGAGATTAACGGTGTCTTTTTGTTTGAAAGGGGTGTCTAACAGCATGTGACGTATGGGATTAAAATCGATGCCTTTACTGGTTTCATTTAAAAACTGCAGCCACGCATCACCTTGTAAGCTGGCGACTTGATCTCTTGGATAATAAACTAGAGCAACACGACGCAGTAGTTCTGAAATATGAGCACTAGTAAGCGAAGTATCAGACGTTTTTTCATACTGTTTTTTATAATGCGCAAGTAGTTTTAAGGCCTGTTTTTTTGCCAAAGCATGAGCGTGTCGTTTATAAAGCCAGAAAGCAAAAAGACTGATTAAAAATAAAATAAAAATTCCCATTACATACCAGCCTGGCGCTAATGGCCACCAACTCACAGGGTTAGGCAAATGGATGTCTTTTAATTGGGCTAGAGGATCTGTTTTAACCACGAGACCTCCTAGGGAAAGTTTGACGGACTAGTTGGGGTAAGTCCATATCCGCTGTAGTGGGTACGTATTGAATCTGCAATCGGTTGAACTGATCTTGTAGTTGAGCTATTCGTTCTTGGCAATACTGTTCATAGGCGTTACGGACTGAATGGAGGCTAGTATCTAGCAAGATTTCTTGCTGTCCATTGGTCATCGCGTATTGCTGGGGTTTGGGGGGTGTTAATTCCAGGCGATCACAAATATGGTAGGCCAAGATGTTATTATTGCGGCGTAATCGGCCTAACAGTGTTTCACATTCAGCATCCATAGAATAAAAATCGCTAATTAATACCAAAATACTTCCGGGTCGCACTACTCTGCGTAAGCGTATTAAGGCATCGCTGAGCAGTCTAGGAGGTGCTTCACGTTGTTGCTCTGTTTGATTTGTATAGTGGCTTAAGGCAGCAAGCATGGGTAGCACACTTAAATCACGCCCTTTGGGTGTAAATTCACAGTGTTGCGTTGCTGAAAAAAATACGCCACCAATTCTGTCTCCTTGTTTTACGACGGTCCAAGCTATTAAGGCTGCTAAACGCGCAGCAACTACAGATTTAAATGCGATTCGCGTACCAAAAATCATTGAAGGATTAAAATCAGTAAGAATCACCACGGGGCGCTCACGTTCTTCTTGATAAATTTTAACGTGAGGCCTTCCTGTTCGTGCTGTTACACGCCATTCCATGTGACGAATTTCATCACCAGGCTGATAATTTCTGACTTCCGAAAAATCCATACCACGACCGCGTACTTTAGATAAATGATTTCCAGAGCGAAGCGCAGATCCTTCGGGTTGATAGCGAGCATATTGCGCATAACGCCGTAAATTAATCAGTTCATTTAATTCTGCAATCACGCCATCAACCATTTAGGGAACTGCCACTAAACGTAATAAAGAATCAATGAAATCATCGCTACTTATGCCTTCTGCTTCTGCTTCAAAGCTTAATAAAATTCTATGACGCAACACATCATGAGCAATCACATGAATGTCTTCGGGCGTGACGTAATCACGTCCAGCAAGCCAAGCGTGTGCTTTGGAGCAGCGATCTAAGGCGATGGTTGCCCGAGGGCTGGCACCAAAACGTAACCAGCGAGCCAATTCTTCACTATATACCCCAGGATTACGTGTCGCGATAACTAATTTTATCAGGTAATTTTCTAAGGCCTCGCTGGTATGGACTTTAAGTACCTGTTGGCGTGCTTCAAACAGAGTTGCTTGAGGTAATTTGGGAACAGAAGCTTTAGGGCTTGCCATGGCGACACCCAAAGCCTCTTTTCGACAGAGAGCTAAAATATCGTGCTCTACTTTTGCATCGGGATAACCGATTTTAACGTACATTAAAAAACGGTCTAATTGAGCCTCAGGTAAAGGGTAGGTTCCTTCTTGCTCAATAGGGTTTTGGGTAGCCATTACCAAGAAAAGCTCAGGTAGAGGATACGTTTTACCACCAATAGTGACTTGCCTTTCTGCCATTGCTTCTAATAAAGCAGATTGCACTTTAGCTGGTGCACGGTTAATTTCATCAGCTAAAAGCAGATGGTGGAATATGGGCCCAGGCTGAAAGACAAAAGAACCATTTTGAGGATGATAGACCTCGGTGCCTGTGAGATCTCCGGGCAATAAATCAGGGGTGAATTGGATACGGTGAAAATCACCCTCAACTCCATCCGATAATTCTTTAACAGCACGGGTTTTCGCTAAACCAGGAGCGCCCTCAACCAGCAAATGCCCATCTGCTAGTAAAGCGATTAACAAACGCGAAATCAAGCCATTTTGACCTAAAATTTGCGAATTAAGATGATGGCTGAGCTGTAGGATATGTTGGTATATGGAATCTATAGTTTTATTCCCATTCATTTGCTTTAGATCCTCTATCAATATAAAAAAAACTTATCCTAGCGTGAATTGCTTGAGATGCCAATAGCTTACTGATGGAAGTAAAAAATAGGATGTATGGCTTGGGGAGGGCAGTGGAAGTCGCTTCAACTTAATGTCTTGTGGATCACGCTGTTTGAGTGGAGTCATTCTATTGATAATCTGGGTGTAATTCTAAAGGCATCATGGTTTGCAATCTTTGGTATAAAGAAATAATGTCTTCGCAAAAAACGTGCAGTTGTTGTTGGTCGTCCCATAAATCATAATCAGCCCCTTTATGAAAAGCTTGTTGTTTAGACAACATTTTTAACAACCCTATCTCATGACGGGATAGACCTAAATGATGATTTAACTCAACCAGTTCAGCAAGACTTTTATTTTCTTTGATTGGGCGATGATCATGTAAACAATAAGCTTTTAATGTCAGTTGAAAGGCGTAATACATCAGGGAGGTAATAGGTGCTAGTACGGAAAGGGTATCTCGATGTTTTGGCGTAGAGTCTGTTAGTTGCTGTAGAAGGTTATCTGCCGCATAAGCGTGATGCGTTGCAATATTCAGTAATTCTAACGGGCTTAAATAGCGTTTGTCCATAATGGCATCTCCCTAGTTAGTTATTTTACTGTGGATGATGTTAAAATCTCTTATTGTTATTATATCCTTGAATTGATTTGATGCACGCTTTTATTAATAGTCCTTTAAAAATAGGCCAACTAACTATTCCTCATCGGCTGATACAAGGCCCTTTGGCTGGTTACAGTTGTGCGCCATTTAGGACTTTATTTAATGCCTATACGCCCCCTGCGTATTGTGTGACTGAGATGAGCTCTGCTGCCGATTTATTATATAAACATGCATTGGATTCACGTTACGTGTATCGAGCACCTCAAGAACAATTACTAGCCTATCAAATTTCAGGGACTGAACCGGAGATTTTGGCGCAGGCGGCGAGTCAGTTACAAGCTTATGGGGCGGATCTGATTGATATTAATTGCGGCTGTCCTAAGCCTAAAATACGTAAAAAAGGCGCGGGGAGCGCTTTATTGGAAACGCCAGAACAATTAATTGCTATTATTCGTGCAGTGCGTTCAAGGCTTCACATTCCTTTAACGATTAAAATTCGTATTCAAGGCAATGAAACAGATTGGGTTCTTGCGAAAAAAATTGAAGAAGCAGGGGCCGATGCATTGATTGTTCATGGCCGACGTTGGGTGGATGACTATGATGTGCCTTCAGATTGGTTACACATTGCGCAAATTAAAAAAAAGCTAACAATTCCTGTGATTGCAAATGGTGATATTGCTGATTCTGCTAGTTTACAACGGGCGATGGAATTAACTGGCTGTGATGCCTATATGATAGCGCGAGCAGGAAGTGGTCGACCTTGGCTTTATAAGGAATTATTAGGACAAAGTCCAATTGAAGTGAGCATGCCCAAAAAAATCGAGCTATTTATGACCCATTTACAAGGCTTGGCTGTCTTGGAAGATGAATACAAAGCCGTATTACAAAGCAAATCGTTAGTGCGTTATTATTTTGGTGGGTTATTGGATGCGTCGCTTTTAACTCAATTTTATTCATTAGATTCTTTAGAAGCGATAGAACGCTTTATTTTGAAAAAGGTTTAGATATGTATATTCAACACACTGTTCAGTGGATTCAATCCGTCGTGATTGATCTGAATCTTTGCCCTTTTGCTCAACGTGAAATGGATAATAGCTCTGTAAGAATAGAGGTTAGCTCAGCAAAGGAATATGCTAATGGAGTGAATGATTTTCTTAATGAAATAGACTATTTAAATGCAAATCCTGCCATTGGAACATCACTATTACTGTTCCCTCATTGTGGGAGTGATTTTTTTGAATATCTGGATTTTGTTGATTTGGTTCAGGAAATGCTGCTCAAAACAGGCTATGAGGGCGTCTATCAACTAGCTACTTTTCACCCGAAATATCAATTTGATGGTGTCCCCAGTGACGATGTTACCAACTACACGAATCGCTCACCCTACCCTATGTTGCATTTGTTACGTGAAGAAATGTTAGATAAGGCAATTGCCTATTATGGCAATACGGATATGATCCCAGAAAATAACATTCGCCGTATGCAAGAACTGGGATTAGTAGAAGTAAAGCGCTTATTTAAAAACTGTCTAAAGTAGCCTGGTTGCTTGCAACCGGGTTTACTACGCCAAACTTCTCCCCCCATCAACCTTTAATACCTGACCCGTAATAAATGGATTTTCTGCTAGGGCTAAGACGGCTTGTGCGATCACCTCTGGAGAACCATGTTTTTTAAGTAAAGTTTTTGCAATGATTTTTTGCTGTATTTCTAGTGTTAATTGGTTTGTTTTTTCCGGCCATGCTGCAGCGCCTGGCGCGATGGCATTTACTCTAATTTCAGGTGCAAATTCTAGGGCCAAACTTTTTGTTTGCATCTCTAAAGCAGCTTTGCTTTGACAATAAATAGAATAGCCAGTTAGAGGTTTTTCTGCATGAATATCCGTTAGATTAATAATAGCGCCGGCTTGTTTTGCCAGGAAAGGACGTGCAGCAAGGCTGAGTAAAAAGGGTGCTTTAACGTTGGTATTAAAAAGAATATCCCAATCAGAGGTGCTTGGCTTGCAATCGGTGCGTATAAAGACAGAAGCATTATTGATTAATAAATCCAGACGCCCTGTCCAATCATTAATAGCAGCCATTATTTCTGACGCAGCGTTCGGGTTGGTTAATTCTCTTTGCAGTACAAAAGCACTGTCTGGGCGCACTTCATTTAGACTGACAGCAAGCGCATGAGCTTCAGCTAGGGCTTGGTGGCAGTGAATAATGACAGTATATCCCGTTGCATGCAGGTGTTTCACAATAGCCGCGCCTATACGTCGGGCACCTCCTGTGACTAAGGCAACCTTTGCTTCTTGTTTGTTTCCTGGATTCAAGGTATGTTCCCCATTTTGCAGTTCATTTAGACGAGTACTATTGTGAGTATAATACAAACATTGCACGCCGAGTTGGCGCAACAGGATCTTTCTTTTGACGCATTCATGCAATTGGCATTGTATGCTCCTGGTGAAGGTTATTATAGTTCGGATTTGCAAAAATTAGGGGCGAATGGCGATTTTATTACAGCGCCTGAGCTGACTCCTTTATTTGGTAAAACCATAGCCAATCAATGTCATCAAATCATGATGGCTCTAGAATCCCCAGCGTTGCTTGAGTTTGGTGCAGGAACCGGAGCCCTTTGTGTTGCTGTATTAGAACATCTTGCAGAACTTGAATGTTTACCTCAAGCATATTATATCCTAGAGGTCAGCGCTAATTTGCGCCATCGGCAACAAGCGCTTATCAAAGAAAAAATTCCAGCTCTAGCTGATAAAGTGATTTGGTTAGATAGTTGGCCCAAGCACCCTTTTAATGGCATTGTTTTGGCTAATGAAGTCTTAGATGCGATGCCGGTACATCGTTTTATGCAGACGGATCAAGGCATTTTAGAAAGCTTTATCACCTTAGATGAACAACAGCAATTGAAAGAGGTTTTTAAACCATGTCAAAACACAAGGCTTGTGAATTATATTACCGAGAAATTGTCTTTTGAAAAAACGCCTTATCTTTCGGAGGTGAATCTTTTTATTGATGATTGGATAGCGACTATTTATCAAATTTTAAAACAGGGCGTTGTTTTATTAATTGATTATGGTTTCCCGCGTCATGAGTATTATCATCCAGATAGAAATCAGGGTACTTTAATGTGTCATTACCAACACAAAAGCCACCCTGAACCCTTGCTGCACCTAGGAGAGCAAGACATTACCGCGCACGTGGATTTCACGCATGTTGCAGAAGCCGGTCAGCAAGCAGGCTTTCATATAGCGGGTTATACGAATCAAGCCTCTTTTTTACTAGCAAATGGTTTGCTAAATTTCGTGAATCTATTAGATAATGAACGAGATCAATTTAAAGCAAAACAAGCAATAAAGCAGTTGACTCAGCCTAGCGAAATGGGCGAGTTATTTAAAGTAATTGCCTTAAGTAAAGGTTTGGAAATCGATTTAAATGGATTTCAACTACAGGATAAACGAGTGAGTTTATGAAGATAAAAAAATATAAAACCACAGTAGAATTACAAAAAGAATCCATGAAATTTTCTGCTGGGCATACTACTATTTTTTCTGCGACTGAAAGAGAGCCTCTGCATGGGCACATGTATGGTGTTTATTTGGCACTGACAACCTTAGTTGAAGAAAATGGCATGACGTTTGATTACCGTTATTATAAAAAACGCATTCATCATTTGTGCAGTCATCTGAATCAAACTTTTTTAATGCCGGAATTTTCCCCCTTTTTAGAATTTGCAGAAGATGAAACGTATTATTATTTTACTTTTAATCATAAAAAAATGCCTTTTCTTAAAGAAGATGTGACCATTTTACCGGTGAGCAATATTACCGTTGAAGAATTATCACGTTGGTTTGTGAATGAATTGATTAAAGAGACGGAAGAATTAGACAGGCATCGTATTGAAAAAGTAGTGGTTAAGGTTTTTTCTGCCCCAGGACAATCTGCAAGTCATGAATGGCAACGGCCCTAATGAAAACGGTTTATCAAGTTTGTGTTCCTCATACCCATCACGATTTTTTTGATTATGTAGCTGAAGAGGGAGTGAGTCCTTGTATTGGAGCACGAGTTTGGGTGCCGTTTCGGAGTCAAACCCGTTTGGGTGTTGTCATTGCAAAACAAGAGATGGAACAAGTTTCTGCTACGTTAAAAAATATTAGTGCTGTGATTGATGAAGAACCTTTAATTACTAAGGATTTATTAATTTTGTGCACTTGGTTGGGGAATTATTACCAATCGCCTTTGTCTGAGGTGGTGCCATTATTATTACCTAAAAAATATCGCTTGGGATGTGCTTGCCAATTGCCCACGGGTGATTTTTATGAGTTAGCAATGCCTCTGGAGGAGGCAAAAAAACGAATTTCTCCCCGCGCACGCAAGCAAATAGAGTTGCTTGATTTTTTAGACACACAAAAAAAGCCTGTGGCCAAAAAGATGTTAACTGATAAAGGGTTTACATCAAGCCAGTTACTCCATTTATTGGTAGAGCAAATTCTTTCTTTGTCGCAACAAACAATCACTCCTGAAAGACCAGATATTCCTTTAGCCCCTGCTTTACCACTAAACCCCGAACAAGCGATAGCAGTCACTGCAATCACAGAAAAATTAAACCACTATCAATGTTTTTTATTACAAGGAGTGACTGGAAGTGGCAAGACAGAAGTTTATTTGCAGGTGATTGCTAAAGTATTAGCTAAGGGAAAACAAGTTTTAGTACTGGTGCCAGAGATTGGGTTAACACCGCAATTATTATCACGTTTTATAGCCCGTTTTAAAGAACCAATAGCCGTCATTCATTCCAATTTAAATGAATCAGAACGACAAATTGCTTGGCAATTGGCGAAAGAAAGTAAAGTAAAAATGGTTATTGGCACGCGTACCGCAATTTTTACGCCAATGCCTGATTTGGGTTTAATTGTTATTGATGAAGAGCATGATGCGTCATTAAAACAAATGGAGGGGGTGCGTTACTCCGCTCGTGATACAGCTTTAATGCGCGCTCATCAGGCAGATATTCCTATTATTCTAGGTTCAGCTACTCCCAGTCTTGAAAGCATGCATAACGCCAAGCAAAATAAATATCAACTCTTGCGTTTAACTCATAAAGCGCTTACTACTGTGCCTTTGCATTACCAACTCGTTGATTTGCGTTCGCAAATACTTCAACACGGAATAGCTGCGACTACCTTAAATACCATCAAAGAACATTTGCAACAACAAAATCAGGTTTTAATATTCATTAACCGCCGTGGATTTGCGCCTGTTTTACTCTGTCATCAATGTGGTTGGATGGCTGATTGTCGGGCTTGCGATAGTCATTTAACACTGCATCGACAAATAGGGCAGATGATATGCCATCATTGCGGATTGACGCAAAGCAAGCCCACACATTGCCGCAGTTGCAAGAGCTCCGAATTAATCCCAGTAGGTGTTGGAACCCAACGAGTCCATGAATTTTTAAGTGCACACTTCCCTGATACGAATGTCGTGCGCATTGACAGGGATTCAGTACGTAAAAAAAATGCCTTAGATCAAGAGTTAGAGCGAATTAATACAGGAGAGGCACAATTAATTGTCGGCACACAGATGCTAGCCAAAGGCCATCACTTTCCGCGTTTGTCACTGGTGGTTGTACTTGATGCTGACTCAGGACTATATAATCAGGATTTTCGAGCTTTAGAGCAACTGGGGCAATTGTTAACACAAGTGTCAGGACGAGCTGGGCGTGCAGAACATCCAGGGCAAGTGATTATTCAAACACACCTACCCGATCATCCTTTCCTTAATTTATTGATTCAGCAAGGTTATGATGATTTTGCAGACGCTTTATTAACGATGAGACAGCAAGCCCAATTACCGCCGTTTCATTATCTGGCGCTTATTCGCGCACAAGGGAAGGTCTCTGCTAGTGTTTTAAAATTCTTACAGGCGACTAAAGAACAGATACAAAATTACCCCATTACGGTGATGGGGCCAGCACCTGCGCCCATGCCGCGTAAAGCCAATCAATACCGCATGCAATTACTCATTAAATCTTCTTCACGAAAAAATTTGAAAACCTCATTGACGCAATTACGTGAATGGCTAACGCGGAATAAATTAAGTAATGGAATCCGCTGGAATGTGGATGTTGATCCAATGGATTTATCATAACCTACACCGCGATTAAGCTATCCACGCGAATTAAATACTTTGTGAGCGCTTACGTGCAAGAATCTCTTCAGTGACCTCAATTTCTTTGTCATCACCCTTTCTTTTAAAATGTAGAATTTTGGAGTGATGTTCTTGAACTTCCTTTTGGTGTGAAATGCTTACAATAGCGCTCTTTCTGAGCTCTTTTTTAAGGGTACTGTATACATGGGCTACACTGGCTGAATCTAAAGAAGCAGTAGCTTCGTCTAAAAAGAGCCAGTCGGGTTTTTTGAGCAATGCTCTAGCTAATGAGATGCGTTGCTTTTGCCCACCGGATAATGTGTCTTCCCAATCTGTTTTTTCACCCAATCGAGGTATAAATTCTTCCATTGTGCCTACTTTTTTTAATGCATCCACATACTGTTCATCGGTATAAGTATTTGCAAGCTGAGGAAAAGCTAAAACAGCCCTTAAGGTGTTATGGGGTATAGTCGGTTTTTGAGGCAGAAAATAGAATTTTTTCTCTAAAGGGATGGTGATTTCTCCCTCTCCGTGCTTCCATGTACCCGCAATCGCTTTAAAAAGCGTACTTTTTCCTAATCCAGAACAGCCTCGAATAAGTACATGTTCCCCTGGGTGTAGCTCAAGGCTAAGATTTTTCAAGATGTGGGACGTGCTCGACACTTTAGCTGGTTTGATATCTAATTTTTTGATGCAAATACCCTGTTGATTTTGCCTTTCTCTAGTAATTAACTTAGGATTAGCATCTAGCCCATCTTTTTCAAAAGCATTTTCCAATTGAGAGATACGTTGAATGTTGGAATTATAGGTTGCCAACCCCTCATAACTTTCAACAAACCAACTCAAAGACGAGCTGACTTGTCCAAAGGCCATTCCAACTTGCATGAGCTGCCCAATCTCAATAAGACCTGCAAAATATAACGGTGCAGAGAGTATAGTAGGTAAAATATTGGCTATTTGGTTATAAAAATTTTGAAAGGTCACTAATTTTGTTTGAGTCTTAAGTATTTGATTCGCATTCGTATTAATTTCTTCAATTTTATCTTCCAGTGCAGTTTTATAATATTCTTCAGCACCTTCCTCAGCAATATTCTCCGCATCATCATTGAGGGTTTCTAAATCTTTTCTAAGCTCAGCTTCAGCACGCTCTGCTTTTTGATTTTTTGCAGCCAGCGATTTTCCTATGAAATGAGTAATCAATGTTGCAGCGATTGCAACAATCAGAGCCACCCAAACCAAGTATCCTGGAATGACAATCCCCACAGCAAGGGCAAGAGGGCCACCAACTATCCACAAGGTGCCAACAAAGGTCCCCAGAGTTAACACAGACTTAAGTAAATCTGCTCCTAAATTTAACGTTAAATCCACAAAACTTTGAACATCTTCTTGGATGCGTTGAGCGATATTATCAATGTTCTCAGAGAATCTTTTTAAATCCAGGTAATTATTTTCGCTATTGAATAATTTATTAATAATTTTCTTAGTAAGCCATTTGCGCCAATTCATAGAAAGCTTGTTTATAAGAAAGTTTTTTAAAGCATTCACTGCAATGAAAGCAGTAGCAAGCCCAGCAAATTCCCCCATACTTATCAAAAAAGCAGGTAACGCCTTAGCCATTAATATAGTCCAAAAGCCTGCAAACCACCAGGAAAAGGCAGCGGTAAGAGCTACAAGTGCTATAACACAAAGCGCAGTTCCAATCAGCATTAACCAGGCGATTAATTTTTCATCTGAATTGACAAAATAATCTTTGATTAAAACAAATAATTTGCGTAAAGAGCTTTTTTTGCTCTTTATGGTCGGTGTGTTTGGCATGAAATAAGCCTTAAGAAACAGAATAAATTCAAACGGAAAGTTTAAACAGATCTCATTAAATGTCAATAAAAAATCAAAAAGGAATCAATTTGATCATTTCGGACTTAAATTTTGTCCTTGTAAAATTACACAGCAATGGGTGCTTTAATCCCTGGATGCGATTGGTAATTTACAAACTCGAAATCATCATAAGTATAATCAAATAAAGACCCAGGCTTTCGCTTAATATTTAAATGAGCTAAAGGCAGTGGTTCTCTTGCTAACTGCGTACGAGCTTGCTCTAAATGATTTAAGTACAAATGACAGTCACCACCTGTCCAAATAAAATCACCTACCTCAAGATGACATTGTTGTGCCACCATATGAGTTAATAAAGCATAGGAGGCGATATTAAAAGGCACGCCTAAAAAGACATCAGCAGAACGTTGGTATAATTGGCAAGAAAGCGTGTTGTTTGCCACATAAAATTGAAATAGAGCATGGCAGGGCATGAGTGCCATTTGATCTAATTCGCCTACATTCCAAGCACTCACAATAATACGCCGAGAATCAGGATTTTGTTTGATTTGCTCAACAACAGTACTGAGTTGATCAATGGTACGACCATCAGCAGTAGGCCAGTTTCGCCATTGTTTTCCATATACAGGGCCTAGATCGCCATTGCTGTCTGCCCATTCATCCCAGATAGAAACCCCATTTTCTTTTAAATAGGCAATATTGGTATCACCCTTTAAAAACCAAAGTAATTCGTGAACAATGCTGCGCATATGAAGTTTTTTGGTCGTGACTATTGGAAAACCCTGGCGCAAATCGAAACGCATTTGGTAACCAAACACAGATAAAGTACCAGTGCCGGTGCGGTCTGTTTTTTCTGTACCATGTTGTAAAATATGTTCTAATAATTGCAAATAAGTTTTCATCGTTTAACCCACCATAACCAAAATCCTATTAATAACATGGGAATCGATAAGATTTGTCCCATTGTTAACCAATTAAAAGCAATATAACCTAATTGTTGATCAGGCTCTCTAAAGCATTCGGCAATCAAGCGACAAACCGCATAGCCCATTAAAAAAACAGCAGAAACACGACCAGTAGGACGTGGTTTGCTAGCATACAACCAAACAAGCAAAAATAAGGCAACGCCTTCTAATCCAAATTCATACAGTTCAGAAGGGTGGCGTGGTTGATTATCTACATGGCTATATATCATACCCCAGCGCATATCAGTGACTCTACCCCAGAGCTCTCCATTAATAAAATTACCAATACGACCAGCCCCCAATCCAATTGGAACTAATGGCGCAATAAAATCGCTTACTTCCCAGAATGTTTTTCCTGTTTTATGGCAAAAAATCCAAATAGCGACAAGAACACCTAACAATCCACCATGAAAAGACATGCCGCCCTCCCATATTTTGAATAGCGTGAAAGGTGTTTGAGCTAATTCCGAGAAATTATAAAACAACATATATCCCACACGGCCACCAATAATGACTCCTAGGGCGCCATAAAAAATCAGATCGCTAATTTGTTCTGAAGTCCAGTTCAACTGGTAATGTTTCATGCGCCAATGGCCAAGTAGCCAAGCACTAACAAAGCCAAGTAAATACATTAAACCATACCAATGAACTTGGATTGGGCCTAAAGAAAAAGCAACAGGATTGATAGAAGGGAAATGGAGCATGGGCTTTAATTCCTTTTAATAGATCATGGTAATTGCAGTTAAAATTAAGAGCAGAACAAAACCATATTTGAGTTGTTCTACCGGTAGTTTATAACTTAATCGGGCACCTATGGGCGCCGTAAGGCTGCTTGAAATACCGATTAATAAAATAGCAGGCCAATAGATATAACCTGTCATATAAGGTATTAATCGAGTTATTTGATAACCTGTAATGATAAAAGCACTTGCTCCGACTACTGCAATCACCAAAGCACATAGATTAGAAAGACCTGCAATTTTACGAATCTTAATGCCACAGTAATTTAAATAAGGAACTATTAAAATACCCCCCCCAATTCCTAATAATCCAGAGTTTGTGCCAATAAAAAAAGTCAGTAAATGATGAATCCATGGTCTTGGAAAATGCTTTTTTCGACTGGTTTTCGCATCAGTAAGCATTTTAATAGCGACAAATATTAAAAAAACAGCAAAAAAAATAGTTAACTCTTGGGTAGGTATCCAGGTAGCCACGACCGAACCGAACACGGTACCTAGCACCAGACCTGGCCATAGTTTATAAAAGATTGGCCAAAGGATAGGGCCTATTTTAGCGTGCGCTCTTACTGCCGCTGCAGTGGTAATAACCATGGCGGCTAAAGAGGTGCCAATAGCCGAGTACATCACTATACTATCAGGGACAAGGTGGAGTTGTTCAAAAACAAAAAATAATCCAGGAACTACCACTAAACCACCACCAATGCCAAAAAGGCCGGCCATTAATCCTGCAACAATACCAATTAGCGCATAAACAGAGTCGTGCAGCAGGAAGGTCAGCATTATGATTTTCCTGCTCGGATTAAACCGCCTAACCCTTCTGTTTCTAAGGCTTTTTCTAAATGTGTGCGTATTTCTTCTGGATGCTCAAACTCTAGAACCTCAGCAAGAATCTTACGTGCATTGGCAATAGCAAAATTACGAATGACCCATTTAACGCGAGGTAGGCTTGCTGAGTTCATACTTAAGGTATCAAAGCCCATGGCAATTAGTAGAATAACAGCTAGGGGATCGCTCGCCATTTCACCACAAATACTTACTTCAACTCCAGCTGCATGCCCACCTTCAACCACTTTAAGTAATACACGTAGCATTGCAGGATGCATGGAGTCATACAAAGAAGCAACACGGGCATTATTCCTATCTACAGCTAAGAAATATTGAGTTAAATCATTACTGCCTACTGAAATAAAATCAACACGTTTGGCGATTTCCCTTGCTAAATATGCAGCTGCGGGCACCTCAATCATGACGCCTAGTTTCGGTTTTTCAATCTGAAACCCTTCTTCCAGTAGCTCGTTAAATGCTTGTTCAATTAGGTAGGTGGCTTCTTCAACTTCTCTTAAATTAGTGATCATAGGTAACATGATACGTAAATTATTAAGCTCCTCGCTGGCTCGCATCATCGCGCGAAGCTGCATCAGAAAGACATCTGGATGATCTAAGGTGACGCGTATTCCTCTCCAGCCTAAATAAGGATTATCTTCTTCAACTGGGAAATAAGGCAGAATTTTATCGCCACCAATATCTAGAGTACGCATAGTGACTGGCCGAGGAGAAAATGCCTTTAAAGTTTGACGGTAAATAATGGTTTGTTCATCTTCAGAGGGAAATTGATCTCGACTCATAAAAGGAACTTCGGAGCGATACAACCCCACCCCTTCTGCGCCAACACTCATTGATAAGCCCGCATCCATGGCTAAACCGGTGTTTACTTGCAAAGATATTTTATAGTTGTCCGTTGTTTCCGCAGCTTTATCTCGTAAACTCACTAGGCTTTGATTGAGTGCCTTTTCTTCTTGCTCTAAGAGTTTAAACTCAGCTAATAAAGTTTTGGATGGAGAAACATGTATTTTACCATAATAGCCATCAACAATAATCGCACGTTTTGCAATGTACTCAAGCTTTAAACCACGTACTCCCATCACGGTGGGAACGCCTAAAGCGCGAGCTAAAATAGCGACGTGAGAATTATTGGAGCCTTTGGCCGAAACCACAGCTGCTAGATACCCCTCTGGAACTTCCGCAAGGGCTGCCGCAGTCACTTCATCACCAATTAATACCGTGCGCTTAGGATAGACGATTTCTTCATGTTGAGACCATTGTAAGGCCGCTAAAACACGCCGCCCCAAATCGCGAAAGTCACTGGCACGTTCACGTAGGTAGTTGTCTTCCATGCTTTCAAATTGGGCGATGTGTTTTTTAATGACTGTAGCTAAGGCCGCTTGAGCACTAATTTTCTCTTCACGAATCACCTCTTCTACTTCGGCGCCTAGACTGTCTTTATCTAGAATACGTAAATAGACATCAAATAAAGCGTGCTCTTCTTCAGGCACGATGGCTTTCATGCGCTTGCCTAAGCGAAGCATGTCATCGCGAGTCGCTTCAAGTGCTTGGTAAAAGGTCTTGATCTCGTCATCCAATGTTTCTACAGGATGACGAGGAACAGCATCAATGTCAGCTGGTGGATAGACCACTACAGCAGTACCAATTCCAATGCCTGGAACAGATGCAATTCCTATTAATGAGGTCGGAGCAGCCTCAACTTTATCTGCCCCTAATGCTCTGGGGAGAGTAAGCTCCGCAAGTTCACCGGTCGCTTCTGCATGGGCTATAATACCGCCTAATTGAGCAGCTAACGTAATTAAAAATGATTCTTCTGTGTCATCAAAACATCGTTGTTCAGTTTGCTGAACAATCAAGACTCCGTAAAGCTTTCTGTGCTGAATAATAGGCACACCAAGAAAGGCATTAAATCGCTCTTCGCCCAAGAGAGAGTGGTGATAAAAATCAGGATGTTCTGGAGCAAATTCCAGGTTGATAGGCTCTTCACGACGACCTACCAAACCAATCAGGCCGTGATCCATCCCAATACGTACACGAAATTCAGCTTCTTTATTTAAACCTTCAGTAGCAATCAGTACGTATTCGGAATGTTTGGTATCAATAAGGTAAACGGAAACGGCCTCGGCATTAATGGCTTTATTAATTTGTTGCACCAAAACACCCAAGGCCTCAGAAAGGTGTTGGGCTGCGGTGACCTCTTGAACTATCCGCTTAAGTACTTTGAGCATCTATGCCTATGATTACCTCTTTTTTCGTTTTAAACCGTAAGGAGTGCGGCGATTTTTTAATAAAGGTTCTAATTCTTTCAAGGCTTGCGCGTAGACTTGTCGTTTAAAAAAAATGACCTGCCCCTCAGGCTCTTGAAAATCAATCCATCGCCAGCTGTCAAACTCTGGTGAATCGCTCAAATCTAGTTTTACTTTTTGTTCACTAGAAACCAATCTTAATAAAAACCATTTTTGTTTTTGGCCAATAACTAAAGGTGTACTTCCATGGCGCAGGTACTGCTTGGGTAGTCGATATTTAAGCCAACGTTTAGTGCAGCCTATGACTTCAACATCCTCTTTATCCAGCCCTACTTCTTCATGAAGTTCTCTAAACATAGCCTCCAGCGAAGACTCGCCTGTAGCAAGTCCTCCTTGCGGGAACTGCCAGGCGTCATGACCACTTCTTCTTCCCCAAAAAACGCTATTTTGCTCGTTGACAAGGATAATACCTACGTTCAAGCGATAGCCGGCACGATCAATTACCATGATGTCACTTTTCATTTAAAGCGCTAATCCTTTGATTTTTCCATAAACAGCAAGACCTTGGCAATTAAATCCGTCATTATTATTAAAAAAAAGCAGTTAAGGTGGGAAATGCAACACGGTTAGCCTTATTTTGCTATATAATTAATGCACATATACCAAATTAAATGCATATGAAAAAACATATCTTAATCATTAACACGGGTGGAACCATTAGTAGTATAAAAACTACTAATGGTTATGAACCTGCTCCGGGTTATGTTGCCTCTGCTTTGGAGCACACACCCTCATTAAAGCATGAGGACTTACCCAATTATACGATAAAAGAATATCAGCCCTTGTTAGATTCCTCGAATATGAGGGTGAGTGATTGGAATTGTATGGCAAAGGATATTGCAGATGCTTACGCTCATTTTGATGGGTTTATTATATTTCATGGTACGGATACCATGGCTTATACAGCCTGTGCGCTTTCTTTTATGTTAGAAAATTTGGGTAAGCCTGTTATTATTACCGGTTCGCAAATTCCTCTATCGGAAGCCCGTAATGATGCGATTGATAACATTGTCACCTCCTTATGGCTTTGCGCTCATCAGTCTATCAATGAAGTGTGCATCTACTTTAATCAACGCTTATTAAGAGGCAATCGATCGCAAAAAATAAGCGCTCAAGGCTTTGCTGCGTTTGACTCACCAAACTATCCTCATTTAGCATCTATTGGCATCGATATTAAAACGCAAGAAAATTATCTATTAAAACCACCTCAAAATAAATTTCAGTTGCAAACTCTTGAGCCTCAATTTATTGCGAATTTCAGGTTATTTCCGGGGTTTGCATCAGAGGTATTAGCCTATATTCTAAATCAACCGGTACGTGGCTTGATTTTGGAAACCTATGGTGCGGGGAATGCGCAAAATAATGACCCACAATTTTTAAATTTATTAACGCAGGCTTGTGAGCGAGGGGTAATTATTATTAATTGCACTCAATGCCAGCAGGGTCGAGTAGAAATGAGCCAGTATGCTACTGGGCATACATTAAAGCAGGCAGGGTTGGTGAGCGGTCATGATATGACGCCAGAGGCGGCTCATTGTAAGTTATTGTATTTACTGAGTAAAAAATTAGATGTCGAGCAGGTGAAAAGTTTAATGGAGAAAAATCTTTGTGGTGAGTTGAGCAAATTGTAGCCTTAATGCAGCGTAGTGTAATCAAGGTTTTCCGAGCAATATTCTGGCTCCTAACTCTTTGATTTCTCGGCGCTACCCCGCATTAAGGCTACTTGGCTAACCAAAGGAGGCCGTTCTTTCTCTTGGCTCATCTAGCTCAGGCATTGCTGCTGCAGCTGCAACAGCTCTTGAACTTCTATCTTCGGTTTGGATTAAAGGCTCAAACTCTTGCGCGGTCATTCCTTCTATCGCAAGTCTGGCTACAGCAATTAGTCTTCCCAATCGTCCTTCGCCTGCTGTGTGAAAATAAAGCCCAACACCATAAAGGGTGAATTTAGAAGCCACAGTGCTTAATAAAGAGGAATCTTGTTTTATAATTTTCGTATTATCCTCTGCCAAGTCGACTAGCATTTCAAGAGCACGTTCTTTTTGCGATTCTAATGAATGCCCAGGAAGAATTCGTTCACTTAAGGCACGAATCCTCTCTGCTAATTTTGTTTCTTTTGTAAGGCGCATAGCGACATCAATATTTGTATTGGGACTAAATATTTCTTCTCCAATATAATAAACTGCTAAGGCATGAATAATATGCAAAGGATTATGCCTGTATGGTGTATCAAGCAAATTAAAAGAATATAAATCTGGTTTCTCAGTCTTTAAATCAGCCAGTTTTTTATATAAATCGTTGGCATGAAGGGCTAATTGAGTCAGGCATTTTATTGTATCACCATCATCTTTTAGTTTTTTATGACTTTCTCTTGCGGGTTGGACCTTTTTTCGAGCATTGTTGATTAATTCCACTATTTGTTCAGTGCATGTTTTATCATCAGCAACCTGTGAAAATCGCACAATGTCATCAGACAACTGGTCAATAATGGTTTGTTGTTGCAAGGATAATACTTTATCATGCGCCATACTTTCTGATTTGCGTTTTTCACTAGCACTTAAGGGGCTTAATTGTTCTTTAATTAATTTTTTCAAAGACATTATAAAAATTGATGTCATTACTCTACTCCTTGAGTTGTATTAGTTATCATGCCAATATTTAATTTTTATGTTTCATAATAGACTTTTAGTTAGGAAATCAAAAACCTCATGAATTTACAAATTATCATTTTAGCGGCAGGACAAGGCAAAAGGATGTATTCCAATACGCCTAAAGTACTCCACAAAATTGCTGGAAAACCTATGTTAGAGCGCGTAGTGGAAGTGGCTTTGCAGCTTGATCCTGATGCAATCCATATAATCTACGGTCATGGTGGTGAGCATATTAGAAAATCACTCCCTGACCTACCTGTGAATTGGGTGTATCAAGCAGAACAGTTAGGAACTGGGCATGCTGTTATGCAAGCTTTGCCACATATCCCGCCTCAGACGCAGGTTTTGGTTTTATCTGCTGATGTGCCACTTATTCAAGCAAGTACATTGCACGCTTTAGTTGACTGTAGCAAAGCTGCAGAAAATCATCAATCCGTTTTGACACTCTTAGTTGCCCATCTTGAGGATCCAAGTGGTTTGGGTCGTATTATTCGGGCCAACCAAGGTGAAGTTTCTGCCATTGTAGAAGAAAAAGATGCAAATGAGCAAGAAAAGAATATTCAAGAAATTTACACGGGTATTTGTTGTGCAAATTCTACCGATTTAGGGAATTGGTTGCCTTTATTAGGCAATAATAATGCGCAAGGAGAATATTATTTAACGGAAATTATTGCGTTAGCTGTAGCAAATAACACGCCAATTAAAACATTAAGTACAACAGATTGTGCCCAGATTCAAGGCGTGAATAATCGTTTGCAATTGCAGCAATTGGAGCGAATATGGCAAGTGCGAGAAGCTGAACGGTTATTGGCTCAAGGGGTGGGGATTGCTGATGCGCATCGTTTAGATATTCGAGGTGAGCTAATTTGTGGTAAAGATGTATTTATTGATGTGAATTGTGTTTTTAAAGGCAGAGTAGTTCTGGGTGATGGGTGTTCTATTGGCCCTAATTGTGTGCTTACGGATGTCACCTTAGGTGCAGGGACTGAAATTCATGCTCAGAGCGTATTAGAGGGGGCTCATATAGCAAATAACTGCTCTGTAGGACCTTTTGCTCGTTTACGGCCAGGAACTCAGTTAGCCGCAGATTGTAAAATAGGTAATTTTGTTGAAACAAAAAATGCTGTATTTGATGAAGGCTCAAAAGCCAGTCATTTAAGTTATTTAGGGGATGTGAGCATAGGTAAAAAAGTAAATATAGGGGCAGGTACCATCACCTGTAATTATGATGGGATGAATAAGCATCAGACTATCATAGAAGATGGCGTTTTTATCGGTTCAGACACACAGCTCGTTGCCCCAGTGACAGTAGGTGCGCATGCGACGATTGGCGCTGGTAGCACCATTCGTAAAAATGTGCCTGCAGGCGAGCTCACGCTAACAGAATCGAAACAACGAACAGTGTACGGTTGGGTGAGGCCAGTAAAGAAGAAATAATCGTCTAAGCTCTTGCCTGGATTATGCTTTGCTGCATCCAGGCTATTTCTAATTGAAGGCGGGAAGTGAGAAGCTTAGGTCATTTTGCTCAGACTTCCTCTGCCTTGGTCGTTGAAAAAGCTCAGCACCAAAAGAAACCTCTGCTTTCTCAGCAATCTTTTGTGGTATGTCACTGGGATCCAATTCGGCTGTTTTTGCTGCTCCCATTTCTTCAGGCATTAAAAAAGCACTCTCATTTTCTGTGGGCGCCTCAATGGATGAGGCGGTATGTTCACCTTGAGTTAAGATGGCCAGTTGTCCTGATGAAATTTCGGCCAAAGGTTTTTTTTCACACGCTTTATACCATTGAAACCATTGCTCGAGCGCTAAGATAAAGACCCTAAAATCCTCTTCTTTATTTAAGGTAATAAGAAAGTTAGTTAATTTTTTAGGAAGACCAAATTGGAGAAATAATATTTCAGGAAGTCCTTTTTTTACTGTCATTGCTACTCCTGGGAGAGCGCTTGCTTTTCTAAGTGGATCACTGGTCTTTTGCACGGTTATTAAAATATCGCTCATAAATTCTTGGAAATCAGACCAAAAAATACGTACAACAGGATTAGTTATCGCCTGATCAGTACTGCGAAAAATAGGCGGCATTTGGCTTCTAAAAAATCGAATAGGGCCACCATGCTTTTCATGGAGGAGTTGTTTTGGTTGTCGATCATGATTTAAGGCATCCGTTATTTTTTTTAAAATTAATGGCAAGGAAATATAAGGAGGGCTTCCAGGGACAGGTTTTAATAGTTTAATTGTTTTATCTGTTATACCTGCAAATAAAATATCAGTGCCTTCTCGCATAGCGCTTTCAAAGCGTTCAATAGGATCAAAAGGCAACGTTCCTGTGCCAGGAGCTACATAAGGCATATGCATATGTGCCGCTGTATTTATCCACCATAAAAGGAGGAAATGTTGTATTGTCCTATAGACTAAAAAAGGAGGCATGCCGATAGTTGCATCCAAAATCTTATCAATAAGTATATTGGATGTGGTGTAAAATGCGCCTAATACCAATACGGTTTCTGAGTGGGTTGTTCTATGTCGCGAGCAAGCATCCAGTTTTCCTGAGCGCATAATAAGCGTGCCACTACTCAAGATGGAGGCAATCCGATGCATGAGTTCACCTCCATAAGGAAGGGAGCGGATTGAGGTTATCATTGAAAATAATAGGAATAATATTAAAGTCTCGCTTATGTCTCCTTTAATACGGCGTTTAAAGTTACATTCTTGTTGTACACAAGGTGAGTCAGGAGAGGGAGGTAATAGTTTTTTATGGTCATTAAAAGCAGCTGGAGCCATCGTATCAATTATTAATGTTTCTACGACTAATTCGGTTGCTGCCCAATGAGTAACACCCCACACGGCCCAATCGATAGCGGTAATCGCTGATAACATATTTAAATCATACCATGCCGAGTTATTCTCATCGTCTTCCTGACCTGTATGGGCATATGTTTGTAGTTGACTATTAACATAATGCAGTAAGATTAAAGGAAGAATTTTATGGGTGGTCACATGCAAGGTGGCGCGAAGAATTTTTTTGGGTTCAGGCGTTGTGAGAGCAGGAATGGCATGCCTTAAGGCAATGACTGCTGAAAGCCCATCCGTCAAGACATTTGCTGTATAAGTAAGAGCGGTTCTGGTTCCTTTTACCAGAGAAGACCATAATCCCATAATTTTCTCCTTACGACATGGAATATGCGAGTGTGCAGGTTAGCATTTATTTTATGGGTAAAAAAGAAAAATAGTGAGGATTGGAGTATCACGAATACACTTACTGTCGTAGCCTGATTGCCCTGCAACCAGGCTACGGTAAGTTTTTTTCTTTATACTCACAAAGATCTTGAATAAGACAGGTGCTGCAGTGAGGCTTGCGTGCGGTACACACATATCTGCCGTGTAAAATTAGCCAGTGATGTGCATCTTGTAAAAATTCAGGTTCAATATTTTTGAGTAAATTGAGCTCCACAGCCAAAGGCGTTTTTCCTTTTGCAATTCCGATACGATTAGCAACACGAAAAATGTGGGTATCCACTGCCATAGTAGGCTCACCAAAAGCGGTATTAAGGACCACATTAGCAGTTTTACGACCTACACCAGGTAATGATTCCAAGGCTTCACGCTGATTAGGAACTTCACCTTGATAGTTTTTAAGCAGAAGCTCACAGGTTTTAATAATGTTCTGCGCTTTACTGTTATAAAGCCCTATGGATTTAATATATGTTTTTAACCCATCCAGTCCTAAGTCTAAAATGCTCTGGGGCGTATTGGCCACAAGAAATAATTTAGCAGTAGCCTTATTCACACTGAGATCGGTAGCTTGGGCGGAAAGAATAACCGAGATTAACAACTCAAAAACAGAATGATATATCAGCTCCGTAGTCGGATGGGGATTTTGTGCGCGAAAACGCATAAAAATATCACGTCGCTTTAGTTTGTTCATGAGTTCTTTTTTGCGTTAACACGTGCTAAAGCTTGTTTAATATAATCTTGTTTAGCTTGAGCATCTTGAGTTTGGGTTGTTGATTGTAAGGCGAGCAAACGCTTTTCTCTATAGATCTGTTGTTTTTCATGCTCATCTCGTAACAACCTGGTTTGCTTGGCATTAAAGCGCTGGCGGGCTCTGTCCTTATCATATTCTGGCTCGGATAAAATGACCATTTCGATGCAATCTACAGGACAAGGATCTACACATAAACCACATCCAGTGCATTCATGACTCATGACGGCGTGCATTAATTTACCACTACCAACAATTGCATCCACAGGACAGGCTTTAATGCATTTGGTGCATCCTATACATTCTGCTTCACGAATTACTGCTACGGAAGGTGCACGTGTATTGGCAAGAGCCTCATCCACATAAGGTTGTGCATCAATTTGCAAAAGAGCGCCTAAGGCTCTCATTGTAGAAACGCCTCCCGGAGGACATTTGTTAATTGAAGCTGTGCCTTGAGCCAATGCCTCAGCATAAGGTAAGCACCCTGCATAATCACATTCACCGCATTGCGTTTGGGGTAAAAGGGCATCGATTTCTTTAACTGAGGCCATGATTTTCCTGTTTGGATTGCGCCAACATGGCTTCGATTTTTTCTTTTTCCACGCGCATCATCAGTGGTTGGAAAGGATTTACGGAGTGATTTAATAGCGGCTTGTCAATGGTCTCCCAGGTTAGAGGAGCGCAATTTAAAAAATGTTCCGCAGCAGTAGCCATTTGGGGTAACACTGGTTTTAAATAAGTCATTAACACACGAAAAAGATTGATGCCCATTGTGCAAATAGCTTGTACTTCAGGTAATTGATCTTCTTCTTTTGCTAAAATCCAAGGTTTTTTTGCATCAATGTACTGGTTTACTTTGTCCGCGCATTCCATTATGAGACGTATCGCGCGCGCATAATCACGTGAAATATATGACTCAAGAATAGCTGGGCGTTCTTGGAGAAGCTCTGCATAGAGCGAAGGTTCTTTTAGGGTAGTACCTAACTGGTTGTTAAAACGCTTATTAATAAAACCAGCACAACGACTAGCTATATTCACTACTTTACCAACTAAATCCGCATTCACTCTGTTAGTGAAGTCTTCAAAATTTAAATCCAAATCATCTACGCGACCATTTAATTTAGCGGCATAGTAATAACGTAAATACTCAGGGTGTAAATGTTCAAGATAAGTCCGTGCCTCAAGGAATGTGCCTCTTGATTTTGACATTTTTTGCCCATTAACCGTTAAAAATCCATGCGTATAAACGGCGGTAGGTAAGCGGTGATCACTGGCAGCGAGTATCGCCGGCCAGAATAAAGCATGAAAATAAACAATGTCTTTCCCAACAAAGTGATATAGTTCTGTGGTTGAATCTTTATCCCAAAACTCTGCAAAGGAGACTTTGTGTTCGTCGCAGTATTTTTTAAAACTAGCCATATAGCCAATGGGAGCATCTAGCCATACATAGAAATATTTATCAGTAGTTCCTGGGATAGGAAAACCAAAATAAGGCGCATCACGAGAAATATCCCATTGTTTTAAACCCGCGGTAAACCATTCTTCCAGCTTATTAGCAACTTCAATTTGTAGATGTCCACCTGCTGTCCATTCTTTTAATAAATTTTCAAAAGAAGGGAGATCAAAAAAATAATGTTCGGAATCTTTTTCTATAGGCTTAGCACCTGAAATGGCAGAGACCGCATCGAGTAAATCAGTGGGGGAATAAGTCGCGCCACATACTTCACAATTATCGCCATATTGATCTTTCGCAGCGCATTTAGGACAAGTGCCTTTGACGTAGCGATCAGGAAGAAACATTTCTTTTAAAGGATCATAAGCCTGACGGATTATTTTTTTAATGATTGATCCACCGGCGTTAAGCTTTTCATAAATAGCTGAGGCTAAGATTTGATTTTCGGGCGAGTGAGTCGTGTGATAGCAGTCATAATCTATGTTAAATGCTTTAAAATCATGTTCATGACTTGCTTTGATTTCGTTCGTTAAGGCCTCAGGAGTAATCCCCATTTGCTCGGCTTTTAACATAATAGGTGTTCCATGCGCATCATCACCACAGACACTAATGCATTCAATACCAGACATCTTATGAGTCCGTACCCATATATCCGTTTGAACGTGTTCTACTAAATGTCCAAGGTGTAAATGACCATTGGCATAAGGAAGAGCGCTAGTCACTAACATTTTGCGTTTTGGTGTCGTCAAGTTAGGATTTGTTGGCATAGTTTTTAAATTCCTCATCTTACCGATGTGATTGTATGAATAAAACGGAGGATTATAGCGTAATTGGGAAGGAAATGCTGTAACTAGTTAATAGAACCAAGCGCAGATTGAACTTGCGCTTGGTTTCTTATTTTTATCAGGATGCAAGAGCATGACTACTATCATGATCTACTGGATTAGGAAATATTCCATCTGTTGATTGTATTTCATCGGTTGATTGTATAGGAGAGGGATGGTGCGCTGCCTGTTCAACTTCTGCTGCTTTTTTTGCTGCTTCTGCTTCTGTTGTTGTTGCTGCTGCTGTTGCTGTTGCTGTTTCGTCTTCTCTGTTTAATGCGGCTAGAGTTGTAATACTATCATCTAGTAAATCTGTTTTTTCTTTATTTTCTGAAACTGGAGTCGCTGTGTCAGTAGTCCCTTTACAAAGGCTTACAAGCGCTTTTATCCCATTAACAATCGCAGCTCCGATATAAGTAGCCGTAGAGGTTGCAAGAAAAGTTAAACCAGCAGACAGACCTACTTGTGCAGCAACACCTGAACCAACTAACCCGGCAATAGAAACGCCTGCAATTGAGAAGGAAGCGACTGCTGCTAATGCTGCAGGCCAGAGAAATAGTGTCAATGCAACAGCACTGGCTAGAATTAAAGAAGACCAAAAAGCGATACTAATCGCTGTGATATGTCTTGAAATAGCATTAGAAAGAGCTCTCATACCAAATTTGATTGCGTCAAGCATGAATGTGAATACGCCATTTTTTTCTTCTTTATCAGCGGTTGTATATCCGAAAAATAATCTTGATAGACCGTTTAATGCCCTTGCAGGTAATTCTGCAGCGACAGTTGCAACTTTTTTAAATGTAATAGCCATGTTTTTTTAACTCCTTTAAGTATAAATCTTGCGGAAGGATACCAATGATTTTATAAGGTGTGAATCAAAAATGGGCGATTTATTGTAACAAAAGTGTAAATCAATGAAAAATATTTAGGCAACATATAAAGTAGGGTCCTTTACTCCAGCCCCCTCAAAACCACGCTTGCGAAAAGCACAACTATCGCAATGTCCACAGGCTTGTCCGGCATCATTGGCTTGATAACAAGACACACTTAGACTGTAATCTACCTGGAGACTTATACCTAATTCGATGGTTTTTACTTTACTTAAATATTGTAAAGGAGCATGTACGGTAAATGGGTTACCGGTGACCCCGGCCTTTGTTGCAAGGTTAGCCAAAACTTGAAAGGCCTCGATAAATTCTGGGCGACAATCAGGGTAATGTGAATAATCCACAGAACTGGCACCTATATAAATGTCTCGTGCACCAATTGATTCTGCAAAAGCAAGGGCCATCGATAAAAAAATGGTATTTCGGGCTGGGACATATGTCACTGGGATCTCAGTGCTTTCTTCAAACTCAGGAACATCAATCCTTGAATCTGTCAAAGCAGAGTGACGAAATAATTCCGTATCTAAGGGGACAATTTTGTGCTCTACCACCTGATAATGCTGTGCGATACGCGCCGCAGCAAGTAATTCGGAGCGATGTCTTTGGCCGTATGAAAAACTCAGCGCATAACAGGCAAACCCTTGGGATTTAGCCAAGGCAAGGCAAGTTGTTGAGTCCAATCCACCAGATAATAAAACCACTGCTTTTTTCTTTGTTGAAAAATTATTCATTGCCCGTTCTTTAAAAATATTGTTAAAATGCTGCTAATTATGCCACAACAAGAGGCTCTATGACGACCACTCTTTATCCAGTTATTCTTGCCGGGGGATCAGGTACCCGTTTATGGCCTTTATCACGCCAAAATTACCCCAAACAATTTTTGGCTCTTAATGGGGAATTATCTCTTTTACAACAAACAGTTAAAAGAGCCCAGAGCATTATGAAGAGTAATTTGCTGATTGTAAGCAACGACGCACATTATTTTTTATGCCAAGAACAACTGCAAGACTTTAATCAGCCCATTACTTATCTTTTAGAACCTTGTGTGCGCAATACTGCTCCAGCAATTGCTTGTGCCGCGCATTATTTGTCCAAGATGGTAGGTCGCGACGCGGTTATGTTGGTTTTACCTTCCGATCATTGGATTGCGGATGATAAGGCATGGAAAGAAGCCATGCTTATTGGCGGGCAATATGCTGCAGAACATGAGGCGCTGATTACCTTTGGAATTCATCCAGACAGTCCTAAAACTGGTTATGGTTATATTGAAGCGGGTCTGGCTCTAACCGACCGGGTACAACATGTTTTGAGTTTTCGAGAAAAACCAAGTGCCGAGGTAGCGTCTGACTTCATTCAGTGTGGTAATTATTTTTGGAATAGCGGCATGTTTGTTTGTCGTGCTGGAGTTTATTTAGATGAGTTAGAAAAACATCATCCTCAGATGTATCATTTCAGTCACCAAGCAACCTTACAAGCCCACCATCAACATGATTATTTACGTTTAAATGGCGAAAGTTTTTCCCACTGTGAAGCCGAATCAATTGACTACGCTATTATGGAAAAAACAGATAAGGCGGTGGTGATTCCTGTGGCGATGGACTGGAGTGATTTGGGATGTTGGACTGCGGTAGCTAATGCTAATGCTAATGAAGCAGATAAATATGGCAACACCGTGACTGGAAAAGTAATTGCTCAAGAAAGTCATAATTGTTTGATTCATAGCACGGATATTTTAGTCACGACTGTAGGTATTCAGGATCAAATCATCGTTGCGACTCAAGATGCTATTTTAGTTGCTGATAAACGATATTCCCAACAAGTTAAAGAGTTGGTCGCAACCTTAAGTAAAGATCATCACCAGCTAACCCAAGACCATCAGCGTGTATCACGCCCTTGGGGATATTATGAGATTCTGGCCGAAGGTCCTGCGTTTAAAGTAAAACGATTAATGGTCAAGCCTGGGGCCAAATTATCCTTACAAATGCATCAGCATCGGGCAGAACACTGGGTGGTTGTAGCCGGAACAGCAGACGTTGTGAATGGAACAGAAACCATTTCTTTATCTGTTAACCAATCCACCTATATCGCTCAAAAAACATTACACCGTTTAAGCAATTCAGGCACTGAACCGCTTTATGTTATTGAAGTACAAAGTGGTGCTTATTTAGGTGAAGACGACATTCAGCGCTTTGATGACATGTATGCACGCACGGACGTAGCTGCTTTATCATAAAAATGTAGCCTAGTGCAGCAACGCGTAATCCGGGAATTCAGTGGCACAACTCCCCGGATGTGCTCCACTGCATCCAGGCTTGTATCTTTAAATTGTAAGTGAAAAAGCTTAATCTCGAGG